>CAXSGC010000013.1:0-96601 GCA_964236945.1 uncultured Acidobacteriaceae bacterium | reverse complement strand
GGCAGGAGGAACTGTGCCGCCGTCCCCACCATCCGCGTCCAGGCCCGCGAAGTCAACCTCATCTTCACCGTCACCGACAAGCGCGGTCGCTTCATCACCGGCCTCCAGCGCCAAAGCTTCGGCCTCCTCGACGACGGCCGCCCCCCCGAAGCCGTCCTCGGCTTCCGCCAGCAAACCAACCTCCCCCTCCGCGTCGGCATCCTCCTCGACACCTCCTCCTCCATCCGACAACGCTTTCAGTTCGAACAGGACTCGGCCGTCGAGTTCTTCCTCCAGGTGCTCCACCAGAACGACCGAGCCTTTATCGAAGGCTTCGACATCAACACCAACCTCGCCCAGGACTTCACCTCCTCCGTCGACCTCCTCAACCAGGGCGTCCGCCGTCTCCGCCCCGGCGGCGGCACCGCCCTCTTCGACGCCCTCTACAAAACCTGCCGAGACCAGATGCTCACCCTCCGCGACACCGACCCCGTCCGCCGAGCCCTCGTCCTGGTCTCGGACGGCAACGACAACTACTCCCGCGCCCTCGAGACCGACGCCATCAAAATGTGCCAGCGCTCCGAAACCATCGTCTACAGCATCTCCACCAACGTCAGCCCCTCCAAAGACAAAGGCGACGAAGTCCTCCGAGCCATCTCCGAAGCCACCGGCGGACAGGCCTTCTACCCCGTCAAACTCGAAGACGTCGCCATCGGCTTCCGCAACATCGAAGAAGAGCTCCGCTCCCAGTACTCCCTCGAATACCGCCCCGCCAATTTCAAAGCCGACGGCTCCTTCCGCACCATCTATCTCCAGTCCCTCGACCCCCGGTACCACGTCCGAGCCCGCAAAGGCTACTTCGCCCCAAGACCCGCCCAGTAATCGTCCCTACGGCAACGTAGCAATTGGTGTAGAGGGCCTTTTGTTGTCATTCCCGAAGGCGATCTGCCGTGGCTCTTGCTCCTCTCTACACCACCTCCGAATCGTCCCCTAAGGTTCCAGAACCAGCTCACACACGCCCGAGTGGCAGTTCAGAAAGCCTTTTCGCACCAGCGCCGCATTCGACCCAGCCGGAAAAAAGCTCGTCAGCGAAGCCTTCCGCACCAGAGCATCCCCTCCCGAAACCTCCTTCGCTCCAATCCTCTCCAGCTTGGCCACGCCCTCTCGCTTCAGCAGCATCCGGTACTCGGCCGTGCCCGTCGCACCTCCCGCGGCTCCCAGCGAGATCTTGCGCAAACTTTGCAGCCTCGTCTCAGAATCTCCCGCCTTCAGTTTCGCCCCCGACTTTCGCAGCGATTCGATCTGCTCCTTCAACTTCTTTTGCCGAGCGTTCGGAGGTGTTCGCACGCCCATCATGTCGTAGCCCGGAATCGTCGCCAGAGCCAGATCATCCGCGTTCACGGCCGCGTCCTTGTCGCCTCGCGACATAGCAACGGCCGCAAGATGCTCACCGACATCCGCATTTTGAAGGTTGCGCCATGCCGCGTTCAGATACGTCTGCGCTTCGTCCGCCTTTCCTTCCCGGAACAGCACCCATCCCAGCGTGTCCCACGTCGCCACAATCAGGTGCGTCTTTCCCTCCATCGTCTGCGAACTCTCGTCCAGCGTCCAGCTGTTGCTCTCCTCCGCCAGTTTGTCCAGCGCGGCCCGTGTTTTGCTCTCGGCCAGTGGCAGGCTCTGCCCGGCCTCCGCCAGCTCATACGCCGCGTCGTTCATCGTCAGCGGGCTCTCGGTCGTCGATAGCACCGCCACCAGGGTCCTCGTGCCTGCTTGCGTATCGCCCGCCAGCATTTGTGCCCGACCCACCTCCATCTGCAGCGCTTCATCCTTTTTGCCATGCTCCGGCAGTCTCGCGAGTGCAGCGTCGCCCTCCTTCACCGCCCCACGGCCATCGCCGTCCTCGAGCAGCATCGCCATCAACTGCACCACCGGCGCCGGATTCGAGGTGTCCGCGATCTCCCACGCCCGCAGCGAAGCCATCGCCTCCTGCTTCTTCCCCGTAGCGCGCTCCATCTGCACCAACATCCCGTAGATCGGTGTCTCGTCCGGGTGCAGTTTCAGCTCCTTGTTCAAGTCCTCGATCACTCCCGTGGTCTGGCCCTGCTGCATCTTCAGAGCTCCATACGCCGCCCACAGACCCTTCTGCTCGGGGTTCCCGTCCTGCAACCTGTCCAACTGTTCCTGCGCCGCTCCCAGATTGTGCTCCTGGAGAGATGCAAAGGCGGTCTGCAGCAGCGTCACCGCCTCGGCGTCCGGCAGCTTGGTTCCATGAATCTTCAGTCGAGGCACCTTCGCATCGGCTCCAGCGGATTCCGCCCCGGCATCGGCCCCCTCCGTCTTCGCCGCCTCCGCCTTTGCCGCCTTTGGACTCGTCGGGTTCCCGGCCGCCCGCGTCAGCGATATGAAGTTCTCATTCCCCAGCCCAACCGTGTCCCCCCACTTCTTGTACGCCTTCCACGCCGCCACAGGCACCTGGTCCTTCAACACCTCAATCCGCCGCTCGGCATACACCGTTCCGCGATCCCAACGGTACGTCAGGTCGTAGGTCGCATACGCAGACTTCGCATGCACCGCCTCCGGCAACTCCGCCGTCCAGCCCGCCGGCAGCTTCATCGCAGAGGTCGAGCTCTCCACCCGCGGCACCCCCAGCTGGATCGACCGCACCGGCGGTTCCGCCTCATCCACCACCGGCAGCGTCACCGGCGTCAGCTGCGGAACGATCTTCAGATGCTCCCAGTCCCCATTCTTCTCGCGCTTATAGTCGTAGCTGATCCTGAACGGCTCCGTCGTATCCTCGGGCCGGCTCACCTCCGCGTTGCTCGTCATCCCGGCATACCCCATGCCACGCGACAGGTTCTGCACCAACTCATCGTACTGCGCCGGAGCGATCTGCCGCACCACACTCCGAATGGCCAACTCATCGTCGCCTCGGGCAGTCAGGACCAGCCGCGACTTCGACGTCCCCTCCTCATCCAGCGTTCCCACCGCGTCCATCTTCTGAAAGGAAGAAAACGGCATCCGCGCCGGACTCCGCTCCAGACGTGCCGTGCCCACCTCCGGAACCAACAGCGCCTCCCTGTCCCGGATCGCATACGACAGCATCCCGTACGGAGCGACCTCCGCCGTCGCGTCCAGCCATACCGGAGCTCCCGCCACATTCACCCGCGTAATCAGGTGGTTGAACGCCGCCGGCGACGGCACCGCCTCGTTGAACCGGATACCCGCCCCGATCAGCACAGCGTCGGCTCGCACCCCCGCCGCCGCCAGCATCGCCGCCAGGAGCGTTTCCTTGTCCTTGCAATCCCCATACTGATTGTGCAAAACCTCCGCTGCCGCGTGCGGCTGGTACCGTCCCACCCCGAACGCCACGCCGACATACCGGATCTGCGTCGCGACGTACGCATACACCGCCTGAACCCTCGCCTCCTCCGTCGTCTTCCCCACAATCAACTCGGACGTCTTCGCCTTCACCTCCGCATCCGGAACCATGCGCTCGCCCTCCAGCCCGCGATACCACGCGCCAATCTCGTCCCAGCTCCGAAACGTCGTCCACGCCACAGAAGGCAGCTTGCCCTGCATGGCGTCCACCTCTTCGGCCTCCGTCCAGACCCGTCTCTTCTTCAACTCCTTGGCCGCTTCGGCCTCCTTTCCCGCCGTCGGCTCCAGATGCGCCGTACTCCAGCGATAAACATGCTCCTTGCCCTCCACCGTCTCTGTCGGCTTCAAGGTCGGGCTCCAAACATTGATCGGCTTTCCCTCCGGAACCCGCAGCTCCAACCTCTGCGACAGCACCACACCGTTGTCTGAAAACGTCTCCTGCCCCCAAAACTGGCCCGGCGCATCCGCCTTGTTGCGCGTCACCCGCGCCTTCCACTCCAGCGTGTCTCCCGGCCGCAACCCCTTGATCGGCAGCTGCTTCTGCTTCAGATCGCTGTAAAACGGTGCCGCCCGCGTCACCGGGTCCGGCAACTCCAACGCATCTCCCACCGGCGTCTCAAGCACACTCCCATCCGTCCGCCGCACCCGTGCATACACAATCTCCACCCGCTCCGACGCACTCGCGAAAGGAACCGTCAACACGCCCAGCTCGCGCACCGCGGCCTCACTCTGCACCCGAACCGCGACCGTGCCCTCCCTGGACCCCGTCCCGTCCGCCACAAACGTGTACACCGAGTCCCAATGCTCGAATACAAACGATTCCGCCCCATAGCTTGCCTTGCTCGGCGGAGCCACAGCACCCGCGGCAGACGGAGCAGGCCCGGCACCAGATGTGAGAGCAGCTGCTGGCGCTTGCGCCGTCAGCCCCGGCGTAAAGAGCAGAACTCGAAAAACCAAAAGCAGAAGGCCAAACAAAAGTTTCAGTCGCATCGGTCGCATACCTGAAAGACACACAGATCCTAGCAGGGAGCGCCACAATAAGATCGCCTCCTTTTGAGGAACAGGAAGCAAAAAGTAATACTTCAGTTCGCGCCATCCGTCTGCGCGAACTTTACCGTGTACGCCGCCACGCGCGTCCCATGGCCAATCCCGACCGTGATGTCCGAGCGAAAGTGGATGCCCGCATACATCCGCGACATCCCCGCTTCGTCCCGCATCGCCGCAAAACTCGCCGCATCGCTCGGAAACAAGGTCGACAGCACCGACGCCGCGGCGGCTGAAAACGTCGAGTGCCCCGACTCGTACGACGGAAAATTCGGCAGGGCAATCTGCGTCTTGATGCTCGGGTCCAGCTGCGTCGGACGGGGATTGAAGTACGTGTACTTGGTGTCCCAGCACGCCACCGCCGAGTCATGGAGCGCCATGTTGATCAACGCATACGTCCGCGCCGCGCGCACCTCGCTGAAATTTCCCGCAACGATATACGGCTCCGCAATCGCGTTCCAGTGCCCCGGCGGAGTCACCGTGCTTACGCCGTCCCCCCACTTATAAATCGTCGCCATCTGCTCCGACGTCGCGTGATTCACGCTCTCGCGCACCTCGGCCAGCTCCGCCCGCATCTGCGCCGAAGACGTAGATGGCGGCGGCCCCGGTCGCTCCGCCACCAGCCTGTCGGCCGGCATCATCCACGTCTTCACACTGCCAAACACGGGAAGCATCGGTGGCCGCGCCGGAATATCCTGACTCACCCACGCAATCTCTCCCTTCGCCGTCGTCTTGCTCGCCAGCGACGCCCAAAGCGCGGCATTGCCCCCCGCCGCCTTCATCCCGTCGCCCGCCGCCCGCGCGGAGAAGATCTTGAACACCGCCTGCCCCAGGGCAACGCCCGCCGCAATATCGGACGCCGAGGCCCGCCCCGCAAGCATCGCCGCCTGTTGCTGATCCGTCTCGTGTTGCGTGATCTCGGCCGCCGAAACCGGAAACAACAGCTTCAGCAGCTCCGCATTCACCACCGAAAGCACAGCATCCTCCGATGGATATGAAGGCACGCCCGACTTCGGCAGCAAGCTCTGAATACCCCCGTCATTCACATACGGCGAAGCTCGGTTGTAAAGAAACTTGTAATACCACGCCGCCTTCAAAGCATCGTACTGCGCCACCGAAACATAGCTGTACGCCCGCGCCGCATACGGCGGATTGCTGAACGGATACTGCGGATCGGCAAACGGATTCGCCGCGCTCGGACTCGGATAGCTGCCGTCCGGATTCGGCGCCGGCGGCAGGTCCGACCGAGCCACCATCTCCCGCAGAATCTGGTTCCATCGAAGCACGCCGCCCGCGCTCCAGTACGTGATATTGGCCTTCTGCGCGCTCGTCAATGAACTCTGCGCCGTCTTGATCGCCGCCAACTCACTCACATACCCCGGATCGTTCACCGCCGCCGGAGCCGGGACCGCAACCTGCGTCGGCCCCGAAAGCACAATCATCTTCCACGACCCCGCATTGGCGTCCGCGCTGCTCGGCGTCGCCACCGGCAGCGGCTGGATCGGCTCAATCTCCTTGCCGCAACTCACAACGGAAAAAACCACGCCCACCCAGACCGCAAGCGAGAAAAAACGTCGAAAAGAACAACCTGTCGCGATCATTTGCCGTGAGACCTTTCCCTGTCGAACCGGTACATCAGACCCGGTGTAAATGTGCTCGACTGGCCCACATTGCGGCCGTCAAACGTGTACGTATACGCAAACTGCAAACATAGGTCGCGCAGTCCGCGTATCGGCAACGGCGCCATCGCCAACATTCCGGCCCGGGTGTAGTCCGTCCGATTCGACACAAACGGAAGGTCCTGACGACGTATATCCCCGCCCCCCCGCGCCCGCTCCTGCATCAGGTTCGCGGTCAGCATGCGATTGTGCCGGTAGTATCCGACGTTGATGTTGTAGTCCACCAGATTCGGCATCCCCACCTGGTCGGAAAAGTAAAGCTTCCCATTGGTGTAATACGACGATCGATCCAGCGTCACATTGCCCCGCCACGTGTACGCAACGGAGCTGTTGAAGTAAAATCCGCGCTCCGACTGCACCGTCAGGGTCGTCCGCGCCGACAGGCGTTTGCTATGCGTCCCCAGCGACAGCGGCTGCAGATCCGGCGTGTAGTTCGTCAGCGGAACAGATCCCGAGACAACGCCGATCCCATGAAGCGCTAGACCTCGCACACGCCGCCTTGCGAGCGGCACGTTGAACAGATTCATCTTCGCCGCCAGCGTCAGGTCCTGAATGCCGGATTGCCCGTGAAGAACCCCCTGACTCGTCCTCGTCCACACGTACGGCACCTCCGCCAGGACGTTTACCCGGTCAAACAAACCGTAGTTCCCCGTAAAGGTGGTAGCCTGCGTCGTCACCGTTCCCATGTTGCCGTTGGTGCGTTCCCGCGGTCCCTCCCAGTAATGATCCCAGGCGTCGTGCGTGTATAGCACGCCCGCGAAGACGCTCCGCTTCGGCAGCATAACGCCGTCATCCATCGTCTGCGCAACCATCGGGACGCACACTGTACTCACACCGAACGCAAAGGCAGCTATGCGAACAAGGGGCAGCATCTTCAAGACAAATCTCCAGAGAACGATCAAGGTCTGCGCACGTCCGTCCGCCAACCGATCGGCGATCGACGTGAAAGTGGGAACAGGGAACACGGGAAAGCCTATCCGGTCCAGAGAACCCCTGTCATGCGTCCAAAGGATGCCTTCCATCTCCAACCTCCGATGGAGAACGCCAGCCCCGACCGGACATCGAACTGTCCTCTCGCGAACTGTCCTCTCGACCCCGGAGCGCAGCGGGTGCGTTCCACCGGCCGGCAAACCTTTATCCTGAACAGATGCCCGCAACCGACCCCCGCACCTGGCTCCGGCACCTCCCCAAAGTCGAGCTCCACCTCCACCTCGAAGGCTCCATCACCCCCGAAACGCTCGTCGAGCTCTCCACCCGCAACGACCCCTCAGCCCTGACCCTCGATCAGGCCGGCAACCTCTACCAGTACACCGACTTCGGCAGCTTCCTGATGAGCTTCAAAGCCGTCACCGAGCGCCTCCACCACGCGCGCGACTACGAACTCATCACCTACAACATGGTCCGCGACCTCAGCCGCCAAGGCGTCCGCCACGCCGAGGTCTACATCTCCTTCGGCATCCTCCTCCACTTCGGCCGCCTCGACGTCGACGAGGTCGTCCACAGCATCGAGCAGGGCCGAACCCGCGCCGAGCAGGACTTCGGCACCACCGTCCTCTGGATCATCGACGCCGTCCGCCACTTCGGCCCCGAAGCCGCCGGCCGCGCCTTCAGCAAGGCCGCCGAACTCCGCCGGCGCTTCCCCTCCATCGTTGGCATCGGCATCGGCGGCGACGAAGCCCGCGGTCCAGCCGACCAGTTCCGCGACATCTACGCCACGGCCCGCGACGCCGGCCTCCACCTCACCGCCCACGCCGGCGAATCCACCGGCCCCGAAAGCATATGGGCCGCGGTCAACATCGGCGCCGAACGCATCGGACATGCGCTCTCAGCCCAGCACGACCCTGAGCTCATGACCGTCCTCGCCGAGCGCCAGATCCCGCTCGAACTCAACGTCACCAGCAACCTCCGCACCGGCTGCTGCCCCTCCTACGAAGCCCACCCCGTCCGCCTCTACTTCGAGTCCGGCCTCATGATCACCCTCAACTCCGACGATCCACCGATGTTCGGAGCCAACCTGCTCGACGAATACGTCACCGCCCATGAGCAGTACGAGTTCTCCCTCGACCAGATGCGCGAGATCGCCGCCAACGGCATCGAGGCCAGCTTCCTGCCACCCGACCGCAAACTCAAACTCCTCGCCGAAGTCGAACGGTACAGCTAACTACGAAAACACTGGAATGGAGCACCGAATGGGATTTGAACCCATGAATACTGGTTTTGCAGACCAGCGCGTTAGCCACTTCGCCATCGGTGCCCGTCCGCGCGGCCCGGCATCGCGCCGCGCGTGAAACCGAAAAAGCCCTACTTCACCGCAGCCGGCAAGTCCTTCTTCGACAAGTACCAGCTCTTCACATCCATGCCGACACCGCCGCCATTCGTACGCTTGGCCGCGTCCTCCTGCGTCGCCGGCGCCGGCACAATCACCTGCTCGCCGGGAACCCAGTTCGCCGGGCAGCTCACGCCATTCGCATCCACCGTCTGGAGCGCCTGGAAGATGCGGATCAGCTCATCCACATTGCGCCCCAGCTGCATCGGGTAGTACAGCAGCGCCCGAATATTCCCCTTTGGATCGATCACAAACACCGACCGCACCGTCGCCGTATCGCTCACCGCCTCATGCACCAGGCCGTACGACTGCGACACCCTCTGGTCGAGATCCGCGATCACCGGAAACTTCACCTGCACCCCGGCAAACTGCTCAATATCCCGCACCCACGCAATGTGCGAGTAGATCGAGTCGATCGATACCCCGATCAGCTGTACATTCAGCCGGTCGAAGTCGTCGCTGCGTTTCGCAAACTCGATAAACTCCGTCGAACAGACCGGAGTGAAGTCGGACGGGTGCGAAAACAGCAGCACCCACTTTCCCTTGCTCGTATAGTCGCTCAGACGAATCACGCCATGCGTGCTCTTCGCCTCAAAATCCGGTGCATGCTCCAGAATCCTTGGAATCCGTGACTCACTCATCAGATCTTCCTCCCTATGGTTGCCTCAAGGTTGTCTATCGAAATGTTTGGCGGCATCGATCCGACTCGCGCCACAGCCCAAAGAGAAACCCACCCAGCTCTGGCTCTGGGTGGGTCTCGCGCTGCTCGCTTCAAACTGTCCTACCGCGATCCGCTCATGAACTCACCCTTGCCGGCTTCGAGCAACAGCTGCCCGCGCCGCACAGACACGGCGAACACAGACACGGCGAGCAGGTGCACAAGGGGTTCGAGCAACCCGCCTCACTCGGAGGCGTCTTTCCCACGGATTCCAAGGTCGCCGTCACGGTCGTCATCGTCGGCTCCAAACTTTGCCGCAGCCAGCCCAGGGCTAGCATGGGAGACAGGTTCTTCTCCCGTTTGCGGTCATCCTGACCATAGCCCTCCTGGAGTCTCCATGTCAAACCCACCCGTGACCACTCGTCGGCTCGCCTTCAGCATCGTCGACGTCTTCGCCGAACGCCCGCTCGAAGGCAACGCCCTCGCCATCTTTCACGACGCCACCGATCTCTCCACCGAGCAGATGCAGGCCATCGCCCGCGAAACCAACCTCTCCGAAACCGCCTTCATCCTCCCCCGCGACCCCGCCACCGAGCAGGCCCGCGGCGTCCGAGTCCGCATCTTCACCACCACCGAAGAGCTCCCGTTCGCCGGTCACCCCACGCTCGGCACAGCCACGTGGATCTTCAACCACCATCCCGTCTTTCGCGGCGAGCAGACCATTACCCTTCAACTCCCGGTCGGCCCGATCCCCGTGCACTTCGATACGGTCCGCTTCGATCTCACCGAGTCCTCAACCGACCTCGGCAACTTCGCAACCATGCGCCAGAACGATCCCACCTTCGGCCCGGCACACAGATCCGAGCACCTCGCCCGCGCCCTCGGCCTCACCCCAGGTGACCTCGACCCCGTCTACCCGGCGCAGACCGTCTCCACCGGCCTGCCGTTCTGCATCGTCCCTCTCCGTTCGCTCGATGTCGCACGCCGGTTAGACTCCCTCAAACCCTCGCCCGGCCCTACCTTGAAGCCACCGGCGCCAAATTCTTCTTCTCGATCGCCCGAGCCGCGCCTGGCTCCGGTGCAGACTGGCACGCTCGTATGCAATGGCCCGGCGGCGAGGATCCAGCGACCGGCTCCGCCTCCGGTTGCGCCATCTCCTGGCTCGTCCAGCACGGCCTCGTCCGGAGCGAGCACCCGACCATACTGGAGCAGGGAATTGAGATCCTCCGACCCAGCGGCATCCACGTGCAGGCTCGCCTCCAAGATGGCTCCGTCTCCGACGTGTTCGTCGGGGGTCGCACCATCCCCGTGGCAACTGGCCACCTTTTCCTGTCCTGATTCACGAGATTTCAACATATCGCGCACACCTCATCTCCAGCATTCCGTGGACCTTCCACATTCCGTCGCAAACGGCAAGGGCAAACATTGCACACATTCGCTTTTTCATCGCTGTTGCCAACCTGGATGCCCCTTCGTACTCTGAGCTGGAGCTGTTGATGAGCCCGCGGAATGCAATTCAGGCGAGGCCCTCAAAACACATGTACTTTCGCCTGTAACTCTAACAATTTGATTGAGAGACGACCGCTCCGCTCCCGTGGAGAGCCGCCCCTCAGAGCGTCTTTCCTCCGCTCGCACACGCCCCCTCGGACCAATCTTCCTCGGTCCTCGCTCCTCGGCTCGTGTGCGGCGCCGGTAGCCTCTGCTCGGTTCGCTCCACCCGGCGCAACCGTCGTCGCTCGCGCCCTCATCTCTAGGTACGGCTCGCGCATTGAAGCGTCCGCCTGGCGTACGGCAAAGCCTCCAAAAAGGAGGCTCAGGAGATCCTCGTCCTGAGTTACCTTTCGAGCTCCGTGCTCCAGATCGACGCCCTCAAAAAACGCCGGCCTCGCCCGAGGGTGACCCACGAATGTCGCCGCCCTTCTGCGTCTGCCAACCAGCAGCCGCGCAGACGAGCGGTCCCTCCGCCGCCCTCCCATACTTGGGAGACCGCGGCAGAAGCGAGATTGCCCAAAGCATGCGTCCCAAGAAAACCATCCTCTGCGTCGAAGCCAACGAACACGTTCTCTCCGTACGCACCTTTCTCCTCGAAACTCGCGGATATCGCGTGCTTGCCGCCCGCTGCTCCGAGGACGCGCTCGATCTACTCGGACAAAATCTTCCCGGATCGATCGACCTCCTGCTCTCCGATCTCCTCTTGCCCGGCGTCGACGGCAACGAACTCGTCCGCCGCGCAAAATACAAACACCCCGGACTGCCCGCAATTCTTCTTTCAGGAACCGTCAATGCCGCCGACCGCGCCTGCTGTGCCGACGTCTTTCTTCCCAAGAAAGACAGCTCGCCCGCGGACATGCTGGAGCGAATCCGCGTCCTCGTTGCACGCAAGCGCGGACCTCGCAAGACCCAACCTGCGCAGAGCCCCGCCGGCGTCGGCCAGAATCCCGCAGGCCTCCTGACGAGCGCAGCGATTTAGAGCAAATTAGAGGTAATGCGCTCTAAGCCTCCGTCGGAGACGGCAGCTGCAGCGAGGTCGTTGTCCCTTTTTGAGGGCCGACCTTCGCGTCACTGATCCTCCATCGCACGGGGACAAACTGCCGTCCAAACGCCAGCCGCACATAATCCAACAAAAGCCCGATCCGCTGCCGCATGCTGGGCATCTTCGCAATGTAGATAGCCCGCCACATCAGCCACGCAGCAACGCCCTTGACCTCGATACCGTACACGTTGGCGACGCCCATATACCGCGAAATCACCGCCAGTTCGCCGATCTGTTTATAGCGAAACGGCGCAACCGATCGCCCCCGGATGGTAGCCAGAATATTGTCGGCAACCTGCACCCCCTCGCGCGTGGCATTCTGCGCCGTGGTCGCAAAAAACGTTCCGCTGCCATCCGGCTTCGGGATCTCGGCACAATCGCCGATCGCCCAGACTCCCGGCCGATCCGTCACCCGAAATGCGCTGTCGACCGTGATTCCACCCTTCTTGCCCTTGGTGCAATCGAAGCTGGCCACCAGAGGATTGACCTGAATGCCCGTGTCCCAGATGACCATGCCGGCAGGCAGAATCTCGCCATCGGTCAGAGTCAGGCTCTCGGCGGCCACGCTCTTCACGCCCACCCCGGTGCGCACCCGAATTCCGTCCTTCTGCAACTGTCCCTCGGCGTACGTCGCCAGGCTCTCCGGCATCTCGCCCATCAGCCGCTTCATCGGTTCCACAATCGTCAGCGCGAGCTCCTCGACCGGCACAGCCTCCTGTTCTGCTGTGTCGCGAACCAGGTCGTTCAAAGCCGCAATCGTCTCGACGCCGGTGTACCCTCCACCCGCGACCACAAAGCTCACCAGCCGCTTGCGTTCGTCTGCGCTGTCGGCCTCCTTCGCCCGTTCAATGTTGCGCTGCGCCAACGTGCGCACCCGGCGAGCGTCCTCCAGCGTCTTCATGGTCAAACAGTATTTTTCCGCTCCCTCAACATGGTGGTAACTCGTCGTCGATCCGAGCGCAAACAGGAGATGATCCGCCGACAGCGTCTGGCCATCCGCCAGAGTCACCGTCTTTGCCTGAAGATCCGCGCTCCGCACCTCGCCCTGAACACGCCGAATCCTCGACGATAGCTCCCGATTCGGCGCCTGAATATGCCGTGGACTCACAGATCGGCCCGCAGCTTCGGTCAGCATGGGCGTGTACAGCATGTAATCGTTGCGATCCACCAGAATCAGCTCGGATCCCGCCGGTAGACGATACGCCAGCCGCATCGCCGCATACCGTCCGCCAAACCCTCCACCGACAATCACCACCCGAACTGCTGCTGCTCTTCTGCCCTGTGCCATCGTCAAACCTCCAAGGAAATCTCTCGCACTTTAGGATGCCGGTTTCAGAGCCGCCCAGCCTCCGATTTGTATTCCAAGAGAAAATGGCGCTGGGGCTCCATCACCCAGCACCACGCCGCTAAAAGACGCGCCTTCCAGTGCCGCGTGTCCGTGTCCAAAAGATACTCAAGCTCAACTCGCGGAGATTCATCCCTGGATCGCGGCACTCTGCACGGCCGGCTCAAACTGTTCGACAAACTGCGGCAGCTTCGCCTCGCCCTTGTCGATCGCCGAAGTTCCCCCGGCAAGCACGATCGTTACATCCGTGATCCCGATGAATCCCAGAATCTGCTTCAAATACGCCGACGCAACGTTGTAACTTTCAGCGCGGGCGCCCGGCGTATAAACTCCGCCCGAGGCCAGGATGACTGACGCCTTCTTGCCCTTCACCAAACCCTCGTAGGAGGGCGAAAACGTCACGCCCACGCGCACAATATGATCGATATAAGCCTTCAGGATCGCCGGGATCGAGAAGTTGTACATGGATGTGCCGATCACGATATGGTCGGCCGCCATCAACTCCGCAATCAGTCCATTCGAGATCGAAATCGCTTCCTTGATCTCTGGCGAGTGCTGCTCGGCGGGAGTGTACGCCCCTGCAATCCAGGGAAGATCGACAAACGGCAGCTTCGTCTTCACCAGGTCCCGCATCACCACGTTGCCGCCGGTGTGCTCGGACTCCCAATCTTCAATGAACTTCTTGGTCAGCGTGCGCGAGATGGAGTAGTCGCCGCGAGGGCTGGACTGAACAGCGAGAAGTGTGGCCATGACAAAAATTACCTCGATAAGGTTGGTGCTTCTATGCGATTTCCTGGCTAGACTCTACCGATTTCCTCGATAGACTCTACCGATTTCCTGGATAGACTCTACCGATTTCCTGGCTAGACTCTACCGATTTCCTGGATAGACTCTACCGTTAGAGGTCCGCCAGAGCGGAGCAGGGAAGGAGTGGAAGACAGCCGCTCCAGGCCCATCCTCGACTTACCCCGTTTCCAGCTCCAGGAACTCCTTGCGTCCATACGATGGATCAGAGACATCGTATGATTCACGAAAAAAACCTTCAGGGCAGAGAAACTCTCTCAGCGCACAAGGGCATACCATTCTCCGCAGCCCTTAAAACTCCAGGGTCTGCCGAGGGGAATTCGCATGCAAACGCGTGAGAGATGGACTGCCGCCGCGGCCTTTCTGCTGAGCTCTGCCTTGCTCTGGGCGCAGGGCACACAGCCGCCACCACCTCCAGCTTCGCCGGAGAAGCCCGTCTCCGTCGCGGTCGACCTCGCCACCGCCGTCGGCGCCTACAACCCCATCTATGCATGGTTCGGGTACGACGAAGGCAACTACACCACCATGCACGACGGCAGACGCCTGCTGCGCGAGCTGCACGACCTCAGCCCCGTTCCCGTCTACATCCGCGCCCACCACCTGCTCACCAGCGGAAAAGGCGAAGCCGACGTCGATCTGAAGTGGAGCTCAACCGACGTCTACAGCGAAGACAGGGACGGAAAGCCCGTCTACAACTTCACAATCCTGGACGCCATCTTCGACCAGTACAAGGCAGCCGGCGTCCGTCCCATGGTCGAGCTGGGCTTTATGCCAAAGGACCTCGCCGCCAACCTTCCCAATCGGCACGAGCCGTACCAGGTGCGCTACCCGAACAGCACCGTCTCCGGCGCCTCCAACAACCCGCCCAGGGACTACGCCAGATGGGGTGATCTGGTACGCGTCGTCACCAGACACCTCGTGGAGCGTTTCGGCCGCGAAGCTGTGCTCGACTGGTACTTCGAAGTCTGGAACGAGCCGGATATCGACTACTGGCACAGCACGCCCGAGGACTACTGGAAGCTCTACGACTACGCTGTCGGCGGTGTCCGCGCAGAACTCCCCGGAGCCAGGGTCGGCGGGCCCGCAACTACCGGCGCCGGCAGCCCACGCGCCTACAAATTCCTGCAGGACTTTCTCGATCACGTCAGCTCCGGCAAAAGCGCCGCCGACGGCAAAGCCGTTCCGCTCGACTTCATCTCGTTTCACGTAAAAGGCCGTCCCACCATCGTCGATGGCAAGGTCACCATGAGCATTGCCCACGAACTCACCGACGCTGACAAAGGCTTCGAGATCATCGCAAAGTCCCCGAACTTCAAACATCTTCCGATCATCCTCAGCGAGGCCGATCCCGAGGGCTGCGCCGCCTGCTCCAGCAAGGTCAACCCCGCCAACAACTACCGCAACGGCACCCTCTACCCCGCGTACACGGCGGCCGCATACAAGGGCCTCTTCGAGCTCCAGGACCGCCACCAGGTCAACCTGCTCTCCATGCTGAGCTGGTCCTTTGAGTTCGAAGACAAGGACTACTTCGAAGGCTTCCGCTCCCTTTCGACCAACGGCATCGATAAACCCATACTCAACTTCTTTCGCATGGCCGCGCTGATGAAGGGCAGCCGCGTGGCCATCACCAGCGACGGAGGTGTGCCGCTCGCAACCCTGGTCGCGACCGGTGTTCGGAGCAGCCCGGACGTAGACGCACTTGCAACCCGATCCGACCGCTCGGCCGCCGTCATGCTCTGGAACTACCACGACGTCGATGCACCCGCGGCCTCGACACCTACCTCCGTCACCGTAAGCGGTCTTCCCGCACAGGCACACCGAGTCCTGGTCACGCACTTCCGCATCGACGATACCCACAGCAACGCCTACACCGCGTGGAAGTCCATGGGTTCGCCCCAGCACCCAACCTCCGCGCTGTATGCGCAGTTGCAAACCGAGGCCGGCCTGCAGCTACTCACCTCGCCGGTGTGGAAGGATGTGGTCGGCGGGGAGATCAAGCTCACCACCGACATGCCTCGCCAATCCGTCTCACTCTTCGAAATTACCTGGTAGAGCAGAGGACCGCGAGTCCACCATTTCCTTCGGTTTCCTGTCGCCCCTAGAAATCTCCCCAGTTTCCCGGAGGTGTTCGGACGAGGGACTCTAGTGCAAGCTTTCCAATCCCAACTTGCACGGAGAACGATATGCCTCAATTTCGCGGCGAAGTAAAGTGGTTCAACAATGCAAAGGGTTACGGCTTCCTTGGACGGCCCGATGGTCCGGACGTCTTTGTGCACTTCACCTCCATCCAGAAGGAAGGCTACAAGAGCCTCAAGGAGGGAGAACACGTCGCTTTTGACGTTATCCAGGGAGAGAAGGGTCCGCAAGCCGACGCCGTGATGCGGGAGATGGCCTCGAACTAAGACGACAATCCATTCGTTTCTATGGCAAACATTGCCAGACACCTTCTGTCTTTTTAGACAAAAGCCTCCTCACCGGCAAAGCCCGGGAGGAGGCCTTTTCGCGTTCGCGCTTTGACATCCCTCGTCCAAACCCCCACCATGATGAGGACAGAAGGAGCAGAAGGAGCGCGTCATACCGACTTCAGGGAGAGTTCGACAGTTCGCTGAAGGCCTTCACGCGCTCGAAACCGCGGGAGGGAGACACGAGCCGATCTATGAGGCGCGCGCCTTTCACATCTGCGAAAAGCTGAGGGGCGTCTTTACGGCGCTCGCCGGCAAGGCGGGATTTGAGGCTCTCCTCTCCCATGTTCTAAAACTTGGCAAAAAAGAACTTCCTCGCCTGGAGCCTCTGCGGCTCAAGCGGGATGGTTGTTTTGAAGGTCTCTCGGACATCGACCCCCCGCTCACCGAACAGGATCTGGTGGAGGCAGAGATCGTCCTTATGTCCCACATGGTGGAGCTTCTGATTACATTCCTCGGCGAGGCCCTTCTGCTTCGTCTGATCCACGATGTCTGGCCAGATGCGGCCTTCACAGATATCGACTGTGCAAATATCGACTCTGCAAAGGATCCCGTCGCATGAAACAGTCCGACAAAGTACAGATTCGTAAACTGCCGACCGGTGTTCCGGGCCTGGACGAGATTCTGGGCGGCGGACTCCCGGAGCTCTCCTTCAACATGATCGCCGGTGCTCCCGGAGGTGGCAAAACTACCCTGGCGCATCAGTTTCTCTTTGCCAATGCCACCGCGGAGTGCCCGGCAGTGTACTTCACCGTGCTCGGTGAGCCGGCTATCAAGATGTTGCGCTACCAACAGCAGTACGAGTTTTTCGACCTCGCAAAGGTCGAAACCTGCGTTCACTTCATCAATCTCGGCGACGTGCTCGTGGAGCATGGGCTGGAGGGCGTTCTTGCCGCCATCGTCAAGGAAGTCGAAGCAATCAATCCGGGTATCGTCATCGTCGATTCGTTTCGGAGCATCACCCGGACAAGCCCGCAAGGGGATTCCGGCTATGCAGAGCTGCAGTCGTTTGTGCAGCGACTCGCCTTGCACCTCACCAGCTGGGAGACCACGAGCTTCCTTCTGGGAGAGTATACGGATATGGAGTTCCGGGATAATCCCGTCTTCACCGTCGCAGATTCCATTATCTGGCTCTCCCAGGTGACGGAACGCAACTCCGTGGTTCGCAAATTGCAAGTACTGAAGTTGCGTGGCCAGGCTTCCATACCCGGACTTCATACCATGCGGATCAGCGACCGAGGTGTGCAGGCGTTTCCTCGAACCATGGGCCTGACTGCACGCAAGCAGAGGCAGCCTGGACAACATCGACTCTCCACAGGTGTTCCTGAACTGGACAACATGCTGGGCGGAGGAATTCCGGAAGGCGACAGCGTCGTCATTGCAGGTTCCTCCGGTACGGGAAAGTCGGCGCTGGCGACACAGTTCCTCGCCGCCGGCCTCGAAGTAGGCGAACCGGGCCTGGTCGCGGTCTTCGAAGAGCGCCCCAACGAGTACCTGAGCCGGGCCGCCCGCCTGGGCATGAACCTTGAGCAAGGTCGACAGGACCACATGCTCAGCGTTCTATACCTCAGGCCGCTCGATCTCTCCGTGGATGAGGCCATGCAGGAGATTCTGGACGCGGTCGACAAAATCGGCGCCAAGCGCCTGGTCATCGACTCCCTCGCTGGCTTTGAACTGGCGCTCGCACCCGCATTTCGGACGGAATACCGCGAATCGCTTTACCGCATGATCGCGGCGCTCACAGGCGTCGGCGTCACGGTGCTGAGCACGGTAGAGGTCGAAGAATCGTTCACGTCCTTTCCGTTCAGCAGCTTTGCCATCTCCTTTCTCACCGATGACCTTATCCGGCTTCGTTACGTGGAGATCGATGGCGAACTCCGCAAAGTTATGGTCGTCGTGAAAATGCGCGGTGGACAGCACAGCAAGGAGATTCGGGAGTATGAGATCACTTCCCATGGGTTTGAATTGCTTGGGACGACTTTGAAGAACTATCGAGGGTTGATCACCGGCATCCCGCAAAAGATCAGACCTCTTGGCACAGGTGAGGAGCCCGAGACGGTTTGAGAGAAAGTATGTCGACAACCATCGGATCGCCTGCAGACCTTTCCGTTCTCTGTCACGCCCTGGCGCATCTCTCGCCGTTCGCGACAGCGGTCTTCGAAGATCTGGATCAAACGCTCTTGTATGCCAATCCGGCATTCTGCGATCTCACGGGTGAGCCTGAGAGCTCCATGATCGGTGGGCCTCTTTCTGCAAGTCTGCCGAAGTGTCCCGACTGCATCGACCTGTTGAAAAGGGTGAGCGCTTCCGGGCATCCGGAACAGCACACCGAGGACCGCGACTCCGAAGCCTGGTCTTACGCCGCCTGGCCCGTGTTCCCAGGCGCGCTTCCCGGTAGGACGATGGTGCAGATCACCAGGACGTCCGAGCTGCATCGTCGCGCGGCGTTGATGAATGAAGCCTTGCTCGTCTCGGCCCTCCAGCAGCACGAAGTCGTGGAAACCGTGACCGCCTCCGTGCAGTTGATGAGCAGTACCCTCCTCCAAAAAGATAAGGAACTCGATCGAACCCACGAAGAGCTCCGGTCCATGGCGCTTCAACTTCTTCAGGCTCAGGAGGACGAGCGGCGCCGCATCGCACGGGAACTTCACGACGGCTTCGCGCAGCAACTTGCATCCCTCGGGATGCAGGTCTTTCAACTGCAAAAGCAGATCTCAGATACCTCCGGCCACGCTTTGGCCGCCAGGATTCAAGCCCAACTCGGTGACCTCGCCACCGAAGTTCGCGCCCTGTCCCACCATCTGCACCCGCCCTCTCTCGAAGATCTCGGCCTCAGCATCAGTTTGCGCGGTCTTGTAGAAGACTTCGAAGGAACTCACTCCATTCCCATCCGTTGGATCGCACCGGACTTCGAAGTTCCCGTGCCGATCGCGGTTGCAACGGCTCTCTACAGAATCGCTCAGGAGGCGCTCTGGAACGTCGTCAAGCACGCCGGGAAAGATGCTCTGGTGACCATTCAACTTCTGCGGAAGCCCGATATCCTGATCCTTCGGATCGAAGATACCGGTCGCGGCTTCGACGCAAGCGGGACGCGAGGAAAGGGCGGTCTGGGCCTCATCAGTATGTATGAACGAGCGCGCTCGGTCGGCGGCTCCGCAAAGGTCGACGCCTCCCCCGGAGAAGGAACCACCGTGTGTGTTTGGGTTCCATGGACGTTAGTGCCTCAGGCGATCTGACCGTATCAGACTTCCTCGCCGCCGCTGATAATCCCTTCGGACAGGGCATACTTCGTCAGTGCGGCCGTGCTTCGGAGCCCAAGTGCATCCATGATCGCACCCTTGTGAAAGTCCACCGTCTTCACGGAAATGTCCAACGCGGAAGCGATCTCTTTTGCCGACTTGCCTTCCGCAACCAGCTGCAGCACTTCACGCTGCCTTGGGGTCAGCTTTCCTCCAAAGAGAGATCCCGGACTTTTTTTCGGATCGCGATGCAGCAGCAGGTCCGCACTGTTTGCAAATGCCAGAGGTGTTACGTAATAACAACCGCGAAATGCCATGCTAAGCGCATCGAGCAGCTCCGTCGATGCAGACTGCTTGGCGACATACCCTTTCGCACCGGCTTCAAAAGCCGCCTGAAGATAGTTGCCGGACAGTTGTTGCGTCAGGAAGATGAGCTTAGCCTTCGGGACTTCAAGCGCAATCTGCCGAGCGGCCTCGATGCCGTTCAGTTCAGGCATTGCGATGTCCAGGACGATGGCGTCGGGATGGAGTCTCTTCGCTTCCGCCACAAGCGCCCGTCCGCTCGTCA
Organism: uncultured Acidobacteriaceae bacterium; assembly: GCA_964236945.1. Lineage (GTDB taxonomy): Bacteria > Acidobacteriota > Terriglobia > Terriglobales > Acidobacteriaceae > Edaphobacter. The sequence continues at coordinate 76,586 of CAXSGC010000013.1, read as the reverse complement.
CCTGACCGACAATGTCGAAGTCGGCGGCAAGCAGATTGGTCACACCGGCCATGATCATCTCGTGGTCATCGGCAAGGAGAACCCGTTTCCGCATGCTCCACATGCTCCAAAGGATACCCTTTTTCCCTGACCAACTCGCCGCCATCGGTCGCTGACAAACGCCCCAAGCTCGATAGGTGTGAGGCCCCCCTAGAGATATTCCCAGTTCAGAGAGAGGCACCCGCGGCGCTAGATTGTATAAAGGTGTCAACCGCGAAACAGCAGCTCGGCGGAAGCAGCCAGACGTCTGTATTCAGAGACGAGACCGGATGCCGCCCAAGCTCCGATGCCGCCATCCTCACCTCCGAACATCCAGGTGATCTCACCCCGATCGGGAGCCCGGATCGGGTAGCCCGGAACCGAAGTCAACGGTCTCACTCCGACGGATTCGCAACGGTACACGTTGTAGAAAGCAGAGCGTGCGATGGGTTGGTCCAACCAGCTACTGGCTGCGCGTCTCGATAAACCGTCCGCCGGAGATAGCGATCAACAGAACACACGAATTTTGTCGATCGGAGACGATGCGTGCCTCTTGAGTACCAGAAGCATGGTCCTCCACCGAGCCGGGTATAAGGTAGAATCTTGTCAGGGCCGGGAAGCTCTCTGCCTTCTATCCGGGGCCAGCTTCGATCTTGTTCTCATATGACGCTCCGTGCCCGACCGCCAAGTTGAGGTTTTGGCAAAACAGATGCGCAGAGAGCAGCCGCAAATCAAACTTATCTCGCTTAAGCCGGCAGAAAGTGACGACGCGTCGATCTTCGACTTTGCAATCGATACGGCGATGGGGCCGGCAAACCTCTTGCGTCTTCTGGCCGAAGTGGTGGCACAGCATTTCGCCGAAGACCGCAACTTCGCAGACGCAATACGGTTCTAGCTTCCAGCATGGTTCGGCAAACCTCACCTAAGAAATACATGGAGACGAAAAGCTAACGGCATGGCAGTTCACCTGGTCAATCCAAGCGACAATTCTTTTGGTACCGCGGTCATTACGCCGCGTTGGTTGTTTGTCCTGGCGGCGGCAACGCCTCGTTCGATGGGGGATCCAATCCTCGTCGATGAGTCGCTGGAGCAGCTGGATCCTGAGACGATCCACGCCGGCGACGTTGTAGGCATCAGCGTCCACACCGGCAACGCCCTGCGCGGATACGCGGTCGGAGCCATAGCAAAACAGCGTGGGGCGACAGTCGTCTATGGAGGCATCCACGCAACACTGTTTCCCGAAGAGCCGTTTGAGCGGGGACAGGCCGATGTAGTCGTGAAAGGCGACGGAGATGTGGCCTGGGGCCGCGTTCTGCTCGATATCCAGGCGGGCTGTCCCGAGCGGATCTACGATGGCGGCAAGATCGAGGGCGACGAGTTTCTGGCGGCTCGCTGGGACCTGATGAAGACGGACAAGTATATGTGGGCGTCGGTGCAGACCATCCGCGGATGCCCCAAACACTGCTCCTTCTGCTCGGTCTGGCGCACCGACGGACAAAAGCCGCGCCAAAGGAAATTCGAGTCGGTCATCAACGAGATCATCGACCTGAGGCGGCGCGGATTTCGCTTCATCGCCCTCGCGGATGACAACTTCTACCCGGTAACGTTGACCGATCTTCGGCTCGCTCGCGAGCAGAAAAACTGGGAACGGCTCGCATCCCTCGAAGCGACGCGCACCGAGCGATTCTCCCTGATGGAGGAGCTCGCCAAGCTGCCGAAAGACATGGTCTTCTTCACGCAGATCACCATGGAATCGGCCGAAGACGGCGAATACCTGGACGCGATGCGGCGAGCCAATATCAAAGGTGCTCTGGTCGGCGTGGAGGCCGTGACCCCCGAGGGATTGAAGGCGGTGTACAAAGACTTCAACTACTCCGGCGACCGGCTGATCGAGCAGTTGGAGCGATTCCGGGAGCATGGTCTGCATGTTCTGGGATCGTTTATCTTCGGCCTGCCGACCGACAAGCCCAGCACCTTCGACGCCACGGTCGAGCTTGCCTTGAAGGCGAGGGTCACCTTTGCGCAATTCGTGATGATGACCCCGTTTCCCGGTACCGTGGACTTCGCGCGATGGGAGAAGGAGCAGGCACTCAACCCGGAGATGGTGGATGGCACGCCGATCACCAGGTACTGGCTTATCCCCACCGCCATCCGGCCCAAAATGTTTACGCCTCATCCATCCATGAGCTCGGACGAGATCCGCGAACGAACGCAAAAGGTTTGGGATCGCTTCTACGACATTCGCGACATCTGGAAGCGCTCGGCATGCACGCCGACGCTGCGCGCCCGGTTGGCCTTTGTGCTGCTGTCCAAGCTGTACAGACAGATGTATGCGGGAACCGGGATCTCAACCGACAGCGCGCGGCGAAAAAAGGCGAAGAGCCTGGCGCGATGGACGGCAGCTCAGACACGCAAGGTGTTTGTGGCAAAGCCAATGCCCGAACTGGAATACCCAGCCTGGGCGATTCGGCCAAAGCGAGCCACGGGTCTAACATCGATCTCGGTTGCGGCCTCGAGCACCCTCACCTCAAGTCGGTAATTTGCTCTCGACCCAAAATCATCCGTCGGTGTACAGGCGCCCACCGATCCTGGATCCGTCTTCTCTCAAGGAAGACGGCTCCAGTCAAACACGTCTGTCTCCTCCCCCAACACCTGCAAAATCCTCGATTTAACCCAGCGATGCGGTCATCGGAGATGGCGTCGGCGATTGCGGAGGGGAGGCCTGGGCCCGGGCGCATTTGAAGCTACTTCGCCGGGGCCGCCAGCGCTCCGTTCAGAGCCACCGTTCCACTTACGGATTTCGGGTCTACGGTAATTTCCTTGAGCTTGGCAGCGATGTCCGGGGGGACGTCGTGCTGGTACCGGCCGTTCAGGTACCGGGCAAAGAACTCTTCCATGGCCGTCACCATGGCCAGATTATTGATCGGTCGGGCGAAGCCGTGGCCTTCGTCGGGGGCAACCAGGTACTCGATCGGCTTGCCGTTGTCGCGGACAGCCGCGACGATCTGGTTGCTCTCCCGGATGTTGACCCGCGGGTCGTTTTTACCCTGGACGACCATGAGCGGCGTAACGATGAGTTTCGCGCTGGTCAGGGGAGATTCGGCGATCAGGAGCGCCTTTCCGGCCGGTGTGGTGGGGTCGGCCATGCGAGTGTACATCTGTTTGCGGCCGGCCTCCCAGTAGGGCGGGATGGCGTCGAGCAGCGTGATGAGATTCGAAGGCGCCACGATGGCGACAGCCGCCGCGTAGACATGGGGCGTAAAGGCGACGCCCGCGAGCGTGGCGTAGCCGCCGTACGATCCCCCGGAGATACCGACGCGTTTGGGGTCGGCCGTGCCGTCGGCGATCAGCGCCTTCACGCCCCATGTGATGTCGTCCTGCATCTTGCGTCCCCACTCGCCGTTGCCCGCGTTGAGGAACTGCTTGCCGTACCCGGTGGAGGCGCGAAAGTTGGGCTGGAGAACGGCGTATCCGCGATTCGCGAGATACTGCGCAAAGGTGTCGTAGCCGAACGAGTCGCGACCCCACGGGCCGCCGTGCGGAAAGACGATAAGCGGCAGGTTCTTGGCGGGCAAGCCTTTGGGCAGCGTCAGGTAGGCAGGAATGTCGAGGCCGTCGGAGGATTTGTAGTGGTACGGCACTCGCTCGGCGAGCGAGGCTCGGGGAAGCTCTTCGCGGATCCGGAACTGCAGAGCGAGCGTGCCGGCCGAGCGATTCCACAGATAGGTCTCGCCCGGCTCCGTGCTGCTGGACGCGTTCACGATCCAGATGTTTTCATCGGCGGAACGGGCCCCGAAGTGGATCTCCTTACCGGGCAGTTTGGACTGGAGAAAGCGGTACTGGTCGGCGAAGGTTTTGTCCTTGAAGTAGAGGCGCGAGCGATCGTCCTCATATTGGGTGAAGAGGATGCGGTGGTCGATGTCCGAGGTTTCAACACCCTCGATGTCGACGCGCTTGTCCGGGTCGCTTTCGATTCTGGTCGCTGCGCCGGTGCTGGGGTCCAGGCTGTCGAGTTCGGTGAGGTTCAGGTCGCCCTTGTTGGTCACGAGGTACGCGTGCTTGTCGGAGGTGTCGAAGCCGGTGACGAAGCAGCCTTCGAGGACGGTGCAGGTGTAGATCTGCTTGAAGCCCTCCGGCGAAACGCGGAGGATCTCGGTGTCGCCGGCCTGGTTGGTGCGCGAGGCCAGCTGGAGGTTGCCGTCGTTGTCGAAGTCCCACCCGGCGATCTGCGCGGTGTTCTGTTTAACCAGCTTCTTTTCGCCGGTCGAGAGGTGGAGTTCATAGAGATCGTGCCAGCGTTTGTCGCGGTCGTTGAGGCCGATGTAGAGAATGTCGGGCTTGGCGCGGGGGACGGCGTAGATCAGCGTTCGGACGCCCTTCAGGTCGGTGAGGGCGCGGGTGGGCGGGACGCCGGTGCCGGCGACGGCGGGCAGGCTTGGGTCGATGGCGTAGACGTTGAAGTTCTCGTCGCCGGCAGCGTCCTGGGCGTACAGCAGGTACTTCGAATCGCGGCTCCAGAAGTATCCGCGCACCGGGCGTGAAGTCTCGGCGCTCACAGGGCGCGCGGCAGAGAAGGGTTCGTCCGACTTTTTCACCCAGATGTTGCGTGTGCCTTTGTAGGGCTTGAGGAAGGAGAAGTACCTGCCATCGGGGGAGATCTGGCCGCCGGAAATCTCGACCTCGCCAAAGAACAGCTTGCGGTCGATGATGGGCGGCTGCTCGGCGCGGAGGGCGAGCGGCGCCGCGAAGGCGGAAAGAACGGCGAAAGAGAGGATCGATTTGCGCACGTGAAACTCCAGTAAACTTCGTAAAGCAAAGAGTGTGAGGACACGCGAATTGTAGACCCGCCCGGCGTCCTTCGAAAACTATTCGTAAAAGCCGACCGGCCCGCCACGGCACAACCAGGGTGGCAGGATCGCATCGGGGTTGTTATAGTTGAGCCAGCGCCTGAGACACACACCTGTTCCGAGTCAGGTCGATGCCTGGGCGCAGTTGGAGAAACGGCGCGAGCGGGTAATCTTGGCGGCCCCGCGATCGAAAAAGTAGCAGCATTGCCAAGGCCAGATAGCTCAGTGGTAGAGCGCGGCCCTGAAAAGGCCGGCGTCGGCGGTTCGATCCCGTCTCTGGCCATCACTCTTTTCAACAACTTACCCCACCCATCCGGCCGATTGAAATCATGCAGGCCGGTTGAAATCATGGCTTCTGCCGTGCCGTAAACGCATGGCTCGTTCGCCACCCAAACTGAGGCCGAACAAACAACGGGCGAAAATGGTAGATGCTCTCTCCCGCAATCGCCCACATCCTTCTGCTCTCCATCGTCGGCGTCAGCATCCTTCTCATGCTGATCCGGCCGCGCGGTATCACGGAGGTCTACTGGATCGGCGGCGGCGCTCTTCTTCTGCTCCTCCTCCGCCTCGTGCCTCTCAAGCTCGCCGAAAAAGCCGTCGCCGAGGGCTCCGATGTCTACCTCTTCCTCATCGGCATGATGCTGCTCTCCGAACTCGCGCGAGAGCATGGCGTCTTCGACTGGATCTCCTCCGCCGCCATCCGCCGCGCCAACGGCTCCTGCACCCGCCTCTTCACGCTCGTCTACGGCATCGGCACGCTGGTCACCATCTTTATGTCCAACGACGCAACAGCCGTCGTGCTCACGCCAGCCATCCTGTCCGCCGTCCGTAAGTCCAGGGTGCAGCCGCTTCCGTACCTCTTCGCCTGCGCCCTCATCGCCAACGCCGCCTCCTTCGTCCTGCCCATCTCAAACCCCGCCAACCTGGTGGTGTTTCACGGTGGCGGCATGCCTCCACTGGGCCAGTGGCTGCTGTTCTTCGGCGTCCCGTCTGTTCTCTCCATCACGGCCACCTACGCCGTAATGCGCTTTGTGTTTCGCAAAGATCTTCGTTCCGAACTCCGGGCGGAAGCCGAAGCGACGCCGCTCAACGCCGAAGGCAAGCTGGTACTGGCCGGTCTCGCCGCGATGATCGTGGTCCTGCTCGTGGCCTCCACGCTCAAGAAAGATCTCGGCCTGCCCACGTGTCTCGCGGCGCTTGCCATCACAGCCGTCGTGTCGATCACATCGCGATCCAACCCGCTCAAGCTGGCGCGAGAGATCAGCTGGGGAACCCTCGCGCTCGTCGCCGGCCTGTTCATCATGGTCGATGCCGTCGAAAGCCTCGGCGCCCTCAAGCTGACCAGCAGATGGCTCGCCCGGGCACAGCATCTGCCCTCGGCTGCAGGGGCCCTGGTGACCGGCTTCGCCGTCGCGATCGCGAACAACCTGGTCAACAATCTGCCGCTCGGCCTCATCGCCGGTGCGACCCTGCAGGCCGCTCACGCCAGGGGACTCCTTGCCGATGCCGTCCTGATCGGCGTCGATCTCGGCCCCAACCTGTCCATCACCGGCTCGCTCGCCACCATCCTCTGGCTCCTCGCCCTTCGCAAAGAAAAGCTCGATGTCGGCTTTTGGGACTTCCTCAAAATCGGCGCCATCGCCATGCCTGTCGCCCTCGTGCTTTCGATCGGCGCCGCCATCGTAATGCACCTCATACTTCCAACTTTCTGACCTCACACCAAGTACCTGGAGGCAACTGACATGAAAGCCGACTGAATTTCCAACCAGCTCTTAGATCGGTCAGCGTGGCGGGGCGGGGCGAGCGTCCCCATGTGATAAGACAGAGACGTTGTGCAGACATTCCCTAAGTCTGCGGACCTACGCTTTAAGTAGATACGTGTTACAACAAGTCCGCCCCCGGAAGGCTCGATTGCGCTCACACATCAACTCACCTTCTTGGCAACCACAATGCGAAGGGGAGGGTAGGTTGTAAGCAAGTTCGGAAGCTTACGATCCCTAAATAATACTAAGAGCGCGATACCTCGGAGATCCACCTGGATAGAACCAGGCTGCAAGGGGATAAAGCGCAAAGGCCAACGACAACGCTGCAAGCTGCTGCAATAAGTAGTTTGCGAACTACATCTGGAGCATCTATCCCGTATTCACACTTCCATGTCATAACGAGAGTATTCACACTTCGATGTCATAAGGGCAGTAACTCCTAAAGCAAATTACCTGTCGGTGTAGAGGGAGCCACCGGTCCCAACTCGAAAGCGAAGATCCGGTCTGAAAATACCAGGACCATCCTGAGCTGAGAGCAGGTGCCATCGCAGGAGTGAAATCGCTCCGCAAGGATTCCGCTTCCCGAGTTGCGATTCCATCCCTTGCCCTAGACTAAAGGCTGTACAGAGTAAGTTTCCGATCAAGCAAGAGCCGTGAACTCCCCAAACGTCGCCTCATCAACGACATCCCCCGAGCTGCCCGCCCCATCTCGCCCAGACATGCACATCAAACATCGCAGCCTCCTCGCCACCCTCTCTCGCGTGCTCCGATACGCCCCTGCAACAACCTTCGTCTGTGCTCTCTTGCTCGCTCGCGATCGCCCGGCCTGGGCGCAAGCCACAACCTCCTCCGCCCCTACCATCACCACGCGCTCCACCCTCGTCCTCGTCCCGACCTTCGTCGAAACCAAAGCCAGCCAGCCCGTCCACGCCCTCACCGCGGACGATTTCACCCTCACCGACGACGGCGTCGAGCAGAAGATCAGCCTCGACGACGACCCCCGCGTCCGCCCACTCGCGCTCGTCGTCGCCGTCCAAACCGGCGGCGCCGCAGCCCGCCGCCTCGACTCCTACAAAAACCTCGGCCTCCTGGTCGAAGCCATCGTCGGCGGCGCGCCGCACCAGGTCGCCGTCGTCGAGTTCAGTTCCAGACCCAACCTCCTCCAGAACTTCACGCCCGACCTCAACACCATCACCGACACCCTCGCCCAACTCACACCCGACGACAACGGCGCCGCCATCCTCGACGGCCTCAGCTTCTCCGTCAATCTTCTCCGCCGGCAGCCGCCCGCGTACCGCCGCGCCATCCTCCTTCTCAGCGAAACCGTCGACCGTGGCAGCACCATCCCGCTCGAAGACGCCCTCCGCGGTGTCTCCGACACCAACACCGCCATCTACAGCCTCGCCTTCTCGACCGGTAAATCCGAGGCCGCCCACTACGGCGACCGCCAACTCCCCCGCATCGGCCACACCAACCCCTATCCCAACCCACCCTCCGGCTGCATGGGCAAGGATCCCGATCCAGACCCCGACGCCACCCAGAACAAAGCCGTCCAGCTCTACGACTGCCTCACCCAACTCGCACCTCCACTCGCGCTCGCCAAGATGGCCGCCATCCTCGCCACCGACAGCCTCCGCCGGAACGCACCCAAAACCGTCGCCGATCTCACCGGTGGCGAGTTCTTCGCCTTCAAAGACACCCGCTCGCTCGAACGCGCCCTCACCGCCATCTCCAACCACATCCCCAATCAGTACGTCCTCAGCTTCCAGCCGCAATCCCCGCACCCCGGCCTCCACACCCTCAAACTCACCCTGAAAGCCCACCCAGACCTAAGCGTCAAAGCCCGCACCAGCTACTGGGCCGACTTCGACTCCACCATCGCACCTCAACCCTGATCAGAGAGATGGACGTTACAAGGGACACCACACCAACGTCAAAGATGTACGTTAGGGCGCCGGGACTAAGCGGGCCCAACTTCCGCCAAGCGCGCTTTTCGGTACTGATCGAGCAAATTCGTCTACAAAAGGTTCTTTCTCTATTGCTGAGTTCCCGCTCCTTGAGACTTTCTGGCGAGAGCTTCTCTTGCATGTTCGTTCGATGGATCAAGTTGAAGCGAACGCTGGTAGGCCACCACAGCATCCTTTGCATCTTTCATAGCTTCAAAGCATTCCCCAAGGCTGTCCCACGCGTTTGCTGAGTCAGGCTGGGCGCGTGTGTTGAGCCGGAACAGCACGAGAGCCGCGGCAGTGTCTCCTTGCTCAAGATCGTTATATCCCAAGGCGTTCACAGTTCTCTCCTGATCCTTGTTGTAGCGATGCATCGGATTGGATAGGTACGTTTGATACGCTGTCCATGCTTCTTCGGTGCCCTTTGCGGCAGATGTTTGCAACACATTCCTGAAGCTTTCAGGCGCAGGTGAGTTCCCGCGCTGATTGAAGCGTGACCGTATGAGGCTGATGAGCAGCGGTCGCAGCACAGTATTGTCTCCGCCCGGGTTGTGACGAAGGTCGATCACCAGGCGCTGCGCCTCCGGATGGCTGTTCTCAAATTCGGTAAGGCGGTTGGCGAACGCTGTCATGGTCCCGCCATCCGGAGGTCCGATCCAATTGAACTGCAGGTACTCCGCCTTCGCATCCGGAACGTAGACGAGTTCAAGAACCTTGGACCAGGGATGCGAAATGGGCTGCGGACCACTGACTCCCATTGCGTCTACCCACGCATCAGGAGCTCCGAAGCGGAAATAGGGAAACCATTGAGCGTCGGGGACAGCGAAAGGTCGAAGTGACGATCGTCTTTCTCCAGCCTATCGGTGATCGTCTTGTTCGACGTTGCCAAACCCAGCCCGTGCAAGACCATCGGATCTGTTAGATGGAGTTGCGGTTGCCACGCCCAGCGCTCACCATCATTGGATGGGTCGCAAGCGACGATCGCATCGATCCTCTTAATAACGTCCTGCCAGGGCACACCGCCAATGCTCTCGATACGGGCTCCCACGGCGTGGGCGTAAGCGGCTGGCGCTGAACGAACGAAGATGCCCTCCTGGTAACGGCTGATTCTTAGGGCGACATGCGTGACCCCATCGCGCATAGCAATATCCAGCCCGCTGTGGCCATCTCTGACCATCGCCGTAATCTGCATCATGCGCACGACGATCTCATCGTGATTCAGCCTTGGCAGATCAACCGAAAGAGCATGGATGGCCCGATCCAAGTCAGCTTCAGTCATGTCGTGGAAGAGATCCTTGTGGAGGATGCGCATGTCTTTCTGTAGCGCATCGAGATCTTCCTGACATTGCTTTTCGGTGAGGGCCGGTGCTCGATCAAGCGGGGTCTGAGCATGGCATACAGGCATGGTGCTTAGGGCAACACAACTCATCATTCCCGCAGCCAACCCGGTAATTAGAGAACCACACGTCATTGGAGCCACATTGAGTAGCCCTGTTGCTGGCAGCGGCCACCTTATAGCGCTACGACATGCGTTGATCGCTTGTTCCAACTCGGTCTAAAACTTTGCTGGTGGTCGACTAGAGATCAGCCATGTCATTCGTCTTCTCGGAATCACGATGGTGGGCGCAGGCGGGAAGGCAGCCCGTCTCGGGTCGCAAACAGGCGTGTACAAAACCAAAGCTCCAACCTTCAACTCCGGCATACGTTTCGTATTGCACAAGGCCGTCACGGTTGCTCCTTCACCGGCAACAGGCTCGCATGACGGAGCGCCAGCCTCCGAACTCCTTAGCTTTAGCTAAGGACCCGTTCTGACATGAGTGAGCGTACGCCTGGCACCAGCCTGAATCACAAGCCGAGGATCCTCGACAGACGCACACCTCCTACCGGCCCGCGCCCGCCCCTCGCAAAGGCTCAATCACCGCCGACATATCCATCTCCGCGTACCCCGCGGCACCCGCCCGCTCAAACATCTCCTCCGCAGCCCGCGCCATCGTCAGATCCACCCCCGCCTCTCTCGCAGCCGCGCCCGCATAGGCTAGGTCCTTGCTCATCAGCCGCAGGAGAAAATTCACCTCATACTCCCGCTCCGTCATTCGCGCCGACATCGTCCCGAACAGCGGACTTCCCGGAGCTCCCTTCTTCAGGATCTCAATCGCCTTATCCCGGTCCAGGCCGCTCCGCTCCAGCCACACAATTGCCTCAGCCAGAGACGCCACCTGCACCCCCGCCAGGAAGTTGTTCACCAGCTTCATCCTTGCACCGCTCCCCAACGGCCCCAGATGCACAACCTCCTTTCCCATGGCCGCCAGCACCGGCGTCGCCACCCGCAGCGCCTCCTCCGATCCGCCCACCAGAAACGTGATCTGCCCCGCCTCCGCCTGCGGCCGGCTCCCCGTCACCGGAGCATCCAGCAGCTCCAACCCACGCGCCCTCGCCGCAGCCCCAAGCTCCTCCACCCACCCGGGACTCAGCGTACTCGACTCCACCAGCACCGCCCCCGGCTCCGCCGCAACCAGGGCACCTTGCGCCCCGATCCACATCTCGCGCGAGGCCCCGTCATCCGACACCATCGCGACCACCACCTCCGCCCCCTTCACCGCATCCGCCGCCGAGGTCGCCACCCGCGCACCTTTGGCCGCCAGCGGTTGGGCCTTCGCCGCCGTCCGGTTATACACCGCGAGCGAAAACCCGGCCTTCAACAAATTCTGCGCCATCCCCAGCCCCATCGTCCCCAAACCCAACATCGCCACCGTCGTCTCCGCCATCTTCCCCTCCCGAAATCGCCAACCATCGACGAACACTCCAGACCTCGACCATCAGATGCCTCCCTGTCGTGACATCGCCTTCCCGGCACCCGACATGCCGTTCAAAAGAATAATCCGGCCATTCAAACGGCGCCTCCTGCCCCGAAAACCTGGCGCTTGGACACAGCTTCGCTCACCAGCCGCGTCTCAACCGGACCGGCGGACCATTGCCCGCCCAAGTCCATGACCATTGCCCGCCCAAGTCCATACTGACCACACGCATCCTCAGATCAAACGTTCTCCTCCGTTCTTACATCGTCGTCTCTGTCCATCTGCCTCTGAGCCGCCGGTTATCCTTGAAACCAACCTCCGTCTCCGTTCCGACCAAGGATGAAGTCGCCAATGCTTCGATACCGCGCATCACTCTCCCCCCTTCTCCTCGCGGTCACGGCTACAACCCTCTCCGGGCCGACCGCCGCCCTTTCTCAGCCACGCCCGTTCCCGCGACATACCGCCGCATCCGAAACTCGCCCGGCTGCCGCCGAACTGCGCGCCACCCGTGCCTTCGACTCCGCGACCTCCGATCCGCTGCAGCTCCGTGCCTTTCTCGTCCAGATGCCCAAAGGGGCCGACCTCCACATGCACCTCTCCGGCGCCGTCTACGCCGAAACCTTTATCGCCGATGGCCGCGCCGACCTCCTCTGCATCCATCCGGCCGACCTCTCCTTCACCAAAAATATCGGCACCACCCGCTCCGTCCCGCCGCAACCCGTCTGCGCCGAAGGAGACGTCGCTGCCAGCGCACCCTTCGACCTCCACCCTGCCAAAGGCGCTCGCACCGGGGAGCCGCTCTACAACGCCCTCGTGGACGCCTTCTCCGTGCGCTCCTACGTCCCTTCGCCCGGATGGAGCGGCCACGACCAGTTCTTTGCCACCTTTGGCCGCTTCGGCAGCCTCGCGAAATCCCACATCGGCGAGTGGCTTGACGAAGTCGCCGGCCGAGCCGCTGCGCAGAACGAGCAATACCTCGAAATCATGGAAACCCCGGCCTTCGCGCACGCCGCTCAACTCGGCGCGGAGATCGGCTGGCCCGCCACCCCGCACACCTTCACCCCAACCACGACCACGCCGCTCGACACCACCGGCACCACTCCCGCCGAGCTCTCCGCCCTTCGCGAGAAACTCCTGGCCGCCGGCCTCCAGGAAGAAGTCGCAACCGACCGCACCGACCTCGCCGAAGCCCTCCGCGTCCGCAACGAGATCGAGCACTGCGGCCAACCCAGCGCCGCCCCGGCCTGCTCCGTCGAAATCCGCTTCCTCTACCAAATCCTCCGCTCCAACCCACCCGAGCAGGTCTTTGCGCAGACGCTCCTTGGCTTCGAAGTCGCCGCCGCCGAGGCAAACTCCGGCCACCCCAACGTCGTCGGCATCAACTTCGTCCAGCCCGAAGACGACTTCCTCGCCATGAGCGAGTACACCCGCCAGATGCGCATGCTCGACTACCTCCATACCGTCTACCCTCAGGTCCATATCTCCCTCCACGCCGGCGAAATCGCCCCCGGCCTTGTCCCGCCCTCCGGTCTCCGCTTCCACATCCGCCAAGCCATCAGCCTCGGCCACGCCGAACGCATCGGCCACGGGGTCGACATCATGTACGAGGACAACCCAGCCGCCCTCCTCAAAGAAATGGCCGAGCGCCACATCATGACCGAAATCAACCTCACCTCCAACGACATCATCCTCGGCGTCTCTCTCAATCGCCACTCCCTCCCGGCCTACCGCGCCGCGCACGTCCCCGTAGCCCTCTCAACCGACGACGAAGGCGTCTCCCGCATCGACCTCACGCACGAGTACGTCCGCGCCGCTACCGAATTCCATCTCTCCTATCTCGACCTCAAACGCCTGGCCCGCACCTCCCTTGAACACAGCTTCCTTCCCGGCCCCAGCCTCTGGCCAGAACCCGACAACTTCACGCATCCGGTCCCGGCCTGCGCTCACGCAACCCCCGGCGCCGACGATCCTCCGCCGTCCTGCCTCGCTTTCCTTCGCGCGAGTCCTCGCGCCGCCCAGCAGTGGCAGCTCGAGCACCGCTACGTCATCTTCGAGTCCTCTCTCCCCTAATATCGGCATCTCAGCCTGAGACAATAGGGGTCGACAAAGAAAAGTTTTCCACCGGTAACCTCCGGACCTGAACCTGAGCCACCCCAACCAAGAGGCACCCCATGGAATTCCACATCTCCCGCGCTGTTCGAACGCGTCATCAGATCGACGACACCCTCTTCTCCCTCACCGGCAACGTCGTCTTCGCGAACCTCGCCCAGGCCCGTGCCCTCGCCGCTCGCATCAATCAACCTCGCGCCGCCGCCGCCAGCCTTCCCGAGCCCCAAAGCCGCACCCAGATCAACCCCGCCGCCCTCTTCGCGATGGGCCTCATCGACGAACTCAGCCACGCCCTCATCGCCCACTACCGCCATTCGCTCGACCCCGCCGTCCTCGCCCACGCCCTCACCTTCCTCTCCACCCAACTCCCCGCAGCCCCAGAAAACTCAACCGAAGCCCTCCTTCTCACCTTTACCGACCTCTTCCCAAACACCGCCGTCTTCCGCAATCAACAAACCGCCGCCGATTGGCTCGCCGCCTCCACCGCCACGACCGAAGCCCTCCAACCCTCACCCAACCGCGAAGCCGCCCTCGAAGAACTCCTCCTCCTCCACCTCGCCAACACCAACCCCGCCTTCGCCCCCTTCCGCGAGCTCTTCGACGACACCCCCCTCCAGCGCCAGACCGCCTACACCGCCGCCCTCACCGCCCTCCCCGAGTTCTTCGCCACCCGTCCCCCGCTCCCTACCGGCCAAACCCTCCTCGACGCCCTCCGCGCTCCCATGCTCGCCGCACCCAACTCCCTCACCGGCCAGCTCACCTATATACAGCAGCACTGGCCCGCCCTCCTCGGCGACCGGATCCGCCGCATCCTCCTCCTCGCCACCGACGTCCTCAGCGAAGAAGAGCTCGCGATCTGGCGCATCTTCCACCCGCCCACCGAAGAAGACCTCCGCCAGGCCGCCATGCGCGCCGCCGCCGAGGCCGCCCAGGCCGCCGCCGGACGCTACAACCTCCCGGGTGGCCGCCCCTTCTACGACGGCCCACCCACCTACCCCAGCCCCACCGCCCCCCTCGAATACGAAGCCTTCTCCCCCGACGAAGACTGGATGCCCTCCGTCGTCCTCCTCGCCAAAAGCACCTACGTCTGGCTCGAACAGCTCTCCCGCAAATACTCCCGCCACATCCATCGCCTCGACCAGATCCCGGACGAAGAACTCGACCTCATCCGCTCCCGCGGCCTCAACGGACTCTGGCTCATCGGCATCTGGGAGCGCTCCGTCGCCTCCAAAACCATCAAAAACCTCCGCGGCCAGACCGACGCCGTCGCCAGCGCCTACTCCCTCCGCGACTACCGCATCGCCCAAGACCTCGGGGGCGACCCCGCTTACCAATCCCTCCGCGATCGCTCCGCCGCCCGCGGCATCCGTCTCGCCTCCGACATGGTCCCCAACCACATGGGCATCGACTCTACATGGTCCATCGAGCACCCCGAGTGGTTCCTCTCCCGCCCCGACTCCCCCTACCCCGCCTACACCTTCAACGGCCCCAACCTCTCGCCCGACCCCCGCGTCGAAATCAAAATCGAAGACCACTACTTCTCCCAAACCGACGCCGCCGTCGTCTTCCTCCGTCGCGACACCGCCACCGGCGACACCCGCTTCGTCTACCACGGCAACGACGGCACCTCCTTCCCCTGGAACGACACCGCCCAGCTCGACTACTCCTCCGCCGCCGCCCGCGAACAGGTCATCCGGACCATCCTCGCCGTCGCCCGCCAGTTCCCCATCATCCGCTTCGACGCCGCCATGACGCTCGCCAAAAAACACGTGCAGCGCCTCTGGTTCCCACTCCTCGGCTCGGGCGGCGGAGCCATCCCCTCCCGCGCCGAATCCTCCATGTCCGAGGCCGACTTCGACCACCTCATGCCCCACGAGTTCTGGCGCGAAGTCGTCGATCGCGTCGCCGCCGAGGTCCCCGGAACCCTCCTCCTCGCCGAAGCCTTCTGGCTCCTCGAAGGCTACTTCGTCCGCACCCTCGGCATGCACCGCGTCTATAACTCCGCCTTTATGAACATGTTGCGCGACGAGGAGAACGCCAAATACCGCTCCGTCATCAAAAACACCGTCGAGTTCGACCCCGACATCCTCAAGCGCTACGTCAACTTCATGTCCAACCCCGACGAGCGCACCGCCATCGACCAGTTCGGCACCGGCGACAAATACTTCGGCGTCGCTACCCTCATGGCCACCCTCCCCGGCCTCCCCATGTTCGGCCACGGCCAGATCGAAGCCTTCACCGAAAAATACGGCATGGAGTACAAAAAGGCCCGCTTCGAGGAGTGGCCGAACGAAGACCTCATCGCCCGCCACAACCGCGAGATCGCCCCCCTCCTCCGCAATCGCAAACTCTTCGCCGAATCCACCAACTTCGTCCTCTACGACCTCTGGCGCGACGACGGCACCGTCGACGAAAACGTCTTCGCCTACTCCAACCGCTCCGTCTACGGAAACCCCGAAGGCCGCGCCCTCGTCCTCTTCCACAACCACTTCGGGGACACCCGCGGAACCATCCATCGCTCCGTCTCGTCCTTCGACAAAGCCTCCGGCGCCCCCGTCCAGCGCACCCTCACCGAAGCCCTCGGCCTCTCCGTCAGCCCCGACCTCTACTTCGGCTGGCGCGACTCCGCCACCTCGCTCGAATACCTCCGTCCCTCCACCGACCTCGCCCACAACGGCTTCTCCATCGACCTCCGCGCCTACCAGTACGCCGTCCTCGGCAACTGGCGCGAACTCCGCCCCTCCGCCACCGAGCCCTGGGACCAACTCGCCCTCGCCCTCAACGGAGCCGGCGTTCACTCCCTCGACGACAGCCTCGCCAAACTCCGCTTCCGCCCGGTCCACGAAGCCCTCCGCCGCGTCCTCAGCCCCGAACTCCTCACCGCCCTCAACACCATCGCCACCACCTCCCCCAGCACCGTCGCCGCGCTCGACGCCGGCCCCAACCCCCAAACCGTGGCCGCCGAACTCCAATCCGTCGCCGCCGACCTCCAGCCCACAGACCCCAACCTCCAGCTCGAAACATCCGGCCCCGACGCCCTCTCCATCCTCGATCCCGAGTTCGCCCGCACCTCTGACAGCCAGCTCGCCGCCAGCTTCGATCCCGCTGCCAACGTCCACTCCCCCGCCCTCAGCCGCTTCGCCCGCCACGCCGCCGAGATCTTCGCCGCAATCGAGCAAACCGGGCTCCTTCCCGCCAGCCGCCCTCCCGAACTCACTCCCCAAAACTTCGCCGCCCAGGCCCAATCCGCCCTCCAATCCCTCACCCAACTTCCCGCCCTCGAAGCTCGCTTCGGCACCCCGTGGCCGCCCCAGGCCCGCCTCGTCCTCCCCTCCACAACCCCCGGCCCGCGCCCCAACTCCACCTGGGCCCCCGCCCTCGCCTGGAGCGTCCTCTCCGGCCTCGCCGACACCCCCTCCGCCCGCACCGAACTCTTCGACCGGCTCCACCTCCGCTCCGCCCTCGCCGAAATCTTCCTCTCCCTCGGCCTCGAAGGCGAAGACACCTGGAGAGCCGCCGCCCGCACCCGCCTCCTCCTCGCGCTCCCCGACCCCACACCCAACCGGATCCCAATCTCCGACCCCAGCCTCTGGTCCGACCCAGACCTCCGCTGGCTCGGCGGCGTCAACACCTCGGGCGACGCAACCTGGTTCAACCAGGAAGCCTTCACCGAACTCCTCTGGTGGACCTCGCTCCCCGCCCTTCTGCAACAAACCTCCGCCCCCAAACCCGCGCCCAAACCCGCGCTCGGCTCCATCGAAGAAACCATCCGCCACACCGTCCTCAAGGCGGAGGCCGCCGGCTTCCGCCTCGACACCTACCTCGCCGGCCCCATCCCCCAAACCCGCGCCGCCCCAAGCCCCCAAACCCCAACTTCCGTCGTCGTCTACACCCAATCCCGCCCCCCCGCTTTCCCCGACGAGCCGGCGTCACCCGCCCCTACCGCACCCCTGTCCTCAGCCCGAACCCCCCTCCATCCGAAACCGCCCAGATCCCCCCAAGCTCCCTCCAAACAGTCCGGCAAACGCCCGTCCGCCAAATCCTCCCCCAAGCCGACGCTTCCTCCCGCCGACACTCACATCCGCGCAAAATCCTCCCCCGCAAAAGCCGCCGCCAAATCAAAGAAGCCCACAGTCGCCCAACAAATCCCCGAAATCGTCGCCAAAGCCGTCGCGGACGACCACGCCAAAGCGATCCAGGCCGCCTCAAAGCCCGCTCCCAACGCTCCAGGAAGCAAGCCCGCCAGAGCATCGACCCCTGCAAAACCGGCAGCCCCGGCGAAACCCGTCGCCGCAAAGCCGGCAGCCTCCGCAAAAGCCCCCGCAAAACGCCCGGAGAAACCTTGACAGCACTTGGCGATCTTTCTACACGGCGGATCGCGTACCTTCTCGGCGGAACGTACCCATAAATCAGGGCCATTCTCTCGTATCTCGTTGATTATAATCAACGTTATCCTGCACCCTATACCCAGGGTGTGGGGGTCGGGGGTACCCCGCCGCCGCACCGCCCTCTACCCCGAAAGTTCCCGTCGATCCCTCTTTGGTAACGGACAAAATTAGCTCCGACGCAACTTTGCTTTGGTAAACTTGTTCACATTGGAAAGACGTGCCGACGTCAGCCGGAACCGCACGAAAGCCCAGTCCAGAACATCTTCGGCAACGTACCATCAACACCCAGGACCACCAACATTCAGGAGCTGTCGCTCCATGCACCATCTCAAACCCGTCTCAGGCCAAAGGATCGCCAACCGCATGAGCCTCATTCCCTCCACCCTTCCCTCCGTCTCAACCTCCTCCTTCGATCTCTCGGACCGCTCCATCGCCTACTTCTCCATGGAGATCGCGCTTTCGCCCAGCCTGCCCACCTACTCGGGCGGCCTCGGCGTCCTCGCCGGCGACACCCTCCGCTCCGGTGCGGACATGTCCGCACCCATGGTCGCCGTCTCCCTCGTCCACCGCCGCGGATACTTCCGCCAGCACCTCGACCCGCTCGGACAGCAGACCGAAACCGACGTTCCCTGGTCCCCTGAAGCCACCCTCCCTCTGGCCAACCAGACCATCGAACTCTTCATGAACGGCCGCCGCGTCCTCGTCCGCGCCTGGCGCTACGAGGTCATCGGCGTCACCGGCCACATCCTCCCCGTCTTCCTCCTCGACACCGACGTCGAAGGCAACGACCCCTGGGATCGCCGCCTCACCGATCACCTCTACGGCGGCGACACCTTCTACCGCCTCTGCCAGGAGACCATCCTCGGCCTCGGCGGCATCCACATGCTCCACGCCCTCGGCTGCCGTCCGGAGGTCCACCACATGAACGAGGGACACGCCGCCCTCCTCTCGATCGGCCTCCTCGAAGACCGCCTCCGCAACTGCCCCGTCTCCAGCGCCACCACCGCCGACATCGACGCCGTCCGCCAGGTCTGCGTCTTCACCACACATACCCCCGTCCCCGCCGGCCACGACCGCTTCGGCGTCGACCAGATGTACCAGGTCCTCGGCCACGACCGCGCCTCCGTCATCGAGCGCGCCGGCGGCGTCCACAACGGCTGCTTCAACATGACCTACCTCGCCCTCCGCTTCGCCCGCTTCACCAACGGCGTCGCCATGCAGCACGGCAAGGTCTCCCAGCACATGTTCCCCGACTACCCCATCCACTCCATCACCAACGGCGTGCACGCCGCCACCTGGCTGTCCAAACCCTTCGAGCAGCTGCTCGACCTGGAAATCCCCGCCTGGCGCACCGACAACCAGTACTTCCGCTCCGTCTACGGCATCAGCCCGGAGCAAATCGCAAGCACCCACCGCATCGGCAAGAAGGCTCTTCTCGCCGAAGTCGAGCGCCGCTCCGGCGCGCGCTTCGAGCCCGGCATCCTCACCCTCGGCTTCGCCCGCCGAGTCGCCACCTACAAGCGCGCCAGCCTGCTCTTCCACGACCCTGAACGCCTCTCCGCGATCGCCGAAAAGATCGGCGGCCTCCAGATCCTGTACGCCGGCAAAGCCCACCCCGCCGACAAGGCCGGCAAAGGCCTCATCCGCGACGTCTTCTCCGCCGCCGCCGGCATCACCTCGCCCGCCCTCAAAGTGCTCTACCTCGAGAACTACGACTGGACCCTCGGCTCCCAACTCACCCAGGGCGTCGACGTCTGGGTCAACACTCCGCTTCGCCCGTACGAGGCCTCCGGAACCTCCGGCATGAAGGCCGCCTTCAACGGCGTTCCCTCCCTCTCCACCCTCGACGGATGGTGGATCGAAGGCTGTGCCGAAGGCGTCACCGGTTGGGCCATCGACGACGCGGACGACGAGGCCGCCGAAGCCGAAAGCCTCTACACCAAACTCGAACACTCCATCGCCCCGCTCTTTGCCGACAAGCTTCGCTGGGCGCGCATGCAGCAACACTGCATCGCCCTGAACGGTTCGTTCTTCAACACGGACCGCATGCTCGGCCAGTACATCCGCGACGCCTACTTCCCCTCAAGCCACGCTGCCCAAGCCGCCGAGGTCCCTCAATTCACCCACCAACACCTCGACGACGTCCAGCGCGAACCCGCCCTCGTGTGAACACTGCCGACTGAACACTGGTCACTAAACACTGAACACTGACGACTGAACACTGGTCAGTGAAGCTGCTCCGACCCCGCTGATCCCATGAGCGGGTTCGGAGCAGCTTCCGCGGCAACTCTGCACCTGGAGTCTGCGCGCATCAGCGTGACATTATACCGTACTTCTCTGCCAAGAACCGTCGCACCCCCGGCGCAACCTCACCGGCAAGCTCCTGCCACGTCACCAGCCCGAGCCGGCTCCGCAGCTCCGCGCTCTTGACCGCCCGCAACACACCGAACCACTGCTCGATCAGATCGCCTCGTCGCTCATCGGAGAGCACCACAAACCTGCCCTCGCTCGCAAACGACGCCAAAACCCCCCGAATCAGCTGATACGACCCATAGAGCTCGCCCACCCGCGGCATCTCCTCGTGCGCAAACACCTCATGGAGATCACGATACCGCTCCACCAACCCAGACCGTGCGGTCTGAAAGTCCGTCTCCGTCAGCTTGGCTTCGATGAGGCAGTTCCCGACCTGCATGTCCACCTCTGTCCGGTCGGTCGCCTCGCCTGCCCGCTTCCGGACCCCAGCCCGTAGCGGCACCCCAACACGCACCCCAAACTCCGGCCGCAACCCACGCCCCACGCCAAGCAGCCGGCAAACTCCCTCCCTGCCGAGCGTCCCCGGAGAACAAAACACATTCATCAGCAACGCATCCGAGCTGTTGCCGCACTCGAGCTCGCCGCGTCCCGCACGATCCCCCGACCGCGCAATCCATCGCTCGCTCGTGTACGCCTTCTCAAGCCTCGCCCTCCAGGCCGGGTTGTGACCGATCCTCCGGTAAGCCGCCGCGAGAAAGTTTCCATGCGAGCCTTGTTCGTCTTGCCCGTACACAACGCTCGGAACCCGCCCAAACGTCACCTCGTGCGCGCGCCCCGGAGCCCACGCTAGATTCCGCTCGCTCAGCTCCCGCCGCAGCTCTCCAGCCGTCATCGCCGCCTCTCCAGCACCGTCACCCGATCCTAGGCAAAAACCAGGGGAAAGGGTGGAGGTCAGTCACCCGCCACCGGCTCGGGAGCACCCTCGATCGTCCCGGGCCGCGCCTTCCCCCGCTCAAACCGGATCCGCAGACGGTCAAAAAACAGGTACACCACCGGCGTCGTAAACAAGGTCAGCGCCTGCGAAACAATCAGTCCGCCAACGATCGTGATCCCCAACGGCCGTCGCAACTCGCTCCCAGTCCCCGTGCCGAGAGCCAGCGGCAGCCCACCCAGCAGCGCCGCCATCGTCGTCATCATGATCGGCCGAAACCGCAGAAGACAGGCCTCGTAGATCGCCTCCTCCGGCGTCTTGCCCTCCTCGCGCTCCGCCACCAGCGCGAAGTCGATCATCATGATCGCATTCTTCTTCACGATGCCGATCAGCAGGATGATGCCGATCATCGCAATCACACTCAGCTCCACCTTGAAGAGGAGCAGGAACAGGAGCGCACCCACGCCCGCCGAAGGCAACGTCGAAAGAATCGTCAGCGGATGGATGAAGCTCTCATACAAGATCCCGAGCACGATATACACCGTCACCAACGCCAGCAGAATCAGCATCGGCTCGCTCGCGAGGGAGGCCTGAAACGCCTGCGCCGTCCCCGCAAACCCGCCGCGAATGGTGGATGGCATCCCGATATCCACCCGCGCCTGCTCGATCGCCGCCGTCGCCTGGCTCAGCGAAGCGCCAGGGCTCAGGTTGAAGCTCAGCGTCGTCGCCGGAGCCTGCGCCTGATGGTTCACCGACAGCGGAGTTCGCCGCGTCTCGTATCGTGTAATCGCGCTCAGCGGAACCATCGCCCCGGCCGTGCTCTTCACGTAAATATTGTTCAACGCACCCGGATCGCGCTGGAACTCCTGCCCCACCTCCATCACCACGTGGTACTGATTCAGGGTCTCGTACGTCGTCGAAACCTGCTTCTGCCCAAACGCATCCGAAAGCGTATTGTCGATCGCCAGTGGCGAAACTCCCAGCCGACTCGCCGTGTCGCGGTCGATCACCAACTGCCCCAGCAGGCCCTGGTTCTGCTGATCCGTCGCCACATCCTTCAGCTCCGGCAGCTTGATCATCGCCGCCATCAGCTTCGGCGACCACTCATTCAGGTCGTTCAGGTTGTCCGCCGAAAGCGTGTACTGATACTGCGTCGGCGAGGCCCTCCCGCCGATCCGCAACTCCTGCTGCGACTGCAGGTACAGCACCACGCCGGGGATGCCGCCCGTCTTCGGCCGCAGCCTCGCAATCACCGCCTCCGACGAGTCCCCCGTCTTCTGACGCTCCGCATCCGGCTTCAAAAAAATAAACATGTTGCCGGAGTTTCCACCGCCCCCGCCCGGCCCACCCCCACCCACAAACGACATCACATTCTGCACCCCCGGATCGGCCTTCACAATCGCTGCCAGCTGCACCATCTTCGCCTTCAAGGCGTCGAACGACACATCCTGCTGCCCGCGAATCTGCGCCTGCAGCCGCCCCGTATCCTGCTGCGGAAAGAAACCCTTCGGCACCAGAATGTACAAATACACAGTAAGAAAAAACGTCAGCACCGTCACCAGAAGCATGACCGCCTGGTGCCGCAAAACCCATCGCAGCCCTCGCTCATACTCCGCCGTCAACCAGCCCAAACCGCGCTCGCCCAGCCGATAGAACCACCCATGCCGGTTAGCCGAGTGCGCCTGGAGAAACTTCGCGCTCAGCATCGGCGTCGTCGTCAAACTCACCACCAGCGACACCCCGATCGCCACCGACAGTGTCACCGCAAACTCCCGGAACAGACGCCCAACAATCCCGCCCATCAGAAGGATCGGAATAAACACAGCCACCAGCGACGTCGACATCGAGAGCACGGTAAATCCAATCTCCCGCGACCCGATCATCGCCGCATCGTACGGCGACTTGCCGTTCTCCAGATGCCGGCTGATGTTCTCGATCACGACAATCGCATCGTCCACCACAAAGCCGGTTGAAATCGTCAACGCCATCAGGCTCAGGTTGTCGAGCGAATATCCAAGCAGATACATCACTCCAAACGTCCCCAGGAGACTCAGCGGCACCGACACGCTCGGGATCAGCGTCGACCGAAACTCCCGCAAAAACAGAAACACCACCAGGATCACGAGCAGGATCGAAAGCACCAGAGTCCGCGTCACGTCCTTTACGCTCGCCCGAATTGTCGTCGTCCGGTCCAGCGCCACATCCAACTTGATCGTCGGCGGAATCGACGCCTCCAACGTCGGCAACATCTTCAGCACGTTGTCCACCGTGCTGATCACATTCGCACTCGGACTCTTGAAGACAATCACCAGAATCGCCGGCTTTCCGTTAAACAGGCCACCGGTGTGGATGTCCTCCACGCCATCCACCACCTGCGCCACATCGCGAATTCGGACCGCACCGTGCGTGGCGCCCAGGCCGGTCGCCGGCGCGTTCAATCCCGGTCCGGAGAGAGGCGCCGCGTTCCCAGTCGTCGCCACGCCACTCGCCGATCCCGAGCTGCCCGTCAACCCGGAGGCACTCCCCGACCCGCCCATGCTCC
Organism: uncultured Acidobacteriaceae bacterium; assembly: GCA_964236945.1. Taxonomy (GTDB): domain Bacteria; phylum Acidobacteriota; class Terriglobia; order Terriglobales; family Acidobacteriaceae; genus Edaphobacter. The sequence goes on along the minus strand of CAXSGC010000013.1, from coordinate 52,994 downwards.
CACTTCCATTCGCGCTCGTCGTCGATCCCGTCGCAACCGCGCTCGCCACCGAAGACGGCAGACCGGAACTCGCCTGCGCCGAACTCACCGGACCGCGATCCGTCGCAACAATCAAAGGCGCGTACGCCGCGGCTCCAAAAACCTGGTCCGTCGCAGCTACGCTCCAGCGCTGCCCATCGCCTTGCAAGTACCCCTTCGGCTGATTGACATTGACGCTACCGATCGCCGCTCGCAGCTCCTCAAGGCCGATGCCGTACCCCGCCAGCTGCGTCGGGTTCGCCTCCACCCGCACCGCCGGCTTCGCGCTTCCGCCGCAAAACGTCTGCCCAACCCCCTCTACCTGCGCAATCTTCTGCGCCAGGATGCTGTCGCACGCATCGTAGATCTGCGGAATCGCCAGCTGATCCGACGTCAACGCCAGAATCAGAATCGGAGCATCCGCCGGATTGATCTTGCGATACGTCGGATTGCTCGGCAGATTGGCCGGCAGCTGGCTCCGCGCGGCATTGATCGCCGCCTGCACATCCCTTGCCGCCCCATCCACGCTTCGACTCAAGTCGAACTGCATCGTGATCGACGCCGATCCTGTCGAGGAGGACGACGTCATCTCGTTGATGCCCGCAATCTTCGCAAACTGGCGCTCGAGCGGCGTCGCCACCGCGGACGCCATCGTCTCCGGATCCGCTCCCGGCAGACCCGCACCCACCGAGATCACCGGATACTCCACCTGCGGCAGACTCGCAACCGGCAACAGCTTGTAACCCACGCTGCCCGCCAGAATGATCGCAATCGACAAGAGAAACGTCGCCACCGGACGATTGATAAACGGCGCGGAAAAGTTCACCGACCCCGCCTGCGGCGGCCGATCCTCCGCACTGTCCTCCGCCTCCAGCATCTCCGGATCTTTGGCGTCGTAGGCCATCAGTCCGCACTCACCGCGTGCTCATGCTCGCGGAACTCCGCATCCGCCTCCGCCGTATGGAAGTACTTGCGCCCGATCCGGTCGAAGAACAGGTACACCACCGGCGTCGTAAACAACGTCAGGACCTGCGACACAATCAGGCCGCCGACGATCGTGATCCCCAGCGGCCGCCGCAGCTCGCTCCCCGTGCCGGTCCCCAGGGCCAGCGGAACTCCGCCCAGCAGAGCCGCCATCGTCGTCATCATGATCGGCCGAAACCGCAGGAGACACGCCTGGTAGATCGCCTCCTCCGGCTCCATCTGCTTCTCACGCTCCGCTTCCAGCGCGAAGTCGATCATCATAATGGCGTTCTTCTTCACAATGCCGATCAGCAAAATAATGCCAATCAAGGCAATCACGCTCAGGTTCACATGAAAGATCAGCAGCGCCAGAATCGCGCCCACACCCGCCGAGGGCAGCGTCGACAAGATCGTGATCGGATGAATATAGCTCTCATACAACACGCCCAGCACGATATACACCACGATCACCGCGGCTAGAATCAGGATCGGCTCGTTCGACAAGGAAGCCTCAAACGCCTTCGCCGTCCCCTGAAACTCCGCGGCTACACTCGGCGGCGGATTCAGCTCCGCCTTGGCCTTGTTGATCGCATCGACGGCGTCACCGATCGACTTGCCCGCAGCAATATTGAACGAGATCGTCACCGAAGGGAACTGCCCCTGGTGATTGATTGCCAGCGCCGCTTGCCTCGGATCGAAACGCGTAAACGTCGAAAGCGGCACCTGCGTCCCGTTCGAGCTCTTCACGTAAATGTTGTCGAGCGACGTCGGACTCCGCTGAAACTTCGGCGCCACCTCCAGAATCACGTGGTACTGATTCAGCTGCGTAAAAATGGTCGACACCTGCCGCTGCCCAAACGCATCGTCCAGCGTGTCGTCGATGTTCTGCGGCGTCACCCCCAGCCGCGACGCCGTATCGCGATCGATGATCAGGTTCGCCTCCAACCCGTCCAGCTGCTGATCGCTCGCCACATCCGTCAGGATGGGAATCGTCTCAAGCTTCGCCACAATCTTGTCGGTCCAGTACGCCAGCTCCTCCGTATTCGCGTCCTCGACCGAGTACTGATACTGCGTCCGGCTCACCCGGTCCTCCACCGTCAAGTCCTGCAGCGGCTGCAGATAACACCGGATCCCGGCAACCTGCCCGACCTTTGTCGTCAATCTTTGCACCACATCGGCCGCCGTCGCCTTGCGCGTCTCCCGGTCCCGCAGGTTGATCTGGATGCGACCGCTGTTCATCGTCATGTTCGTTCCGTCCACGCCGATAAACGAAGACACGCTCTCCACATCCGGATCGGTCAGAATCGCCTTCGCCAGATCTTGCTGCCGCGCCGACATCGTCCCAAAGCTCACCGTCTGCGGAGCCTCCGTGATCCCCAAGAGAACGCCCGTGTCCTGCACCGGAAAAAAGCCCTTCGGCACAATGATGTACAGATAAACCGTCAGGACAAACGTAGCCGCCGTCACCAGCAGCGTCAGCACCTGGTGTGCCAGAACCCACTTCACCCCACGCCCATAGCTCGCCGTCACGGCGTTGAAAAACTGCTCGCTCTTGCGATAAAACGCGTTCTGCTGGCTCGCGGGTGTATGCCGCAGCAGCTTGGCCGCCATCATCGGCGTCAGCGTCAACGAAACCACCGCCGAAACCAGGATCGTCACCGCCAGTGTCACCGCAAACTCGCGAAACAGCCGACCCACAATGTCGCCCATAAACAGGAGCGGAATCAACACCGCAATCAGCGACACCGTCAGCGACAGGATCGTAAATCCAATCTGGTCCGAACCCTTCAGCGCAGCATCGAGCGGCGAATCCCCCATCTCCAGATACCGGTCGATGTTCTCGATCATCACGATCGCGTCATCCACCACAAACCCCGTCGAAATCGTCAGCGCCATCAGGCTCAAATTGTTCAGGCTGTAGCCCAGCAGATACATCACACCAAACGTCCCGACGATCGAAAGCGGCACCGCCACCGCCGGAATCAGCGTTGCCCGGAACGACCGCAAAAACAGGAAGATCACCATCACCACCAGAGCAATGGTCAGCATCAGCTCAAACTGCACATCCTTCACCGAAGCCCGGATCGTATTCGTCCGGTCCGTCAGCACCACAAGCCCAACATTCGCGGGAAGGGAAGCGCGCAGCTGCGGCAGGAGCTTCTGCACCTTATCCACCACGCCGATGATGTTCGCCCCAGGCTGCCGCTGAATGTTGATGATCACTGCCGGCTTCAGGACGGCATCGCGCGCCGACTCCGACTTCGTCGCCGGCTGCGCCGCAATCCCCATCCACGCCGCCTGATACAGATTCTCCGCCGAATCCACAGCGTCCGCGACATCGATCAAACGCACCGGAGACCCGTTTCGGTACGCAATAATCACCTTGTCGTAGTCGTCGCTCGAAAGCAGCTGGTCGTTCGCTCCGATCGTATAAGCCTGCTGGCGTCCGTTCAGGTTCCCCTTCGCCTGGTCGACGTTCGCCGTCCCCAGAGCCGATCGCATATCCTCCAGGCTCAAACCATAGTTCGCCATCGTCGTCGGATTCGCCTGCACCCGCACCGCCGGCTTCTGCCCGCCGTTGATCGAGACCAGACCCACGCCCGAAAGCTGTGAAATCTTCTGCGCGATCAGCGTGTCCGCCAGATCCTCCACCTTGGTCAGCGCGATCGTATCGCTCGTCATCGCCAGCGTCATGATCGGCGCATCTGCCGGATTCACCTTGCTGTACACCGGCGGATTCGGCAGATCCTTCGGCAAGTAGCTCGTCGCCGCGTTGATCGCCGCCTGCACGTCCTGCTGCGCAATGTCGATCGACTCATTCAGGTTGAACTGCAGCGTAATCACGCTTCCGCCGCCCGAACTCGTCGACGTCATCTGGCTCAGCCCGGGGATCTGCCCAAACTGCCGCTCCAGCGGAGCCGTCACCGAACTCGCCATCACCTCCGGGCTCGCCCCAGGGTAAAACGTCATCGTCTGGATCGTCGGATAATCCACCTGCGGCAGCGCCGACACCGGAAGCTGCTTGTACGCCACCGCACCGGCAAGCAAAATGGCCACCATCAAAAGAGCGGTGGCCACAGGTCGAAGAATAAACGGCCGCGACGGACTCAAGGCTGTCTCCTCGGCGGAGCCGTACCTGAACTCCCCTTACCTCGATCCTGACCCTCGCCCCGCGCACCGTAACTTCCATTCCGCCCCGGCTCATCCAGGCTGTACGTCTGCCCTGGCCGCCGCGTGTCCGGGTTGATCCGCGCGCCGTTGAACGTCCCCGGCGCGCCCGCCCCCGGAACCCGCTTTCCCTGCGGAGCCAGCGCCGGCGCCGTGGTCGCACCCGCACCCGCGCCCGATCCCTGCGCCGCTCGGCCCATGCCCGCCGTCCCCATCACCGCACTGCCCGAAGGCGGATTGCCCGGCCGCGGAATCACCCGGCTGCCGTCCCGCAGCTTCTCCTGCCCATCCACCACAATCTCGTCGCCCGCCGTCACTCCACTCGCCAGAATCACCTGCGACCCTTCCGTAATATCCACCTTCACCGGCTGGGCTTCCACATAGAAGGCCGGCCCGCTCCCAGGCCCGTTTCCAGCCGCGCCGCCCGGTGCCCCCGTCGGCGCTCCCCCCGTCTGCCCACTCCCCGCCGCGCTCGTCGATGCCCCGCCCGCAGCACTCGCGTTGCCCGATCCATTCCCACGCTTGCCCGCCGGCGGCTGCCCCTGTCGGACCAGATACACAAAACTCCCCTGCGTCCCCGTCTGGATCGCCGCCGCCGGAACTACCAGCGCCCCCGGCCTCTGCTGCAGGATCAGACGGACGTTCACAAACTGGTTCGGAAACAGAGCTCCATCCTTGTTGTCGAAGACCGCCTTCGCCTTTACCGTCCCCGTCGTCGGATCGATCTGGTTGTCCACCGTCAAAAGCGATCCGGTCGCCAGCTTCGTCGTCTCCGATCGGTCGTACGTCTCCACCACCAGCCTGCGGCCGGCGCGCGTCAGCTCCAGCACCGGCGGCAGCTGATCCTCAGGCAGCGTAAAAATCACCGTGATCGGCTGCAGCTGCGTCACCACCATCAGCGCCGTCGCATCCGCCGCATGCACGATGTTTCCCGGATCTACCTGCCGCAAACCCACCACACCGTCGATCGGCGATGTGATCCGCGTATACCCCACATTCACCTTGGCCGCCTGAATCGCAGCCTGATCCGCCTGGATCGACCCTTGTGCCTGGCCGGAACTCGAAACCTGCGACTGCTGGCTCTCCCGCGAAACCACCCCCGCCTGATACAACGCCGTGTACCGCGCCGCCTCCGCCGTTGCATTCTGCAGCGTCGCCTGATCCCGCGTCAGCTGCCCCTCCGCCTGCGCCTCCGCCGCCAGATACGGCTTCGGATCGATCTCGGCCAACATCTGCCCTTTACGAACCGTCTGTCCCTCCCGCACCGACACCCGCAGCAGCTGACCATCCACTCGCGACCGGATATCCACCGTGTAATACGCCGTCACCGTCCCCAGCGCCCGCTGGTAGATCGGCATCGTCTTCTGCTGCACCGCCGCAACCTGGACCGGCGTAGGCCGGTCGGCAGCCGCGGCCGTCTTCTGGCTCTGCGCCGCCTGCTCCCGGGTGTTGCTCCGGATCTTCCAGACCGCTCCCGCAATCGCCAGCAACACCACCGACAGCAGAACCCACTTGGTCCAACCCCCGCTTCGCGCCGGCTTCTCCGGCTCCGTCGCCGGGTTCGGCCCGCCAGGCACATTCCGACCCTGCGGCCGCGCCAAAGTCTCTCCAGGTCGTTCCTCGGTGATCGGTGCGGATGCCATTAAACTCTCTCCACCTCTCCTAAACGAACTGAAGCCAGTCCCTGAACAGCCCCGAACCACCGATGTCCGTCCCAAATGCTCGGCTTCTTATCTTCTTTCAGATAGCTCGACAATAAATGATAATGACGTTGGTGGATTGGGTTAGGTTGCAATTTGCGGCCGCTCCTCGATCCCCACTTTGCGTCCAGCTGAAACTTGGCAAACGGCCGCTCAAAACAAAGGACCGCGTTTTGCCACTCGAAGTCGCTCAGGCCGACAACCTCCCGATGGACACCGTCACCGGCCCCCTCTGCGTCGATCTCGACGGTACCCTCGTCAAGTCCGACACCCTCATCGACTCCACCCTCGCCCTCGCCCGCCATCGCCCCGCCCTTCTCCTTAAGCTTCCCGGCTGGCTCGCGCAGGGCAAGGCCGCCCTCAAACAGCACATCACCTCCTCCGTCACCCTCGACGTCGTCCATCTCCCCTACAATCAAGAGCTTCTGGCCTACCTTCAGGATCAGCACGCCCTCGGCCGACCCATCTACCTCGCCACCGCCGCCGACCGAGCTCTCGCCGAACGCGTCGCCACCCACCTCGGCCTCTTTGCCGGCCTCTTCGCCTCCGATGGCGAAACCAATCTCGCCGGCGAAAACAAGCTCGCCGCCTTTCGCGCCCGCCTCGGCGACAACTTCTGCTACATCGGCAACGCCAGCCCCGACCTCACCCTGCTCAGCGCCTGCTCCACCCCCATGGTCGCCAACCCCACCCGCGGCCTCCGCTCCGGTCTCCGCTCCAGCAGCATCACCCCCCACCGCACCTTTACCGACTCCGCCGACCTCCACCGCGCCTGGCTCAAAGCCATCCGCCTCCACCAGTGGTCCAAAAACGTCCTCCTCTTTCTCCCCCTCCTGCTCGCCCATGTCCGCTCCCCCGGACAGATCGCCGGTGCCCTCGTCGCCTTCTTCTCCTTCGGCCTCTGCGCCTCCGCCACCTACATCATCAACGACCTCCTCGATCTCGAAGCCGACCGCGTCCACCCCCGCAAACGCCGCCGCCCCTTCGCCTCCGGAGACCTCTCCGCCCTCGCCGGCGTCGCCGTCGTCGCCCTCTTCTTCGTCCTCGCCTTCGTCCTCGCCCTCCTCGTCCCCGTCGCCGTAAACACTCTCTCGCCCAGCCTCACCCTCGATCGCCCCTTCGCCTTCCTCGCCTGGCTCGCCTTCTACACCGTCACCACCCTCGCCTACTCCCTCCGCCTCAAACGCGCCCTCCTCATCGACGTCATCGTCCTCTCCGGCCTCTACACCATCCGCATCCTCGCCGGATCCGCCGCCACCGGCGTCGAAGTCTCCACCTGGCTCGCCGGCTTCTCCATCTTCTTCTTCCTCTCGCTCGCCTTTGTCAAACGCTTCGCCGAACTCGAAAACCTCCGCGAACGCGGCGGCGCCACACCCATGGGCCGCGGCTACCACGTCTCCGACCTCGAACAGCTCCGCTCCTTCGGCACCTCCTCCGCCTACGCCTCGGTCGTCGTCTTCACCCTCTACATCTCCAACCTGTCCAACGCCGCCCAGCTCTACAGCCACACCACCCGCCTCTGGCTGCTCGTGCCCGTCCTCCTCCTCTGGCTCTCCCGCCTGTGGCTCCTCGCCTCCCGAGGCCAGCTCCACGAAGACCCCGTCGTCTACGCCATCACCGACAAACGCTCCCTAGCCCTGGGAGCCCTCGTCCTCCTCATCGTCCTCTCCGCCCTCTAGCCTAGCTTCGAAGCCTGCCAGCAACGCCGGGAGCGCGATTTCTTGACATCCCGTCTTCGCAGTCGCAGCATGAAGGCATGAGACCTGTCTCTCACCCCAGCGAAGTGGCGTCTGGCCCGCTGATCCAAAGCGGCAGCAATGCCGCAAGGAGCTCCGAGCCAGCCATACTGACAATGAAACATCTGGACGCTGCGCAAGCACCCCTCCCAGACTCGGCCTACGACGACTATTGCGCGCTGGTAGGCCGTACCATTGATGTCTTCGGCGATGAGACGAAAGCATCGCGCTGGCTCTCCTCCCCTAATAAGGACCTCAACGGGAAGGCTCCTCTCCAGATCGCACGCGAGCACCTATTCAACCCGGCTGAGATCCAGCGGATCTTCGAGCCCATCTTCGTACGCATCGAACACGGCGTCTATTGGTGACTCCGCCGCACCGACAGCTCGACCCGTCGGTACTTTTTCGCGCCAAACCTCTGGAGCTATACCGACTGGCGAAAGCCAAGTACGCAGATCTCTCCGGCCTGGGAGCCTGGAAGTATGGCGGACGCTGGAATAGCCTCGGGGAAGAGGCGATCTACACTTCAGTAGAGCAAGCCCTGACCGTCGCAGAGCGACTGGTCCACACGCCCAAAAACCTGATCCCGTCCAATCTTGTCCTCATGAAAATTCATCTCTCCGGTACCTGGGAAGAGTTCGAGGGCACATGGAAAGACACGCAAACCGGCGGATCGATCCGCGTCCTACGCTCTCTGCATCAAGCCGAAGACTTCTTTGCCAGCCGCCATCAGGGTGCTCTCAGAGCTCAACCCTTTGCCATCGCCGTGCCTTCCGTTATCCTTCCGGTCTGGAACATCGTCCTCTATCCGCAGCAGCTAGGATTCTGGGATCACGTGTCGCTCGAAAGCGTTGAGCCCTTCACTTTTGATCGAAGACTCTTCCCCGAAGAGGCACAGCTCGAAACAATCTGACGCACTTCGCATCTGCTTATCTTCTTCCCACGCCGCATCCGCCCAAGAGAACCCCAACATGCCCGCACTCATCGAAGCCATCAACATCAAACGCAAAACCCTCTTCGAGCTCGACAACACCCCCTACACCTGCCTCGACTCCGACATCAGCACACCCACCGCACGCGGGGGCCAAACCCTCGTCCGCCTCAAAATGCGCAACCTCCTCACCTCCGCCGTCTTTGAGAAAACCTTCAAAGCCAATGACAAATTCAAAGAGCCCGACCTCGTTCTCGTCCCCGCCACCTACCTCTACACCGACCGTGACGGCTCCTACTTCCTCGACGGGGAGACCTACGAGACCCTCACCCTCTCCGGCCCCATGCTCGGCGACGCCCTCGACCTCCTCACCGACGGCACCCTCCTCCAGATCCACAAATTCAACGGCAATCCCATCGGCCTCCAACTCCCCATCTTCGTCGATCTCGCCGTCGCCTCGACCGAACCCGCCGTCCGCGGCGACACCTCCTCCGGCAGCGGCACCAAGACGGCCAAGCTCGAAACCGGCCTCGAAATCCGCGTCCCCCTCTTCATCAAACAAGGCGAAAAAGTAAAAGTCTCCACAGAAACCCGAGACTTCGCCGGCCGCGCCTGACCCGATCGCACGAGGACCTCTTCGAGACTGTAACGAAACTCTATGCTCGGACCCAGCTCATTCCTGGTCTAGAGCAAATTACCTGTCGGTGTATAGGGAGCCACAGGGATCAACGCCGTTTTCTCCCAAGGAGAACGGCTCTGCACGAACATTTCCGCTCCATAGCAACAGGTAATTCGCTCTAACTTCCGAGTTGCCGACCGCTCGTAAGTTTAGAGATCACGAGAGAGCGAGGATCACGACTGATCGTCATTCCCACGCCTCTATCAAGTTGCCCGTGACAGCGATGTTGCTACTGCTGCGCAGTTAGTTCGAATTGCGGTCTATAAAGTGCTTAATCGCTGTTCCCAGCGCCTCAGGGTCCTGCAGCGGGAGCATGTGGTTTGAGCCCTGCACAAGAAGAACCTCCGAATGAGGAAGCAACTTGAGTGTCAGCTCCGTGACTTGCTGACTGAGCAGGCCTTCGTTCCGGCCAGCGGCTCCTTCAATTACGAGAACAGGCTGGCGTACTTTCGCGGCAATGTCACCGCTGAACTGCCACTGCATGGCAGCGGTTACTTCCTCTCGAAAAAAGTATGGAGACTCCGCTACTGCTTCCGAATATCCGTTCTCACCCAAAGCCGCCTCAATCACACGACGATAATGTCGTCCACAAACTCCCAACATGAAACTGTCGAAAGCCGCTGAAACGTCGCCATTCGCGAAATGTCCCATAGCTGGTCCAATGAATTGTTCTCCAATCTCTGCAATGGCAGGCGCCTGAAGGGGTCCGCATGCCGCGGGCTCGATTAGCGTCAACGTCTGAACCAGGTTCGGTTGAACCGCCGCCAGTTCCAGCGCGATGAGTGCTCCTGAAGAATGTCCGGCGATGTGAACTTTTTCCAAGCCCAGATGGTCAGCTAACTGACGCAGATGATCGGTATGTGCCGCTATGCTAAGCGGGGTTTTAGGTTGAATCGCTCCGTAGCCGGCACGACGCACTCGAATGACTCGAGTACTTGCCAGAGCCGAGCTTGCGGCCAGTGGACCGAACCAGGCCGAGAAGACGCCTGCATGGCTAAGAAGAAGCGGTTCGCCCTCGCCTCGGTCATCGTATTCGAGACCAGTGTCTCCAAGCGGTGTCACCCGGCATCTCCTTCGATCGAGCAGCCAACCCCTGCATTCGATCACAGTCAGCGGTTCACGGCAACAAATACGACTTTCCGAGCAGGCCCGCAGCCGGGTACCCCATTCATGATAGTTGAATCATCATGAGTGACGATCGGCTTGCCCTCCTCTTCGGATGTCCATTCATGACAGGTCCAGCACCGTTCTGCTCTTTCCTTTGCTGCTCAGGCAAGCCAAAGGTCAGACGCTTGTGCCTGGAAGAAGCAGAAGCCGCCTTTGACGAGGGCCGGGCAGCTATCGGCCGCCGACAGTGGACGGACGTGGGGCGTCAGCCTGTACGGCCCGATCAGGCGTCGAGCTCTTCAATAAAGGCATTTCCCCGCAATGCGGGGTCACTGTAAACGCAAGGTCATCGCCCCGAAATCAAGTGTGAACGAATGCGCCTGTTTGAGCAGGTCCATCCCAAGATTGCCGGCTGCCCAAGTACCATTGCCATGTTCCCTAAAAACGTGCGCCGGCTTCAGGAAAACATCTTTCCCACCCACTTCGAAGGTGACGGAGGCGAGGAGGATCGACGAACCGTTTGTGCTTCCGCCCAACCCTTCTATGGACCTGGTCTCCGGCGCTCCGCTCTTCATCAAAGCCGGAAGAGACTTTGCAAACGGTGGATTCAAGTCGGTGTCGACGGCCCCGGTATCCAGCGTGAAATCGAGGTGTTTCTTCTCCACGACTACGTTGATGACCGGATTGGAGTTGTGAAACAGCATATTACAGGTACCCGCGTGGAGTGCTTGCGAGGGAAAGCCGAACTCCACCTTGCCCATCGGCGTCCACCGGAGTGTGCGCATCGCAAGTAGGAGTGGAAGACCGATAATGCCATGTCTGCTCTGCGGGAGTTCGTTCCACGGCTCACCTGTGTCAGCGATCACGAGAAAGGGAACATTCCGAAAATGAAAGTTCCCTATGCGTAGGTCTGCCACAAGCGCGACTTTGAGATTGCCAACCCCTTGCCCACTTGCATCGCCCATCTTGCCTTCAACAGATTTGGCCAGCAGGCCAAGCGCCTTTGCTTCCGATTCGCCGATCACAGAGATTCCAGCTCCCGTATCGAAGAAGAACGCACCGTCAGTGCCATTCAGCTTGAGCGGCAAGAAGATGCTGTCCGGCTCAATCTGCAGAACACTCGGCTTCGATTCCACGATCGTCATCTTGGGCAAACTATTAAGAGCAGTCAAAATGGGCAGCATGCTCTGGGCATCTGAACCGTCCGGGCGCTCGCGCAAGGCCGCAACAATTTCATGGAAGCCCTCACGGTACATACCGTTACGGAAGTACAAATTCCCAAGAAGATCGTGGGCCTCATAGGCCTCGTCAGAGTGCGGCGCCCCCCTGAATCATCGAACCGAGATCCTTTCGGCGGCTGCAACCTGATTCAAATACGCCTCAACCGCTGCTCGATAAAAGAGGGGAGCCGGAGAGTGCTCGACCGCATCTCTCAACAGGAAAACGTGTTTCGCGTCGTATTCGGCCTTCAGATCCGTAGGAGCTTGAGCTTGGGGATAGCCCCGTGATCAACATCGGTATAGCCAGCAACCGTCCAAGCTGCATTGTCGAGCCTCCGCCGCTACGAATGATTGTGCACGACAACTGAACCACTCTCACAACTGCGCCGCCCACGCGCTCGCAGGAATACCACTTGCAGCCTCTCCCAACAACGGAAACGCAGCAAACAGGATCAGCCGCTCCGCTCCTACCCGGCTTCCCGCTCCCTTGTCGTACCCTGAACATGCCATGTCCGACGCCTTTCCTCAACTCACCAGCTACGACGAACCCTCCCTCCAGGCGGCCTTCTCTGCACTCACAGCAGAGGTCGTCGCCGAAAGCAGTAAGGTCAGATCCACCGAGTCCCAGGAAGCCTTCCGCCTCCGCTGGCTCGGACGCAAGCAAGGCCGCCTCAAACTCCTTTCGGACACCTGGCTCAAATCGGCCGGAGCCGAGGCCCGTAAACCGCTCGGCATCCGCTTCAATCAGCTCAAACAACAGATCGAGCAGGCCCTCGAAGCCCCACTACCCGCATCCACATCGGGGTCGAAGGCCGGCCGCAGCATCGACATCAGCCTCCCCGGCCTCACCCACACCCCCGGCATCCCCCACCCTCTGCTCGAAACCATGCACACCGTCGTCGGTGTCTTCGAGCGTCTCGGCTACTCCGTCGGCCTCGGCCCCGAGGTCGAAACCGACTTCCTCAACTTCGAAGCCCTCAACTTCCCCCCCAACCACCCCGCCCGCGACACCCAGGACACCCTCCAGATCGCGCGCCAGCAGGCGAAACCCGCCCGCGATCGCCTCCTCCTCCGCACCCACACCTCCCCCGTCCAGATCCGCACCATGATCGCCCACCCACCGCCGCTGCGCGTCGTCATCCCCGGAAAAGTCCACCGCAACGACGCCGCCGACGCCACCCACTCGCCCATCTTCCATCAGGTCGAAGGGCTCGCCGTCGGCCCGGACATCACCTTCTCCGACCTCAAAGGCACCCTTGACCACGCCATGAAATCCCTCTTCGGCGCCGACGTCAAAACCCGCTTCTTCCCCTCCTTCTTCCCCTTCACCGAGCCCTCCGCCGACGTCCAGATCTCCTGCATCTTCTGCGGCGGCGCCGGCTGCCGCAAGTGCAAACACTCCGGCTGGATCGAACTCCTCGGCTGCGGCATAGTCGACCCCGCCGTCTTCGCCGCCGTCACCCCCGCCCGAAATGAAGCCCGCATCCGCCTCGGCCTCGAACCCGATCATGCCTACGACCCCGCAAAGATCTCCGGATTCGCCTTCGGCATGGGCGTCGAACGCATCAGCATGATCCTCCACGGCGTCGCCGACATCGGCCAGTTCTACTCCGGAGACATGCGCTTTCTCGAACAATTCGCCTGATATATAGCGAAATTAGGAAAGTTATCCCGCCAGCATAACTCCCCAGTTTCCCTATATTCTTGGTGTGGACACCGTACGGACCCTTACGCTCCAGGCGCGGGCAATCCCCCTCACGAACTCGCCGGTCGACACCACGTTCGCGAGCAGGTCCGTGTCTCCATCGCGAGAACACGAAATAGGGAGAGCAGCAAAGAGCGTACTCAGGGTAGGTCTGCGCGGCGTCGGAAAGACCGTCCTGCTCGACAAAATGCGTGCGGACGCCGAAGCGGATGGTATCTGTACCGTTCGCATCGAGGCCCCTGAAGGCCGTTCGCTTCCGTCGTTGCTCGCTCCCGCGTTACGATCGGCGCTGCTTCGGATCAGTCGCACCTCGGCCGCAAAGGAGACACCGCCTTCACCGTCCCGCTCTTCGACGAATTCATGAAACGCATCATGCCGGATCAGCCTGGAAAAACCGAATAGAGCTGTTCACCTGCAGGTGTATACCGAAACGACAGATTCCATGGCCGTTTCCCCAATGAAAACGGCACTCCTACACTGTATCCGGCTCACAGGAACAGGAGAACCGCTCTAACATCGGCATCACGGACTCGCATCAGAGGAAATATGGGTCCCTACCTCCTCTCCACATCGAAAACCATCATCGAGTACCTCGCCCGATCCGTTGAGTTCGCCGCCGCCCTCATCATCGGGATGGCCGCCATCGAAGCCACCCTCAAGTCCCTTGTCCTCTTCTTCCGCTTCAGCGCTCCACCCGAGGCCAAGGTCCAGGTCCGCCTCGTCTTCGCTCGCTGGCTTGCCGTTGCGCTCGAGTTCGAACTGGCCGCCGACATCCTCAACACTGCCGTCACTCCCAGCTGGAGCGACATCGAAAAGCTCGCCGCCATCGCCACCCTCCGCACCGCTCTCAACTACTTCCTGGAACGCGAGATCGAAGAAGAGTCCTCACCCACCCAGCGCGCTGCCGAAGCGTCCGACCTCGGCCCAACCGCAAGTCCTCTCGGTCCCAGTCAGCCCAGTACTCCCGGTACAGCCGCAAACCCCTCGAGCGCCCGCCATGACGCCCGTTGAGTCCACCTATATCGACCTCGGCGGCACACTGATTGAACTCTGCGCCGCCGTGATCGTCGCCTTCCACGCCGCTTGGGCCGTCGCACGCATCCTCACCGGCCACGGCAGCGATGACGCACGCCTCCTCATCGCACGCGGCGTACTTGCTGCCCTCGGCTTCTCCGTCGCCGGAACCCTGCTGAAAATCATCGCAATCCAAAGCTGGCCGCAGATCCGCCTCTTTGCCTTCGTCCTCGTCCTCCGAACCCTGTTCAAGCGCATCTTCCTGTGGGAGCAGAAAACCATTCAGCCCCGAGCTATCTCTGCCCGCTTCAAAAAAAACCCGTCTCTTGGGCAGCCATCCCTCGTCCTTCTGCTCCTTCTGTCGTCCTCCGCCCTCCACGCCGCCACCGGCTCTCACCTCCCCGGCAGTACCCTCTACCCGCGCCTCATCCGGCTCCGCTTCGCGCACGGAGTGCTTAGAAATTCCATCCTCGCTAAGACCGGCAACAAGCTCTTTCGTTCCCTCGACGAAGGCCAGACCTTCACCTATCTTACCTCCGTTCCGACCGTCAGTCTTGAGGCCGGTAACCCCACCCCAGATCCGCAGGCCAAGGATATAGAACGCTGCTGCTCCACCATCTTCGAACTCCCTCGTCCCATCGGACGGTTTCCCACCGGCACCCTCCTCTACGCCGGATCCTTCTTCTCCCACGGCGTTCCCGCAATCGAGATCTACACCAGCTCCGACGCCGGCGCGCACTGGCAATATCTCTCCACTCCCGCGCGCTCCGGCGACCCGCACCACGGCCTCTGGGAGCCCGAGTTCAACATCGCCCGAAACGGCTCCCTCGTCATGTTCGTCTCCGACGAGACCGACCCCTGCTGCAGCCAGAAGCTCGTCAAACGACAGACCCGTGACCTGGTCGTTTGGACACCGAAAGAAAACCTCGTCGCCAGCCCGTCTCAGCCCGACCGCCCCGGCATGGCCGTGGCGAGCCACCCGGAGGCCGACGTCTGGTTCCTCTCCTACGAGCTATGCGGTCCGGTTGGACACTGCTCCGTATACTCCCGCACTTCCAGCGATGGCTGGAACTTCGGAGATCCTTCGAGCTTCGGGACCAAAATCCTCACCAACACCGGCCAGTACCTCGCACACGCCCCAGCCAACCTCTACTTGCCTTCCAGCCGGCAACTAGTCCTGACCGGACAAATGCTCTATGAGTCCGACGATACCGTCTCGCCGGAAAATGGAAAGGTGCTCCTCACGAACCTCTCCCGCGACGGCTCAGGCCCATGGGGTACATCCCCGGCGCCGGTCCTGATACCCTCCGCCTTCGACAACTACTGCCCGAATTACTCCTCCGCTCTACTTCCCACCAACAACAGCCGCGCCCTCCTCGAACTTGCCTCCGACTTCGACGAAGCCCACCTCTGCACAACCTACTTTGCGAGCGTTCCACTGCCTTAGCAACAGAAGCCAGAACCATCGATTTTCCTATGCCTTGGACAGGTTTGTTGTAAGCATTCGTTCGCCCGCGCTCCCGAACGTAGCCGGCACCATGCCTGCGATCCGAAATTAGGCTTGATCTCGTCGGACGTGGTCCCACCAACGTTTAGACTGGATCTCGTCCAACCATGAAGATCCTCACCCGCTGGCTGCGAGCCTACCTACCTGCAATTCCAGTCTCCGACCGGGAGCTCGCAGACGACCTGACTCTCCGGGGCATTGCCGTCGAAGGCGTGCACGACCTCGGCACCCGCCCCGACGGCCACACCAGCGGCCACCTTTTTGAGATGGACATCACCACCAATCGCGTCGACGCCATGAATCACTACGGCATCGCCCGCGAAGCAGCAGCCATCTACAATCTCCCTCTCCCTTCGCTTGTCAAAGATCCAACCTCGTCCGTCGCGCAAACCCCGCACATCCCGAACCAAACCCCAGACGAGACCCCGAACCAGGCTCCGCCGATCGGCCCTCAGCCGCCATTTTCAACCACCGCACTCCCCTCCGAACCGCCGCCCTCCCTTCCCGTCGAAATCGAAACCTCCGCCCAGCATCTCTGCGGCCGCTTCACCGCCCGCATCCTCCACAACATCACCGTCTCCTCTTCTATCGGCACAATCGCCGAAAACTTTAGCCTTCTCGGACAAAAATTAATCTCGACGCCGGTCGATGCCTCCAACTTCACCCTGCTCGGCATGGGACACCCCACCCACGCCTTCGATCTGGACAAAATCACCGGCGGCATCGTCGTTCGTCTCGCCCATCCCGGCGAAAAACTCGTCCTGCTCGACGGCGCCGAGCGCGCTCTCAGCCCCGACGATCTCGTCATCGCCGATCACCGCCGAGCGCTCTCCCTCGCCGGCGTCATGGGCGGACTCGACTCCGCCATCACCGCCGGCACCCAAAACGTCCTCGTCGAATCCGCCTGGTTCGACCCCGCAACCATCCGCCGCTCCGCCCGTCGGCACGGCCTCCACACCGACGCCTCCCACCGCTTCGAACGTGGCGCCGACTTCAACGCCGCCCCCGTCGCAAACCACCTCGTCTCCGCCCTCATCCTCGAAAATGGCGGCACCGCTCACGGTGGCCTCATCGACGTCAAAATCCCCGCCCTCCGAGCCCAGATCGCCAACCGCCCACCCGTCACTCTCGCCCTCGCCGAAGTCCACCGACACCTGGGCGCTACCGTCGACGACATCCCCGGGCAGTCCGCCCTCACCCCCGCCCTCATCCGCCAATACCTCACCGCCCTCGGCTGCACCGTCAGCCCAGCCCCCGGCGCCACCTTCACCGTCCACCTGCCCTCCTGGCGCCTGGACCTCACCCGCCCCATCGACCTCATCGAAGAGATCGCCCGCGTCTTCGGCTACAACCGCTTCAGCAACACCCTCCCCCCACCCCTTCTCGTCCGCGAACACCCTTTCGCCGGCCCCGATCGCGCCGTCCGCAACCGCCTCCTCGCCCTCGGCTTCTCCGAAGCCATCTCCTCCACCTTCACCAGCCCCGCAGAAACGCAACTCTTTCCCCCCGAGCCGACAGCGGGGCAGGGAAGCGCCACCACCCCTGTCCCGCTCGAAAACCCGCTCTCCGAAGACGCCGCCTACCTCCGCCCCTCGCTCCTCCCCGGCATGATCTCCATGCTCGCCGGCAACCTCCATCGCGACACCACCGACGTCCGCCTCTTCGAACAAGGCAACATCTTCTCCACCGTCAGCAACTTAGACAATCCCGACAGCCCCGACAACCCCCTTGCCGAAGTCCTCGAAACCCCGTCCCTCGCGCTCGGCCTCACCACCGCCAAACCCCTCCCGACCGCCCTCCACACCGCCCCTGACGCCCCCATCTTCGAGCTCAAGGGCGCGATCGAATCCCTCGCCGGCCTCTTCGCGCTTCCCGGAGGCTCCAGCCCCAACACCGGCGGCCTCACCTTCACCACCGACGCGCCGCCCGCCTGGCTCGAACCCGGCCGCTCCGCCACCGCCCTCCTCCACCGCCGGCCCCTCGCCCACTTCGGCGAGCTCTCCGCCGCCGAGCGCGACCGCCGCAAACTCCGACAGCCCGTCTTCCTCGCCACCCTCGACCTCGCCGCGCTCTACGCTCTCCCGCTCCGCCGCGTCACCGCCCACGAACTCTCCCGCTTCCCCGCCGTTGATCGCGACTTCTCCTTCACCTTCCCCGACACCCTCGCCTGGCACACCGTCGCCGCCGCCATCCACGCACTCAGCATCCCTGAGCTCCAAAGCCTCACCCCCATCGAAATCTTCCGCGACCCCAAAGGCAGCTCCGTCCCCCCCGCCCACTACGCCCTCCTCCTTCGCTGCGTCTTCCAATCCCTCGACCGCACCCTCCGCGACGACGAGCTCACCCTCTGGTGGTCCAGCATCATCGCCACCCTCACCGGCCTCGGCGGCACCATCCGCGCCCCCGTGTAGAACTCCGAACCCCGCTTCCCCTCACCCCTACCTCCTCCCAAATCGACACGCCCCACACAAAACGCCGCACCCAGCCTGAGTCCCCCACCGAGTTTCGTCCCCGGAATCCCACACGGCCCCCATCTATACTCTCGCTTGAGAAACCCGTTCCCGGAGCCCGCATTGAGCACATCCCCAACCATCAGCACAGACGAGTTCCAGGCGCTCGAACAACGCGTCCTCCGCGCCGTCGACATCGTCAAACGCGAGCGCGAAGCCCGTGCCGCCGCCGAAGCGGACATCACCCGCCTCAAAGCTGAAACCGCCACCCTCGAACAGCAGCTCACCGACGCTCAAACCCACGCCACAACCCTCGAGGACGACCTCAAATCCCAAAAAGAGCACATCGCCAACCAGGAAGCCGCCCACGCCGACGCCAAACGCAGCTCCGAAGCCGAACTCGCCGCCCTCCACAACGAGCGCGCCGACGTCCGCCAACGCATCGAACGCCTCCTCGGCCAAACGGACGATCTCCTCTAAGGAACCTCTGATTAAGCCCCGCTCTGTTAAGGTTAAGCCCCGCTCTGTTAAGGGCACGGCTTCAGCCCCGCCGTAAGTGCCTCAAATTGAAGGCGGCTTTAGCCGCTGAGGTACGGCTTTCGCCCTCCATTCTCGTCTTCAACACGCTCCAAAAACGTACCCTCGCACAAACCACCCGGCCCAAACCCAACCCCAAGGAAACAGCATGGCAGACGACCCTACCCAACTCCCACCGCACCATCAGGCCGTCGCCGTCGACATCTACGACGGCATCTACCACCTCCGCGGCTCCGACCCCGCCTACATCGAGCGCCTCGCCTCCATCGTGGACGCCAAAATGCGCGCCGTCTCCGCCCACGGCGGCACCGTCGACTCCCTCCGCGTCGCCGTCCTCGCCGCCCTCAACATCGCCGACGAACTCGCCCAACTCCGGCAGCGCTACGAGACCCTCGCCGCCTCCACCCGGCAGTCGCAACAGATCGTCCGCTCCCGCGCCGGATCCCTCTCCGGCATGCTCGACGAAGTCCTCGCCGACACCGACCACCCCGCCCGCAAAGCCGGCTAAAATCTCGCGCCTCCCCCGAATGCCCTCCCAGACGCGCCTCGCCCTCCTCGCCGCCGCCCTCCTCCTGGCCGCCACCCTTGCCCCCGCCCAAGCCCCGCACAAACCAACCGACCCCCGCCTCCAGGCTGAACTCGCCGCCGCTCGCGCCCCCGACCAGGAACCCAGCTCCGCCATCCTCCACTGGAAGCGCGCCATCGAGCTCTCCGACACCACCTGCGTCCCCTGCTTCGAACACATCGCCAACCTCTCCTTCCGCATCGGCGACTGGACCGAAGCCATCGCAGCCGCCGCCAACTTCGCCCGCTACAGCTCCTCCCCCAGCGATAAGAGCTACGCCGACCTCCTCCGCGGCTCCAGCACCCTCCACCTCCACGACGACCACCCCACCCCCGCCGAGCTCGAAGACGCCCACGCAGCCTTCCAGACCGCGGTCCAGAACGACCCCAAGCTCCGCTCCGCCCTCTACCTCGACGGTCGCGCCCTCGCCGCCCTCCACCGCGACCCTGAAGCCCGCGACTCCTTCACCCGCTACCTCGCCCTGGCCCCCGCCGACGACCCCTACCGCGCCCGCGCGCAAAACTACCTCAGCACCATCGCGCTCGCCCGTCTCACCATGGCCCCGCCCTTCCACGCCGTCACCGCCACCGGCGCCCCCATCTCCCTCGACCAGCTCCACGGCCAGGTCGTCCTCCTCGACTTTTGGGCCACCTGGTGCGTCCCCTGCCAGGAGCTCCTCCCCCGCCTCCAGCACCTCTCCGCCACGCTCGCCGGCCAGCCCTTCACCCTGCTCAGCATCTCCTGGGACGAAGACCCCGAAGCCTGGAAAGCCTTCACCTCCGCCCACCAAATGACCTGGCCCCAGGTCCTCGACACCGACCACAAACTCTCCAACACCTACGGCGTCGACAGCCTCCCGCACTACTTCACCATTGACGCCGAAGGAGCCCTCCAGTCCGAAACCATCGGCGTAGGCGAGGACCACCTCGAAGCCCGCATCACCGCCCTCGTCGCCGCGGCCAAACAAAAATCCACAGCAGTTCACCTCCCCTGATCTCATCGGTTGCCTTCCAGTTGTCATTCCCAAACCCCTTTGGTTGTCATTCCCGAACGGAATCTGCGTTGCCTCACCACCTCCACCCTGTCCTCTCGCCGTACCGGAGAGACCCGCAGTTCCTTGGCTCTTGCCTCGATCAACTTTCCTGCCACTGGCGCAAACCCTACGCAAACTCCTTACAATGGAAGTAGAGGATCAGCGCACACCCCCCGCTGATCCCCAAACCGAAAACCCTCCACACCATCGGTCAAGCTAAATAACGGGACCTTTCAGGTCTGTACGACACACTGAGATCCAGATCTAAGTCGCCTGTTTCGAAGATTTTGCACCAACATGATGGGGGGAGGGGAGGTATACCCCTCACAGAAAAGCAGCACTTCACCCGCCCGCATCCAACTGCCGAGAACCGCACAGCAACCCCGCACAGCAAACCAGGACCACCCATGGACAAAGTAGACATTCCCGACACTCTCGTCGTCCCCATCCGATCTATCGCCCCAGGTCTCAGCGGCCTCCGCATCGCCTTCGTCAACATCTTCGGCGTCACCCACCCCGACGGCTCCTGGACCCTCATCGACGCCGCCCTCCCCCACACCTTGGACCGCATCCGCAGCTGGGCAGACAAGACCTACGGCGGCATCCCTCCCAACTCCATCGTCCTCACCCACGGCCACTTCGACCACGTCGGCGATGTGGAGGAGCTCGCCGACCTTTGGGACGTCCCCATCTACGCCCATCCGCTCGAGTTCCCCTACCTCACCGGCCAGAGGAGCTACGACCCGCCCAACTGGGCAGCCGGCGGCGGCCTCATGCCCCTCCTCTCCCCCACCTACCCCCGCTCCCCCATCAACGTCGGGGAGCGCCTCCGACCTCTCCCCGGCGACGGCGTCGAGCTGGCCGAACTCCCCGGCTGGACCCCGCTCCACACCCCCGGCCACACCCCCGGCCACGTCTCCTTCTTCCGCCCCTCCGACCGCACCCTCCTCGTCGGCGACGCCTTCTGCACCACCAAACCGGAATCCTTCTTCGAGGCCGCCCTCATCCAGCACCCCGAGCTCCACGGTCCGCCCTCCTACTTCACCCCCGACTGGGGGAGCGCCCAACGCTCGGTCCAAAAGCTCGCCGCGCTCCACCCCACCACCGTCGCCCCCGGCCACGGCAAACCCCTCTCCGGAGCCGAAGTCGCCCCTGGCCTCCAAACCCTCGCCGCCAACTTCGAGGAGATCGCCATCCCCGACAACATCAAAGATCGAAAAAATCTCTAACCCAATCGTGGCAGCGGCTTGACTTGCCATTCTATCCCGCTCCCGGTAGCATCCAACTCAAGAAACCGGCCTGCAAAGCAGGTGCGCGACCAACGCTGGTTGAACCAATATTCATTGAACAGGGATCCAGCTCGTAGACATGGCTCGGTGTGCAACGTCCGCCAGTCCGGAATGCCTAAAGAGCCACGGCGGGATCCCACCGTCTTAGACGGGTTCACCAGCGACTCGACGCACGGCCCAGCGGGTCGGTTCCTACTCTCACCATCGGTGAAAGTCTCACCACAGGTGAAATCGGAACCGGACCTCCCCATAGATCTGGCGCGGGTCGTTGAAGTGAAATCCTCCAAACGTCAGGCTGTTGTCGAGCAGCGTCCGCCGCCCTGACAGATTCAACCCAGTCACCGACACCGTGGTCCGCTCGCCAAAACGCCGGCTCAGCGATAGATCGACCGCCGTATGCGCCGGCAGATACTCGTTCCGATAGGGCGTGCTCGGGTCCGGAGTTCCGTTATGAGACCCCGATCCGTACGTCACATCCGTCGCCGCCCTCACGCCCCACGCCAACCCCACGCTGTACCCGACCGCAAGCGTGTTCCTCTGGTCATGATCGAGCGGCGTATAGCTCCATCCCGCATCGCACGCCGGCGAGCTGATCGGATAGCACACCAGCCCTCCCGTAAGAGCCCCCCTCTGCTCCCCGATCTGGTTCGAGTACGCCAGATGCCCCTCCCCCCCATGCCAAAGCCGCGGCGATCGCAACGTCAACTCCCACCCGCGAATTAGCGCCCCATCCACCGTCACCGGGTAGTACAGACTCGACTCCCCAATATTTGAGTGATCCAGGAAGTTCTTCGCTCGCGTCCGGAAGGTGTCCGCATCCAGCAGCCAACCGCGAAAGGGAATCTGAATCCCGAACTGGTGCTCCTCGTCGCGCTCTCCGTGCAGGTCCACAAACGTCGTATTCTGGCTTTCGGCATACGCCACCACCGGCCCCGATGCCGTGAGAAGCGGCGGCGGCTGATAGAACCGACCGTAGAACCCCCGCATCACCCAGTGCAGCCGAGGCACCTCGACCGCCACCGCCACCCGCGGGCTAGTCGCATCCTCCGAGAGGTCGCCCGTAAAGTGCGTCTGCCGTACACCCCCGATCAGCGTCAGCCAGGGCGTCACCTTGAAGCTATCGGAGACAAATACCTCTACCACACCCCCACTCGTCGCGGTCCGCAGCACCGGCAGAGCAGGCTTGCTCCCATCGTTGAAAACCGCCCCAAACGCGTTGCTGTCGTGCTGGCCAAAGCTGTAGATCCCCGCCTGGAGGGTGTTGCGCGCAATCTGCCCGGCGACCGACGCCTGCAGCCCCGCGTAGTTCGAGCTCCGGTCCGTCGACGTCGCCACCGGCATATCGACAAAGCTCAGGCTCGGCTCATAGCTCGCGCGATTGCGATGATAAAACGGCGACACCTGCAGAAGCACTTGCGAAGAAAATGTATGCGCCCACGTAAAGTCCACCAGGGCGTCGCTCTCCCTCTGCCCGTCGCGCAAGCCGCTCGAATCATACTGCCGGTTGCCAAAGCTATCGGGATCCGGATCGTACGGAATCTGAAAGAAGTCCTCCCGCATCTGCGCTACCAGACGCAGCTGGTCGCGCGATGTCCGATTGTGGATCAACGACCCAAACGCACCGTACCCGTTCGCCGCATCGTGATGGACCGCCGCTACCGGCGGCGCGAGCCCGTAGTCGCTCCGGTTCCCGCTCAGGCTCACATACCAGGCAGAGCGCTCGGTGTGATCGCCGAAGTTCAACTGATCGTCCGTCTGCAGGAAGTTTCCCGCCGTCAATACCAGTTCGGCATCGCCATCACGATCAAAGCCCGACTTCGGAACCACGTTGAAGATCCCGTACGTCCGGTCCCCAAGGTCCGCCGTATACGACCCGCGCTCGATCTCCAGGTACCCGATATCTCGCGGACTGATCTGCGCGCCCAGATTCGAAGCAATATTCGTGTTCGGAATCTCGACCCCATCGATCTGCCACGACACCTGATGCCCCCCGCGAATGTGAAGCATGTCATGCGTAACATATGCCCCCGGAACGAAGTCCGTAATGCTCTGGAGCGAGTTCGTTCGATCCGCTCCGGGCGTCTCCGTGATCTCCACTCTGCTCACCAGAATCGTCGGCGTCGCCGAGTCGACATTCTCGAGACCCGTCTGCGCCGTCACCGTAACCGCCTTCTCAATCAGATCCGCGCTGATCGCGATCTGCAAATGGAGCACAGGCGACGTATTCGACCGAAGCGTCACGTTCTCCCGCAACGTCCGAAATCCCGTCTCCCGGACCGTGACGGTGTACTCGCCCAGGGGCAACGCCGTGAAAGTGAAGCCACCGTTCCGATCCGTCTCCGTCGATCTCGTCAGGTCGGGTGAACCCACAGCTTCGACCGAAACATGAGCTCGGTGCACAGGACGATGCTGCGGATCATGCACAATCCCCTGCAGCTGACCGAAGATCGTCGCCGAGGCCGGTGTGATCGCGACCCCACATAACAGAACAAACAATAAGACCAGACCACGCATCGAGGCAAGCTCCTGGGCGTCGCACAAGACCCGCCCACATACCCGCAGGCTCACGCGCAGAAACGAGCGAGACGAGCGGGTGCTGGTTTCCTGTCAGCGGAGCTCCCGCCGAGATCGGTGCGGAGCTCCCGCAAAAGCCGCGTTCCGAGACACCCAGACGCGACCTGACTTTCAGCTAGCTAAGCAAAGCGGTCGGTGGACCGCGCTTGGGCCAGGTCCGGTCCCGCATCATCCACAACCGGTACGCACGCTCGCATGTACCAGACGCGTGATCATGCACGGGAGTCGCCGTCCCGGCGCCGCTCAACGACGCAAAAATCTCCAGGTGCGTCTTCACCAGGTTGCGAGCAGGAAATGGACATCGCTCCGCCGGCGCACGCACCTGCACCTCGACGGGCGAAGTCGTCTCATCCACTCCGGAGGCCGCCCGCTCGTCCGGCGACATCAGGCAGTGATGCGCCCCATTCCTCCTGCAGCACGCAGGCACAGTCAAAGCCCCCCGCGACACCTGACCCAAAACGAGGATCGGCGCCACCGCGGGAAGACCGGCCAGAACCAGCAGCAGGCTGAGAAAGAGTCTCCGCACATCTGCGATTGAACAGCAGATCGGCAAAATGCGCAAAGTTCCTTTGCTCATCCCCGGCACTGCGGCGCGCAGTCTCTCATCCGAGATCGGCAATCCTCTCCCGATCGTTACCGCAGCTTGCTGATCCAGAATCCAAACAGCAGAAGAATCAACGCAGCGAGGACAAAGGTAACCTTTTGCCGGGCCAGGTACTGCCCACGTCCGCTCGTCATCTTCGGCACCAACGGCGGCCCCAGGGCTAGCCCGGACAAAAACCCGCCCAGGTGCGCCATATTGTCGATCCGAATCAATGGAACCAGCACCGTCCCCAGGCCAATCAAGAGATTCAGCCCGGCAAACTGAATCACCGATCGCCGAAGTCGCGTCCGCTCGGCGCCTGCGATCGGCAGCTTTATATTCGACAGGAGGACAATCAGAATGCCCGCGATCCCGAACACCGCACCCGAAGCTCCGGCACCCACCGAAAAGATGCCGCTGGGATCGTGCCGAAAGATCGCATTCCCCAGGCTCACCGCGAGCGAAAGCAGATTTCCCGCAATTCCCGTGACGAGATAAACCGCGAACAAACCCCACTTCCCCAGCAGCGGCTCGCCCAGCAGACCGAGGTTGTACAGGCACCACATGTTGGTCGCAATATGGACGACGCCCACGTGAACAAACGTCGCGGACAAGAGGCGATACCACTCCCCATGAAACAGGATCCGCTCAGGATCCATCGCCCCGAAGTGAACCAGCTGCCCCGGCGTCGGCGAGGTCGGCGACACCCCGGAGGTCGTCATCAAGAGGAATACCGCAACGTTGATGCCGATCAAAATGGAAGCAGCGGTCGGAGCGGTCGAGCGTCGGCGGGGACGCACGTAACCCCCTCCCGACGGCGCGGCATACCGTGCCTCCGCCTCGGCTCGCTCTTCTCCAAAATCAGGCACTGGAGCCCGCGATCCCTCGGGCAAACCCGGGGACACACCTTCACCTTCCCGCGTGCGCGCCGATTCCATGTTGAACTTGGATGCGAGAAGAGGCGTGTCTACGCCGCGTGCCGCGTAAAGCGGTCCCGTACCGCCTCCATGGCCTGCACCGGCAGTCGACGATGCACCAGCGACCCGACCAGGCCAGGGAGCGGTGTCGCTACCGCCACCAGCACCCAAAGCAGCGTCGAAACCGTCAGCCCGGCAACCGCCACCGCTTCCAGCGAGATCGCCACCGCCGCGTGATACAGCTCGACATGGATGCGCCCAATCCGCGTGATCGCGTCCACCCGGTGGATCACCACCGCCGCCAGAAAGAATGCCGCAATCGACAGCGTCGACACCGTGATCAGCAGAACGTCGATTGTTCGCGCAACTCTCTGCCGGCGCCGGCAGTGCGAGCACTCCAGGAGATGCTGGTCGTAGTCCGTGCGCATATCCGGGCTAAGCGCTGAAATGTCATATCGCCAACCGGAGAGGATATTCCCAACCACCTGGTCCGTGCAGGCCGAAGACGTCCGGCGAGGCTGGGGGTGAGGTCGGGGGGGAAAATTGAGGGCAGAGTTCGGCATCTGTTCGTCCTTCATTCTAATGATTTTGGACGCACGCGAGAAAGTATCGATTCAAAGACCTTCCCTGATGCACGACAGGAAGACAGTCCGGCAAAGAGCCTTTCCTTGAACTTCGCGCCGTCCTGCGCCCTGCCCGGGTCAGAGCACCACCGGATCAAGCGGAGCGTTCTGCTCCGCAATCAAAATCCGGTTCCCCAGCAACGTCATCCGGTCCCCAATCGCCGCCTCCGCCGCCAGACGGGCCAGCTCCGGAGCATTGTTCGCCTCCGACAAGTGCCCAAGAATGATCGTGTGGGCGCCCCCATCGTAGTCCCGTTCCAGGAACTCTGCCGTCGCCACGTTGGACAGGTGCCCCACCCGCGACAACACCCTCTGCTTCACCGACCAGGGATACGGCCCGTCCTTCAACATCTCTAGATCGTGGTTCGACTCCAGAAACAAGACATCGACATCCCGCAACGCCGACTTCACATTGGGCGGCACATACCCAAGATCCGTCGCAATCGCCATCCGAATCGTCTCGGTGCGCGAAATAAACACAAATCCGCATGGATCCGCGGCATCGTGCGGAATCGTAAATGGGCAGATATCGAGGTCCCCAATCGTGAATCGCGTCCCCGAGTGGAAGTATTCAACACTCGGCAGACTCGTGGGATCCGGCCTTCCTCCATTGCGAGCAGCCGGTTCGCACGGCTCCGGCTCCGGCACATCGAAGCCTCCCTCACTCTGAAGGTGTTGAAGGCTGGCATCAAGCCCCGCGGCCTCAGCGGAAACTGCCGCGATCGCTTCCATCCGCTCCGGTTCGGGGCTCCCTCCAGGGCGAGACCGATCCGCCAAAAGCACATGGTTCGGCAACGTCTCTATCCGCTTCTGCTCTCGCTCCGCCGCCAGCTTGTCGAGCCACTGCGCATACGTCATCGTGGTTCGCGGCGTCAGCATCCTGACCCACGTCCGATGCGTCGGCTCCGTAAAAAACACCGGAACATTGAGCCGCCGCGCAATCACAGGCAGGCCCGCCACATGGTCCTGATGCTCGTGGGTCACCAGGATCGCCGAGATCTCCTCAGGAGCCTCCCCCGCCATCTCCAACCGTCGCAGCAACTCCCGGCACGAAAGCCCGGCATCGACCAGAATCCGCGTCCGGCCAGAGGCCACCACAGCCGAGTTGCCCTTCGACCCAGACGCCAGAACCGTCATGCGCATGTCCCTTAACATACGCCGTTTCCCTGTCGAAATTGAGCCCGCCGGAACCCCGTCCGGTTACCTCCGAGTGCATCAACGTCGTCTTCACGCCTACGGGTTCCGCAACGGCGCCAGAAAATTCACCGTTGATCGCATCACGATCTTGTTCTCCTGGTTGAACACCGTCGTTCGCGACCGCACAATCCCAAAGGCTGGCCGCGAGGTCGATCGTCGCACCCCCTGGATCTCCGCCTCCGTTCGGAGCGTGTCCCCTGGGCGTACCGGCTCGGTCCAGCGAATCTCCTCCACACCCGCGCCGATCATCCCTCCCGCAACCCGGATCGACTGCACCCGCAGCCGCATCACGATCGCCGCAGTCAGCCATCCCGATGCCGCCAGACCCTTGAAAAACGAGCTCTCGCCCGCCTTCTCATCCAGGTGAAACGGCTGAGGATCATACTTGTTCCCGAATTCCTTGATCTCTTCCGCGGTCACACGATAGCTCGTCTCCGAGTGAAAGGTCTGGTTCGGTTGAAAATCTTCAAAGTAAAGCTCTTCCGACATGGAGGTTCTCCTGCCTCTTTCGATCTGCCTTGCTCACCCGAAACCTGCCTTGCTCCCCGAAACGAAGTTCAGGAAGACAGAAACGGCCAAAACCAAAGCATACCTCCAGCGCCACTCTCTCCACCGGAGCCGAGGCGTAAAATCCAGCACGCTACCGAACCCACCTCCGACAAGGACCCTCCAGACTTCGATGAAGCTACTCCCCACCACCCTCAGCGCTCTTGCTCTCACCTCTGCGCTCCTCCTCGGAGAGGCCGCCGCACAACCCTCCCACACCGCCAGCCCAGAGGTCGCCAACCCAGACCGGCCGATCCGCGTCGCCATCGTCGGTCTGGTGCACGGCCACGTCGGCGGCTTTCTCAACACGCTCCCCACCAACACCAACGCCCGTCTCGTCGCCATCGTCGAGCCGGACACCGCCCTCGCCGGCCGCTACGCCGCCCGGTACCATCTCGATCCCAAACTCTTCTACACCGATCCCGAACAGATGCTCACGCGCGAGCATCCCGACGCCGTTCTCGTCTACACCACCATCCGCGATCATCGCCGCGTCATCGAACTCGCCGCCCAGCACGGCGTCGCCTCCATGGTCGAAAAGCCGCTCGCAACTACCCTGGACGACGCTCTCGCGATCCGAGCCGCAGCCCGCGAGCATCACGTCCAGGTGCTCGTCAACTACGAGACCACGTGGTACCCCAGCAACACCGACGCCATCGACCAGGCGCACGCCGGTAAACTCGGCGACCTCCGCAAAGTCGTCGTCCACGACGGCCACGAAGGTCCCAAGGAGATCGGCGTCGGCCCGGAGTGGCTTCCCTGGCTCACCGACGCCGCCCAGAACGGCGCCGGCGCCCTCTTCGACTTCGGCTGCTACGGAGCGGATCTCATGACCGTCCTTATGCGCGGGGAGGCCCCCTTGAGCGTCACCGCCGTCACTCAGACCGACAAACCCGACATCTACCCGCACGTCGACGACGACGCCACCGTCATCCTCCGCTACCCCAAATCCCAGGCCGTCCTTATGCCCTCCTGGGATTGGAGCTTCGCCCGCAAGGACATGGAGGTCTACGGCGTCAGCGGCTACGCCATCACTGTCGGCGCCAACCACCTTCGCGTCCGCTACAAAGGCGAGCCGGCCGCATCCGACCAGACAGCCCCACCCCTCCCCACCAGACACGCAAACTCGCTCGACTACCTCGCCGCCGTACTCCGCGGACAAATCCAGCCCGACGGCGATCTCTCCTCGCTCAGCACCAACCTGGTCGTCATGCAGATCCTCGACGCGGCCCGGCAGTCCGCCGCGACCGGAAGGACCGTCGTCCTCGCCCCGCTCCCTCTCTAGAGCGGTTCTCCTGCAGGTGTGCACCGAAACGAAAGGGTCCATGGCCGTTTCCCAATGAAAACGGCACCCCAATACTGTATCCGGCTCACAGGAACAGGAGATCCGCTCTAACCATAGGTATAAAAGCCACGGCGCGACTTCCGCCCCAGCCACCCCGCATCCACCATCCGCACCAGGAGCGGACACGGACGGAACTTCGCGTCCCCAAGCTCCTGCTCCAGCACCCGCAGGATATGGAGACAAACATCCAGACCGATAAAGTCCGCAAGCGTCAGCGGTCCCATCGGATGCGCCATCCCCAATTTGAAAATTTCGTCGATAGCCTCCGCCGTCGCCACGCCCTCCATCACCGCAAACACGGCCTCGTTGATCATCGGCATCAACACCCGGTTCGACACAAACCCCGCCGCATCGTTCACCGCCACCGGCGTCTTTCCCAACCGTTCCGCAAGCGCCCGCACCGCCTCAAGCGTCTCGTCGGACGTCTGCAACCCGCGAATCACCTCCACCATCTTCATCACCGGCACAGGATTGAAGAAGTGCATGCCGATCACCCGCTCGGGACGCCTCGTCGCCGCAGCCAGGCGCGTAATCGAGATCGAACTCGTATTCGAAGCCAGAACCGCCCCTTCTGGCAAGATCCGGTCAAGCTCCCCAAAGATCTTCGCCTTCACCTCAAACCTCTCGGTCGCCGCCTCGATGGCCAGCCCGGCGCCCGCCAGATCCTCCATCTTCGTCGTCAGCGTGATCCGACTCCGCGCCTCGTCCGCCTCCCTCTCCGTCAGCCGCCCCTTTGCTACCTCCCGCGCCAGGTTCTTCCGGATCGCCTCGAAACCTCGATCGAGCGCCGCCCCGTCCACATCCGCCAGCACCACCCGCAACCCCGACCGCGCCGCCACATGCGCAATCCCGTTGCCCATCGTCCCCGCGCCCACCACCGCAATCGACCCAATCTCGTCCATCAGCCTCGCCTCACTCGCCGGCCCGAGTCTAGCAGCCACCCACGGCGCAATCCACCGCCGGCACGCCCAGGGACGATAACCTGAAGACAATCCCACGTCCAACACCATCCCGCCACCAACCTTGCCCAGGAGCCGAAAGATCTCGCTGCCCAACCAGACCTCACCGCTCGACCCCGGAAGCCGCCCAATCGAGCCCACCCTGAACCGCGTCGTCCACGCCGACAGCCTCGACGTGCTCCGCGGTCTCGGCTCCGCCACCGTCCCGCTCATCTACATCGATCCACCCTTCAACACCGGAAAGCGGCAGCTTCGGCCGCAGATGCGCACCGTCCGCGACCCCACCGGCGACCGCGTCGGCTTCGGCGGCCACCGCTACCGAACCGAGCGCCCGACCACCGCCCCCGCAGGCTACGCCGACAACTTCGAGGACTACCTCGGCTTTCTTCGTCCCCGCCTCGAACAAGCTCACCGCGTCCTCACCCCCACCGGCAGCCTCTTCTTCCATATCGACCCCCGCGAAGTCCACTACTGCAAGGTCCTGCTCGACGAGATCTTCGGCCGCCCCTGCTTCCAGAACGAGATCATCTGGTCCTACGACTACGGCGCCCGCGCCAAGCGCCGCTGGCCAGCCAAGCACGACAACATCCTCTGGTACACCCGTTCGCCCGAGCTCTACACCTTCAACCTCGATGGCTCCGACCGCATCCCCTACATGGCCCCCGCCCTGGTCGGGGCCGAAAAAGCCAGCCGCGGCAAAACCCCCACCGACGTCTGGTGGCATACCATCGTCAGCCCCACCGGCAAGGAGAAGACCGGCTACGCCACCCAGAAGCCCCTCGGCATCCTCGAACGTATCGTCAAGGTACACTCCCACCCCGGCGACCTCGTCCTCGACTTCTTCGCCGGCTCGGGCACCACCGGCGAAGCCGCCGCCCGCAACGGCCGCAACTTCCTCCTGGTCGACTCGAACCCCGAAGCCGTCAGCATCATGACCAAGCGCCTCCAAAGATGGCTGCCTGCCGACCTCCCCGGACAAGGGGCTCAACCAGGCACCCCTCCCAGCTCAACGTAAAATAACCCCATGCGGTACCTGATCGCCCTTCTGGCCTGCGCGGGAATCGTCGTCAGCGTCCTCGCACTTCGCGTCCACAACCAGGCCCCCGGCGACGCCCCTCCCTGCGCGGTCACCGAGCGCTTCGACTGCGGCGCCGTCAATCACTCCCGCTATGCCGTCTTCCCGCCCCGCACCTTCGACGAAGACCCCAACTCCAACCACATTCATCTCCCGGTCGCGGCGCTCGGCATCGCCGGATACGCCCTTATCGCCGTCTTTGCGCTCCTCGGCCGCATGGGTATCGTTGTCGAACTCGCGCAGATCGGCTTCTTCTTCGCCGCCTTTCTCACCTACATCGAGGCCTACGTGCTCCAGAAATGGTGCATCTACTGCCTCTGGTCCCAAGCCATCGTCGCCACCATCTTTGCCCTGAGCTTCGCCGTTCTCCTCTGGCGCTGGCGCACCGGCCGTCGCACCGTGATCCAAGCCGCGCCTTCCACTACAAGGCCCACCCATGTGGCCTAAGCTGCTCGTCCAGTACCTTCCCTATCTTGTGGACCTCCTCCCGCACGTCCGCCGCGTCATCCCCATCGCCGACAAACTCCTCACCTCCAGCGTCGCCAACCAGAAGGCGCTCGCCGACATGTCCGACGACGTCAAAGGTTCGCTCGGAGAGGTCGCCCGAGCCCACATCGATCTCGCGACACGCCTGGACAGTTTCGTCGCGTACGTCGGCGAAATCTCCCTGGCAACCAAAGAAACCGCTCAGGAAACCGCACGTATCGCCAATCAGACCGCAAAGGCTACCTCCGCCATCGCCTCCGCCGAAGCCCGCCTCACCACGCTCGAACAGACCCTCCGCACCCTCATCCTCGCGCTCGGTCTCCTCCTTCTGGTTGCCCTAATCCTTCTCATCGTCCTCCTGTATCGCGCCGCTCACTAGACGGCCGGTCGTGGACCCAGACCAGGCGTACCATAAGCACTATGGGCATCACGCGCGAACAGGCTCTCGACTGCTTCCAAAGCGACGATCTGATCGGCATCGGCATGGAGGCCGACGCGGTCCGCCGCCGGCTCCACCCCGAAGGCACCGTCAGCTACATCATCGATCGCAACATCAACTACACCAACTTCTGCACCGAATACTGCACCTTCTGCGCCTTCTACCGCCCGCTCAAAGGCAAAATGGCCGCCGAAGGCTACATCCTCGACTTTGAAACCATCTACGCCAAGATCGCCGAAACCCTCGAAATGGGCGGCACCGGCGTCCTCATGCAGGGCGGCATCCATCCCGACCTAAAGATCGACTGGTTCGAATCGCTCTTCCGCGGCATCAAGGAGCGCTTCCCCTCCATCTGGCTCCACTGCCTCTCCGCCTCCGAGATCCTCGCCATCGCCGAATACTCCGAGCTCTCCCTGCGCGACACCATCGCCCGCCTGCGCGACGCCGGCCTTCAATCCATTCCAGGGGGCGGCGCCGAGATCCTCGACGATGAAGTCCGCTTCAAGATCGCTCGCCTCAAATGCCGTACTGAAGACTGGGTTTCGGTCCACCGCACCGCCCACGAACTCGGTATGCGTACCACCGCGACCATGATGTTCGGCGTCGGCGAAACGGTCGAGCACCGCGTCAACCACTTCGAGGTCATCCGTCGGCTGCAGGAAGAGACCGGCGGCTTCACGGCCTTCATCCCGTGGTCGTTCCAGCCCCAGAACACCGCCCTCGGCGGCCGCGGATGGGACGAGGCCACCTCGGTCGAGTACCTCAAAACCCTCGCCATCTCCCGCATGTACCTCGATAATATCGACAACGTCCAGTCCAGCTGGGTCACCCAGGGGCTCAAAGTCCTGCAGATGGGTCTGCGCTTCGGCGGCAACGATGTCGGCTCGGTCATGCTCGAGGAAAACGTCGTTCGCGCCGCCGGCACCTCCAACTGCACCACCGAAGAAGAGCTTCGCCGCATTATCCGCGACGCCGGCTTCCGCCCCGTGCAGCGCGACACGCTCTACCAGACCATGTTCCTCAACTAGTTATCGTCGGACGGCGTACCGGAGATCGAGCACTTGCCTGAACAGAAGACCGCTGCACAGAAGACGAACGGAGCCGCCAGCCCCAAGATCCTCCGTCTCGATCACCTCGTCCTCACCTGTGCCGACGTCGAGGAAACCTGCTCCTTCTACGAGCGCGTCTTCGGCTTCGAGATCGTGGAGTCCAAAGGCCGCTGGTCGATGCTCTTTGGCGCGCAAAAGGTCAACCTGCACCAGCGCGGAGAAGAGATCGAGCCGCATGCGCTCGCCCCTACCCCCGGCTCGGCCGACCTCTGCTTTACCACCAAAATGGAAGCCCAGGACCTCCTCCGGCACTTCGAGATCGAAGGCGTCCCAGTCGTCCTCGGCCCCGTCCCGCGCAAAGGCGCCAAAGGCTCCATCGAGTCCATCTACGTCCGCGACCCCGACGGCAACCTACTCGAAATCGCCCGCTACGTTGAGTGACGCGACCTCCTTCAGCCAATCACATCCGACTATCTGCAGCCCATGGCTATCCCTGTCAGCGAGGCCAACTCACAAACTTTAGTATGCGTAAGCTTTCTTTGTTGAGGTCCTGGGGGCGAGAGCCTTTCGCGGCTGACGATGGTGACATTGTCCACTTGAGCAAGAGAATCCGCCGGGAGGCCCGTCTCGCCCATGCGCAGCAGCAGGTTGGCCGGACGCATCCGATGGACCGAAGTGGAGAGTGGCACGATCAAGACCGTGCTCGCTCTTGGATGGTGGTTCCTTCCATCCTCCGAGACGATGACAACCGGCCGTTTGCCTTTATCTAGAGGATCCGTGGGAAGGTGAGTCCACCAGATTTCACCACGACTGGGGAGTCTCGCTACTTGCTGCGCTGCTTGCGTCGTCATTGCGGAAGGCCGGCCAGGGCACGCCCGCCAAGCTCTGCCCAGCCCGCCTCTGCTGCAAGTTCCTCATCCGTGGCCGAATCGTAATAGGCGGTGTAGGCCGCGTTGATCTCGGCGAGCTTCTGCGCCTCCTGAGCGTCGCGAAGGATCTGGTCGAGGGCCTGAGAGTCGGAGCCGATCTTACGGGCCTTGCGGACCTTGCGAATGTACCGCTCCGACTCGGGCGATATGCTGTAACTCTTCTTTATTTTGTTCGTCGACCCCTTCATACCAAGCATCCTACCACCTTCGCACCTTTACTTTTTTAGAAGCTGACGATCATCGGTTAGAATGACTGGAAAGTTCAATGGGGGCCGATCTTCTGCCGGATGTCACTTCAACGCTGGGCCTCGTCCTGCTCGCCGCTCCTCACGGCCTCGGACACTACTGGCGAACACACTACGGCGACAAAACCTTCGAGCACCTCTATCGCTGGAACGCCTTCGACACCACGCTCCTGATCCCATATTTCCTCGTCATGATCATCCTGGCGTTCTATGGAATCCATCGCTACCAGCTGGTCTGGCTCTACTTCCGCAACAAGAAAAACGAGGCCCGCTGGGCCGAACCGCCCGCGCACTTCCCCGATGCCGATCTCCCGTCCGTCACCATCCAGCTTCCCATCTTCAACGAACAGTTCGTCGCCGAGCGCCTGATCGACGCAATCTGCCGCCTCAACTACCCGCGCGATCGCTTTGAAATCCAGGTCCTCGACGACTCCACCGACGAAACCCGAGCCGTCGCTCGCGAGATCGTCGATCGCTACGCCGCCGGCTGGGCCGACCTCCCGCCCCAGCCCATCGCCTACATCCACCGCGAAAATCGCCATGGCTACAAGGCGGGCGCCCTCGACGCCGGGCTCACGATCGCAAACGGCGAGTTCATCGCCATCTTCGACGCCGACTTCGTCCCTCCACCCGAGTGGCTCATGCAGGTCATCCACCACTTCGCCGAGCCCGAAGTCGGCATGGTCCAGACCCGCTGGACCCACCTCAATCGCAACTACAGCTTCCTCACCGAGGTCGAAGCCATCCTGCTCGACGGACACTTCGTCCTTGAGCACGGCGGACGCTCCCGCGCCGGCGTCTTCTTCAACTTCAACGGCACCGCCGGCATGTGGCGGCGCCGCGTCATCGGCGAAGCCGGCGGCTGGCAGCACGATACCCTCACCGAAGACACAGACCTCAGCTACCGCGCGCAACTCATCGGCTGGCGCTTCAAGTACCTTCAGGACGTCGTCTGCCCCGCCGAGCTCCCCATCGAGATGACTGCCTTCAAAACCCAGCAGGCGCGCTGGGCCAAGGGACTCATCCAGACCGGCAAAAAGATCCTCCCGCGCGTCCTCAAAAGCGACGCTCCCTGGCACATCAAACTCGAGGCCTGGTACCACCTCACCGCCAACATTAGCTACCCGCTCATGATCGTCCTCACCACCCTGCTCATGCCGGCCATGATTATCCGCAGCTGGCAAGGCTACGTGCAGATGCTGCTCATCGACCTTCCCCTCTTTCTCGCCAGCACCATGTCCGTATCGAGCTTCTACCTGGTCAGCCAGAAGGAGCTCTACCCGCGTTCCTGGTGGAAGACCATCCTCTACGTCCCCTTCCTGATGGCCCTCGGAGCCGGTCTCACCATCACCAACACCAAGGCCGTGCTTGAAGCGCTCTTCGGCGTCGAATCCGCCTTCGCCCGAACCCCCAAGTACTCCGTCACAAAAAAGGGCGATCGCAGCCAGGCCACAAAGTACCGCAAACGCCTCGGTTGGGTCCCCTGGGTCGAGCTCGCCCTCGGCTGCTACTTCGCCTATACCGTTTATTACGCCGTCTCCACGGAAAACTTCTTTACCGTCCCCTTTCTGCTTCTCTTCGTCTTCGGCTACTGGTATACGGGTCTGCTCAGCCTGCTGCAGGGCCGCTTCGACCGCTTCGGTGCAGGCAACCAGGCCATGCACGAAAAGCCCTACCCCGTCGGCATCTAGCTCTCACGTACCCGGAGATACCTTGAACTTCCTCTGCCGCTTCATGATCGCCGCAGCCCTCCTCTCCTCCGCTGCCGCGCACGCCCTCGAGTCCGTTCCGAAAGCCGAATACCGCGATCGCCGCGTCCGTCTCTCCGACAAGCTGAACGGCGGCGCAGCCATCCTCTTCAGCAACGTCGAGCCCGTCCTCGACTTCATGCCCTATCGCCAGGACTCCGACTTCTTCTATCTCAGCGGATGGACCCAACCGGGCGCCGCAATTCTGATCCTCGGCCCAGGTCCCGCCACTACCGTCGCCCGCCTCGGCACGGATCTCCCCGCACACGCCTATCGCGAAATCCTCTTTCTCCCCGAGCGCGACCTCGTCACGGAAAAATACACCGGAGCCAAGATGGACGGCGCAACCTCCGGCGTCCAATCTGCGACAGGCTTTGACGAAGTCATGCCCATCAGCAGCCTGCCCGTAGTCCTCACCGGCTTCGTCGGCCAGGATCGCCCCGCGCGCAGCCGCCTGCTCTGGCGACAAACCGACATGCCCGCCGCCACCGCCACCCTGGCCTTTCTCGCCGCCTCCTTCGGCATAGCCGACCTGCCTCCCGACAACGATGTCCGCGCACTCACGACACCGCTTCGCGAAGTGAAGTCGCCCGCTGAAATCGATCTCCTCCGCAAAGCCAGCGATGCCTCCATCGTTGCGCAGGAAGCGGGCATGCGCGCCATCCACCCCGGCGTCCGCGAGCGAACCGTCGCCGGCATCGAAATCGCAAAAATGATGGAAGAAGGCTGCGAGCGCCCCAGCTACGCCGCCATCGTCGGCTCCGGTCCAAACTCAACCACGCTCCACTACGCCAGCAACGATCGCACCATGCAGGCAGGCGACGTCGTCGTCATCGACGAAGCCGGGGAATACAGCATGTACGCCTCCGACATCACACGAACCATGCCCGTCGATGGCCACTTCACGCCGCGGCAGCGCGAGATCTACGACATCGTCCTCGGCGCCCAGCGAGCCGCGGCCTCCGCCTTCGTCGCCGGAAAGTTTCGCCTCGGCAACATCACCGAACGCACCTCCAGCGTCACCGACTCGCTCGACAAGGTCGCCTACGACTACATCAACACCCACGGCAAGGACCTCCACGGCCAGCCGCTCGGCAAGTACTTCGTCCACGGCCTCGGCCACTCGGTCGGCAT
The DNA here is from genome assembly GCA_964236945.1 of uncultured Acidobacteriaceae bacterium. GTDB lineage: Bacteria > Acidobacteriota > Terriglobia > Terriglobales > Acidobacteriaceae > Edaphobacter. Next base: position 15,523 of record CAXSGC010000013.1, on the reverse strand, counting down.
CGACGTCCACGACCCGATGAACTACAGCACCACCAAACTTGACCGAGGCATGGTCTTCACCATCGAACCTGGCATCTACATCCCCGAAGAACACATCGGCGTCCGCATCGAAGACGTCTTCTACGTCGACACGGACGGTCGTCTGGTCGACTTCATCGAGCGTCTCCCGCACGGAGCTTCTGCCGTCGAAGCCGCCATGCGCTCCACCCTGCCACCCTCCGGCAGCAAACCATGATCACCGCCACCATTCTCGTCGTCTCGCTCCTGCTCGGATACCTCGCCACCCTCGGTTGCGCCCTCGCCGGAACCTTCCTCATCGCCTCAATGTCGCCGCGGTTTGCCATCGAGAACCACTACCTGCGCGGCAGCTACAAACTGACGCAAGAGCTCGTCCTTCTGCTCGCAGCCACCGCCGGCGGATACGCCTCGGCAGCTGTGGGCGGAAGCATGCATCCCTTGCTTACCGAACTCTGCCTCGCCGCCATCCTCGTCAGCATCCACTGGATCAACAGCTGGGAGCTTCGGCAAAGAGGCCTCCCTCACCAGATCCTTCTCACCGTCTGCCTCGTCGCCGGAGTCTTCGCCGGTTATGCCCTGCGTCTCCGCTAATCGCGTTCAGCACAGAAAAGCCCGAAGTCTCCTCCAGGCTTTTCTTTTCCATGCTCAGCCTAACCTCAGAAGCGAAGGCCGACCGTCACAGGAATGTAGTCCGACGTGCTCGCATTTCCTGGATAGAAATTGTTGGGGTCCCCGCCACCGGTCACCGGGTTGTAGCCCACACGGCCGTTGTTGAACGTGTGCACATATCGAGCCTCGGCAAATAGCTTCGAGGAAGAGAACCGACCGAACTTGTACGTCATACCGATGCCGCCGTTTACACCCGCGGAGTTGCTCATATAGTGATCGAACACCTGGTTGAACGCATACTGGTAATAGCCGTAGTAGTAGTCATACCCGGTCCCGATTGCCGGCAGCGTAAAGTCAGTCACCTTGTGATAGAAACCGCCACCCACCACAGCATAGGCGCCGAACTTGTCCGCGTCATAGAAGGTATACGTCGGGTTCAGCGTGATCGACCAGATATGCGTATGTCCATCCAGGCCCGAAAAGTCCGCCGGTGTGCCATCGGAATTGATGAAAAGGCTGCTGTAAAGCGCCTTCTGATTCGCCAAAATTCTTCCCGGTAAACCGAAGTTGTCCCAGTCGAACTGCGCAATCACACCAAGCTTCTTGTTGAAGTTATACCCAACGCCGCCCTGAAACTTCCAGCTAAGGTCCAGGTACTTGGTTGTGACATCCCCAACCGGGTTGGTAAATCCGACACCCACTACAAAGGCAAGTTTGTTGGAGCCATCCGGATTATGTCCATGGTCGCTGTAGTTTGGCCGTCCATAACGGCGTCGCCGCGGCGGTGGCTGAGTGTCGGAGCTTTCCGCGAAAAAGTTCTCGGCCGACGCGGTCTCTGCTGCGCCGACGCTGCTCGAATAGCTCATCGACTCAGAGCCGGAAAGATCGATCGGGCTCTTGAGCGCGGCCTGGAAATCCAGCTTCGGTGGCGCAGCCTCCACACCCGCCGGCGGCTCGGCATAGAGACCAGCCGTAGTTGCGGCAGCAAAGATCGTCAGACTCGCGGCGCGGCGAAGCAAGGTAAGGCTTGAAAGAAAACGGTACGGCGTTTGCATCGGCTATAAGCTCCCTTGGTACTGACCGGTCTTCAAACCGTCCTTCTATCGAGAACCCGGTTCAGCATCGCATGTTGTGTGAGGTGCGTGGCAGCGTCGTCCACACCGTATAAGACGCGCCACGGCCCCTTTTGGATGACGAAGCGCACGCCGATCAACACGCAAAGAAACGGGCAGCCCCTCAAAAGAGGCTGCCCGCGTTGACTGTCTCAAAACCATTTTCCTTGTGGGTGCCGGCACACCAAACCGGCAAGCACCTAGTGAATGTCGAACTGCTCCGGATGCAGCGCCGGATCGCTCTTCACCAGGATCGTCTTGCCGATCATCTCTTCCATCTCCTGCAGCCACTTCGTCCCAGGACTCTTCAGCTGCTTCACCACCTCCGGGTTGACGCGCAGCATCACATCCCCACGGTCCAAATTTTTCTGCATCTTGCGCATTTCGACATAAATATCGTTGCACACCGTCACCGGCGACTTCACCATTCCCGTGCCCTGGCATATGCCGCACGTCGTCGACAGCGTTCTCTCGAGCGACTGCTTCACCCGCTTGCGCGTAATCGCCACCAGACCGAAGTCGTTGAACTGAAGCACCTTCGACGGAGCGCGGTCATTCTTCAACTCCTCTTCGAGCGCAGCCATCACGCGATTGCGATTCTTGCGCTCATCCATATCGATGAAGTCGATAATGATAATGCCGCCGAGATCCCGCAACCGAATCTGCCGCACAATCTCCGGAATCGCATCCAGATTCGTCTTGACGATCGTGTCCTCCAGCCGAGCCGTCTTGCCCACGTACTTGCCCGTGTTGATGTCGATCGCGACCAGAGCCTCCGTCTGATTGATCACGATCGATCCGCCAGACTTCAGCCAAACCTTCGACCGCAAGGCCTTGTTGATCTCCTCCGTGATGCCGAACTGCTCAAACAGCGGCAAGTCCTTGGTGTACAGCTTCACCCGGCGGATCAACGACGGTTGGAACCTCTGGAGAAAACGCAAGACCCGCTCATACTCGGTCTCCGTATCCACCCAGATCGCCGAAAAGGTATCCGTCACCTGATCTCGCAGGATCCGCTCCACCAGGTTCAGATCGTGATAGATCAAGGCCGGGCTCTTTGACGACTCGGATCTCTGCTTGATGTCGGCCCAAAGATTCAACAAGAATCGGAGGTCGGAGCGAAGCTCCTCCTCGCTCGCATTGGCCGCCGCCGTCCGGACAATAAACCCGCCCGACGCCTCGCCCTTCTCGGAAAGCAGGATCTCCTTCAACCGGCGACGCTCGCCATCGGATTCAATCTTGCGAGAGACGCCGATATGGTTCACCGTCGGCATAAACACCAGAAACCGCCCAGGCAACGCAATGTGCGAGGTAATGCGTGCACCCTTCTTGGCCATCGGCTCCTTGGCAATCTGCACCAGGACCTCCTGCCCCGGCTTCAGCAGATCGCTGATCGCCGGAAGATTGGTCATCTGCGCGGATTGACGCCCATCCCGGCGCCCGGGCCGACCACCCCCGCTTCGGTCGCCCCCGCTCCGGTCACCACTGCCGCTCCGCTCACTGCCGCTTCCGCTGCTGCGTCCGCGATCGCGCCGGTTGTCTCCACGCCGAACACCTTCGCCTCGACTCCCTTCGCGGCTCCGCTCCCGACTCACGCCACCCCGGTCGGCGCTCTGGCCAAAGCCGCCCGACGTACCCGTATACTCCCCGGCGCCGCCAAACGAAGCTTCAGACGTGTCGGTCAACGCCTCCGGCGTCAGATCGTCGTCCGACTCAGACTCCGATTCCGCAGCCCGACGCATCGGCCCAGGCGCACCCAACTCGTCCGAGCTCCCAAAGCTCCCGTCATCGATTGCGTCCTCTTCCTCCAGTTCGTCATCGTCCTCTGGATCCGCTAAAGCATCCGGCATGGTCGCGCCCGTGATCTGGTCGATCGACATCTCGCGTAAGAGGCTGCCGAGGTCCGTCCCCCCCTCGAGCGCCTCCTCCTCGTAGTCCATCTCTTCGATCGCCGAAGCCTGCAGCGTCTCCCCCGCAAACTCCTCGTCTTCCATCTCCTCCATCTCAAAGCTCTCAAGACCAAAGGCTTCAGGAGAGCTCGTCTGCCCCGCATGGAGCGTACGGAGCGTCTGGATCTCCAGACTTTCCTCGACCGGCACCTCGGCGACAAGCCCAACCTCAGTCCGGTCGGCAATCTCATCCAGCACAGCACCTTCGGTGTGGATCGGCGACGTGGGGCTCGCGATCTCGGTCGCAAACGTGTCGGCAAAGCCCGAAAGCATATCGCCCGAAGATGCAATCTCCGTGACGTCGTGGCCCGGCTCCAGGGTGGAGTCGCCCAGCTCCGGCAGCTCCACCTCAGGCTCCACCATCGGCGCGCTCTGCCGAAGCTCTTGCCGTGTCATAGAGTCGAACCGCAACGAAGCCGAACCCTCCGTCGGCTCATACTCGCGGGAAAGTTTCTCACGGTCGTCGCCGGCCGCATCCTCACCCGCCACAAACGCCTCCGGACGGGACACCTCAGCCGCCGCCGAAGACAACGGCGCATCGCTGCTCTCAGACGCACGTCCGTCAGCCGCAACTCCCATCGGCGTCGTGTCGGGCCGATCCGACACACCCCGATCCCCAGTCACCGCTTCCGCCCCTGCGTTCACATCACCGATCTCTGCAACCGCCTGCAACACGGGAAAGATCTCCGCTCCGACCGAACCGCCTCGCTCATACCCCGGCCGATGCCGAAGATCCGCCAGGTCGGCCGTACGCGAGCCATGCTGGGCCCCAATCCGTGAAGTTGTCGAGCGTCGTTGCAAGCTCTCCCCTGGAAGCGTCGCTCCACCGTCCCAGGTCCCTGGAAGGGTGAACTCGGTTGAAGGTACTGGCAGCGCAGCAGCCGAACTCCGAACCGAAGCAGACGGCTCCTCTCCACCTTTGCGGTACTTCGAAAGCGACTCTCCCGGTAACACAATCGGTTCAGCCGCCGGCTCAGCAACCTCATCCAACGTCGGCGTCGCTTCGACGCCATACAGCGCGCGGGAGGGCGCAAACCCCCGCGGCGCGCGCGGCAGACGTCCATCGCCGCGCCGACTTTCATCGCGAGATCCACGATCGCCCCGGGAACCGCGATCGCCGCGCCCATCCCGACCGCGCACCTCGAATCCCTCATCGCGGCGGCCCTCCCGGCGCGCTTCCTCGCCGCGAACCTCATCCCCTCGGCCCCGCTCGGCCACATTCTCGACCCGCGCAGCGCCCGGCCAATCCTCCATCCCACTCGGAGCCGCCTCCGCCGCAACCTCGAGAGGAGGCAAGCTCCCACTCAAAGAATCCTCAACGGGAATCTCATCGCTGCTCCCGAGGGCCTCCTCCGGCCCGGAAGCCGACGCGCTCACTCCCAGATCACCAACAGAATCACCGCCAGCCACTGCCGGCGCGCCTTCGCGCTGCCCATTGCTACGTCCCCGACGGCGTCCCCGTCGACCACGCCAGCGACGGCTCCCGTCAGCTCCCGGGGCACCTTCACCCACCTGCTCGGTTGACGAAACTTCTCCGGCAGCGGAGACCTCCGTCACCATGCCCGGCTCCATCGCTTGCAAAAACTCGGGATCGACCTCCGGAGTTGCCGCCGAAGAAAACGTCCGCTCAGGACCGTCGATACCCGGCCCGTCCACACCCGGCCCGGCCAGACCAGGACGCGACCCCGCCTCTCCATCCTGCCGCGGACCACGGTCGCGATTGCCACCGCCGTCCCGCCGGCTCCGTCCCCTTCTATCTCCACGGTCCCCCCGGCCGCCATCGCTTCGTCCGCCGCTCGACCCGCGATCAGAGGTCTCCCCCGTGCCGGACCGCAGACCTTCCTTCGATCCACCCAGACGTTTGGAACCCAGACGTTCCTGACCCAGACGTTCCTGACCACCACGCTCCAGCAGACCACCGCCTGCCTCCGTCCCGTCGATCGTCGCTCCGCCTCGGGCCTCACGCCCCGCGCGGTCCTCACCGCGCCTGCTCTCCGATCGGACGCTCTCCGATTGTCTGCTCTCCGAGCGGCCACCTTCTCGCCCCGAACCCGGCCGCGCAGACCCATCGCCCGCGTCAAAGTCGGCCGTATCCGCCGCTTCTTCCATGAAATCCGTAATGTAAAGGAACGCGTCCCGTTCCAGCCCAATATCCACAAACGAGGACTGCATCCCCGGCAGCACACGCGTCACGCGTCCGTTGTAAATCGATCCTGCCAGCGTGTACTCGTTCTCACGCTCGTAGTAGATCTCGGTTAGTTCGTCCTTCTCGACGATCGCGAGCCGCGTCTCATGCGGCGTGGATGAGATGAATATTTCTTTTGACATGCTTCTGTACGCTTTCTGCCCGGGCCCTGGTTGAAGGACTCCGGACGGCAGACTCGAACAGAGAACATCTCGGAGATCGCAGCTAGCAGAAAATGCTAGACGCGATCGACCGCGGAAACGGACAAGCGACGATCTCCGGTGTAAAGCCCGCCTGCACTACGCCCGCGAGCATACGGCGTCAGTGTGCGTCTTTTGGGCAACACAGGAGAAGTCATCAGCACGAGAGATCGCTTTCGACCAGGGAAGCAGGGGGAGTTTGTGACCAGAACAACCTCACGTCCGTGAGGCGGGGCCGTTCGCCATCCACATGCATTCATTCCCTTGGGCGCCTGTCCGGCCGACGAGATCGAGGTTCTCTGGCGGGCCGGCCTTTTCTTTCAAATAATCTTTATGCCGCTGTTGGCGCAAATGCGCCGCTTGGAGCGGAAAGGAAACACGCGTTGGCCTCAGCAGCCGTTCACGTGACATTGACAGTATCTCACCAAAGCCCGGAGATGCGCCACACAAGAGCGTAAACCGGATGTTCCGGCTATCGAAACTCTGTCGCAACCGAAGAAAGCACCTATGACATCCTCCCGACCTCGCGTTCTCCTCGTAATCTCCCAAACCCTTGGCGGATCAGGACTCTCCCGACACCCATCAGCAGAGGTCCCGAAACGAGAAAAACCATGTCCCAAAGCAGATGATCGCCATTCTCATACACGTGATGGAGCTGAAAGATCTCGTGGTCGAGCAGCCCCTCCACAAGATTGAACAAGCCCCACCCCAGCAGCATCGCTCCAGAAAACGCCTTCCCGGACAGAATGACCCCGGCACGGGTCACCGCTCGCCACAGCAGATAGATCCCGAGCGCCACACAAATCCACGTGAACGCGTGAAACATCCCGTCCCAGAACATGTTGATCTGCTCGTTGACCAGCGAATCCCGCGCCACGCGATTCGAAAGCATGTTGTGCATCTGCAGAATCTGGTGAAACAATATCCCGTCTACAAACCCACCCATCCCGATCCCAAGCAAAGCTCCGGCAGTCAGGAGCGGCCGCGTCCTTCTCCCGTCACTCATGACCGCCTCCGCTTCCATCGGCCTCAAAAACCTCCGGAATTCCCAAAGGCAGCAAACGGAGCACCACCGCGAAGATCGGGAAGGGAAGCGCCACCATCAGCAAGGTCTGCCCAAAGTGACCGTCAAACAACCCGGCTCGCACCCTCGCCCCGCTACTCGATCCACACACGGTACAAGCATGGGCAAGCGCCCCCCGCGCAAACACCACCGCAAACAGGATCAGCAACCGGCACACCCGCATTCCTGCCCCCCTCCTTACTCTGATCTGCAAGCCGATCTCACCCGGCCGGCGCGGCCTACATCTCTGCGGGCCACCATTCCCCTATACCGTATCCTGAATTCCCATGCCTCAGGACACCCACAATGCCAGCCCAGACCCTAACAAAGACCCAACCGAAACACCGCCCGAAACCGTCGCGAACATAGCTTCACAGGACCAGACCCCGCCAGCCGGGACCGACGTCTACGCCATCCACGGCGCGGATCCCGAAGTGCTTGCCTATGCCATGGCAAAGTACTCCCGGTCCTCGCTCACACTCAAGGAATCCATCGCCGAAATCAGCGCCGGACGCGCCGAGCAGTTCCTCAACACCTTCTACTTCCAGTACGGCCACCGCTCCATTGCCGACCTGGCTCACATCCCCTTCGCCATCGAGTGCCTCTCGCTCCTCGCCGCCATCGATCTCGTCGACGAGCAGCGCTGGGATGGCCAGGAGCGCTCCACCCGCTACCAGGACTTCCGGAAATCCGGCTGGTTTACCCCCGATCTAGGCCCTGCAACCCCCACCTACACCGCCGGCATCCAGAGCCTCTTCCAGACCTACGAAGCAGTCGGCGCAAAGATGCTGGAGGCACTCCAGCACGCGATCCCCCGGCCCGAAACCATGAAGCCGGAGGCATACAGCCGCACCCTCAAAGCCCGCGCCTTCGACGTCGCACGCTACCTCCTCCCACTCGCCACCAACACCTCCCTCGGCCAGATCGTCAACGCCCGAACCCTCGAAACGCAGGTCTCGCGCCTCCTCTCCAGCCCCTTCCCGGAGATCCGGCTGATCGGCGAGAAACTCCGCGCCGCCGCCGCCGGCCCCGCCTGGAACCCCCAGAAAGGCGCACGCGAGGTGAAATCGGCGCCAACCCTCGTCAAATACGCCGCTCCCAACCCCTACCTTCTCCAGACCCGCCAGGACCTCACCGCCGCCGCCGCCGATCTCATGGGCGACGCCACGATCGAGCTCGCCCCCGTCGTCGACCTGCTCAATGACACAAACGTCGACGAACCCCTCGATCTCGAACTCGCCACATCCCTGCTCTACCCCCACTCCCACTTCTCCTACCGCCAGCTCCGGCACGCCGTCAGCTCGCTCGCCGAACACCGGCGCGACGAAATCATCGAGCTCGGGACCAGACGCCGCGGCCCGCACGACGAGCTCCTCCGACCCTTCAGCGCCGGCGGCAGCCTCCGCTTCGACATCCTCATGGATATCGGCGGCTTCCGCGACATGCATCGCCACCGCCGCTGCATCCAGCTCGTCCAACCCTTCACCGGCGCCCACGGCTTCGAAGACCCGGTCTGCCCCGGCCAGCCCACGCTCGCCGATGCCGGCCTCGATACCCTCTACCACCGGAGCATGTCCTCCGCCCTAGCCCTCTCACGTGAAATCCGCGACTCCGGCCTGCCCGATGCCGCCGCCTCGGCCCAATACCTCCTCCCCCTCGGCACGCGCTGCCGGTCCATGTTCAAGATGGACTTCCGCGAAACGCTCTACATCGCCGAGCTCCGCTCCGGCCCCGCGGGACACTTCAGCTACCGTCGCGTGGCCTGGGAGATCTTCAGGGCCGTTCGCCGTCGCTATCCCTCTCTCGCAACCCACTTCCGCATCTCCGATGTCAATGAACCGGTCGATCTTCTCAGGCGCTAGGCCCCCGTCTACCACTCTAGTGGGATTCGCCTTTTCTTTGCCTTTTCAAGGTGCTAGAATCCGCACTGAAGTAATACGCAGAGGAGACTCCCCAAGGTGGCAGACGACCGTAACAGAGCAATCGAAACCGCGCTCTCGCAGCTCGAAAAACAATTCGGCAAGGGCTCGATCATGCGCCTCGGCGCCAAGGAAGCGATCGTCCCCATCGCGGTCATCTCCTCCGGCTCCATCTCCTTTGACGCCGCCCTCGGTGTCGGCGGCGTCCCTCGCGGTCGCGTCATCGAGATCTTCGGTCCAGAGTCCTCCGGCAAAACCACCATCACCCTCCAGATCATCGCCGAAGCCCAGAAAGCCGGCGGCCTCGCCGCCTTTGTCGACGCCGAGCACGCCCTCGATCCGGCCTACGCCAAAAAGCTCGGCGTCGACGTCGACAACCTCCTCGTCTCGCAGCCCGACTACGGCGAGCAGGCCCTCGAAATCGTCGAAGCTCTTGTCAAATCCGGCGCCATTGACGTCCTCGTCGTCGACTCCGTCGCCGCTCTCGTCCCCAAGGCCGAACTCGACGGCGAAATGGGCGACTCCCACATGGGACTACAAGCTCGGTTGATGTCGCAGGCTCTGAGAAAGCTCACCGGAACCGTCTCGAAATCCCGCACCTGCCTCATCTTCATCAACCAGATCCGCGACAAAATCGGCGTCATGTTCGGCAACCCCGAAACCACCACCGGCGGACGCGCCCTCAAGTTCTACTCCTCGGTCCGTATCGACATCCGCCGCATCGGCGCCGTCAAGGAAGGCGACGTCGTCGTCGGCTCCCGCACCAAAGTCAAAATCGTCAAAAACAAGGTCGCTGCCCCCTTCCGCGACGCCGAGTTCGACATCCTCTACGGCGAAGGCATCTCGCGCGAAGGCGACACCCTCGACCTCGCGGTCACCAACGGCATCGTCGACAAGAGCGGCGCCTGGTACAGCTTCCAGGGGGAGCGCATCGGTCAAGGCCGCGAAAACGTCCGCAACTTCCTCAAGGAAAACAAGGAGATCTTCGGCCGCATCGACTCCGAGCTCCGCAAAAAACTCGGCATCGGCGCCTTCGCCTTCGCCGTCGCTGCCGAGGTCCCCGAAGTTCCGGTCAATGGCACCTCCAACGCCGTCGAGGTCATCCGCAGCGCGGGACGGCGATAGGCTATCCCCTCAAACTCCATTGACGCGAACCGCGTTGCAACCGCGGCGGGCTCCTCGTATGCTGCTCTTGGCATGCATACCGTCAAGGCGATCTATCCCGGCACCTTTGATCCGCTGACGAACGGACACCTCGACCTCATCGCACGGGGCGCCAAGATCGTCGATCAGCTCGTCGTCGCCATCCTCCGCAACAGTGAAAAAGCAACGCCGCTCTTCACCGTCGAGGAGCGCTTCGAGATGATCTCCGAAGCCACAGCTGACTTCCCCAACGTCTCCGTCGCAACCTTTGGCGGTCTCCTCGTCGACTTCGCCCGCAAAGAAGGCGCCACCGCCGTCCTCCGCGGCATCCGCGCCATCTCGGACTACGAGTACGAGTTCCAGATGGCCATGATGAACCGCAAACTCGACCCAGACCTCGAAACCCTCTTCATGATGCCTGCGGAAAAATACACCTACGTCAGCTCCCGCCTCATCAAAGGCGTCTTCCAGCTCGGCGGCGACGTCACCGCCCTCGTCCCACCTCTCGTCGTCGAGCGCCTCAAAGCCAAGTCGCCAACCCAGACGTAACGCCGTTCCCGTCTCTCAAACCCGCCCGGTCCTTTCTCTCATCCCCATTCTCTGCAACAATATTCACGTGAGCACGCAAGCAACGAAGATCTTCTCCGATCGCATCGGACGCATCGAAGTCTCGGCCACCATGGCCATCACGGCCCAGGCCCTCAAACTCAAGTCGCAGGGCGTCAACCTGTTGGACTTCGGCGCCGGTGAGCCCCACTTCCCCACGCCACGCCACATCAAAGACGCAGCCATCGACGCCATCGAGAAAAACTTCACCCGCTACACCAACGTCGCCGGCATCCCCGAAATTCGCTCCGCCATCGTGGACCGCCACGCCTGCGACTTCCGCACCAACTTCACCCCCGACGAGTGCATCTTCACCACCGGCGGCAAACTCGCGCTCTTCAACGCAGTCCAGGTCCTCGTCGACCACGGCGACGAAGTCATCCTCCCCGTCCCCTACTGGGTCTCGTTCAAGGACATCATCCAGTACGCCGGGGCCCGCGCGGTCCTCGTCGAAACGCGGGAATCGGAAAACTTCCGCGTCACCGCCCCCATGATCGAGGCGGCGATCAGCCCCAAAACTCGCGCCATCATCCTCAACACACCCTCCAATCCCTCCGGCGCCGTCGTCAGCCCGGAAGACCTCGAGGCCATCGTCCACCTAGCCGAAGCCCGCGGCATCTATCTCCTGCTCGACGAGTGCTACATCTACCTCAACTACACCGGCAAGCTCGTCAGCGGAGCCAGCTTCGCCACCTCGAAAGACTGGGTCGTCGTCCTCGGTTCGCTCTCCAAAACCTACGCCATGACCGGCTGGCGCGCCGGCTTCGCCCTCGGCTCCAAACCCATCATCGCCGCCATGAGCAAGCTCCAGTCCCAAAGCACCTCGAACGCCGCCAGCATGGTCCAGCAAGCCTCCGTCGCCGCCGTCAGCGGCCCACAGGAGTGCGTCCGCGAGATGCGAGGCGACTACATCAGCCTGCGCGATCAGGCGCTCGCCGGCCTCCGCTCCATCCCCGGCCTCACCTGCACCCTCCCCGACGGCGCCTTCTACCTCTATCCCAACGTCCGCGGCTTCCTTGGCCGCGGCGGCATCACCTCGGCCTCCGATCTGGCCTCCAAACTGCTCTCCGAGGCCCACGTCGTCGTCGTTCCCGGCGAGGCCTTCGGTACAAAAGATCACCTCCGCCTCTCCTACGCCGTCTCACACGATGTGATCGACGGAGGCATTACTAAAATGCGGAACTACCTCACATCTCTCGGCTAAAGTGGCACAGCCGTCCCATAAGATGAGTGCATGACGACGCCCCTGGAACAAGAGATCTCCAGAGACGAAACAAAGCTTCGGCCAAAACATCCGCGTTTCGCGCCGGTCATCCTCGCCGGCGGCAGCGGAACCCGCTTCTGGCCGCGCAGCCGCCGCTCCCGCGCCAAGCAGGTCCTCGCCCTCTCGGGCGACGAGACCATGATCCAGCAGACCCTCGACCGTCTTCTCCCGATCGCCGCCCCCGAAGACGTTTGGGTCATCACCAACGATCCCCTCTTCCCCGAGATCGCAAAGCAGCTCCCCACACTCCACCCCCAACACATTCTTCGCGAACCGGCCGCCCGTAACACCGCCCCCGCGTGCGCCCTCGCGGCCTTTCTCCTCGAAAAAAACGAGCCCACAACCGTCATCGGCATCTTCCCGTCGGATCACGTCGTCGGCGATCCGGCCCGCTTCACCGAAGTCATCCGCGCTGGCGTCAGCATCGCCGCCACCGGCAAAAGAATCGTCGTCCTCGGCGTCCCACCCACCCGTCCCGAAACCGGCTACGGCTACATCGAGGAAGGCGCCCCAGCCCCAGACCTCTACCCAGACCTCGCTTCAGGCCTCCCCCCAAACATCACCGCCCGCCGCGTCCGCCGCTTCACCGAAAAGCCCGACCACGCCCGCGCCGAGCTCTTCCTCAGCTCCGGAAACTACAGCTGGAACAGCGGCATCTTCCTTTGGAGCGCACAAACCCTCGCCGGCGCCATCCGCCAGTTCTGCCCAGACATGGCGCCGCTGCTCGAAGAGATCGCCGACGCTCACGGCACACCCCGCTTCGAGGAGGTCTTCGCTGCCCTCTACCCCCTCTGCCAAAACATCAGCATCGACTACGCCGTCCTCGAACCCCGATCCGCACAGGGCGAAGACCTCGCCGAAATCTTCTGCCTCCCCGCGGACTTCGGATGGAACGACCTCGGCTCCTGGAACGCACTCTTCGAGCACCAAAACTCTCTCGCCGCAGGCAGCAACGTTACCGAAGCAGCCCACACCGTCAACATCGACGCCCTCGGCAACTACGCCTACGCGCCCGGCCGAACCGTCGCTCTGCTCGGCGTCCAAGACCTCGTCGTCGTTGTCACCGACGATGCCGTCCTCGTCACCACCCGCGCACGCTCGCAGGAGGTCGGCCAGGTCACCCGCGCCCTCGCTGAAGCCGGCCAGACAGACCTCCTTTAACCAGCACTCCTCACCACACATTCAGGACATCATGAGCACGGCCTCCGAAGACCCAGCACACGCCCCCACCCCCGAACCAGCCACCGCCGGAGCCGTCAAATTCGGCACCGACGGCTGGCGCGGCATCATCGCCGACGACTTCACCTACGCGAACGTCCGCGTCGCCGCGCGCGCCATCGCCCACTATGTCCTCGCCCACGAAGACCCCGCCGCCGGCATCTGCGTCGCTTACGACACCCGCTTCGGCTCCCGCTCCTTCACCCAAGTCGTCGCCGAAGTCCTCGCCGGGGCCGGCATCCCCGTCAACCTCAGCTCCGACGTCACCCCCACCCCCGCACTCTCCTTCGCCGTCCGCGAACGACACGCCGCCGGCGGCGTCATGATCACCTCCAGCCACAATCCCGCCGAATGGAACGGCGTCAAATACAAAGCCAGCTACGGCGGCTCCGGCAGCCCGGCCATCATCGCCAAAATCGAAAGCTATCTCGGCCAGGTCCTCCCCGAAGCCCACCAGTCCGCCCCCATCACCGAGGTCGACTTCCTCCCGGACTACGTCGCCGCCATCGAGCGCTTCGTCGATCTTGCGGCCATCCAACGCTCCGGCTACCGCTTCCTCATCGACTGCATGTACGGCGCCGGCGCCGGTGTCCTCGCCGGCATCTTCACCCGCGCGGACATCCCCTTCGTCGAGATCCGCGCCGATCGCAACCCCGCCTTTCCCGGCATCAACCCCGAACCCATCCTCCCGCACATCCACGCCACCCAACTCGCCGTCGTCGCCGAACACTGCGACGCCGGCCTCATCACCGACGGCGACGCCGACCGCATCGGCGCCATCGACGAGCATGGCGACGTCGTCGACGCCCACAAGATCTTCTCGATCCTGCTGCACTGGCTGCTCCAGCGCAAAGATTGGCCCGGCGATGTCACCCGCGCCTTCAATACCACCAAAATGCTCGACCGCATCTGCCACAAGTACGGCCGCACCCTCCACGAGCACGGCATCGGCTTCAAATACGTCTGCGACCTCATGCTCAGCCGCGAGATCCTCGTCGGTGGCGAGGAATCCGGCGGCGTCGGCATCAGCCGCCACCTCCCCGAGCGCGACGGCCTCCTCAACTCGCTCCTCCTCGCCAACGTCATGGCCGACGAACGCAAAACCCTCGGTGAACTCGTCGCCGCCCTCCAGTCCGAGTTCGGCGAGCATCACTACGGCCGCATCGACCTCCATATCAGCGACGCCCTCAAACACTCCGCCATCACCCGCGCCAACGCCGGCCTCCAGACCTTCGCCGAGATGCCCGTTCTCCGCACCGAAACCCTCGACGGTATCAAGTTCTACCTTGATAACCCCGAGTGCCACACCCAACCCAACGCCGCCGAAACCTGGATCCTCCTCCGGGCCTCCGGCACCGAACCCCTCCTTCGCATCTACTGCGAAAGCTGCTCCCCCAGCTCGGTCAACCAAATCCTGGCCGCCGCCCGGAGCTTCGTCATGGGAGACACGGACCTTCGTCATGCAAAATAAGACACCATGAACTCTGCCCCAGCTTCATCCGCCCCAACCTCATCCCGGGTCGAACTCCACTGCCAGGGCCTCCTCTTCGACATGGACGGCGTCCTCATCTCCTCCATCGGCTCGGTCGTCCGCTGCTGGCGCCAGTGGGCCTCCCTGTACGACGTCCCCGACGCCAGCACCTACGAGGTCCCCCACGGCCGACGCGCCATCGACATCGTCCGCGATCTCCGCCCTGACATCGACGCCGAGGCCGGCCTGCGCGCCATCGAAGATCTCGAACTCGCCGACACCGCCGACCTCACCGTCCTCCCCGGCGTCAAATCTCTCCTCAGCTCTCTCCCACCCGATCGCTGGACCATCGTCACCTCGGCCACCCGCCGCCTCCTTCTGGGCCGCCTCGCCGCCGCCGGCCTACCCGTTCCAGAGCGCCTCGTCAGCGCTGAAAGCGTCACCCACGGCAAACCCGCCCCCGAACCCTACGTCCGCGGCGCCGCTCTCCTCGGCTTCGCTCCCGCTGACTGCATCGTCGTCGAAGACGCTCCCTCCGGCGTCGGCGCCGGCATCGCCGCCGGCTGCCGCGTGCTCGGCGTCCTCGGCACCCACTCCCCCGCCGATCTGCACCAGGCCGACTGGATCGCCCCATCGCTCGACCACGTGCTCGTCACCGCCACGCCCCAAGGCCTCTCCCTCCGCTTCACCCCAATCCCGCCGCCCGCACCCGGTCGCTAGGTGTTCAGTCCCGGCATTGGATGGATTGGGTTGAGAGTAAATCTGT
>CAXSGC010000012.1:95708-98154 GCA_964236945.1 uncultured Acidobacteriaceae bacterium | reverse complement strand
CTCCCCGGATACCCCGTATACGGGCTCGCCGTCCACTCCCAAACATCCCCAAACATCTGCCGCAACCCCGCCCCCATACCCGCAGATTGAGCCGCCGCCGGATGCAAAACCCCCGTCTCCAGAAAATTCCCAACCCCGCCGTCGCCCGCCGCCGAAGCCGCCGCAAACTCCCACTCAAACTCCGTCGGCAAACGACACCCCGACCACCGCGCAAACGCATCCGCCTCAAACAAACTCACGTGACACACCGGCGTCGCCCCCATCTCCTCCATCGGCCGAAATCCGCCCATCGTAAACACCTCCCATCCCGATCCGCCCCCCTCCGCCGCCCGCCGCCAGTACAGCGGCGCCTCCCATCCCTCCCCCCGCATCGTCGTCCAACCCTCCGACAACCAGAGCTCCGGCCGACCGTACCCATCCGCCTCCATAAACTCGAGATACTCCGCGCACGTCACCGTCCGGCTCGCCATCCGAAACGGCTCCAGATACACCCGATGCCGCGGCGTCTCGTTGTCAAACGCAAACACCTCCACACTCCCCGCCGCCGGCGACACCCCAACCTCCACCAGCCCCGGCCTGAAACCCACCCACTCCACCGGCCCCGCACCTGCCCCCGCTCCTCCAGCCCCCTCCACGTACGCCGGATGCAACGGATTGGTCCAGAACGCATGCTTCATATCCGTCGCCAACAACTCCAGATGCTGCTGCTCATGCTCCAACCCCAGCACGATCCGCCGCAACGCCTCCACCGGCGCCGCTCCGCCCTCCAACATCGCCCCGACCTCCCCGTCCACATGCGCCCGATACCGCAGCACCTCCTCCAGCCCCGGCCGCGAAAACGAAGCCCGCAGCCGCTTCTCCGGCATCTCCCCCACACCGTTGTAGTAGCTGTTGAACAGCCACTTAAACTCCGTCCGAAACGGCGCATACCCCGCCTGAAACTCCGCCAGGACAAACGTCTCAAAGAACCAGCTCGTATGCGCCAGGTGCCACTTCGCCGGACTCGTCTCCGCCGAACTCTGCACCATCATGTCCTCGGCCGAAAGCGGCCCGCAAAACCCCATCGTCGCCCCACGCACCGCCCGAAACCGATCCAGCAACCGCCTCGCAGCCTCCACCCGCATCGCGTCCGTACCGCTCTCCACAACGTCTTCCACCGCACCGGAAACCAAAGCAACCATACGTCTTTCTCTCTCTCAAGGCGCTCAAAATCGCGCAAACTGCTCTTTGCAGCATACCCTCTCGCCCCTCCCCGCCCGACCTCCGTCCCTTTTCACCGCAAACCACCCACCCCCGCCCCAGCATCCTTCCAAAAACAAGCGCCCATGCCAATGTCCCTCCACCGATCGATCGCCCCCGCCTCCACCGCCGACGCTCCATCGCCCCACACCCATCCCCGCACCTTCGCCGCACTCCGACACCACCTCCGCTCCGCCCTCATCCACTGGCACCTCCTCTCGCTCGACGCCCCCACCGTCGCCGTCCTCTGGACCACCCTCTTCGCCCGATCCCTCGACCTCCCGACCCCCCTCCGCACCCTCCCCGCCCTCTTCCTCGCCGTCTGGATCCTCTACGCCGCCGACCGTCTCCTCGATGCCCACCCCCTCGACGCCCGCCTCCTCGATGCCCGCCGCCTCCTCCATCCCCACCCATACCTCAACACCCAGCCCCATCTCCATCCCCTCGAACCCCGCCACCGCTTCCACCACACCCACCGCCGCCACTTCCGCCGCGCCCTCGTCCTCGCCGGGCTCCTCCTCGCCACGCTCCTCCACCGCCTCCCCGTCCCAGACCTCCGCCTCGACCTCCTCCTCGCCGCCGTCCTCGCCGTCTACTTCCTCCTCCTGCACACCGGCGCCGCCCAGAAACTCCGCGTCCCCCTCCCCAAAGAGCTCGTCGTCGGCCTCAGCTTCGCCGCCGCCGCCACCATCCCCTCGCTCGCCCAGCACCCCGGCCGCTCGCTCGACCTCCTCCCCTCCAGCCTCCTCTTCGCCGCCCTCTGCACCCTCAACTGCCTCCTCATCCACCGCTGGGAGCACACCCCGCGCACCCGCCTCCCGATCTCCGCCCTCGCCTCTCTCGTCGCCCTCGCCGGCCTCGCCCTCGGCCTCCGGCAGCGCAGCCTCGCTCTCCTCGCCATCAGCCTCAGCGCCGCCCTCCTCCTCGCCCTCGACCGCCACAAACACCGCCTCGCCCCCACCCCGCTCCGCGCCGCCGCCGACCTCGCCCTCCTCACCCCCGCCCTCTTCCTCTTCCGACCGTGAGATCTCTCCGCCGGCCAACCACACTAGCTCCTAGCTCCTAGCTCCTAGCTCCTAACTCCTAACTCCTAACCTATAGCTCCTAACTCCTAACTCTTAGCTCTTAGCCTATAACTCCTACCCCTAAACCGTAACTCCTAACTCTTACCCCTAACTCCTAAAAGCTAGAAGCTAGAAGCTGGAAG
>CAXSGC010000012.1:32245-95608 GCA_964236945.1 uncultured Acidobacteriaceae bacterium | reverse complement strand
CTAGAAGCTAGAAGCTAGAAGCTAGAAGCTAGAAGCTAGAAGCTAGAAGCTAGAAGCTAGAAAACATGCCCCACCCCAACTTCAACCGCATCGCCCGCCCCTACCACCTCCTCGAGCGCCTCAGCTTCGGCCCCGCCCTCACCCGCGCCCGCCTCCACTACCTCCCGGAGGTCCTCGACGCCCGGCGCATCCTCGCCCTCGGCGACGGCGACGGCCGCTTCCTCGCCCATCTCCTCCAGCACACCCCCCACCTCCTCCGAGCCGACGCCGTCGACCTCAGCCCCCAGATGCTCCACCTCCTCAACCGCCGATGTCAGCAGTCCAGCCCACCCGCCACCTACCGCCGCCTCCACCTCCATTGCACCGACGCCCTCACCTACCTCCACAACCGCCCGGAGACCCTCCCACCCTTCGACCTCGTCGTCACGCACTTCTTCCTCGACTGCCTTGCCGAACCCGACCTCCGCCGCCTCCTCGCCGCCGCCACCCCGCACCTCACCCCCGACGCCCTCTGGCTCCTCTCCGACTTCCGCATCCCCATCGGCCCCGCCCGCCTGCCAGCCCATCTCCTCGTCCGTTCGCTCTACCTCGCCTTCCGCGTCCTCACCGGCCTCCAAACCACCCGCCTCCCAGACCACGCCGGCGCCCTCCGCTCCGCCGGCTACCTCCCCCTCTCCGTCCACCACTCCCTCGGCGGCCTCCTCACCTCCGAACTCTGGCAAAGAAACAAACCCTTCCCAAACCGCACGGAGAAGTCGAAGATGACATCCATGGAACTCCCACCCAACCCCCACACGCAACAGGACGATCCGGCCCCCATCGAACCCGTCTACGACATCGACCCCCTCACCCCCATGCCTCACTCCCCCAGCATCCTTCCCCCGTTCCCACTCAAACCCCACTCCGAAAACCCAACCAGGGAAAAGGAATTCATCTCCGAAAGCAGGTAAATCTTCAGCCGGCAAGTAAAATCTTCAGCGCAGTTGGCGTACTTCCTCCCGCAACTCGGTAAACTTGAAATAGAGCGTTAAAGCAGCTCTGAACCTTGCCGTCGCCGTTGCCTTCTCGTTGTCATTCCCGAAGGGAATCTGCGTCTGCCCTTGCACCTGCCGTTGCCCTTGCACCTGCCGTTGCCGTTGCCCTTCTTTTGTCATTCCCGAAGGGAATCTGCGTCTGCCGTTGCCGTTGCACCAAGCCGTTGCCTTTGCCTTCCTTTTGTCATTCCCGAAGGGAATCTGCGATCGACGCGAGAGCAAATGACCTGTCGGTGTCTAGAGAACCTCTGATTAAGCCCCGCTCTGTTAAGGGCACGGCTTCAGCCGTGCCGTAAGTGCCTCACATCGAAGGCGGCTTTAGCCGCTGAGGTACGCTTGCGAGGGAGGAGCCCCTTATTCAGAGAAACCCTAGCAAGCCACAGGGATCGACGCCGTTTTCTCCGGAGGAAAACGGCTCCGCACAGAGAGAGCGACAGGAAATCTGCTCTAAGTTGTTGATTCTGGCTATTTTGGACGTAATCCTTTTATTTTCAAAGAGTTACAGACACCTACCACCTGTAACCACTAGATTGCAAAGGGGTTATCCCAAGGCAACCCCCCCACGGGGGGGGGAGGGGGTACCCCCACCCCCCCGCAGCGAAGGTCTCGGACCGTCGGAGTGAAAAGCACGCATGAAGTCGATCCATCTACCGAAAGACAGAACACGGATCGCCTCCGCTCCCCCGCTCCCGTCCACCCGAGCGCTCCTCCTCGCCGCAGCGCTCGTGCCTCTCGTCTGCCTCCTCGCAACCACCCTCAAACTCCATTGGAGCTGGGACGACGGCGCCATCACCGCCGCCTTCTCCCAGACCTGGGCCGCCACCGGACGCATCGCCCTCACGCCCGCATCCCCTGAGGTCGAAGGCTTCTCGTCCCTCAGCTGGTTTCTCCTGCTCGCTCCAGCCCACTTCATCTCGGCCAACCCCGACCTCCTCCTCGTCTGGATGAAGCTGCTCGCCGCCCTCTGCTTCGGCGCCTCGCTCCTCGTCTTCTTCCGCGTCGCAAAACGCTTCCTCAACTCCACCTGGCAGGCAGCCTTCGCCATCGCTCTGCTCGCCTTCACCATCACGCCCTTCCACGAGACCTACAACGGCATGGAGATGAACCTCTCCCTGCTCGCCCTCCTCATCCTGCTCGACCTCTTCACCTCCGCCTTTTCCCCCGCGCGATTCCTCCCCTTGGCATGGATCACCGCCGCCGTCCTCCTCGCCACCCGCTTCGAGTCCCCGTACATGCTCGCGGCGCTCGTCCTCGGCTCGCTCGTCACCCACTTCCTCGCCCGCAACCGGCCAGACACACCCGCGACGCCAGTCCCGTCCGTCGCCGTTCTCACCCTCTTCTCCGTCGGTGCAGCCCTCCTCTTCGGCCTCATCGAGCTCTGGAGACACCGCACCTTCGGCCTCTGGATGCCCAACACCGTCTACGCCAAGCTCTGGGAGCCGTACCGTCCAGCGCCCACCGTCGCCGACTTCCTCCTCAACCGCGCCAAAGCCACCGCGGAGATCCTGATCGTCCTCTTCGCTCCCCTCGCCGTGCTCGCCTTCCTCCTCGTCCGCAGGCTCCGGAGCCGATCGTCCGACCCTGTCGCAGCTCCCTCCGCAAGCCCAACCTCCATCTCGCCCCTCCTCCTCACCCTCTCCGTCGCCGCCGTCCTCTTCGGCCTGCTCTTCGGCCACAACCTCGGGCACAACGGACGCATGATCGAGTCGTTCCTCCCAGCCCTCATCCTCACCCTGCTTCTGCTCTTCCGTCGTCTGGCCCGCTCAGCCGCCCAGCTCCACGCCGCCTCGCTCGCCGCCGGCGCGCTCCAGCTCCTCGTCTGGATCGTCTTCGCCGGCAAGCTCATGCTCCACGGCGACGGCGTCCCGATCGCCCGCTACGCCCCCGAAGGCCTCGCCGCCGACCAGATCCGCACCGATCTCGGCCTCCCCGAACTCTCCGTCATGATCCCCGACGTCGGCGGCGCCGGCCTCTGCTGCCAACACCTCCGCATCCTCGACTCCGCCCTTCTCACCAGCCCCTACCTCGCCCGCTTCGGATACACCCACTTCCCCGAGTACTTCCACCGCGAGCGCCCTGACGTCGTCGAAACCCACACCGTCTGGGCCGACGTCACCCACCTCTACACCTCCGACCTCCTCCAGGGCTACTCCATCGTCGCCGCTCAGGGCGAACGCCTCTTCGTCCGCGACGACCTCTACCAACATCTCCTCCGCCGCCACCCCACCGCCATCCGCCCCGTCGCCGCTACCCCCGCCTGCCTCGGCCAGTACCCCACCGATCAGGCCTTCTCCCGCCGTTGGTCCACCTGCCTCGACCTCGGCCGATCGCAGGCCAGGAGGTGAAACCGCACCCAAAACCGCCCCATCCGCTTTCGCACGGTAGAATGTTAATAGACTATGAATCTGTTTATGCTTCGACATCCCAGCGCGGGCGTGCGCCGGATCAATCCCCTGCTGGACATTCGCCGGCCTCTGGACAAGGACGGAAAGCGCCACTGCCTCCATCTGGCCCATATCCTCAATGCTCTGGACGTGCAGTTCGATCTCATCCTCTCGAGCCCGCTCAAACGATGCCTGCAAACGGCTGCGTTTATCGGAACCGAAACCGGCTACGAGAACCGGATTCAAGTGACCAACGCCCTCGCCCCGACCGCCACGCTCGTCGACTTTCAACGGCTTCTCCACGAGAACGGAGGCGTCGAAAATCTGCTGGTCATCGGACATAACCCGAACCTGACCGCCTTTCTTGGAGCTTTGCTGGTTCCCACCGCAAGTGCGACCTCCGCACAGATTCGGCTTCGCAAAGGTTCCCTCGCTCGTCTCAGCCTCAGCCGAGGTCCAGCGACCCTGCAATGGCTGCTCGATCCCCGAACCGTTCGCGCGCTCTACACCAGTTCCACCAAGAGCACGCGCCGAAAGCCCGCGAAGAAGTAGCAGCAGACCGCGATCCCACCGCAGCCAAAGGCCGCGTTATCCTGAAGCTGCGACTCTCCCAATGGCCGAAACCGTTCCCGTCCTCTCTGCACCCCAGGAGTTCACGACTGTCCACACCCGACGCATGGCGCTCGGCCCACGCCACTCCACCTGCGTCCTCGTGCTCGGAGCTCTCTGGCTCGCCATCTTCTTGGCCTCGATCTTTGCTCCACCTCTGCTGGACGACGCGGACGCGACCCACGCCAACGCAGCTCGATCCATGGCGCTCACCGGAGACTGGGTCACGCTGCGCGTCGACGGCATCCGCTACCTCGAAAAGGCGCCTCTGCCCTATTGGCTGGTCGCGATCTCCTTTCGCATCTTCGGTTTCAACACGTTTGCCGCGCATCTTCCCGAAGCCCTCGCTGTGCTCCTGCTCGCCTTGCTCGGCTTCCGTTGGGGATCGAAGTCCTTTGGCCGTCAGACCGCCTTCTACACCGGAGTCGCCGTGCTCACGTCGGCCGGAGTCTTCCTGTTTACCCGCATCTTCATCCCTGAGGTTCTGCTCTCGCTGTTTCTCGCGACAGCACTTTACTGCTTTCTCCAGAGCCTCGACCCTGGCGATGACCTCGCCTTCACGCACCCATCGCCTTCCACGCACAGCAACCTGTATGCCCCCGATCCCGATTCCGGTTCCGATTCCGATTCCGATTCCGCCCGCGGTTCCGATTCCGATTCCGATTCCGATTCCAAAGAGCGCCCCAGCTTCTTCCCGCGACGCAGCCTCCTGCACCCGCTTGCCATGTGGACTGCACTCGCCCTGGCCGTGCTCACAAAGGGCCTGGTCGCTCTGGTCTTCTTCGGCGGAGCGACTCTCTGCTTTCTTCTGATCACCGGAGACTGGCGACGTTGGCGCTCGCTCCGGCCCATCTCAGGCCTGCTTGTCTTCCTCGCCATCGCCGCTCCGTGGCACGTCCTCGCCGGTCTCCGCAACCCTGGCGCCGCCGGCGGCCACGGCTTCTTCTGGTTCTACTTCGTCAACGAGCACTTCTTGCGCTTCCTCGGTCGGCGCCTGCCAAAGGACTACAACAAACTCCCCGCGACGCTCTTCTGGAGCCTCCACCTCGTGTGGCTCTTTCCCTGGTCTCTCTTCCTTCCCCTTCCTCTCCTTGCGCTCTACCGCCGGTGGAAGCAGAGCTCCCGCAAAAGCTTCTCAGCCCAACCGATGTCGCCACCGCGATGGCTAGCCGCGGATGCTCGCACCAGCCTCCTTCTCCTTCTGTCCAGCGCACTCATCCTTCTATTCTTCTCCGTCTCCACCAACCAGGAGTACTACACCTTTCCGGCGTACCTGCCCATCCTGCTCGGCACGTGCGCTGCTCTCGTGCGCGCCGAACAGACCTTCGCCACCGACAGCACGGCGCGGCGATGCATCACAGGCGCTCACGTCACCTTCACCGCGCTCGGCGCAGCCATTGCCATCGCTCTCCTGTCCGGCCTCTGGGTGTCGCGTCATCTGCCGTTTGTTCCCGATATCGGAGATCTCCTCGCCCGGCGAGCCGTCGGCAACTACACCCTGTCGATGTCGCACTTCTTCGATCTCACCGGACCGTCCTTTGCCGCGCTTCGCCTCCCCGCCGCCCTTGCCGCCATCGCCTTTCTCGTCGGTCCAGCCGCGGCCTGGCTCTTTCGCCAGCAACGCCGACACCTCGCTTCCACGCTCACCATCGCCTTCACCTCAGCGGTCTTCCTGGTTGCCGCGCACATTGCGCTCGTACGCTTCGGTCCGATGCTGTCGAGCAAGGCCTTCGCCACCACCATCGATGCACTTGAACGGAATCATGCGGTCGCCGAGGAAGATCGCGTCATCCTGTATGGCGACCAGTCCTTCGGCTCCTCCATCCCCTTCTATCTCGGCCGCACCGTCTCCCTCGTCAACGGTCGATCCTCCTCCATGCTCTTCGGTTCCACATTTCCCGATGCACCTCCGATCTTTCTGTCCGACGCCGACCTCCTTCAGCAATGGGAAGAGCAGAGGCCGATCCTCCTCTTCGTTCCCGCAGAAGATCGCGCCGATCTGGACCGTCTCCTGCCCCCATCGCGTCGAGTCCTGATCCAGGAGTCCTCCGGCAAGGCGCTCTTTACCAATCACCCACTGAACGCCCGCAACGCACCGCCGGCAGACCACGGCCACTAAATCTCCATGAACGCATCATCAGGGTTACTCCTGCCATCTCAGGAACGCACGATAGAGCAGCTGATCTACCGGGTCGCGGACAAGCCAGCCAACCATCAGCCCAGCTTGCACCCGGGGAGAAGCTCTTCGATCGGTCTGATCTGCCTCTTGTGGGCGGTCCTCCAACTCGGCGGACTTTGGAGCCCGGGCCTTCTGGACGACGTCGACTCGATGTACATCGAGGTCGCGCGCGAGATGCTCCAGCGCCAAGACTTCGTGACCCCCATGGTCGACGGGATCCGCTTCTTCGATAAACCTCCGCTTATGTACTGGATGGCTGCCGGGTCGATGCACATCTTCGGGCAATACGACTGGGCCGCCCGCCTTCCGCTGGCATTGGCGACCCTTGCACTGTTGCTGGCGACCTATGCCTTGGGCCTTCGCCTCTTCGCCCAGACCTCGCCGTCGGGCCATCCGGACAGAGGCGCTCTCTACGCCGCTTTAGCCCTCGGAACAGCGATCGGACCATATCTCTATACCCGCTTCTTTATCCCGGACATCCTGCTTACGCTGTGGATGGTGCTCGGTGTCCACCTCTTTCTAATCGGCCTCGACCGAGCGAAGCTGCACCGACGCCCGTCCGAGACACGGGAAGCAGTCCAGCGAACCTCGAGCCCGCTGCTCGCCATGGTGGCCTTCGCCGCGGTGCTGGCAGCAAGCGTCCTCACCAAGGGTCTGATCGGGCTCGTCTTGCCCCTCGGCTTCATCGTTCTGTACCTTGCGTTCTCCCGGCAGCTCCACCTGGTCGCTCGTCTCTATCCCGGCGCGACAATCTTCACCTTTCTGCTCTTCGCCGCCCCTTGGCACATCCTGGTTGCCCTCCGAAATCCGGCCATTCCACTTCCTCCCGGCCTTGGTCTGCCCTCTCACGGCGGCTGGGCCTGGTTCTATCTGTACAACGAGCACATCGCTCGATTCCTCTCGCGCCGTATCCCGCACGACTACGGCCAGGTCCCTCTGCCGGCGTTCTGGGCCCTTGCGGCACTCTGGATGTTTCCCTGGGTCGCGTTTCTTCCATCCGCGGTCATGCAACAGCTCCGGCAGCTTCGTAGTCCATCGAGGACATCCCCCCGACAACACGAGGCTGCTCTGACCTGCCTCCTCTGGACATCGGTCGTCCTCGGATTCTTCTCCTTTTCGGCGCGCCAGGAGTACTACTCCCTTCCCGCGCTGCCCGCGCTCGCTCTGATGATCGGCGGCTTTCTCGCCTCCGCGGACCCTCCGGTCTCCCGTTTCGATCACGAACGAAAACCCGCGACCACACGATCTCAACAAAGGGCACTCCTCTCGTACACGCATTTTCTGCTTCCGCTCACCTTTGTGTGCGCCGCAGTTGCAACCTATCTCGCCCTCGCTGCAGGCCGCGTAGACGCCCACACCGACATCGCCGATCTGCTGCGACACGATCCGAGCAGCTATAACCTCTCGCTTGGGCACATGTTCGACCTGACAGAGAAGGCAATGGGATTGTTTCGCGGGCCTCTTGCCACCTTCGCTCTGGCGATGCTCGGGATCGGTCCGGCATCCTGGTTTCTGCACCGCTCCGCACGCACCCTCGCCGCAAATCTCACCCTCGCCGCATCGGCGGCCGTGCTTCTGCTTGCGATCCACGGAGGTCTTGCGCGCTTCTATCCCAGGCTCGGCTCCAAGGCGCTGGCAAACGCGATCGTACGGGAGCAAACCCTGCACCCTCGTCCCGACGATCTGATCCTGATCGACGGCGAACTCACCGACGGATCTACACTGCTCTTCTATACCCGGCAACCGGTTCATCTCGTCGAGGGTCGGGTGAATGGAACCTGGTACGGCAGCTTCTGGCCGGACGCTCCGCCCATCTTCGAAACAGCGCAGACACTCCATCAGCACTGGAACGGGCCTCGGCGCCTCTTCCTGCTGACGCCCAACGCCCGAGCACGTACCGAAGACCTCCTCCGCTTCGGAGAGGTGCACTCGATCGCCCAGGCCGGTGGCAAGGCAGTTCTTTCGAATACTCCCTAAGCACCGCCAATCCAGAATCGCCCGCCAACGTCCGCCAACGCGTACTTACTTCTTCTTCTGTGCGGTCTTCAGCGGCGCCATAATCACCGGCCGGCGCAGCGGCACCAGACCCGTCCCTGGCTGCTGCGCCGCCTGCTGCATCCGCGATAACATCTCGGTGCGGACGTAGTCGACAAAGCCCTGCATCTGCCGGTTCATCTCCTCCATCCGCTCGCGCATCTGCAGCACGATCGCGATCCCGGCGATATTCACGCCGAGATCCCGGGCGAGGTTCAGGATAAACTCCAGCCGCTCCAGATCCTCGTCCGTGTAGAGCCGCGTGTTGCCATCGCTCCGTGAGGGCCGCAACAGACCTTCGCGTTCATACAACCGCAAAGTCTGCGGATGGATCTCGTACATCTCAGCCACCGCCGAGATCATGTACGCTCCTCTGCTCTTGCGCTTGGTGGCCATCTTGCTTTCCCTTTTCACGCCGTGTGCGTGAATCCTCTGAATCTGCAGTCTAGCCCGATCGCTTGCCCGTCGTCGAGAGACCGTCGGTCCAGCGAAGAAGCGATCGCGTCGAAGATCGGACGGCGATCTGCGATATCATCATCGATCGCCTCTGTCGCGGGCATTCCGCCTTCACAGTAGACCGCATCGAACAGAGCATTATGACCAAAGTGAGTCGCGCCCTCTACGCCACCCAGATCCTCTCCGGCATCGCGGCAGCGGCCGCGGCTTACGCCTTTCTGCCCCGGAAGAGCTCGGTTCAGAGCCGGCCGGTCGTCGTCATCACCGGCGGTTCGCGCGGTCTCGGTCTGGCGATCGCCGAGCGGTTCGGGCGCGAGGGAGCTCGTCTGGTGCTGGCAGCGCGGCACAGCGATCAGCTGGAAAGCGCGCGACAGCTCCTGATCGAGCGCGGCTGCGTCCGGTCGGCGGACGATGTGCTTCTCGTTCCAGGCGATCTGACCGTGCAGGCGAACGGCAAGGACCTTGTGGATCTGGCGATCGGGCGCTTCGGGGCGATCGATGTGCTGGTGAACGATGCGGGCATCATCGAGGTTGGACCGGTCGAGAACCAGCCGCTCGAAGCCTTCGAGCGAGCGATGAGCATCAACTTCTACGCTGCGCTGTATACGATCCAGGCGGCGATGCCGCACATGCTGGCGCGATTCCGGGAGCGAGGCATCGGGAGCTCGATCGTGAACATCAGCTCGATCGGCGGCAAGGTCGCGGTTCCGCATCTCTTGCCGTACGTTGCCAGCAAGTTTGCCCTGACTGGATTTTCGGAGGGTTTGCATGCGGAGTTGCGGTCGAAGGGTGTGCGCGTGACGACGGTATGCCCGGGTCTGATGCGGACAGGGTCGTTTGTGGAGGCGATGTTTACGGGACAGGCGGCAGAAGAGTTCAAGTGGTTTACGCTCGGCTCGGTCACGCCTGGGCTGGCGGCCTCGGCGAGCCATGCGGCCGACCGCATCTTCGGGGCGGTGCGGCGTGGGTCGGCGGAGATCACGATCACGCCGCAGGCGTGGATGGCGGCGCGCTTCGCCGGCATCGCTCCGAGCGCGACGCAGTTTCTCGCCGCTCTGGTGAACCAGTTCATCCTCCCAGCGCCCGCGGGGACGACGACGACGTTAACCAAAGGGTTCCACCTGCGCAAGGACACATCGCCGACGTCGCTTGAAGTTCGCAACAATCAGGTCTGAAGGCGACGTGGGTGGGGTACCCCCCACCCCCCCCCGGGTGGGGGTTGCCTTGGCGTAAGTGCAATGCTGCGTTGCAGTTACAGGCTGTGGGTGTCTGTAAGTGATTGCAAACAAAGACGTTTGCCTCCAAAATAGCCAGAATGAACAACTTACGGGCGATTTCGGGTAATTGATGGGCCTGGCCCCGCCAAGCACCTCAAACCCAGGGGCTCCCACTAAGTTAAGTCTACCGGATTGGATGGAATGATACGCCAAGGAGCCGACAAAAAATCCGGATGGCTATCGAGATCGTCGACAGACCGCTTCAGCAAGCGTTATGTCGTTCGGACAGAGCGGCGTCTGGCGAGATAGTCGAGGAGCTGATCGCCGGGTATGCCTTCGCCACGTCTGATCTGGGCCATGCTTTCTTCGAGATGCTGGTGCAGCGCGGCTTTGTTGTTGACGAGCCAGTCTTCCTCATCGGCGAGGAGATCGAGAGCGTGATTGATGAGTTCGGACGGCTCGCGGTAGGGCCCGTGGGCGAGCACGCGCTGAATGCGTTGTTCGGTTTGAGCGTCGAGGGTGAGATTCATGGGGGGAGTATACCGCTGCGAGAGATACGTCAATCTCTAGGCTCAGCGGGGCGGTTCGCGCCTGGCGCGAAGGACCTGCACAACGATTGAGCTGATGGATTGGACAGCCGGCTTTGGTTGGATGGGTGAGTGCGTGGGCACCCGTCAACCGGAGAGTAGGTTCAGCTGGATACCACCAATTTGAGCAGTAAACGTGAAGCTCGGAACAACGAGAGTACTGCGAGCACACAACTTCCCCACCAAATCGCAGATAGAGCCGGAGCGAGGCGAAGGGGATGCGCCAGAACATGATCGAGGCACAGCTTCAGAGCTAAACCTAAAACCACGAGCCATGCATTGGAGTAGAGCGCTACCGCAACGTAGCCGATAAACGTCCTGTACTGGCCGGACTTGCGAAGACGTTGGACGGCTGTCCGGTCGTTTAGGGCGGGCAGAACAGTTATAGCGGTCAGCGCGTAAGCGGTAAAAACTGCTGAGACATCTACGATTTTCGTGATGAATTCAGCTTTTGGGTCCAAGCCGAAGATGGAGAGATGAGGACGGATGAGGAAGCTGACGAACACGGCTATCACAGATACCACCCAGACGTGAGCACTTTCTACCAGCAGACCAAGGCCTAGGGTTCGAGACTGCGGCACGAACCCTAGGCCTTGACTACTAGCGTCTCCAGAAAGGCTCGGTTCGTGTTGAGCGCGCTCCTCAAGAGTTGCTTGCATTGTTCACCGTCCAAGCGCCGACCATCTCCGTACTCTACCTCGCCTGAAGCTACAATACGATCACGTATGAAATCGAGTGGCTCGGACTTGCTTGCTTCAGGGTTACTTCCGCGCGCATAAAGCTTAGTTGCATTCCCTGATTCTCGAAAGGACCTGATGACCTTCTTGAGCAAGTTTACGTCCTGAGGATTTGCCACCCCAGACCTCATCTTGATGATGATCTCGATCGATGCGAGTTCTCCGATTTTACCTGCGTCTTCGATCGTGCGTCCGATTGACGGTAGCGACTCAGCAAAGTCGGGATGAATACTGGGATCCTTCAACTTGAAGCCGAACGTACCGATATGGTCGAATTCCTGAAGCCGCTTCCACATGTCTGCTCGAACCCTAGGCTGAAGACTGATTTTCAAGCCGGTCAGATCGCTAAGCAATGCTTCGACTTGTGTGCTCCTAAAATGTCCGTTCCGCTGCAGCGCTATCACTTGCAGTGCGGGCTCAATAAGAAAATGCACCTCTTCGGATACGCCATCACGCTCGATCAGATCAAGGTGACTCAGCTTGTAATTCGCCGAATCAAAACGACCTGGTAATCCCTTCATTCGCACTCTGGCGGAACTCCCTAGGACTGTCTTGTCGGACAGCATTTTGGCGCCTTCTAGGAAATCGCTGTATACGCTCGTCCGATATTTGAGCCTCTCCTTCGGTTTTAGTTTAGCTGCGGCAAGTACCGCAGCAGAGATATCAACAGGGTTCCCGGTCTCGTCAATCGGTGCATAGAAATCCACATTCACTACGGGCATCAGCTTTCTCCTAACCTAGGGTGGAACCGGCAGTCATAACAATGAAACAGTTTCTAACGGATATTCAGCTGCAGCCTGAGGTGGAGCCGCATTCGTTGCAGCGGTAGCAGGAGCCGTTGCGGGTCATGATGGCTCCGCAGGTGGCGCAGGAGGGGGCGTCGCCCATGTTGATGATGCCTCGCATGGCTTCGGCGGTGTGGTAGACGCCACGGTCTTCGGTGCGGGGGAAAGCAACCGCAGGTCCCTCCACTCCGCCCATTCGACTCGACTGCGTCTCGCTCAGGGCTCCGGTCGGCATGACAGAGTTTTGAGTGAGGCCGGAGCGGGCTGCTAGGTCTCTGGCTATGGTCGCCGATGGCTCCGCGGCGATGCCGGCTTTGGGTGGAGTTCGGTCGGCGTACTCGGGTTGGTCGAACTCGGGGAGCATGGTGGGGGGTTCGGGGGTGAGGGCTGCGGCTTGGGCTTGGGCGGGAGCAACCGCGGGTCCCTCCGCTGCGCTCGGGATGACAGATCTTAGAGACGCAGGTCCCTCGGCTGCGGTCGGGATGACAGATCTTAGAGAGGCAGGTCCCTCGGCTGCGGTCGGGAGGACAGAGTTTGAGGCGGCGCTCGGGAGGACGGAGTTTGGGGTGTGTTTGGTGAGGGGGGCGGGGATGTTGGGGAGTACGCGGGCGCCCGGGCCGGAGACGGTTCCGGTGCCGGTGATCGAGATCTGGCGGGGCTGCGGCGCGGGGGCCGCCTGGAATGCGGTTTGGGACGCGGTTTGGGCGGCGGGGGAGAGGTTGGCGAAGAGGTCGAACTGGTGGCCGGAGAGGAAGCGGAGCTGCATCCATCGGAAGAGGTAGTCCATGATGGATTTGGCGTAGCCGATCTGGTCGTTGCCGGTCCAGCCGGAGGGTTCGAAGCGGGTGTGGGCGAACTTGTCGGCGAGGACGCGGAGGGGGACGCCGTGCTGGAGGGCGAGCGAGATGGCGGTGGCGAAGGAGTCCATGAGGCCGGAGACGGTGGAGCCTTCCTTGGCCATGCGGATGAAGATTTCCCCCGGGCAGCCGTTGGGGTAGAGGCCGACGGTGATGTAGCCTTCGTGGCCGGCGATCGAGAATTTATGGGTCATGGAGGCGCGTTCGGAGGGGAGGCGGTGGCGGACGGCGCGCGGGGGTTCCTGGGCGTCGAAGCTGTCGGCGTTTTCGCGGGCGGCGGCCTGGATGGTGTGGATCTGCTGTTCGAGCTCGGAGATGCGGGAGATCTGGGTTTCGAGAAGGAGGTCGTGGTCGGTTTGGCGGCGCGCGAGGTCGAGTTCGGCCTGGGTGGGGTTGAAGTTGGGGTCGGCGACGAGTTTTTCGGCGGCGATGGTTTCCTGGATTTCGAGGGAGCCGGCGGCAATGGGGGTTTGGGGGAGGGTGGCGGTGAGCTGGGCGGGCGTGGGTAGGCCGTCGGCGCTGGTTTGGGGGATTTGTGGAGTGGAACCCACCCTTTCCGGCGATAGGACTGCCGGAGAGGATGGGGCACCCACGGCTTTGGTCGATTTGGCGTCGGTTTGGGCGGAGACGTTGAGGGGCTGGGTGCCTTTGGAGTTGTCGCGGTAGATGGCGACGGCTTTGATGCCTTGGCGCCAGGCTTCGAGGTAGGCGTCCGCGATGTCGTCGACGGTGCAGTCCTGGGGGAGGTTGACGGTTTTGGAGATGGCTCCGGAGAGGAAGGGCTGGGTGGCGGCCATCATTTTGATGTGGCCCATGTAGTGGATGGTGCGGGTGCCTTTGGCGGGTTTGAAGGAGCAGTCGAAGACGGCGAGGTGCTCGGGCCGGAGGTGGGGCGCGCCTTCGATGGTGCCGGTGGCGTCGATGTAGGAGACGATGGCGTTCATCTCGGAGCTGGTGTAGCCGAGCTTGATGAGCGCGGAGGGGACGGTGGAGTTGACGATTTTGATCATGCCGCCGCCGACGAGTTTTTTGTATTTCACGAGGGCGAGATCGGGCTCAATGCCGGTGGTGTCGCAGTCCATCATGAAGCCGATGGTGCCGGTGGGGGCGAGGACGGTGACCTGGGAGTTGCGGTAGCCGTGGCGTTCGCCGTGAGCGAGGGCGCCGTCCCAGGCGTGTTTGGAGGCGGCGATGAGATCGGGGAGTTGGGGGACGGCGAAGGGCTCTTTCGTGGCAGAGGCCTGGGCGTTCGACCCCACCCTTTCCGTCGATGAGGCCGACGGAGAGGATGGGGCACCCGACTTTTTTGCGCCGATTTTGTTGACTTCGGCGCGGTGCATGCGGATGACGTCGAGGAAGGGCTCGCGGTTGACATAGAAGCCGGGGCAGGCTCCGCCGGTCGCTTGCGCCTGTTGGGTGATGGGGGTGGCGGCGCCGAGCGGTGCGCAGGTTTCGGCGATGCGGGCGGACTGCCAGTAGGCGTCGCCGCAGAGGATGGCGGTAAGGGTGGCGGCGAAGTCGCGGCCGGCGTCCGAGTCGTAGGGCAGGCCGAAGGACATCAGGAGGGCGCCGAGGTTGGCGTATCCGAGGCCGAGGGGGCGGTAGTCGTGGGAGTTTTTGGCGATCATCTCGGTCGGGTAGCCGGCCGAGTCGACGATGATCTCCATCGCTGTGGTGACGACGGCGATGGCGTGGCGGTAGCTGGCGATGTCGAACCGGCCGCGGGCGTCGACGAATTTGAGGAGGTTGAAGGAGGCGAGATTGCAGGCGGAGTCGTCGAGGAACATGTACTCCGAGCAGGGATTGGAGGCGTTGATGCGGGCGGTGTTTTTCGAGGTGTGCCAGCGGTTGATGGTGGTGTCGTACTGCATGCCGGGGTCGCCGCACTGCCAGGTGGCTTCGGCGATGGAGTGCATGAGGTCGCGGGCCTGGTACTCCTTGACCGGGGTGCGGCCTTTGACGGCGCGGGTGGAGAACGTGCGATCCTGCTCGACGGCGTGCATGAACTCGTCGGTGACACGGACGGAGTTGTTGGCGTTCTGGAAGAAGATACTGCTGTACGCCTCCGAGTCCGGTCCGGAGCCGTCGTAGCCTGCCTGGACGAGGTGCCAGGCCTTCTTTTCTTCCTTGACCTTGCACTGGATGAAGTCTTCGATATCGGGGTGGTCGATGTTGAGGACGACCATCTTGGCGGCGCGGCGGGTTTTGCCGCCGGACTTGATGACGCCGGCGAAGGCGTCGAAGCCGCGCATGAAGCTGAGGGGGCCGGACGCGGTGCCGCCGCCGCTCAGGGTCTCCATCGATCCCCGGATGGCAGAGAGATTGGAGCCCGCGCCCGATCCCCACTTGAAGAGCATGCCTTCGGTCTTGGCGAGCGTCAGGATGGAGTCGAGCGAGTCCTGCACGGAGTTGATGAAGCAGGCGGAGCACTGGGGCTTCGAGTATCCGGTGACGGAGAACTCGACCTTGCCGGAGGTGGCGTTCCAGTGCCAGTTCTGCGCGTCGGAGTTGGGTTCGAGGCGGTCGCAGCCGACGTTGAACCACACGGGCGAGTTGAAGGCGACCTTCTGGTTCAGCAAGAGGTGGACGAGTTCGGCGTGAAAGGTTTCGGCGTCTTTGGGGCTCGCGAAGTAGCCGGCGGCCATGCCCCAGTCGCGGATGGACTCGGCCACGCGGGTGACCAGGGCGCGCACGCCGTCTTCGCGTTCGTCCGTACCGTTGAGGCCGTGGAGGTATTTCGAGGCAACGATGTTGGTGGCGGTCATGGACCAGTCGGCCGGGACCTCGACGCCCTTCTGCTCAAAGATGAGCTTGCCCTTCCAGTCCTGGATGACGGCGTCGCGGCGCTCCCAGGCGATCTCGTCGTAGGGCGAGACACCTTCGCGGGTGAAGTGACGAGAGAAGCTGAGGCCGGAGCTGGGCGCGGAGGCGCGATTTGGGCTGGAGGGCTTGGGGTTGGTCTGGGTGGCGGTCTGGGTGGCCATGATTTGTTGCTCCTATTGCACCTATTAAGGTGCCGTGCGTAGGTTGCCGGGCGTGGCAGTGTTGCAGTTCGGCTCTGACGGATCGGGATGTAGGAACGACTGGTTGCCGTCTCGGTACCCGCGAGCTTCTAGCGGCGGTTTGCTGATAGGGTTTCCGGGCCGTGGTGGCGCTCTATGCGGGCCTGTGGTGTCGCCATGCTGTCCGGAGTTGGATCTCTGTTTCCTGGGATGGGTGCTGGGGTAGGTGCTGGGATGGTTCGTGGGCCTGTGTCGAGCTTTCCGGCCCGGGAGTACTCTCCGGAATCTGCTCTCGGCAAGGGCAAAGGTACCGCCCTCCGTGGGGCCTGTCAAGACCGATGTACAAGATGTTGTGGGTAACTCGTTTCCGGCCCATTTCGACAAGGTTTGCCAAAGACGCCGAAACGTGTCTGCCGGAGGCCGGTGTTTTGGGAGATCGGGAGAGGGTGTGCAGGCCAAACTCGGCCGCAGCCGCAAAGGTGCTGCCAGAGACCACACTATCCTGCCGGGGAGGGCAGGACAACCGAGGAAAAGCCGGTCTGTTCGGTGGAGCGCGACCGGAGATTCATTGCGCGGGAAGGACAGATCAAAGGCGATTCATTTCGGGAAGGACAGATCAAAGGCGGCGAACGTGCTCACGGCGGCGATCCTAAGGAGCTTGTTGAAAGACGGAGCTTGTTGAAAACAATACTGGAGGCGGAAGGCGTACCTCAGCGGCTAAAGCCGCCATTCATTCGAGGCACTTAAGGGCACGGCTGAAGCCGTGCCCTTAAGCGAGACGGACCGTCTTTCAACAAGTTCCTAAAGCGGATTTGCTGTTGGGATTGCGTGGGCGAGCTCCGACCTGTCCGGATAAAGCAATCTGCGAGCGAGGGACTCGGCCGAGGTGTCTGCTTCGGCGCTGCCGATTGTGGCGATAGCGCCCTCCAGGCTGAGGGTGGCGAAGCCGTGGGCCATCGTCCATATGGCCAACGCCAGATGCTCCGCCGACATCTCGGAAGGCTCGATCTGAGCGGCGAGAGCCCCTGCCACCGCAAACGCTTTCGCGGCGGAGGCGTGGACCTCCGGGTAGGGCGTCTTGTCGATCCCCGACTGAAACATCACGGCAAAAAGATGGGGATGGCGCTGCGCAAAGGAGAGGTAGGCGAGATAGACCGCGAGCAGACGCTCCTTGACCGGCGCGGACGTGTCGGCGGCTGCGCGCAACTCCGTCTCCAGGGTACGATTGCCCAAAAGCACGATCTCGATGAGAAGAGCGTCCTTGTCCTTGAAGTGGTTGTAGGGTGCGCTCCCGCTGACGCCCGCGATGCGAGACGCTTCGTTGAGCGTGAAACCGCGCGGTCCCTTTTTCCGGACAAGTTCGAGCGCGGCCTGGATCATGGCCGATTTCAGATCGCCGTGGTGGTAGGACCTCGGTCTTTTCTTCACAGGGGCATCCTTTCACGGGCTGCAGCGTCTGAACTTATATATGAATGGCGTTCATATCGGAGCGTAGCATGATCAAGATGACCATTCTTCTTCGCCGCAAGCCGGAGATGAGCCACGAGGAGTTTGTCGCCTATCATCGCGACCGGCACGCTCCCCTGTTCCGATCACTGGCCGAGGTGAAGCAGCATGTGCGGCGGTATGTGCAGTGCCATGCGACGGGCGATCCGCTTCCCGGGCTGCCGGACAACCACATCGATGGATCGACGGAGCTTTGGTTCGACGACCTCTCCGGCTTGGCCGGTGTCTTCCAGTCGGCCAATTACATGGCGGCGATTCGCCCGGATGAGGCGAAGTTCCTGGACCTGCACGCCTGTGAGTTTCTGGTGGGCGTGGAGAACGAAGTTATTCCCGCGGCGCACATCTCGTAGAACCGTACCGATTTTTGGAGAACAACGATGGTCTTTACCCATGAAGCTTTGATACCGCTGGCGGCCGACGACGTACACCTGGACGAGTGGCTGTTCAACCTTTCGGAGAAGGATTACAAGGCGTGTGCTCGAGGGCACCGCGCCATGGGGACGAGTGGGGGAGCTCACTTCGAGGGCATGGTCAACGTCGAGTCGATGGCGGGAGCCCTGATCATCCAGCATTACCGGACGGAGTTGCTCCAGCCGGCGCACGTCCGTCTCTTTTCGGAGAGGAGCCGGGCCTATCTGATGCACCTGCTTCCCTTTCACCTGCAGGTGGGTTGGGAGATGCAGATTTCGAGCGTCTCGGCGCGGGAGTCGAAGCTTCGCTGCACGATCGACGTCCGGAATCCGATGTGGGTTCGCTTTGCCGGCTTATTCAACGCCACGAATTATTGGATTCGTCGGCACCTGATCGAGGAGACCGAAGGTTTTGCCCGCGACCTGGAGCGCAAGGGCTCAAAGCGTGCCGACCGTGCCGAGCTGCGCGAATTTGCGGTGGTTTGAGGGGCAGCCAGAAGCCCGCGCGGCCGGGCTTTTGGACTTGCCGCGCGGGCTCTGAGTTGGTGGGAGCGATGTGTTTTTTCGCCGTATTTTTCGCCGAATTTGCCGAAGATGCGTGCTTAGGCGGCCTGGAGGTTGGCGGTTTCGGCGATCTCGGTCAGCAGCGAGTCGGCGTGCTTTTCTTCGTGGAGGATGGCTTCGAGCACGATCGCGTCGCTGCTGAGGCCGAGGATGTTGGCCCAGGTCCGAAGGGTGCCGTAGACCGCGATCTCGTGGTGCTCGACCTGCTGGGCGCAGGCGATGATCGTGACGTCGCGAATGCTGTCGTCGGCGGCATCCTTGATGGAGTCCTGAGCTTCCGTGACGAGGCCGGCGAGTGCCTTGCAGGTGATGGTCTCGGTGCTTCCGGTGGCTTGGCGGAGGAGGTTTTCAACCTTGGTGGCGTGGCCTTCGGACTCGCGGAGGTGCGTCCGAAGAGCGTTGGTGAGCTGCGTGTCGGAGCTCTTCGCCATCATGTCAGGGAGCGCCTTGCAGATCTGCTGCTCCATGCTGAGGGCCTTTTTGAGGTCGGCGGTGTAGAGCGAACGGAGGTCTTCGATATTTGCGGAAAACAATTTCATGGTGTGATTCCTTTCGATCTCTGAGGCGTTTGGGCACGGCTGCCGTCCGTTTCTGGGTGGCATGCGCTTTGGACAATTGAGACTCTTGAGGCGGAAAGAGCGTCGGATCTCGAACGCTCCCTGTCCTTGCCCTTGCTGCTGAAGTTAGATGCGACTTGTCGGCGCGGGTTGACTCGCCGGAACGGATCCAAGTCCCCGAGCGGATCCAGTCCGGCGCAAAAAAGTGGCAGACCCGAGCGGTTGGCGCTCTCGGGTCTGCCACGAGAAGGAAATCTGGTTTATGGGTGAGGCGGCTGCTTCCTAGGCGGCGGCGCTGCTCATCGTGAGTGCGCCGTTGACGCCGGTGGGGAAGAAGCCTCCGCGGCCGACGCCGGCCTGCATGCCGTAGGCGAGGAAGAGCACCTGGCCGGGGGTGCGGAGCGACGGAAGTCCGGTGGACGGGTTGACGGAGAGGTAGGTGAGTTGGGATCCGGAGGGCGGCGGCAGGAGGTCGACGCCGTCGAGGGGGGGTCCGGTGGGGACGTTGAGCCGGGCGATCTGGGTGCGGAGGCTCGATGCATGCTCGGCCTCGACTGCCAGGATCTGCGCGGCGTAGGTGATGACGGCGGGGGTCGAAAGCAGGCCGGCGGCTCCGGCGTAGGCGGTGACGCCGATGTCCTCGAAGATGCGGGCGAGCTTCAGGTACTCGTTTTGCGAACCGAAGCCGAAGCCGAGGGCGTTCAGGTTGAGGTTGGGTTTGGCGATGGCTCTGGAGCCGAGGAGCTGCCGAAGGAGTTTGACGTGGGCGCGTTCGTCGGAGGCGATCTGGTTGCCGATGGCCTGCGAAAAGACGAGGTTGTTGGAGAAGCTGACCATGTGGCCGCCGGTGGTGGTGCCGCCGGCGGCGGAGTTGCCAGGGTTGGCGACGCCGTCGATGCCGATGCCGTAGGCGGTGATGGAGGTGCCGTTGAGGGCGTAGGTGTAGAACTCCGCTTCGAGGTACTCGAGGTTGAGGGCGAAGTTGAGCACGGCGTCTTCGGTCGCGGTTTCGGCTTCGGCGGAGTGCGGTGTGGCGATCGAAAGTGCGCCGACAGCGGCGGTGGCAATGCCGATCTTTTTCAGGAACGAACGGCGGTTCGGGGAGGCATCTACGAGTTCAGGAATGAGGCTCTTCGACATTTTGTTGCTCCGGATTTCGCTGAGAGTTTGCTCAGGAATTTTGCTCAGGACGGTTTGGCCCGGCCGCGGGAATGGTTGGGCCGGGCGAGGGGAAGCGTGCGTGGATCTGGACCCTTAAGCGAGCTGACGCTTGCCGAGAACGACGAGGCCGGCGGCGGCGGGGAGTACAAGGATCCAGGTAGGTGGTTCGGGGATGGGCGAGGGCAGAGCTCCGGTGGTGACGTCGACGGCGTAGCTCGAATTGCGCTGAGCGCAGGGGGCGAGATCGGTTTCGAGGAACTGACCGGACGAGCCGCAGAGGGAGCCGGTGGTCTGACCGGCAAAGAGGAACGGCGTCCCCAGGTTGCCGATGGCGACGTTGGGGAACTCGGACAGGGCGAGGGTATAGCTGCCCGGGCCGAGCGTCTCCTGCAGCAGAGCGTCGTTGCAGAGGCCGGTGCTCCCGTCCGCGACGGCCGATCCGCGGCACATGCCGGAGCCGCCGTCGGAGCCGATGGGAGCTCCCATGCCGTCAAACAAGGTGAGCACAGGGACAAAGCCGCCGGACGCGGATCTGGTTCCGTTGAGATTGTTGCCGCCGGCGTAGGACGTGGTGAAGAAGCTGTAGTTCTGGGTGGACGTGCTGAGGATGGAGAAGAGGTTGACCTGGTCGTCGGTGCGAAAGTTTCCGGTGTAGGTTGCTGTGTCGGCGTGAGCGGTCGACCCGACGGCGCCGGCAAAGAGGGCAACGGCAAGTGCGTGGGAGAGAAATCTGAGTGGTTTCATAGACGCCTTTTCCTGGATGGGAGTGGGACGGGGTAAGGGCCCAGGCGAAAAGGGGGTACAAGCGAACATCCGTGCGGTGCGACAGGGGCGTTGATGGACTGCGGGTTATCGGCTCCGAGGCTGATTTCTTTGATTCTTCCGCAAAGGGTCGTACATGATCGATCTGGTCGAACGTTTCCCTTGTACGCCGTTAGGTGCGGGGCGGATTGGCGGGAATGATTAAAATCTCGATGCGGCTTAGCACGTCGGTAAGTTACTTGCCGGAATGCTTCGTCCCATCGAATCCTGGCCGCGTGTTTGTTCCTGGGATCAGACGCCTACCTCTTTTGTGGAATCTGCCGGGGGGCGACGTTCTGCTGAACCATGTTCTGATTCGCTGTTTTGGACGGTTTTGGATGAAGGCAGAGGATGGAGCGGGTGCGATCGCTTGTGATCTTCTGGTGCGGGAGTTCGGCATCACGGCGAACTCGGAGGTGGACTGAGGCTCAGACTTCTCCGGTGCGCGTTCAACGTCCGATCTCCCGAGCGGGATATACTTTGCGATATCTTTTGGCTCCGGGCTGCATCAGAGCTGAGTGAAAGCGAAGGTGGTGCGCATGCGTGAAAGCGGTTCGGGAGCGGGGATTGGCGAGGGAAACACAGCGGTTGTACGCGCGGCGGCGAACGGGTATCGCGTGCCGACCGGACGTGCGGAGTGGATCGTCCGGCGCAAGGAGCGGGCTCGGGAGACGGGCGATACGAACATGAGCCAGATGCACTTCGCGCGGCAGGGCCTCGTCACCGAAGAGATGGCGTTTGTGGCGGCGAAGGAGAAGATCGCGCCGGATCTGGTGCGGTCCGAGATCGCGCGCGGGACCATGATCATCCCGGCGAACATCAACCATCCGGAGCTGGAGCCGATGGCGATCGGCGTGGAAAGCCTGTGCAAGATCAACGCCAATATCGGCAATTCGGCGCTGGTGTCGGATGTGGATGAGGAGCTGCGCAAGCTGCATACGGCCGTGCACTACGGCGCCGACACGGTGATGGATCTGTCGACCGGCGGCGACATCCCGATGATTCGCGAGGCGATCTTGCGGCACTCGCCGGTGCCGATCGGGACGGTGCCGCTGTACGAGGCGCTGTCGCGGGTGAAGCGGGTGGAGGACCTCAACATCGACCTCTATCTTGAGGTGATCGAGGAGCAGGCGGAGCAGGGGGTCGATTACTTCACGATCCATGCCGGGGTTCTGATCCAGTATGTGCCGATGGTTTCCAAGCGGATCACCGGGATTGTGAGCCGGGGCGGAGCGATCCTGGCGCAGTGGATGACGGCGCATCACAAGCAGAACTTCCTGTACGAGAACTTCGACCGCATCACCAAGGTGATGGCGAAGTACGACGTCAGCTACTCGCTGGGCGACGGTCTTCGGCCGGGGTCGGTGGCGGATGCGTCGGACGAGGCGCAGTTTGCGGAGCTGAAGACCTTGGGCGAGCTGACGCGCAAGGCGTGGGAGTCCGATGTTCAGGTCATGATCGAGGGTCCGGGGCACGTGCCGATGGACAAGATCAAGGAGCAGGTGGACATGGAGGTGGAGCTGTGCGACGGAGCTCCGTTCTATGTTCTGGGGCCGCTGGTGACCGACATTGCGCCGGGGTACGACCACATCACGTCGGCGATCGGAGCGGCGATGATCGGTTGGCACGGAGCGGCGATGCTGTGCTACGTGACGCCCAAGGAGCATCTGGGTCTGCCGAACGAAAAGGATGTCAAGGACGGCATCATCGCGTACAAGATCGCGGCGCATGCGGCCGACATTGCGCGGCACCGGCCTGGCGCGCGGGATCGCGACGATGCGATCAGCCATGCGCGATACACGTTCGACTGGGACAAGCAGTTTGCCCTATCGCTCGACCCGGAGACGGCGCGCGGCATGCACGACGAGACCCTGCCGGACGACTACTACAAGGAGGCGGCGTTCTGCTCGATGTGCGGACCGAAGTTCTGCTCGATGAACTGGTCGTCCAAGGTGGACGAGTTCAACGAGCGGGAGCACGGCCTGAAGAAGCCGGACCTGACCCAGATCGTCGTCGAGCAGATGGCGATGCGGGGTTAGGCTCTGTCCCCAAAGGCTGGACGCCAGTTCTGGACAGATGAAAAGATCTGGACAGATAAAAGATCAAGACAGATCGAAGATCAAATAGATCAGAGGGTCGCTTCCCTGCTTGGTGGGAGCGGCCCTCCGTTCGCTTGCGATCGACGCGAATGCGTGGCCGGGTTAGAGAACGTCCTTCTCCCGGTTGTCCGAACGCATGGCGAGGAAGGCGGGGGCGATGATCATGGCGAGAAAAACCGAGGCGAGAACAAGGTCATGCATCATAGGAGGAGCTCCTTTTTGGTCTGGGGCGGCTTAGGCCGTCTCTCTATAAGAAATATTGCTCCTGGCGCGCGTGGAGAGGTATAGCACTCCACGGTACGGCGCATACCACCGATGTGGGATGGACTTCCAGCTATTCGGTAACGACGGATTTGACCAGATTGCGCGGGCGATCGACGTCGATGCCCCGCAGCGTTGCCATCCGGTAGGCAAAGATCTGCAGTGGGATCACCTCGGAGACGGCGAGCAGAGGATCGATCGTCGGCGCGACTTCGATGGTGACGTCGGCGAGGCTGCCGACCACGGCGTCGCCCGCGTTGGCGACGGCGAGGATCTCGGCGCCCTGGGCGCGCATGTCGCGCAGGAGCTGAACGGACTTATCGTAGCGTTCGACCGAGCCCGCGTCCTCAGGGTCGACCGTCGCCAGAAGCACAAGCGGGACGGAGGGGCTGAGCAGAGCGTTGGGGCCGTGTTTGAGCTCGCCGGCGGGGTAGCCCTCGGCGTGGATGTAGGCGGTTTCCTTGAGCTTGAGGGCGCCTTCGCGCGCGATGGGGTAGTGCAGTCCGCGGCCGAGAAAGAGGAAGCTGGCGGCGTCGCTGTAGCGCTCGGCTGCCCGCTCCACAGCGTCGTTCCAGGGAGCGAGCTGGGCGGCGATGAGGGCGGGAAGCTCGGCGGCACGGCTGAGATAGGATCGGACGTCTGCGGCGTCTCGCTCGCCGCGGGCTTCGGCGGCAAGCAGCGAGACGAGCCACAGAACGAGCATCTGCGCCGTGAAGCTTTTGGTGGCGGGGA
Source organism: uncultured Acidobacteriaceae bacterium (assembly GCA_964236945.1). GTDB lineage: Bacteria > Acidobacteriota > Terriglobia > Terriglobales > Acidobacteriaceae > Edaphobacter. Next base: position 71,636 of record CAXSGC010000012.1, on the reverse strand, counting down.
TGGCCTGTTCGAGGCCGGCGAGGGTGGGGAGAGCGAGGTCGGCTTCGATGGACATCGCGGAATCGGGGACGTTGGTGATGGCCAGCGTGGGGCGCCCGCGCACTTTCGCCTGTCGGAGCGCGAGCAGGGTGTCGGCGGTGCCGCCGGACTGCGAGATGACGATGACGGAGGCGTCGCGCAGGCGGTTGGGCGAGCGGTAGGCGTACTCGCTGGCGTACTCGACGTCGACGTGGAGGCCGGAGCTGTCCTCGATCATCAGCTCGGCGGCGAGGCCCGCGTGGCGCGACGATCCGCTGGCGGCGATGACGAGTTCGCGGGCGTCGGTGAGCCAGTGCCGTGCGGCGTCGGTGGTCTCGGGACGGAAGCGGTCGCCTCGGACGTAGTGCGCGAGGGTGGCGGCGAGGGTGCGGGGCTGCTCGTCGATCTCGCGCAGCATGTGCGGTGTTTCTCTGCTCATGGTCGTCGCGGTCGTGGGCATTTCGGATGCGGCTGGCCCTCTCATGCTTTTTAAGCATGACAGAGTTTTCGAGGGCCGGGCTGTGTGCGGGTGCGAGGCTAGCCGCGGGAGGGCGAGCGTCCGAGCAGTTCGCGCGCGATCACCATGCGCTGGATCTCGCTGGTGCCTTCGCCGATGGTGCAGAGCTTCACGTCGCGGTAGAATTTTTCCGCGGGGTAGTCCTTGATGAAGCCGTAGCCTCCGTGGATCTGGACCGCCTCGTCGCAGATGCGGCAGGCGGCCTCGCTGCTGTAGAGCTTGGCCATGCTGCTTTCGAGCGTGACTTTCTGTCCGGCGTCCTTCATCCGGGCCGCGCGCATGGTCAAGAGCCAGGCGGCGTCGAGCTGCGTGGCCATGTCGGCGAGCTTGAACTGGATGGCCTGAAACTCGTTGATGGCCTTGCCGAACTGGCGGCGATGGGAGCTGTAGCGGACCGACGCGTCGAGGGCGCCGCGCGCCATGCCGAGGGCGAGCGCGGCGATCGAGATGCGACCGCCGTCGAGCACGCGCATGGCGTCCTTGAAGCCTTCGCCCTCGCGGCCGACGAGGTTTTCGGCGGGGATCACGCAGTTGTCGAAGAGCAGCTCGGCGGTGTCGGAGGCGCGGAGGCCGAGTTTGTTTTCTTTCTTGCCAGGGCGGTATCCGGGGGTTCCCTTCTCGACGAGGAAGCCGGAGATGCCGCCGCGCGTGCCACGGTCGCGGTCGGTGACGGCGAGCACGAGGGCGCAGTCGGCGTAGGTGCCGTTGGTGATGAAGTTTTTCGAGCCGTTGAGCACCCATGTGTCGCCCTGGCGGACGGCGGTGGTGCGCATGCCGCCGGCGTCCGATCCGGAGCCGGGTTCGGTGAGGCCCCACGCGCCCAGCCACTGGCCGGACGCCAGCTTCGGGATCCATCGGCGGCGCTGATCGTCCGATCCGGCGATCATGATGTGGTTGGTGCAGAGCGAGTTGTGCGACGCGACGATGATGCCGACCGAGCCGTCCACGCGCGAAAGCTCCTCGATGGCGAGGACGTACTCCACATAGCCCATGCCGGCGCCGCCGAGCGACTCGGGAAAGATGACGCCGAGCAGACCCATGGGTCCGAGTTTCTTGACGACGGCGTGCGGAAACTCGCTCTTCTCGTCCCATTCGCTGACGTGCGGGCTGATCTCGCGCTCGGCAAAGGCGCGCACCTCGCGGCGGAGTTGCTCCTGTTCCTCGGTCAATCCAAACATGGCGGGCGGTCCCTTATCGGTCTATAAGTACGACTTATGACGGTATCACGGGAGGAGGCTGGAGCGGCGGATCGAGCTCCGCGCCGGTGCCCGGGCTAGGGTCTGGGGCGGAGCACGTTGAGCAGCGATGTTGCGTCCGGTTGGGTGTTGACGACGTCGGCGGAGGTGAGCCAGGCGCGGCGGAGCTGGGTGATGCCGAAGCGCATCTTGTCCAGCTCGTCGACGGCGTGGGCGTCGGTGTTGACGGTGATCTTGCAGCCGTGCTGTTTCGCGAGGCGGAGGTGGAGGTCGTTCAGGTCGGCGCGGGCGGGGCTGGCGTTGTGCTCGACGGCGACGCCGAGCTCGGAGGCGCGCTTGAGGATCGCGTCGATGTGGATGGCGAAGGGGTCGCGACGCAGGAGTTTGCGGCCGGTAGGGTGGCCGAGGATGCGCAGGTAGGGGTTTTCGAGCGCGCGGAGGACGCGGTCGGTCATCTGGTCGATGGGCTGGTCGAAGCGCGAGTGGACGCTCGCGACGACGATATCCATCTGCGCGAGCGTGCTGTCGTCGAGGTCGAGCGTGCCGTCGGCGAGGATGTCGACCTCGATGCCGGGCAGGACGCGGATCCGGCCGGGGTGTTCCTGCTGGAGCTCGGCGTCGACGGCGCGGATGCGAGCTACGTGTTCGAGCGCGCGTCGGTCGTCCATGCCGTTGGTCATGGTGAGGTGCTTGGAGTGGTCGGTGATGGCGATGTATTTGAGGCCGCGGGCGAGGGCCGCTTCGGCCATCTCGCGGACCGAGTTGACGCCGTCGGTCTCGGACGTGTGCATGTGGAGGTCGCCGCGGATGTCGGCGAGGGTGATGAGGTCCGGGAGCGTGTGCGTGGCGGCGGCTTCGAGTTCGCCCGAGTTTTCGCGAAGCTCGGGAGGGATGTAGTCGAGGCCGAGGGCGTTGTAGATCTCGGCTTCGGTGGCGGAGGCGACGACGGTGTTGTCTTCGAGCCGAAGCAGGGCGTACTCGCTGAGCGTGAGGCCGCGTTTGATGGCGCGCTGGCGGAGAGCGACGTTGTGCATCTTCGATCCGGTGAAGTATTGCAGGGCAGCCCCGTACGACGCGCGCGGGAGGAGGCGGACGTCGACCTGGAGGTTGTTGCGCAGGGTGAAGGTGACCTTGTTCTGCCCGCGAGCGAGGAGTTTGTCGATGATGGGGAGCGAGGCGACGTGTTCGACCGCTGCGGCAACGACGTCGGGCTCGCAGGCGGGGCCGGTGGCGAGCAGGTCGAGGTCGCCGACGGTGTCGCGGCCGCGGCGAAGCGATCCGGCGGGCGTGATCTCGTCGATGCCCGGGAACTCGTAGATAAGCGCGGAGATGCGGTTGGCGAAGTCGTGGGCGTGGTCGATGCGAAAGCGCGAGGAGTTTTTGCGGTGATCTTCGATGCCTTTGAGGAGCTTGGAGGTGAATTTCTCGCCCATGCGGGGGAGTTTGGCGAGGTGGCCGGCTTTGGCGGCGGCTTCGAGCTGGTCGATGTCGGCGATTTCGAGCGCGGACCACAGCAGGGCGACGGTCTTCGGTCCCATGCCGGGCAGGCGGAGGAGATCGAGCATGGTGGGCCGGTACTTGGTGAGGAGTTCGGCGCGCAACGGCATGGTGCCGGTCGCGACCAGGTCGCGGATGTTGGCGGCCATGCCTTTGCCGATGCCGGCGATGGCGAGCAGGGCCTTGGGGTCGGCGTCGGGGGTGACGAGGGTCGCGAGCTGGGTCGTCTGCTGCTCGACGGCCTCGGCGGCGCGGCGATAGGAGCGCACGCGGAAGAGGTCCTGGCCGTCGATCTCGAGCAGGGCGGCGGTTTCGTCGAGCAGGCGGGCGATGGTGATGTTGTCCATGAGGGTCTGCTTTTTTTAGAGGCGGCCTGCCTGCATTCTGGCGCTGACGAGGGAGAGGCCGATGAGGGTTTTGCCGTCGTGGATCTTGTTGTTCTGGACGAGTTCCATGGCTTCGGACAGCGGCGTCGGCACGAGTTCGATGTGCTCGTCGGCCTCGGGCTTGGCCTCGCCGGGGCTGAGGTCGCGGGCGAGATAGATCATCATCCATTCGCCCAGAAATCCCGGGCTGGCGAAGTATTTCGTGAGCAGCGTCCAACGGCGTGCGCGGAATCCGGTCTCTTCGATCATCTCGCGTTTGGCGGCGGCGAGCGGTGCCTCGTCGGGCTCGATGCGGCCGGCGGGGAGCTCCAGGAGAAACTGGCCGGCCGCGTGGCGGTACTGCCGGATCAGGATGACGTCGGGGTCGTCGGGGCGTGTGCTTTCGTCGATCGCGAGGATGACGATGGAGCCGTTGTGGCGGATCACGTCGCGGGTGTTGGGCTCGGTGCTGCCCGGTTCAATGACGGTGTCGGTGAAGACGGAGAAGACCTTGCCTTTGTAGGCGAGTTCGGAGGAGAGGAGATCGGCGGACCTCCGAAGCTTCGGTTTGCGGGGGCGCTCGGCCGAGGAGGAGACGGGGCGCTCGGCGGAGGTGAGGGGTTCGGCGGCGGAGGTGGGCGGCGGGTTCTTGCTGGCGGGAGAAACGGCTTCGACAGGATCGCCAGACGCGGCCGGATTTCGCTTGGGGGGCATCTCGGTACGGTATCATCCTGCATCGGTGCTGTTCTCTGGGGCATCCAAACGCGAGGCGTCCCCTCATTAGAGACCGACAGAGAATGAAACGGCGCGAGCCTCCATCTCGGGTGTGGATCGGTGTGATCCGCCCGCGCCAGGAGCGTGCGTCGTAAAACGCTGGAGCAAGACCCGATGAGTACCGAGTGTTTTCCGATCACCGTTCTGCCGCACGTGTCGGCTCTCTATCGCGACTATCTCGCGATGGCGGAGAGCCCCCCGGATGCCCTGGTGCGGCAGTGGTACGGTTGCGAGCCGTTTGCCGGCAAGTGGCTGGGATGCGCGGAGACGGGCGGCGCGGACCGGGGTCGTTTGGCCGATGCGCTCGGGCAGCAGAATCGGGAGTGGGGCGCCGGCGCGGCGGCGCTCGCGAACATCGAGAAATTGCGAGGGGGCGGGCGCGCGCTCGTGACCGGGCAGCAGGTGGGCTTGCTGGGCGGGCCTCTGCTGACGCTCTTGAAAGCGGCCACGGCGGTTGCTCGAGCACGGGAGGCCACGCGTCTGACCGGCGTGGAGCACGTGCCGGTCTTCTGGCTGGCGACCGAGGATCACGACCTCGCGGAGGTCAACCAGGTTTCGCTGCTCGGGCGGACGGAGGTCGAGACCTTGCGGGCGGCGTTCGCTCCCGGGGCGCCGGTTCCGGTGGGCGGAGTCGTGCTTGGGACGGAGATGAGAGCGGTGCTCGACCGCGCGAGCGACCTTCTGGAGGGCGCGCCGGAGTGCGATGTCTTGCGGGCATGTTACGCGCCGGGGGAGACCCTGGGGTCGGCGTTTGCGAAGCTGATGGCGCACCTGTTTCGCGAGCAGGGATTAGTCGTGCTCGATGCTTCGGGGCGCGAGTTTCATGCGATGGGCGCGTCGACGCTCCGGTACGCGATCGAGCATGCGGCGGAGCTCGAAGGGGCTCTGCTCGGGCGCACCGAGGCGCTGGTGGCGGCGGGGTATCACGCGCAGGTCCTGGTCGTGCCGGGTGCGTCGTTGCTGTTCTTGACGGACGAGACGACCGGTGCGCGGCAGGCTTTGCGGCGGGTCGGAGCTTCGGATGCGGTTGCAAGTGAGAAGACCTGGAAGGCTGGGCGGGAGCTCTTCTCGACCGCAGATCTGCTCGGGATTTTGGAGCGCGCGCCCGAGCGTCTGAGTCCGAACGCTCTGCTTCGGGCGGTGTTTCAGGACACGATTCTGCCGACCGCCGCGTACGTGGGCGGGCCGGCCGAGATCGCCTACTTTGCGCAGAGTGCCGTGGTCTATGAGGCGATCCTGGGGCGCGTGACGCCGGTGCTTCCGCGGCTGAGCGCGACTCTGCTTGAACCGGCGGTGGCGACGGCGATGGCGCGGCACGAGGTGCAGCTGCCCGACGCGATGACCTCGGCTGCCGATCTGGCGCAGCGTCTGGGCGCGCGGGCGATGCCGATCGCCGGCAAACGCAAGCTGGCCGCAGTGGGGAATGCGATGGACGCCGAGCTTCTCGCGCTGACCGAGTACATGGGCGCGATGGATGCGTCGCTGGGACGCGCGGCGGGCGTCAGTGGGAGCAAGATGCGCTACCAGATGAACCGGCTCCGGCGGATGGCCGCGAACTTTGAGCTCGAAAAAGAGGCCAGCCTCGGTCGCCAGGCCGAGACGATCACGCTCCATGTGTTCCCTGACGGGCATCCGCAGGAGCGCCTGCTCGCGGGCATCTGGTTTATCGCGCGCTACGGCGAGGGTCTGGTGGAGCGGCTGGTGGGCGAGGCGGCGAATCAGTGTCCGGGGCACGTCGTGGTGCGGCTTTAGGGCAGGTCTAAAATGACGGTGTGAGGGTAGCGCCATGGGTTTCGAGGATGCGCCGTTTGAGGTGATGTGTCCGGATTGCGGGGCGATGCTGAGGATCGATCCGGTGACGCGGGCCGTGCTTGCGCACACGCCGGCGCCGCGCAAAAAGACGTTTGAGGACTTCGAGGAAGCAACGCAAGCCCTGCGCGAGCAGGACGCTCGGCGCGAGTCGATCTTCGCGCAAAGCGTCGCGGCGCAGAAGAACGCCGAGGAGGTCCTGGCGAAGAAGTTTGCCGAGGCGATGAAGAAGGCGAAAGAGAGCCCGGTGACGGAGCGTCCGCTGCGGGAGTTCGATCTGGATTGACGTTAGGAGTTCCGTCTGGCATCTAGCATCGCAATTCGAGTGCATGCGACATCCTGAAGTTGTTGACGCAAGCCTGTCGAGAGCCGACCGAAGATCGATGATGCCGAGCCTCGATGCCTCCTCAAGAAGACCCAGTGTTCCGCGGGCTTCCAGGTGCAATGCTCTTGCGCAACGCCGACCTTCAGCCTCGTCTATCAGGATTGTGCGGACATCAAGATGGATCGCAAGTTCCAGGGCTTCCCGCTCACCGTCATCTAGATCGCTTAGATCAGGCCTCGACGGAGGTGGCTGGGTGTGACACGCCAGCCATGGCGGCGGGTTGGCGATCCAACGTCGCGCAGATTCCGGAGTTCGCGCATGTCTGAGCTCAAGCAACACAGCTTGAGGCAAGAGGATGCGATCGAAAAGTGCCGGTAGGACATCGACTTCGTTGATCAACACAAGGTAGTTGAGCGGCGAAGTGTCTGCGACGACGATCACTGGGCTTGGCGGAAGCCGATCGCGTCCTCTTCAAGATCATCGACGTCGTAGGCTCGTTCCCAAACATGGTGCTGCTTGAGAAAGCCGTCGAGTTCGTATCGGGTCTCAAAGCCCAGCAGAAGGCGAGTTTGCCGCGTCGATAGGAGGCCGCTCCGATAACCGGCAATCGCAAAGGCTTCGAGCGCCTCGCGTGTGCCGTCCGGGCGGTGAGCCAGGTCATCTGGCAGCTCGACCTTGATCTGCATGACGAAACGATAGCACGGGAGTTTCGCGGCCCTGATTCTTGCAATGCGCGAGGCGCCCGGCGTGGGTTCCGACACGATGAAGGACCGGGCGGCTGAGACAGAGCGCCGGATCGGAGACGGTAGACTTGGAGCATGCCACCGATATTGAATGCACAGGGCGTTTCCAAGCGATTTGGCGCTGTGCCGTTGTTTGAAGGGATCTCGTTTCCGGTTTCGGAGGCCGACCGCATCGGCCTCATCGGGCCCAATGGCGCCGGCAAGTCGACCTTGCTGGCGGTTCTGGCGGGCGAGCAGGAGCCGGATGCCGGCGAGGTCGCGGTGCGCAAACGAGCGCGCGTTGGGTACATCCTGCAGGAGTCGAACTTTGCGCCCGGCGTGACGGTGCGCGACGTCCTGGCGGCGGCTCTCGAACGAGCCGGGACGCCTGAGGCCGAGCGCGAAGGGCGTCTGCAGGAGACGGCCGGGCGCGTCGGATTTCCGCGGCTGACGGACGAGGCGGCGAGCCTGAGCGGTGGCTGGCGAAAGCGGCTGGCGATCGCCGAGGCGGTGGTGTCACAGCCCGATGTGTTGCTGCTCGACGAGCCGACGAACCACCTGGATCTGGCAGGGATCGTGTGGCTGGAGGCGCTGCTGAAATCGGCGTCGTTTGCCAGCGTGATCGTGAGCCACGACCGCTACTTTCTTGAGAATGTCGCGACCGAGATTGTGGAGCTGAGCCGGGTGTATGCCGACGGCCTCTTGCGGGTGCGGGGCAGCTACTCAAGGTTTTTGGAGGGTCGGGCGCAGTATCTTGAGGCGCAGACCAGGCTGCAGGACGCTCTCAAAAACCGGGTAAAGACGGAGATCGAGTGGCTCAGGCGAGGTCCGAAGGCGCGGGCGACCAAGGCCAAGGCGCGCATCGACAATGCGCACGATCTGATTGGGCAGCTGAAGGAAGTGAACGCGCGGCAGCAGACATCGAGCGCGGGCATCGAATTCTCGGGGACGGAGCGGCAGACCAAGCGGCTGGTGGAGTTCGAGGAGGTGTCGGTCGAATTAGGCGGCCGGCGCATTCTCGAGAACTTATCCTTTTTGGTTACAAATGGCGTGCGGGTCGGTCTGGTGGGGCCGAATGGGAGTGGCAAAACGACGCTCCTGCGGCTCCTGACGGGCGAACTGGAACCGACCTCGGGCGCGATCAAGCGGGCCGGTTCGCTGCGCATCGTCTACTTCAGCCAGATGCGCGAGATGGATGAGGGCGTGACGCTGCGGCGCGCGCTGGCGCCGGATTCGGACTCGGTGGTGTATCAGGGGCGCGTGGTGCATGTGGCCAGCTACGCGACGAAGTTTCTGTTCACCAGCGAACAGCTCAACCAGCCGGTGGAGCGGTTGAGCGGCGGCGAGCGGGCGCGGGTCTTGATCGCCAAGCTGATGCTGGAGCCGGCGGATGTCTTGCTGCTGGACGAGCCGACCAACGATCTAGACATTCAGACGCTTGAGATTCTGGAGGAGAGTCTGCTCGAATACACGGGCGCTCTGGTATTAGTGACCCATGATCGTTACATGTTGGATCGGGTGTCGACGGTGGTTCTGGGGCTCGATGGAAAGGGCCGCGCGGAGACGTTTGCGGACTATTCGCAGTGGGAGCAATGGCGCGGCATCGCGGTGGAAGAGCCGATCGCGCCGGGGGCTTCGGGCAGGTCGGTCGCGGCAGGGAATGGAGCTTCAGGCAACGGGTCGGGCAGTGGAGGAAAGAAGAAGCTCTCGTATCTTGAAGCGCGCGAGTTTGCCGGAATCGAGGATCGCGTGGAGGCGGCAGAGGAGCGTTTGCAGGCGGCTCGCGAGCGGGTCGATGCGCCGGATGTCGTGACGGATGCGGCGGCACTGACGTCCGCGCTGGCCGAGATGGAGTCGGCGCAGGAAGCTAGCGATGAGCTGTATGCGCGGTGGGCGGAGCTGACGGATAAGGCTGGGTAGGGTTGTGGAATCTGGCCGGGTTTGTACGGCACGGACGGAAGGCAACCCACCCTTTCGCTTTGCGAGAGGATGGGGCACCCGGCTCTCGGGCGGCACGGACGGAAGGCTACCCACCCTTTCGCTTCGCGAGAGGATGGGGCACCCGGCTCTCGGGCGGCACAGACGGAAGGCAACCCACCCTTTCGCTTTGCGAGAGGATGGGGCACCCGGCCTACTTCGAGAAGTTCCCGTGCTGCTTCGGCGAGTTCCCGGGATGCTTCGAGAAGTTCCCGGCCTACTTTTTGTGGGCCGGATTGGCTGTGTGGGGCTTCTTTCCGAGCTCCTGCCAGCTGGTTTCTTTCATGTCGACGCCGAAGTGTTTCGCGGCGGCCTGGATGTTGGCAAAGGCCTGTTCGCGCTCCGCGTCCGAGACGCCCGCGGTCTGGTCGAAACGGGCGATCGCGTTGCGGACGTGCCCGGCGTCGGTCAGCGGCTCCTTGCGCTCCTTGGGGAACGCGAAGACCGTGTCCGGCAGGCTGTTGCGATCTTTGCTGTCGAGCTTTCCGCTCTCGTCGTGCGGCTTCCATGTGGCTTTCATCGGCGTTGCTTCCTCTCCGGTTCTTCGCCTTTTTGATGCGGCCTCCGCCGCCCCTCGCGGTATGCTTCTGAGACGATGAAACGTTTTTCTCTGGGCATGGCAGCGGCGTGTGTTGCGGTTATGGGATCTCTCAGCGTTCCGGCTGGCGCGCAGCTGGCCGAACCCAAGCAGGCCGTCGTCCTCCACGCGGCTCGTCTTCTGGATGTGAGCGCCGGCCGGACCGTCGCGCCGGGCGAAGTCCTCGTGGTCGGCGACCGGATCGTGGAGGCGGGGACGCATGTGGCGCGGCCGGCGGGCGCGCATGTGCTCGATCTGGGCGATCGGACCCTGATGCCCGGTCTGATCGACGCGCATGTGCACCTGTTTCTCCACCCTGGCAACGAGGGTCTGCAGACGGTGGAGGAGAGTGTGCCCGAGCGCACGCTGATGGCGGCGGTGGCGGCGCGCGACGACCTGAACGCCGGGTTTACGGCCGAGCGCGACATGGGAACCGAGGGCGCCGGATCGGCGGATTCGGCCGTGCGCGATGCGATCGACGCGGGCATGATTCCCGGTCCGCGGCTGCGGGTTTCGGGCAATGCGGTCGATCTGTCGGGCGGCCACGAGGACGCCATCGGCTTCAATCCGGCGCAGCACGTGCTCTCAAACGCGGACTATGCTGACGACGCGAGGGATCTGGTGCGCGTGATCCGGGCCCAGCGCAAGGAGGGCGCGGACTTCACCAAAATCTACGAGACCGGAAAGGACAGCTTCACGGAAGCGGGCAATGAAAGCTCGGCGCCGACGGAGACGGAGCGTCTGGTGAACGGGCGCTTTGTGACGCCGTACCAGTACACGACCGAGGAGCTTCGAGCGGCGGTCGGCGAGGCGCGACGTCTCTCCGGCGGTGCTCCTGGACACGGCGTCGCGGTGCATGCGACAGGCGAGCCCGGCACCGGGTATGCCGTGGCGGCGGGGGTGGAGAGCGTGGACCACGCGTATGTGCTGAGCGATGCGACCATGGCGGCCATGAAGCAGAAGGGCATCTTCGCCGTGCCGACGTTTACGATCATGGAGTATTTTGCCAAGGAGGCGGGGACAACCGACCGGCGACGGGTCGACGAGGAGCTGCAGAGGCTGCATGCGTGCGAGTTCAAGCGGCAGCTTGCGGCGGGCGTGCCGTTTGCGGTCGGCAGCGATGTGGGTCCGTTTCCGCATGGAACGCAGGCGCGCGAGCTGGTGTTGATGGCCGAGAACGGCATGCCGGTCGCCGATGTTTTGCGGTCCGATCTGCTGAACGGAGCGAAGCTGCTGGGGTGGGCGGGGGAGATCGGCGAACTCAAGCCGGGGTACTTCGCCGATGTGATCGCGGTGGATGGGGATCCGCTGCTCGATATCTCTGCGACGACGCAGGCGCGATTTGTGATGAAGGGCGGCGTGATCTTTCGGCGGCCGTAAGGGGGAACAGGAAGGGCAGGAAAGGCAGGTAAGGCAGGTAAGACAGAAGGCAGGAAAGGACAGATCAGAACAGCGACTACGTGGCCGACCATTGCTCGTCGGCTGACGGGCCGTAGAGCGCGGGGACGGGGATGTCGTTTAGCCGAAGGTAGACGCCGAGCTGCGCGGTGTGGTGGACGAGGTGGTTGAAGCACATCTGGCGGAAGGTGAGCGAGCGCGGGTTGTCGGAGATGAGGTGCTCGCCGAAGGAGAAGCGCCACGGCTGGGCGAGGTCGTCGTCGGACGCGGCGGCGATGGCGGCGCGGCACTTGGCTGCGTTCTCGTCGAACTGGCGCAGGCAGGCCTCGCGCGACTCGAAGACCAGCGGGATGTGGGGGTGTTTGGGAGTTGCGAGGTCCATGCCGGGGTCTTCCATGATGTAGGCGCCGAAGAGGGGCATGGTGGCGCAGTGCATGGCCAGTTTGCCGAGCGGCATGGATTTGTCGTGGCACTTGAAGTCGGGCTTGCCCTCGGGGACGCGCTCCAGCGTGCGGCGGGTATTGGAGATCTCGGTGTCGAAGTCCTGGAGGAGGATGTCTGCGATGGTCATGGTGGTGGGTCTCCGGCACGAACTCTATCTATTTGGGTAGAAGAATACAGGAATGCGGTTCCCTCGGAATAGTTTTGAATACGTTCAAATTCTGCTTGCAAAGCTGGGCGGATGCGCTATCCTGTTATTGAACATGTTCAGAATAGAGAACGAACATACGAGGTGCTAGATGAATGTCGCGGTTTGCTATTTCACTTACCTGGCGATCAGTATTGGGCTTACGGTCTGGGTTGCGCGAACGCTGCAGCGGAGCGGACGAGTCTTCCTGGTGGACGCATTTCATGGCAACGAAGGTTTGGCAGACAGTGTGAACCATCTGCTGGTGGTGGGGTTTTACCTGGTGAATGTGGGCTATATCGCATTGGCTCTGACGGCGCACAGCGAGATGTCCACGCTGCGGCAGATGATCGAGCTTGAGAGTGTAAAGATCGGCGTCGTTCTGCTCATCCTGGGAGCGATGCATTTCTTCAATATTCTGGTCTTTGCGAAGATGCGGAATCGAGCGACGAGCGGGGTTGCGGCGCCGCCGATATCGGCCGGTTCGATGCTTCGGAGTTGAGGTCGACCTTGGGAGCGAAGCTGGAGAAGCTGAAGAAGTCGGAGGAGACGCGCAGCCGGATATTAGAGGCTGCGCTTTCCGTGTTTCGCAGGCATGGATTTGAAAAGGCGTCGATGCGCGAGATCGCGTCGGAGGCAGGCGTTGCGGTGGGGGCGGCGTATTACTACTTCGATTCAAAGGATGCGCTGGTGATGGCGTTTTACGAGCGTGCGCAGGGGGAGATGCATGGGGAGATTGAGGCTGCGCTCGACAGGGCGCGGACGCTCGAGGAGCGGCTCCGGGCAGTCATTGAGGCGAAGTTCCGGTACTTTCTGCCGAACCGGAGCCTGCTGGGAGCTTTGAGCGCACATGCGGATCCGGAGCATCCGCTGTCGCCATTTTCGGCCGAGACGGCCAGGATTCGCGAGCAGGATGTGCGGTCGTTTGAGCGGGCGGCGCGAGAGAGTGCGGTGAAGCTGCCGGCGAGCGTGTCGCCGTACCTCGGGCGGCTGCTGTGGATGTACCAAATGGGGCTGATCCTGTTCTGGGTGTATGACCGAAGCGAGGGGCAGGCGCGGACGAAGATGCTGTATGAGAAGACGTTGAGGATGATTTTGGTGACGCTGAAGATTGCAGGGGTGCCCCTGCTGCGGCCTTTGCACCGGCTGGCTGGGGAGTTGCTCGCGGTTGTGTACGGGGATTAGGGCAGAGTTATATACCCGTGATGTTGAAGCCGCAGTCGACAAAGGTGATCTCGCCGGTGATGCCGCTGGCGAGTGGGCTTGCCAGGAATAAGGCCGTGTTGCCGACCTCATTCTGCTCGACGTTGCGGTGGAGCGGGGCGCGTTCGGTGACGGCTTCGAGGATCTTCGAGAAGTCGCCGATGCCTCGGGCGGCGAGCGTCTTGATGGGCCCGGCGGAGATGGCGTTCACCCTGATCCCGCGCGGCCCGAGCGATGCCGCGAGGTAGCGGACGGTGGCCTCGAGCGCGGCCTTGGCTACGCCCATCACGTTGTAGTTGGGGAAGGTTTTGGTGGAGCCGTAGTAGGTGAGGGTGAGGACGGAGGAGCCGGGCTCCATCAGCGGAGCGGCACCGCGAGCGAGGGCGATGAGCGAGTAGACGCTGACGTCGTGGGCGATGCGGAAGTCGTCGCGGGTGGTCAGGAGGAAGTCGTTTTTGATGGCGTCCGCCGGCGCGAAGGCGACCGAGTGGACGAGCGTGTCGATCTTGCCCAGGCTGTCTTTGATCTGAGCGAAGAGGCTGTCGATCTGGTCGTCCGCGCTGACGTCGCACTGGAAGGCGCGGCCGGTCTCGGCCTGGCCGAGGGAGGCGAGCAGCTCCTCCGCCTCTCGTTTCAGGCGGTCGGACTGGTAGCTCAAAACAAGGGTGGCGCCGGCCTCGGCGAGCTTCTGCGCGATCGCGTAGGCGATGGAGCGCTTGTTGGCGAGGCCGAAGACGACGGCCACCTTGCCCTGCATGCTGATCATTTCCTGAAAGCTCCTGTGCTCCGATGTGCGGGTCCGACGGTAAGCATACCAGTGTGGGCGCGAAGTTTCGGCCAGAGAAGCGGGCGATCTCTACCCATGCACGAGCCAGATGTACTGCGCCTCGGTGAGCGGGACGACCGACAGACGGAACTGCCGGAGGAGCACGGAATCCTGGAACACGGCCTGTTCGCGCATCTCGGCCAGCGTCTTTTCGCGCCTGAGCCGGTCGCCGGCCCGGATGCGGACGGCGGGCGCCTTGGGGTCGGAGGCGTCGACCGACACCACGCTCGCCAGCCCCACGGCTGCCTTGCCGACATTGGAGTGGTAGAGGACCAGACGCTCGCCCGGTTCCATCTCGCGCAGGTGCTTGAGCGCGGTCGGGTTGGTGATGCCGTCCCACGCGGTTTCGCCGTCGCGCACGAGGTCGTCGAAGGAGTAGACATCCGGTTCCGACTTCAGGAGAAAGGGCATAGAGGAGCAGTGTACGCGGCGGGTCTGGCGGGCGAGGCTATCCGCCGAGATCGAGGAGCCGGACCTCGGGCAGAGGCTCGCCGAGGAACTCGGAGCCGAGACGCTGGAACTTCGCGACCGAATCTGTCGCGTAAAAGACCGTCTTGCCCGGCTCCGAGGCTGATTGCGAGCCTGCTCCGGAGCCGACACAGGCTCGGACGGCCAGCGCCGTCGCTTCAGCCGAGTCCACGATCGGCAACGGCCGACCGAGCGTTTCGAGGCATCGGCGGAGCAGCGGCCGAAGCAAGGGATAGTGGGTGCAGCCCAGCAAGAGAGCGCCGGCGGTGGGAGCCGCGGCGAGCGCCTCGCGGAGATAGATGGTGGCGACCTCTTCGGTGACCGGATGATCGATCCAGCCCTCCTCGACCAGCGGCACCAGGAGCGGGCACGCCTTTTCGGTCGGGGCGACGCCCAGGCGCTCGAGCTCACGGGCGTAGGCGTGCGACTCGACCGTGGCGGCGGTGGCGAGGACGAGGACTTCAGGCGCTGCGCCGGGCGGGCAGGCCGCACGGGCAGCACGCGCTCCAGGCTCGATGACGCCGATGACCGGGACAGGCGCAGCGGCGGCGACGAGGTCGTCGATGGCCAACGCAGTGGCGGTGTTGCAGGCGATCACAAGGAGATCGGCGCCGTGTTCGAGCAGAAATCCGACGCTCGACCGGGCGTACCGTCGGATGGTCTCCGGCGACTTCGATCCGTACGGCAGACGCGCCGTGTCGCCGAGGTAGATGTAGTCGGCGGACGGAAGCACGTCGCGGAGCGCGCGCAGCACAGTGAGGCCGCCGAAGCCGGAGTCGAAGACGCCGATCCGGAGCTGAGAGGCGATCTGCCTCGCCGAGTTCGGCCGCGCGGTCAACGGCTGGAACCGACCGGCTGGCTGGGCGTGAACGAGGTGTCTCCCGCCGTGTAGGTGCGGCTGAGGTCGGCGTGCCCGGCGAGGGTCTCGCGCGGCTGTCCATCGACGAGAAATCGGACCTCCGAGATCTGCGGCAGGTTGGCGTGGAGGGTGCCGAGGATGGACTGGACTGTGAGGTTCTCGACCTCGACGCCCGAGGGATGATTGTCGGCAAAGCTTCCGCGGAGGTTGACCACGGCGAGCTGTCCGCCGTAGCCGGAAGAGGCGGTGGAAGCCAGTGTGTTGGCGCCGGGCGAAGCGGGGTTGGTGATGGGCAACGGGACGAGAAAGACGTCGTCGACCGCGGGTCCGCTTTGGAGCGGATGCGTCGACCCGGCGAGCGAATATTCGGCCAGGAGGTGGTCGAGCAGCGCACGTGCGCGAATCGAGGGCTCGACCGGGAGTGCGAGGTCGCGCGTCGATGTGGTGATGGAGCCGTCGGCATCGCTCGCCAGCGCAAAGGTGACGGGTTCCTGGCTGGCGGAGGTGGGCGCGGCGATCGGCGTCTCGTCGGCCGGAGCCGCCAGGCGGTCGTGCGCCTGCTTGCATCCGCGCAGGAGAAAGAGCGTCATCAGCAAGATGCCGCCGGCAAGCGTGAGCACGAGGATTCGCTGCCAGCGCGGGACGCCCTCGGGCAGCCACATCTGCTTCAGGCGCGCGCGGTCCGGGATCCGATCTGCAATGCGCTTCGAGATCGGGAGCTTCATCGGTTTGCCGCCCCCGGCGGGATGCCTGCGGGTTCAGCGGCGGGCGGGCGGCGAATGATGGGGGCCGGCGGCGCGGGGGATGCCGGTCGCTGCCGGATGATGGGGGCGGCGGGGGCGGCGGGCGCGGGAATTGGACGGGGGGTCGGTGCTCGAACAGGCGCAACCGGGGCCGAGCCCTCGGGCGCCGCTTTGGTGCCCGAGGTCGGGTGCTCTGTGCCCCGGGCAGGCGTCGCCGAGGCGCCTGTCGGAGAGACCGGGTTCGCCGCCGCCGAGGCCGCCGCCTTTGCCGCCGCGGCCCCGGCGTCCGCCGCCTTGTGCCAGGCGACCAGCGCCGCGCCTACCGCCTCCGCTACCCTGCCCTGATACGCCGCGTCCGTGACCGTCGATCCGGGCAAAGGCGCCATCTCGACGACCACCGCCGGGCAAAGCAGATTGTCGAGCGGTCGAACCGAGGCTCGGGTGAGGCGGACCGGCACGCCCGCGTTGCGAATGCGCAAGCCGATGCTGTTGGCCAGGCGCTCGGACTGCGAGACAAACGTCGCCTGTGCCAGATCCCACGGGACCGGACCGTTGCCGCCGACCGACTCCTGGGGTGTGAGCGGCGACAGGATGAGGTGCACGCCGCTGCCCGCCGGGGTCGCGTGAAACAGCACACAGGCGACGGGCCGCGCGTGGTTGGCCACACCGGCGCGGTTGTCGGCCACCTGCGCCGAGGTCAGCGTCGTCGCGGTGAGATCGCTGCTGTCGGCGTCGCGCGACATCAACACGCCGATGTTGTCGGCTGCCAGCAGCGAACGTACGCGCGATGCGAGAGCGAGATCGAGATCCTTCTCAAGCGCCTGCGATCCGATGTGCGCGCCCGCGTCCTGGCCGCCGTGCGCCGGATCGAGAAAGACGAGGTTGCGGTTCACGTACGGCGTCGCTGGCCGGGGCGCGGCTGGAGCCTCGGTTTGGGTCAAGGTCTGGGCCGACATCGGCAGCGCCGTCGCGACGGCCAGGGCGACGAGCAGGCGAGACAGGCCGCCGCCGAGCCTCAGGCGGCGGGGACGCTGCACCGGAGCGGGCGGGCCCCCCGGACGGACGTGCGGAAAGGAGATCAATCGAGCGCGTAGATCGCCAGGCCGCTGAGCAGCTTGGGGTAGAAGTCCGTGGATTTCTGCGGCATCACCTCGCCCGAAAGGGAGATGTCGCGCATCTGGCCCAGCGTGACCGGCTTAATCAGAAACGCCAGATTCGCCTCGCCGCGTTCGACCTGCCCGATGGCATCCGCGGCGTCGCGGACGTAGCGCAGATTGCGCAGGTCGCGCACGGAGCTCTCGTCCAGCCCCAGCAGACGGCCCAGCAGGATGCCGTGCAGCTGAACCACGTCGAGCGCCTGCTGCCGAGGCGACACGTCCTTGAGCGCCTCCCTGACGGCCTCCGGTTTCGGCTGCAGAAGATAGTTGCCGTCGCCGGTGACCGCGAGAAACGCCACGCCGCTTGTCCCGGCCAGAGCGCCGAGGTCGGGGCCGGCGATCTCCGTGACGTTGTAAAAAGCGCTCGCCTTGACCAGGAAGTCCGGCGACGAAAAATCTTCGAGGCCGAAGACCACGCGGTGCGTCGGCAAGATGGTGATCCCCGGCGCATCCATGTTCACAAATGTCATCATCATGGCGGCTTCAGGGAAGGCGGGGCTTGGCAGCTGCGGCTGCGGGTCCGTGTCGACGAGCACGGACGGCGACTCGTCCGGCTCGGCCTCGCCCGCGCCGAACGGCAGACTGAGCTGCGCCGACCGCTCCCGGGCGTAGCTGAGCGAGGTCTCGTAGCGATGGTGGCCGTCGGCGATGATCAGCTTTTTGTCCGCCATCGCGGTCACGAGCAGGTTGATGAGCGCGGGATCGGTGAGGCGCCAAACGCGATGCACCACGCCATACTCGTCCGTGACGTAGAGGTCGGGCGGGGCGGTCGCCGTGCCATCCGGGGCGACGCCGAAGATCAGGCGTTCGGCCGTAAACGCGGGGTCCGAGTAGAGCATATACACCTGCTCGCAGTAGGCGCGCGTCGCCTTGAACAACGCCATGCGGTCGGATTTGTGCTTGGGAAACGTCTGCTCGTGCCGGTAGACCACCTTGTCGGCGTAGTCGTAGAGCTTGCCGAGAGCGATAAAGCCGCGGCGCTCGCGGACCTCGGACTGGCCGACGGCGCCGCTCGTCCCCGGGACCGCGTACGTCTGCGAGTAGCCATAGATGGCGGGCTCGGCCTCTTCGCGAAGGATGCCCTCGCGCCGCCAGGCTTCGAGGCTTTCGGCGGCGCGCGTGTAGACATTGTCGGCGTCCGTATCGCCCGGCTCGCGCTTGCCCAGGATCACGCGGACGAGGTTGTACGGGCTCCGCTCGTAGTACGCCTGCTGCATCTCGGGCGAGATCTTGTCGTACGGCTGGGTGACGACGTCTTCCATGCGGACGCGGCTGGTGTCGTAGCGCAGCGCCTGAAACGGGTAGATACGAGCCATGCTGGTGAAGTTCTCCGGAGGCTACAAAAGCGTCCCTGTGATTGTACGAGGCCGGGCGCTCCGTGCGGGGCGGGACGGTTTTACGGCGGCGGCGGTTGCCGAATTCGCTCCGGTCACCGAAACGCAAGCTTCTTGCCACAAAAGTTGCAGATCCGACGCCGGAGGTCCAAGTGGGCTGGGCGAACCGGCCCCACTTATGCGACCATCTCCGAAGAAGGAAGCGGTCTGCGGCCCAGGCGAGCTCCGCCGGCCTCGATCCGCGGGCGAAGTGTATGCAACCCTCCAAGATGCGGGAAGTGCGCCGAGTTCCTCCGTGTACAGGCCGACCTGCGTGGCCGCGGAACCTCTGTCCCTGGGGTACATCGGCTCTGTTCGTGCTTGCCTGTCTGCTCTTTCCCGCGCGCTCTCTCCCGGCGCAGGAGAACCCTCTGGGCCAGATCCATACCTCTCCCCCGCCCCCGCCCGCGCCTACCCCCGAAAGCAAAAAGACGGTGATCGCGGGCGCCGACAACGCCGCCGCTCTGGCCACCTCGCGCCGCGACGCCCGCATCCGCGTGGACGTCAACCTCGTCCTGGTTCCGCTCACCGTCACCGACCCTCTGAACCGTCTCGTTACCGGCCTCGAACGCGAAAACTTCCAGCTGTTCGACAACAATCAGGGACAGGTGATCCGGTCGTTTTCGACCGATGACGCCCCGGTCACGATCGGCATCGTCTTCGATCTGTCGGGATCGATGAACTCGAAGTTCATCCGCGCCCGAAAGGCGCTTTCGGAGTTCTTGCGCACCTCCAACCCGGCCGATGAGTTCTTTGTCGTCGGCTTCAACGACCGGCCGGCCGTGATCGTCGACTACACCTCCGACGTCGACGACGTCGAGGCGCGCATGGTGATGCTGAAACCCCAGAACCGCACCGCTCTGATCGACGCGATCTACCTGGGCGTGAGCAAGCTGAAGCAGGCCAGGTACGACCGAAAAGCGCTGCTCATCATCTCCGACGGCGGCGACAATCGATCGCGCTACACCGAGGGCGAGCTCCGCCGCGTCGTCCGCGAGTCCGACGTTCAGATCTACTCGATCGGCATCTTCGACCAGTACGCCCCCACCACCGAGGAGCAGCTCGGACCTCTGCTGCTGACGGACGTCTGCGAGATGACCGGAGGCCGCCTGTTTCGCGTCTCCGACGTGGGCGATCTGGGCGATATCGCGTCGCGCATCTCGGCCGAACTGCGCAACGAGTACGTGGTCGGATATCGCCCGTCCGACATGAAACACGACGGAAACTGGCGTAAATTGAAGGTACGGCTGGTGCCGCCGGCGGGACTTCCGCCGCTCACGGTCCACAACCGCCAGGGATACTATGCACCTTCGCAGTAACGCTCGCCGCCGATGCTGGATCTCTGTTCTCCTCCTGGCCGCGTCTCCGTTCGCGATGACGGCCCATCCCGCGCGGGCCCAGACGTCCCCCGCACAGCCCGCCGCCGCTCCGCAGCAACCGTCGCTCACCGTCGATCGCGACCCCGTCGCCTCGCCTGATCCTGAACCTCCGGCCGGCGCCCCCGAAGCCGCCCCGCACGAGACCTCGCAGCAGCGAATCGAGCGCGAAAACGGACGCTATACCCTGCGCCAGGATGCGTACGAGGTCCGTCTCAACGCCACCGTCCTCGACGGCTCCGGCCGATCCATCCAGACGCTCGGCAAGGATGCCTTTCACGTCTACGAGGACGGCGTTCCGCAGACCATCGCGTCCTTTCGCCACGAAGATCTGCCCGTCTCGCTCGGCATCCTGATCGATTCTTCCGGATCGATGTACGACAAGCGCGTGGCCGTCGATCAGGTGGCGCTCGATCTGGTCAAGCTTTCGAACCGCGACGACGAGGCCTTTCTCGTCGACTTCTCGTGGGAGGCCTACATCGATCAAGACTTCACCTCCGACATCGGCAAGCTGCAGCAGGGTCTGGGGTACATCAAAACCTCCGGCGGCACGGCCATCTACGACGCTCTGGTCGCCTCGGCCGACTACCTGACCAAGAACGCCAAGCGCCCCAAGCAGGTGCTGCTCGTCGTCACCGACGGCGAGGACAATGCGTCGAGCGCGTCGCTCGAGCAGGCCATCCGCCGCATCCAGGACCTCGACGGTCCGGTCATCTACTGCATCGGCCTCTTGTTCGGCGCGGACACCGACAAGCGCGAACTCCGACATGCCCGGCGCGTGCTCGAAGCCCTCGCCGAACAGACCGGCGGCGCCGCCTACTTTCCGCGATCGCTCAAGGAAGTCGACCCCATCGCAGCCGAGGTGGCGCAGGACATCCGCACCCAATACACCATCTCCTACCACTCCACCAAGTCGCCCACCCTCGGCGGCTTTCGGCAGATCCACGTGGACGCCAAGGACAAAGGCATGGGCCGCCTCTCGGTCCGAACGCGCTCCGGCTACTTCCCGCGCGTGGGGACGGCCAGCAATGCCCCCGGCGGAGTCTCGCTTCCCGGAGCAAACGCCCGGCCCTGATCCCGCCGGACGTCTATCCGCCAGAACGCCGCCCAGAACCTCCAGAACGTCGCCCAGAACCTCCCTCCCGCAACCGCGCTAAACTTGGGAGAACCGTGGCCCTCTCCGCAACCACCGCGCCGCTCGCCTCGCCCGCCGTCGCGGAGACCGCTGCCCGGCCGTCGCTCGTCGCCGACTACCTCACCCTCTTCAAAGTCCGCGTCTCGGTCATGGTCCTCATCACCGCCGCCGCCGGCTTCTATCTCGGCAGCCTCCGCTCCGGCATCAGCCCCTTCCACGCGGGCCTGTTGCAGGCCCTCCTCGGCATCGCCGCCGTTACGGCCGGATCGTCGGTCCTCAACCAGGCGCTCGAACGCCGCTCCGACGCCGGCATGCGCCGCACCTCCAACCGACCCATGGCCGCCGGCCGCATCTCGCTCGCCCACGGCCTCCTCCTCGGCTTCGCGGCCGTCCTCGTGGGCACGATCTACCTCGCCGCCACCACCAATCTCCTCACCGCCACCCTCACCCTGCTCACCGCCACCGGATACGTCGGCATCTACACGCCGCTGAAACGCTTCACCTCGCTCAACACCTTCGTCGGCGCCTTTCCCGGAGCTCTCCCGCCACTGATCGGCTGGACCGCCGCCCGCGGCCTCATCGAGTGGCCCGCCGTCAGCCTCTTCGCCATCCTCTTCGTCTGGCAGTTTCCCCACTTCATGGCCATCGGCTGGCTCTATCGCGACGACTACAAGAACGGCGGCATCCGCCTCACCGCCACCCAGCAGCCCGCCTCCGACGCCGCCCGCGCCACCGTCATCCAGGCCCTCTTCTACGCCGTCCTGATGATCCCCGTCTCGCTCTGGACCACCGCTCTCGGCGTCACCGGCCGACCTTACGCCGTCGTCGCCACCCTGCTCGGCCTCGGCTATCTCGCCGCCACCGTCCGCTTTGCCCGCATCCTCACGGACCCGCTCGGCCCCCGAGCCCGACCGCTGGCCCGAGCTCTCCTCAAAACCTCCGTCGTCTATCTCCCCCTCCTCCTCCTCGCCATGATCCTCAACGCCCAGGGACGCCTCCTCTTCTGAAAACCCCCATGCCCATCACGCCCGTCGCCCCCCTCC
Source organism: uncultured Acidobacteriaceae bacterium (assembly GCA_964236945.1). Classification (GTDB taxonomy): domain Bacteria; phylum Acidobacteriota; class Terriglobia; order Terriglobales; family Acidobacteriaceae; genus Edaphobacter. The sequence continues at coordinate 49,650 of CAXSGC010000012.1, read as the reverse complement.
GCAGGCAGCTCCGACAGCAGGACATCGCCGTCGCCGCCGGCCTCAGCTGCGTTCTCGTCGGCATCATCGCCATCCTCGCCGCCATGACGCACGCCACCCTTCCCCAGGCGCTGCTCTTTCCCGGCATGCTCCTGCTCGGCACTCTGGTCGACTCCACCGGCACCTATCTCTTTTACGCGCTCGCGGCGCTGGTCGACATCGTCCTCTACGCCGCCCTCCTCTACCTCCTCCTTCGCCTCCAGAGAAGCCAGCAGGCCCGCCAGAACGCGCTCTCTTCTCAGGAACAGAGCTGACTCCAAACATGCCCGCAACCCAGACCACCGTCGTCGCACCCCAGCCCACCCGGACCCCCATCTCCGTCATCGCGGCGATCGTCGCCGTCTCGCTCGCCGCGTCGCTCTTCCTCGCCTGGCTCGTCTACTTCCACCAGCCCACCGACCTCGCCGGAACCCACCTCTCCTTTCTCCCCGCGCTCAACGCCATCCTCAACACCTGCTGCACGGTTGCGCTCTTGTTCGGGCTCCACTTCATCCGCCACCGCCGCATCCTCCCACACCGCAACTCGATGTTCACGGCCTTTCTCTTCTCCTCGCTCTTTCTGGTCACCTACATCACCAACCACGCGCTGCACGGCGACATGCGATTTCTCGGCCTGGGCGGGGTCCGCACCGTCTACTTCAGCCTCCTGATCTCGCACATCCTCCTCTCCGTCATCGCCCTCCCCCTGATCCTCATCACCTTCTTTCTTTCGCTCTCCGGGCGATTTCCGCTCCACCGCAAGGTCGCCCGCTTCACCTACCCCATCTGGCTCTACGTCTCGGTCACCGGAGTCGTCGTGTACGCCATGCTGGCCGTCTATCGCTAAAGCAAATTACCTGTCGATGTATTAGGGAGCCACGGGTATCGACGCCGTTTTCTCTCAAGGAAAACGGCTCTGGACAAACTCTCCCGCTCCACAGAAACAGGGAATTTGCTGAGCCGCCGCGACCTCCCCCAGACCTCCGCTCTCCGAGATCCGCCGATGCAGACCGATACCCGCAAACTCCTCCGCACCGGCCTCGCCATCTCCGGCGCGGGCGTCGTCGCCGTGCTCGCGATCGAACTCCTCTTCGGCGGCATGGGACGCCAGGGCCCGCACACCAACGCCGGCTGGCTCGCCCTTATGCTCGCCATGGGCTGCCTCCCCACCGGCACCCTGACGCTCGTCCTCGCCGTGATGAAGATCTTCGGCGACCGGCAACGCTAAAGCAAATTACCTGTCGGTGTATACGGAGCCACAGGTATCGACGCCGTTTTCTCCCAAGGAAAACGGCTCTGCACAGACATTCCCGCTCCATAGCAACAGGTAATTTGCTCTAGAGCGGGCCGAGCCAAGGGATCTCTGAACCCGTTCGCGCCACGTTCTGAACTCCTGGAAAGGATGCCCGGTCTGCTATCCTCAGCTGTGTTCTCACGATTTCCGGAGCAGATAGAAATGGCAAAAGGCGTCAACAAAGTTCTCCTCCTCGGCAACGTCGGCAAAGACCCCGAGATCCGCGCCACCGCGAACGGCATGACCATCGCCACCTTCACCCTCGCGACCGCCGACCGGCAAAAAGGCCAGGACGGCCAGTGGACCGACAAGACCGAGTGGCACAACCTCGTCGCCTTCCAGCGCACCGCCGAGATCGTTCGCGATTACGTCAAAAAAGGCACCCAACTCTTCGTCGAAGGCAAGATCCAGACGCGCTCCTGGGACGACAAGGAGTCCGGCCAAAAGAAATATAAGACTGAAATCCTCGTCAACGAACTCTCGCTGCTGGGCGGCCGGGGCGATGGGGCCGGCGCCTCCAGCCAGTCCCAATCGAGCGGCCAAACCTCGGGCGGCTACTCCCGATCCAACACCGCCGCCTACGATTCCGGCTCAGGCCGCCAGCCTACCAGCGCCCCCGATTACGGCGACACCGGCATCACCGACGACGACATCCCCTTCTAAGCCGTTCTCCCATGGCTGTAGCTCCTGGCTTTTTGGGCTGAAGGCCCGACACATAGCAGCCTGGGGCAAGGCCCCAGATAAGGAGCGATAAACCTGAAAAGGGCTGTAGGCCCGACACAAAGGTCGGACTATACCGATAGGACAAAGGCTCTACACCGCCTGCGTCCCCACCACGGGGCGCTAGACTGAACACACCATGATGGATGAAGCCAGCTTTCGCATCGAGGCCGACCGCGCTCTCGGCAACCTCAAACAGTCCCTGATCGCCGCCGAAGAGGCCGGAGGCTTTGAAGCCGAGGAAAACAACGGCGTCCTCAACATCCTCTTTGAAGACCTCCCCGGCAAATTTGTCCTCACCCCCCAAACCCCCATCCGTCAGCTGTGGATCTCCGCCCAATCCACCAGCTTCAAGCTCGACTGGAACCCCGCCACTGCAACCTTCAACCTCCCCAAAACCGGCGAAGACCTCCGCTCTCTCGTCCAGCGCCTTCTCCAGGAACACCTCGGCGACCCTTCCATCGCCCTCTGAGCAAAATTATTTGTAGGTGTATAGCGAGCAACAGGTAATTTGCTCTAAGCCTCCGTCAGCGGCACATGAAACTCGCGAAACCTCTGCGCATACCGCTCCGGCAGAGCCCGCTTTGTCATGTCCCGGCCCACCACCACATGCACCGTCTCGCCCTCCGTCAGCAGCACCCCGTCCGACGGCCGCACCACCTGGTACCGAAACCGCACAATCGATCCCCGAACCCCCGCCAGGCTCGTCCGCACCAGCAACTCGTCGTCATACCGTGCCGGCGCCTTGTACCGCGCCGTCGCCTCGACCACCGCGATCAGGCACCCCTCCTCCCGCTCCATCTCCGCATAATCCAGGCCCATCTGCCGGATCAGCTCCGCCCGCCCCACCTCAAACCACACAAAATAGTTCGCGTGGTACACCACCCCCATCTGGTCCGTCTCCGCATACCGCACGCGCACCCGCGCCTCACCCACCAACGTCTCGCCCACCTCATTGCCCATACATCCAGTCTACCGAAGCTGAAGGCTGACAACTCATCCCTGAAATCTGGCCCGAAACAAGGATCTCCGCCAAACCTCATCGTGAGCCGAAATCGCCTCCGCATCACTGCCAAATCGGTCGCCGCTTCTCCAAAAACGCCGTGATCCCCTCGCGAAAATCCGCCGTCGATCGCGCCTCGGCACTCGACCGCATCGCCGATTGCACAGCCCCGTCCAGCCACTCGCGATGCTGAGCCGCCAGAAGGCGTTTCGTCGCCGCCATCCCCTCCGGGCTGTTCAGGAGCAGCTCCCCCGCAAGTTCCCGCGCCCGCTCCGTCAGCCCCTCCGCCGGACAAATCTCCGACACCAGACCGAGACCCAGAGCCTCTTCCGCCCCGAACAACCGCCCGGACAAAAGGAGCGATCGCGCCCGCTTGTCGCCCACCTGCAAGGCCAGATACGCCGACACGATCGCCGGCACAAACCCGATCCGCACCTCCGTATAGCCGAACTTCACCCCCGGCGCGGCCAGGGTAAAGTCGCAGATCGTCGCCAGCCCCGTCCCCCCCGCGATCGCCGCTCCATGCACCACAGCCATGGTCGGTTTGGGAAGCTCATACAACGTCCGAAACAGGTCCGCGATCCGCCCCGCATCCGCCGCCCACTCCGTCTCCGATCCGTCCAGCATCGAGCGCAACGCCCCGAGATCCAGCCCGGCGCAGAAGCTCTCCCCTGCCCCGGCCAGCAGAACCATCCGCACCGCCGGGTCCTTCCCCGCGTCCCCGAAAGCCCCGGTCAGCTCCCTCTGCATCTCGGGCGTCATCGCATTGCGGCGCTCCGGCCGGTTCAGCGTGATCGTCCTCACCGGGCCATCGTCGGAGATCAACAGCGTCTCGTACGCCATGCCGGCCTCCCTCACCGCTCCAGCCCGGCCAATTCTCCCGCCCCTACGTGGTAACCTCAACCCCGCGCCAGAACGCCACGTGGTGCTTCACATTGCGCGCCGCCGGCTTCGGATCTGGGTAGTACCAGGCCGCGTCCGGGTTCTCTTGCCCGTCCACAAGGAGGCTGTAGTACCGCGCCTGCCCCTTCCACGGGCAGTTCGAGGTAGTCGAGCTCGGCCGGAAAAACTCCCGCTTCACCGCCTCCTCCGGGAAATAAATGTTGTTCTCTACCGTCTCAAACGTCTCGCTTTCAGCCAGTGTCTGACCGTTCCAAACCGCCTTTGCCATAGCTCTAACCTGCATTCCTTTCAAACACATACCCGTGGATCTTCAACCATCGCTTATGCTCCAGCGTCCGGCTTGGAGCACGAACCCTTTAAACCATTTGTAACAGAGAAGACTGCCGCAACGAAAACAGCGCCGACCCTCTCCCGCTCCTCCGTTCCCGCGCCACGAGCTCGGCCTTTAAGCCACACTCTCGACCAGCGGCCGCGTCCGCTCCGGATCGGGCGCCACCAGCTCCGGCTTCTTCGCCGGCGGCGGTGGCCCAATCCTCCGCTCATACCTGCACGTGACGGTCGGCGCCGGCTCCACCTCCGCCGCGCCCTTCCGTTTGCGCTTCTTCGGCAAAAAGTCGTGGTTGTGCGGACACACCAGATACGTCCCTTCGCTGTTGGCATACTCCAAAAGGTAGGGGCTGTTGCCTTTGGGGCAAGGCTCGTTCACCAGCTTCAAGTTCGACGCAAAGTCGCACTTCGGATAATGAACACAGCCGTAAAACGTGTCGCCTCGCTTGGTCTTCCGGACGGCAATGTCGCCGCCATCCTTGGGGCACTTCACGTCCAGGAGATCCTGCTTGATGTACTTGCACTTCGGGTAGCCCGAGCACGAGATAAACTCGCCGTACTGCCCATCCCGCTGCAGCAGCGGCCGACCGCACTTCGGGCACGGCTCCTCCATCTGCACCGGCGGCTTCTGCTGCACCTTCTGCGTCAGCTTCCGGATCGTCTTGCACGGCGGATCCTCGTTGTACCCCGGACAGCTCATAAACGGACCCCACGGACCGTTGCGCAACACCATCACCCGGCCGCAGTTGTCGCAGAACTCCTCCTCCGTCTCCCCGTCCTGCGCCTCCGGTGCCGTCAGATCCGGCTTTGCGGCGTAGTTCTCCTTGGTGAAGTCGCAGCTCACCGCCTCGGCAACCACCTTCTTTCCCTTCGCCGCAGCCTCGGCCACCGCCACCGACATCTCCTTCGCGTCCGCCACCTCCTTCGTGTAGTTCGTCACGTCCTCGGTCACGGCCTTGATCACCATCGGAAAGTGAAACGACTTCAGCACCTTCTTGAGGACGTCCTTCGCATCCTTCTTCCACGGCCCCGCCGCAATCACCACCGGCTTCGCCTTCGAAAAGTTGCTGCACGCGTAAAAACTGCCGAACTTGCCCCACTTCAACACCAGCGGACTGCCGCACTTGTCGCACATCTCGGCCGTCTTTTCTTCCTTGCGCTTGACGTCCTCCATGTCGTGCTCGGCGACCTTCAACTCCTTCTCGAAGTGGTCGTAAAACCCCGACAGGAGGTTGGTCCAAAGCTCCTCTCCACCCTCCACCGCATCCAGCTCGCCTTCCAGCTTGGCCGTGTAAGCAAAATCGAAGATGTACGGGAAATTCTTCACCAGCAGGTCCGTCACCACCATCCCGATCTCCGTCGGAACCAGCTTGGCCGCGATCTTTTTCACATAATCCCGCTCCTGAATCGTCGTGATGATCGACGCGTACGTCGACGGCCGCCCGATCCCCTTCTCCTCCAGCGTCTTCACCAGGCTCGCCTCGTTGTACCGCGGCGGCGGCTGGGTAAACTTCTGCTGCGGATCGAGCCGGTTGCAACCGAGCGCCTGCCCATCGGCCAACGGCGGCAGCCGCCGGTCCGCCGAACCGTCCTCGCTCGTCGAGTCCCTGCCCGCCTCGCCCCCGTCATCGGCGTCCGAACTCGCCGCCCGGTTCTTTTTGTCCTCCACCACCGCCGCCGCCGCCCCCTTCGCATCCCGAGCCGCCCTGCTCCGCTTGGTCTGCTCGTCGAAGTACAGGCAGCCGTCGAACTTCAGCACGCTTCCCGTCGTGCGGAAGTCGTAGCTCCGATTGTCCGCGCGCGCCTCAATCTCAACCGTCGTCTGGTCAAACACCGCCGGCATCATCTGGCTCGACACCGCGCGCTCCCAGATCAGCTTGTACAAGCGAAGCTGCTCGTCGCTCAGGTACCGCCGGATCTCCTCCGGAACAAACGCTATGTTCGTCGGACGGATCGCCTCGTGCGCGTCCTGCGCGTCCGACTTCGTCTTGTACACATTCTCCTTCGCCGGAAGGTACCGATCGCCCAGCTTCGCGCCCACCCAATCCCGCACCTCCGCGATCGCATCCGGGCTCATGCGCGTCGAATCGGTGCGCATATACGTGATCAGACCGACCGTCCCCTCGGCCCCAATCTCGACACCCTCATACAGCCGCTGCGCCACGCCCATCGTTCGGCGGACGTTGAAACCCAGCCGCCCCGCCGCGTCCTGCTGCAGCTTGCTGGTTGTGTACGGCGCCCTCGGGTTCTGCCGCCGCTCCCGCCGCTCCACCGTCCGCACCTTCCAGATCGCCCGCTCGAGATCCGGCATCACCGCGTCCACCGCCGCTTTGTCCGGCAGCGCATTCGCGAGAAACTGCTCCTTGCCGTCCGGCGCCACACCGTTCGGAACCCGGATCGGCGACCCCGCCACCCCCACCAGACGCGCCGTAAACTCCGGCCCTCCAGACTTCTGCGCGCCGGGTGTCAAAGCTGCGCCGGGCGTCAGTAAAGCATCGACAGTCCAGTACTCGACCGGACCAAACGCATTGATCTCCCGCTCCCGTTCGACAATCAGCCGCAAAGCCACCGTCTGCACCCGCCCCGCACTCAAGCCGCGCCGGACCTTATCCCACAGGAGCGGCGAAATCTGGTACCCCACCAGACGGTCCAGCACCCGCCGCGTCTGCTGCGCGTCCACCAGATTCTCATTCACCTCGCGAGCATTCTGGAACGCCGCCCGCACCGCCTTCTGCGTAATCTCGTTGAACGTCACGCGCTGCAGCTTCGATCCCTTCTTCACCGACCCGATCAGCTGCATCTTCAAATGCGCCGCGATCGCCTCCCCCTCGCGATCCGGATCGGGCGCCAGAAACACCGCGTCCGCCTTCGCCGCCAGCTTCTTCAGCCGATCCACCACCTTCTCCTTCCCAGGAGACACGATCAGCGTCGGCGCAAACGTCCGCCGCTTCAACTCCACCCCGATATCGTTCTTCGGCAGGTCCATAATGTGGCCCAGCGAGGCCTCCACAATATAGTCGCTGCCCAGATATTTATTGATCGTCTTTGCCTTTGCCGGCGACTCCACGATCACCAATGATTTACTCATCCATTCCCTCTAACTCCAGACACGCTGGAGAAAACCGTTCCCATGCAACCAATCATGGAGACCCTACCACGCCTTGGGAGAGCAAAGTCAAACCCGCTCCGTGCCCAAGTCCCGTTCGGACCCCGCTTCCCCTATACGCAAGGGAGATAGACGCCACACCGGGTGAAACGTGGAAACCGGTCGCGAACGCAAGGGAGCCGCTGGCATACAGGGGCATTTTTCGCGATTCCCGAAGGGGATCTGCGGCTGTCCTTGCTCTCCCTGACACCCTCTGCGAATCCGCTCGAAGTCTCGTGACGACCAAATGGGCGACTGACGACTGAATCTGACAGCCGGCCAGAAAGCAGGCAGCCCGACCAACCCAGGCTTCAAAACGTCCGCAAGTAATTCTTCCCCGGCATCTGTCGAACCCGCCCCGCGAGCTCCAGCTCAAACAAGGCTGTAAAGATCTCGGCCGATCCCATCTCCCCTTCGAGACCCTCGATCAGCGAATCCAGCTGCACCGCTTCGTCATACCCAAGCCGGCTCAGCACCATCCGCTCCGCATCCGACTCCGGCCCTACACTGAATAAGGATGCACCCGCCGTCGCCTTCGATTCATCGGCACCCCCGGCCGCCCGCTCGGCATCCATCTCATCTTCAAGCGCCACTCGCACCTGGCTCGGCAGATCCTCCCAGATGTCCTCCCACGTCGCCGTCAGCTTGGCCCCTTGTTTGATCAGTGTGTTCGGCCCCCAAGCGTTCGCATTCGTCACATTCCCCGGCACCGCATACACGTCGCGATTCTGCTCCATCGCGCACCGCGCCGTGATCCGCGTGCCCGAGTGCTCGCCCGCCTCGATCACCAGCACACCGACGCTCATCCCGCTCAAAACCCGGTTGCGCAAGGGGAAGTTCTGCGGCGCCGGAAACGTCCCCATCGGAAACTCACTCACAATCGTCCCGCCGCTCCCCACAATCTCCTCCGCCAGCCGCTTGTTCTCCTTCGGATAGATCACATCGATCCCCGTGCCCCACACCGCCAGCGTCCGGCCCCCCGCTGCCATCGCCCCCTTGTGCGCGGACGTGTCCACACCGCGCGCCATCCCGCTTCCAATCACCAGCTTGCGCCGCCCCAGCTCCCGGCTCAGCATCTCCGCCATCCCCGTCCCGTAGGGCGTCGGGTGCCGCGTCCCCACCACCGCGATCATCGGCCGGTTCAGCAACTCCAGGTCGCCGCGCACCCACAACACCGGTGGCGGATCGTAGATCTCGAGCAAACCTCCGGGATACACCTCCTCCTCCCGCGTCACCAGCACACCCCCCGTCTCCTCCACCCGCTTCATCTCCTCCTCCGCCGCCCTCCGCGCACGTCCGTCAAAGCAGAACTGCGCCGCCGCCGCCGGCATCCCCGTGCCTTCGAGCTCGGTCAGTGACACGTCAAATACCCGCCCCGCCTCGCCCAGCCGAGCGACCGCCCGCGCCGTCCGCGTCGGCCCCATCCCGGGCGTCAGCGCCAGCGCCAGCCACCCCAGACGGCTCCGCTCCGCAACCTCCGCCCGCTCCAGCACCGAACTCCGCCCGCCAACCGCCATCAACCCTCCTTCACGCCCCAAAATCCCTTCACAACACTCCGCCCCAACCTACCTCTCGGGTCTCGATACGCCAATGCAACTTGCGTCCGATACCATCCTGCCGAACCGCCCGTCCTCCAATCCGACCCTCCTCTCCCTCCAATCGCCCCTTCCACCGCCAATCCGCCCTGCCTCCACCGCCGCCGTACGCGAAAATAGACAACATGAGCACAGCAAACCTCCGCATCGACAAGTGGCTCTGGGCCGCCCGCTTCTTCAAGACCCGCGCCCTCGCCGCACACGCGTGCGACCTCAGCCGCGTCCTCTCGAACGGCACGCCCGCCAAACCCTCCCGCGACCTCCGCGTCGGCGACCAGCTCCACATCAAAAACGACAGCGGCGACTTCCAGGTCGAGGTCCTCCTGCTCAACGAAGCCCGCGGCTCGGCACAGGTCGCCCAGACCCTCTATCGCGAGTCCGACCTCAGCCGCGATCTCCGCGCCAAAGCCGCCGCCGAGCGCAAAGCTCTCCTCGACCTCGACATGCTCCCGCTCGCCAAACCCAGCAAACGCGACCGCCGCGACCTCAACCGCTTCCGAGGCCGATCGTGACCAGCCCGGACGTCCGAGCCAGACCAAACCGCCTCCGCCTCGCCGCCATCCACTTCCTCAACCCCGCCCCACTCATGTGGGACTTCAACCATCCTCCCCTCGCCTCCGAGCTCTCACTCCGCTACCAAATCCACTACACCGCCCCGGCACTCTGCGCCGAGGACCTCCTCGCCGGCCGCGCCGACCTCGGCCTCATCCCGATCGCCGCCCTCACGCCCGACCTCGCCATCGTCCCCGGTTGCACCATCGCCTCCCTCCGCCACGTCCGATCTATCCTCCTTATCGTCAAGTCCGGTCAAAAACTTCAGTCCATTCGCAAAATAAATTCCGACACCGCCTCCCGGTCCTCGCTCGCCTACGCCCAGATCCTCTTTCGCACCTTCCTCCACGCAGACCCCACCTTCATCCCCGCCCCCGCCACCGACCCCATCCATATGCTCGCCGGCGCCGACGCCGCCCTCCTGATCGGCGACCCCGCGCTGCTCGCCCGCGAAGCCCGTCCGGCCATCGATGCGGCCGTCGGCCCCTGCCTCTGGATCGACCTCGCCGAACTCTGGAACACCTACACCGGCCTGCCCTGGGTGGCCGCCGTCTGGGCCGCCAACCCCGCCGCCATCCCCAACCCCGCCCAGCTCACTCGCGACCTCCAACGCTCCCGCGACCACGGCCTCCTGCACATCGACGACCTCGTCCAGGAGTGGACACCGCGCCTCGCCGTCCCCCCCGCAACCATCCGCCACTACCTCACCCAAAACATCCACTACACCCTCGACCCGCCCTCCATCCGGGCCATCGAACTCTTCCGCAAACTCGCCGCCGAAGCCAAGGTCCTGCCCGCACTTCCAACCCTCAACTTCCTCTAAAACTCACTCAGCCTACCCCGGGAACCACATAAAACACCCAATCGCCGCGACCTCCGGCCTCCAACTCGCGTCTACTCTGGTATGAGTCTCCTGGCGATCGCAAATCCCACCAACCTCCTCGCCTTCGCCGGAGCCACAAGTCCGAACGGCAACCACCTCCTCCATCTCTTCCTCTCCTTCGGCCTCGTTGGCCTCTTCTTCGTCTCGGTCGTCGACTCCTCCTTTGTCCCCCTCCCCATCCCCGGCGTCACCGACATCATGCTGGTGCTCTTCGCCGCCCAGCACACCGACGTCTTTCTCCTGGTCGCCATCGCCTCGGTCGGATCGGCGCTCGGCGGCTTCTTCTCCTATCAGGTCGGCCACGCCGGCGGCCTCAAGTTCCTCGAAAATCACGTCCCCAAACGCATCTTCTGCCGCGTCACCAACTGGATGGAACACCATGCCATCCTCGCCGTGGCCCTGCCCGCGATCCTTCCGCCACCGATGCCGCTGTCGCCCTTCGTCCTCGCCGCCGGGGCCCTCAAGATGTCGCGCCGCCGCTTTCTCTCCACCTTTATCGTCAGCCGCACGCTCCGCCACATCTTCGCCGTCTGGCTCGGCGTCCACTACGGTCCCGCCGTCCTTCGCCTCTGGGGACACATCTCCGCGCGCTGGGGAACCACCATCCTGATCGTCCTCTGGTCCGGCATCCTCATCGGCATCGTCTTCGCGTTCTGGAAGCTCTACACCACCTCGCGCAACGTCCGCCGCGGCGCCCGCTCCGGAGCTCCATCCAATCAGGGCACCGAAGCCGCCGCCGGCTAGAGCAAATTCCCTGTCGGTGTATAGGAGCCACAGTGTCCCAACGCCGTTTTCTCCCAAGGAAGACGGCTCTGCACGAACATTCCCGCTCCATAGCAACAGGTAATTTGCTCTAAAGGTCCAAAAGCTCGCTCCAAATCACGACGGAAAACATCTACGCCACCGCCGCGGCCGCCCTCCCCCTGCCTTTGCCCGCAAACTTCCGCTTGTAGTACATCGTCGTCAGCACAATGGCCGGAACGCCCACCGCCGTCGGCCACAGCCAAAGCCACACGTGATTGCCAAAGATCCGCGGCAGCGTCACTACGCTGAACGCCGTCCACGCCGCAATGTAGCTCCCGATAAAGTTCCCCAGGTGCGTGTACCACCAGAACATCTTCCCCTTCGGCTTCACCACGAAGCTCCACATCTGCACCACCGCCAGCCGCATACCCAGCACACCGAAGATTACCGCGACCACACCCATATGCTGCACCGCCGCCGGTCGCACGACCGCCAGAATCGCCAGCGCTGCGGAGGTGCAAAACGTCACCCCACCCGCAATCCAGTCGACCGGCCTCGCTCGACCCCCGCGCGGCAGATCCTTCAGCTTCAACACCCGATACCCGCTAAACGCCGCATAAAAGCTGAACACCGCCACCAAAGCCAGAAACAGCACCGGCCGCCACAGAGCCATCGGCAGAGCCGTCCCCGCCACGACGCCCATCGCGCACAGGTACACCATCCCCCAACGCTTATGCTGCTTGCCACCCTTCGCCGTCGCCAAAGCCACCGGAGCCAAGAGAAACGAAGTGAAGCCCGCGGCAATATGCACCACGAGCAAAGCCCTCATCCAAACCGGATCCGCATGCGTCATCGTTCCCCCTCGTGCCCGTTGCCGTTCTGCCTCTCCATCTCGTCCAGCGACCGAAGCGTCTCGTCCGCCCAATCCACGACTGCCTGTGCCTCCGCCATCCCATACCGCAGCGTCATCAGAAAGAACGGCAGCCCGGGCCGACCCGCCTGCCGCGCCCGAATCACCGGCTCGATCAGCCTGTACCGTTCGAGATCAGCCAGAAATCGCGACCTCTCCGCCGCCACCTGCTCCCGCGTGTCCTCGATCCTGCCATTGGCCCCGAAAAACAGCTTCAACAGCATCTCGTTGCGAGGCCTGCGCACCGCCGGCATCACGCCCAGCCACTCCGCCAGACGCTCCCGCCCCGCCGGCGTCAGCGAGTACACCTTGCGTCCCGGCCGCCCCGCCTCCTCCACCTCCACCAGACCTTGCTTGCGCAACTTCGCCAGCGTCGGGTAGATCTGACCAAAGCTCTCGTTCCAGAAGTTCCCGATCGACATCTCGATCCTCTGCCGAAGCTCATACCCCGACATCGCCCCCAGGGTCAGCATCCCCAGCAAAGCCTCCGTCGTGGTCGTCTTCTCGACCCTGTCTACCTTCGTCGCCATGATTATCTACAAGATATATCTATCAGATATGTATACGCAAAGAAATAAAAACAGTTCCCACTTTCGCCCTGCTCCCTGTCCTGCCTGTTCCCTGTCCTGCCTGTCCTGTCCTGCCTGCCTGCCCTGCCCTTCTACATCTCCCAGCGCAAAAGCGTCGCCCCCACCGTAAACCCAGCCCCCACACTCGCCAGCAGCACCAGATCCCCGCGCTTCACCCGACCCTCTTCGATCGCCGTCACCATCGCCAGAGGAATCGTCCCCGCCGTCGTATTCCCAAACCGGTCGATGTTGATGATCACGCACTCCTCCGGCATCCCCAGCCGCTCGGCCGTCGACAAGATGATGCGCTTGTTCGCCTGGTGCGGGATAAAACACCCCAGCTCCGCCCCCGTCACGCCATTGCGCGCCAGCACCGTCTCGGCCGCCTCCGCCATCTTGCGCACGGCAAACTTGTACACCGCCTGCCCGTCCTGGTGCACATAGTGCATCTTCGCCGCCACCGTCTCGGCGGTCGACGGATGCAAGCTCCCGCCCCCCGGCATATTCAACGCCGTCCCGCCCGACCCGTCCACCTCATGCCAGTAGTCGATCAGACCCACCTCGCCCGCCTCGCACGGCTCCAGCAACACCGCCCCCGCACCATCGCCGAAGATGATGCACGTCGTTCGGTCGGTGTAGTCGATCACCGAACTCATCACGTCCGCCCCGATCACCATCACCCGCCGGTGCATCCCGCTTTCCACCAGCTTCGCCCCCACCTGCAATGCATACGGAAACCCCGAGCACGCCGCCGACAGATCGAACCCCCAAGCCCCCTTGGCCCCCAGCTTGCTCTGCACCAGGCACGCCGTCGCCGGGAAAAACATATCCGGCGTCACCGTCGCCACAATAATCACTTCAACCTCGTGCGCACCGATCCCCCGCGAGGCCAAACATCGCCGCGCCGCCTCGACGGCAAGATCGCTCGTCGCCACCCCCGCCTCCGCGATATGCCGCTCCCGAATCCCCGTCCTGTCCTGAATCCACTGGTCGCTCGTCGCCACAATCTTTTCGAGATCCGCGTTGGTCAGCACCTTCGGCGGAACATACGCACCCACAGCGCTGATCTTCGCGCGCACCGTCACTCTGGGCTTCAACACCAGACTCAAAACTCGTCACCTCGCAATCGCTCCAGCATACAGAACCGAGCCGCAACTGAGGTTGCGCCCGGCACCCGGAGCAGCCGAAGCCTTTTTAAGGCCGCGGTGGCGGAGGCGACGGTCGATGCACAACCTCCGGAGGCGGCACAGGTGTAGCACCCTTTGCCCGCAACGGCCCCAGCGTAACCGCCAACGTCCACAGGATCGCCAGCAATCCTCCCTGACCGCCTGGCGGTACTGTTTCGCCAGCGGCAGAGACGTAACCGATCACGAATAGAAAACCGCAAGCCGCCGCCCACCATCGGGCATGTGGGATCTTGCGGAAGAGCAACCTTGCCAGCAAACCCGAAAGGAGCGCGCAAAAAATCCCGAAAACCAGCGCCCCGTTCGTGAAAGGCGGCTTCTCCATCTCCTTCCACACCGCCCCCAAAAAGCATCCCACAACCGCCGTCCCCGCCACCACGGCCGAACCGAACCACTTCGCCTTGCTCTTCTCGAGAGCCGCCACCCGCTCCGCCTCCGCCCGAGCCCGCAACTCGGCCAGCTCCGCCGCCGCACGTGCCGCCCGCACCACCTCCGCCGCCTTGCGCGCCGCCTCGTCCCTGGTGGCAACGCGCTCCGCCTCTGCCGCCCGCACCACCTCCCCCGCCTTGCGCACCGCCTCGTCCCGACGCCAGGCCTCCAGCGCCTCGCGATCCTTCTCCGCTCTCCTCTGAGCCTCCGCTATGTCGCGTTCCACCTCTGCCTTCCGCCTGGCGTCTGCCGCTCTCCGCCCTTCCTCCGCCAGCCGCTCTACCTCAGCCGCCTCAGCGCTAGCCTTGGCCTCCACCGCCGCGCGTTCCGCATCCACCCTCCGCCGAGCCTCCGCCCCCCTCTGCTCCTCCTCAGCGTCCCTCAGCGGCTTCGCTTCAGCCGGCTTCCCCGGCACCTTGGGCTTCCGCTGAATATCGAACAGCATCCCGTCCGGCGACCGCATATACAACACTGGCGTCGGCCACTCCTGTCCAAACCGCCCGCCGAACAGCGCCTTGCGCGAGTCCGCCACCGCCGCGTCCACCGGCGAACAGTCTGCAATCGCCGCATAAAACTCCTCGGAAAACCTCTTCGCCGCATCGTCCGAGATCTCAAACTGCATCGCGATTACCGCCGGCATCTGCTGCTGGCAAAGACTCTGCGCGACCCCCGAAAACGGATCCTCCGCCGACTGCCGAGCACCTTCGCACGCGTTCAAAACCGCCAGCCGGAGCGAGTCGTGGTCGCGCAGCAAACTCCCCAACAGATGACCACTCACCGGATCGGACATACCCTTCGCATCCTCGAAATGAAGCGCGCCGTCCCCCAGAACACTGTCGAAACTCCCATGCCCGATAAAGTGCAGCACGTGAAACGGGGCTCCCCTAGCCCGCCGTCGCAACGCATCCAGCGTCGCCACCGGCAAGCGCTCCAACACCACCACACCGTCCCCCACCAAAGCTCCGAGAGAAGTCTGAAGCCGCTCCCACTCCCCCTCTGCATCCAGCCGCGGCAGATTTCCCGGCCCGGCAATCACCACCAGAATCTTCAAGGGCAGGCGCACCTTCAACGGTGCAATATTCTGCGCCAGTTCGAGGTACCGCACCACCGGCGTCCGGCTCGACATCGCCAGGAAGTGATCCTGCTCGCTGTCATACAGAAACTCCCACGGCATCTCCGCCAGCAGAGGCGTTCCCTTCAGCCGCAGGCGCACGCGCAGACCACGCCCCGATGCCCGCGATCGGTCCGCGCTCGCCCGCAACCGGCCCAGCAACTCCCCTTGAAACGTCGCTCGAAACAGACTCCCGCCAAACTTCTTGGCCGCATCGAGATCCGGCGAATCCACCCGTCGCGTACTTCGGTTCCGCTGCCCGATGCGGTTGTAAAAATCCCGCAGCTCCCCCTGCGTAAACGGCAGCCGAAACTCCCCATCCGCCTGCCCGAGAGGCGAATTCAGCAGCTGAACCGTGTAGTGCTCTCCCGAACTCTGAAACACAAGATCGAACTCGTCATAGTGCTTCGCCATGATCTACTCCCCTCTCGCCGGGGCCCGCTTCCACTTCAAACTCACCGTAAAATTCGCCTCCGTCGCGGCCTTCGCGATCACCGCGCCCGTCTCCGCGCTCAGCTTTACGCCAAACTCCACCGTTGTCTCGTCCGGAGGTGTGGCGAGCGAAGAAAGCCGCGCAAACATCGCCTCGGCCGCCTGCTTCACCCCTTGCAGAGCCGTCTCGAGCGCCTGGCTCGACTCGGCGATCAGCTCCGTCCGCGCCCCTCCACCACGCATCACCCGCGACAGATCGCGCCCGTCGGCCGACTCGTCCACCTCCGCGATAAACGTCGCTCCATCCTTTGTGGTAAACGCAGCCAGACGAGACACGGCAGCCTCCAAAGCTTCTGACAAGGGGCCCAAACACAGACAACAGAAACGGTCTCAAATCGGAGAGAGAAGAAGCATACACCCAACCACGCTCGCTGGAGAGCCCAGTACGGAGCACAGGCCACATGTTTCAGGGAGGAGAAAATTCAGCGTACCGGGCGACCTACTGCGCCACCGCGCACGCGCCACAAACTTACGAGGACAAAGTTCAGCGTACCGGGCGACCTACTGCGCCCATACTAGCCCGTTACCGTTGCTTCCTTCCGGACCTGGCGGGGTTGGCGGGATTACGTCGCGTAGGACCCGGCACGCCCCTCAGTCTACCATCGGGACAGCGCACCCATCCACCCCAGCCCCATGCCCTCCGAACCCATCGCTCCGCCCCGCACCCACGACGGCGTGCTCGCCTTTTACCGCGATCGCCGAGCCCTCCACCAGGCCCGCATGGAGGCAGCCCGGACCCAGCGCCGCCGCCTCCTCGCGGCCGCCCTCACCCTCGCCGCCCTGACCGCCCTCACCGTCCTCGTCCCGCCATCGCTCCAGACCGCCGTCCTCTCCACACTCCTGCTCGCGATCGCCGGCCTCATCTGGTTTTCCCTCAAACTCGGCACCCGCATCACTCGGGAGACCAGACTCCTCCTCCTCTACGACGGAAACCTCCGCCGGATCGAGACCACCCAAACCGACCCCCAATCCACCTCCCAACCCAGCCCCAACCGCACCGACCCCGACCTCCACCCACCCAGCCACATCTTCAGCCGCGACCTCGACCTCCTCGGCCCCAACTCCCTCTTCGCCGCCCTCTCGACCGTCCGCACCGGCCCCGGCCAACGCGGCCTCGCCCGCTACCTCCTCGACCCCGCACCTCACGCCGAAACCCTCCTCCGCCAGGAGGCCGTTCAGGAGCTCCTCCCCCAAACCGACCTCCGCGAACAGATCAGCCTGCTCGGCGACACCACCTTCCACCAGATCTCCGCCGGCTTCTTTGATCACTGGATCGACGACCCCGCGCCCGTCTTCCCCCCCGCCTTTCGCATCCTCCTCACCCTCACCGCCGCCGCCACCCTCACCCTTCTCCTCGCCGGCCTCACCCACCTGCTCCCCTGGCCCCGAGTCTTCACCAACCTCCTCGCCATCCTCGCCCTCCAGGGCCTCCTCTGCCTCCGCCTGCGCGCCCGCGTCCTCCCCCTGCTCACCGGCGCCGACCGCCTTGAAAGCCACATCCGCCTCTTCGCCCAGGGCCTCGACCT
>CAXSGC010000012.1:0-32235 GCA_964236945.1 uncultured Acidobacteriaceae bacterium | reverse complement strand
ACTTCCGCTCCCCCAAACTCAACCACCTCAAGAACCTCTCCCTCCAACCCAGCAACTCCGTCAAGCGGCTCGCCCAGCTCCAAAGCTCCCTCGCCATCGTCGAGCAGCGCCCCAAAGAGTACTTCCTCCTCCTCTCGCTCCTCTTCGCCGCCGGCACCCAGGCCGCCCTCTCGATCGCCCTCTGGAAGCGCAAAAACGCCGCCGCCATGCAGCTCTGGCTCCGGGCCTGGTCCGAGTTCGAAGCCCTCAACGCCCTCGCCAACTACGCCTTCGAACACCCCGAAGACATCTGGCCCGAGCTCCTCCCCCCTCCCCCCCCCCCCCCCCCCCTCCCCCCCCCCCCCCGCCCCCCCCCCCCCCCCCCCCCCCCCACCCCCCCCACCCCCCCACCTTCGTCGCCCGCGCGCTCGGCCACCCGCTCCTCCACGGCTCCGTCCCCAACGACGTCTCGCTCACTCCCAGCAACCGCTTCTACCTCATCTCCGGATCGAACATGGCCGGCAAATCCACCCTCCTCCGCTCGGTCGGCATCAACGCCGCGCTCAGCTACGCCGGAGCCCCCGTCCGCGCCCAATCCCTCCGCCTCACCCCGCTCACCCTCGGCGCCTCCATCGCCCTCACCGACTCGCTCGCCGAAGGCAAATCGAAGTTCCTCGCCGAGGTCGAACGCCTCTCCAGCATCGTCACCGCCAGCCGAGCAGCCCCCGTCCTCTTCCTCATCGACGAGATCTTCTCCGGCACCAACTCCCTCGACCGCCAGATCGCCGCCAAGGCCGTCCTCGATGCGCTGCTCCGGAACGGCGCCATCGGAGCCCTCTCCACCCACGACCTCGCCCTCACCGACCTCGTCTCCGCCGCCACCGTCCCCGGCGCCCTCGTCCACATGGCCAGCCCCGACCCGGCCGACCCCCTCGCCTTCGACTTCCGCCTGAAGCCAGGAACCAGCTTCACCTCCAGCGCCCCCGCCATCCTCCGCCTCATCGGCCTGGCCCCAGCCTCAACCCCAAGCCCAGCCCCAGCCCCAATCTCGCCCAAACCTCCACCCGAGCTCTCCCCTCCGGCCCAAGAAACCGTATCCTGAAAAGCAGTGCCCTCCACCCCGCAAACCCGGCCGCCGCAAACCGAAGCCGCGACGCAAACCGCTCCCAATCCCGCCGCAAATCCCGCCGCAAACCAAGCCCAAGCCGCCCCCACCCTCAAGCCCCCACCCCTCCTCGCCGACCTCTACATCTTCCACTGGTCCGCCCTCACGCTCCGCCTTCCCCTCGTCAGCGCCTCCGCCGTCGGCCTCTGCCTCGCCGTCGGCCTCGCCGCCCACCACCCCGGCGGCGGCCTCATCGCCGGGGGCGGCGCCCTCACCATCGGCTTCGGCGTCAACCAGCGACTCTCCGACTCCCGCCTCCTCCCCATGATCGCCGCCACCGTCTCCATGGCCGCCGCCGCCCTCGTCGGCACCGTCGCCGGACATCGCTCCTTCGTCCTCGTCGCCGTCGCCGCCCTCACCGCCTTCGTCTACGGCCTCGTCACCGCCCAGAACGCCGGCCTCGGTTGGGTCGGCCAACAGGCCTGCATCTCCCTCTACGTCGCCTCCGCCTTTCCCACCGGACCCCGCCCCGCCTTCGTCCGCGCCGGCCTCATCCTCGCCGGCGGCGCCGTCCAGATCCTCTTCAACTCGCTCGCGCTCCATCTCATGCCCGAGCTCAAAAAAGACCTCGCCCGCATCCCCCGATCCCTCCTTGTCGCCGTCCGCAACCGCGGCACCGACCTCTTCAGCGACCTTTCCAGCCTCCCCTCCAACCTCGGCTCCATCGTCCTCCCAACCGCCTCCCGCCGCGCCTCCCTCTCCTACGCCCTCCACCTCACCGCCACCATCGCCATCAGCACCGAGGTCTACCGCCGCATCGGCATCCAGTCCGGCTACTGGATCCCGATGACCGCTCTGCTCGTCCAGAAACCCGCCTTCTTCGAGACCCTCTCCCGCGCCGGCGCACGCATCCTCGGCACCCTCGCCGGAGCCTACCTCTCCACCCTCCTCATCGCCCACGTCCACCTCACGCCCGCCACCCTCGCCGCCTTCGCCACCCTGTTCGCCCTCCTCTCCCTCGCCACCAACGCCGTCAACTACGGCCTGTTCTCCCTCTTTCTCACCTCCTACATCGTCTTTCTCCTGTCGCTCAACCAGATCCCCGGCCCCGACATCGCCCACCGCCGAGCCCTCTGCACCCTCGTCGGCGGCCTCATCGCCCTCGTCATCCACCTCGACGACCTCCGCCACTTCGGCAACCGCTTCGCCAAAAACACCGTCACCTGAGGGCCAGCCACACTTGCTAAACTAAAGCTTGTGACCCTACCCACCCTCATCGACGGAACCGACGTCCTCGACGTCCACGTCACACCCCCTGCCCTCCCCGCAAAACCGCGCCCCAAAGTCGGCTTCATCTCCCTCGGCTGCCCCAAAAATCTCGTCGACTCCGAGGTCATGATGGGCCTGCTCCAACACAACGGAGCCCAACTCACCCCCGACGCCGGCGACGCCGAAATCCTCGTCGTCAACACCTGCTCCTTTATCGACTCCGCCAAACAGGAGTCCGTCAACACCATCCTCGAGATGGTCCGGCACAAGACCCAACACGGCGGCCGCGCCCAGCGCCTCATCGTCGCCGGATGCCTGGTCGAGCGCTACCGCGACGAGATCCAGCGCAACATCCCCGAGGTCGACGCCGTCGTCGGCACCGGCGAACTCGAAGCCATCCTCGCCGCCGCCGGCCTCGCCCCCACCGGCCACACCCACGACTCCGCGAACCCCTTCCACATCCTCCCCCCAGCCACCGCCTCCGAACCCACCACAAAGCCGGGTCCCCCAACCTCTCCGAGCCTCGCCACCACCCCGGGTCCCCCAACCTCATCGAGCCTCCCCACAACCCCGGGTGCCCCATCCTCTCCGGCAGCCTCATCGCCGGAAAGGGTGGGTTCAGAAGCGGCGGGTGACCCAAACTCCCCCACCCCAACCCCGGGTCCCCCATCCTCTCCGAGCCTGACCACTACCCCGGGTGCCCCATCCTCTCCGGCAGCCTCATCGCCGGAAAGGGTGGGGTCAGAAGCGCCACAAAGCTTAAATCTGACCACTACCCCGGGTGCCCCATCCTCCGCGCACTTCGCGAAGGGTGGGGTATCGAGCGAAGCTCGACCGTCCTCCTCCCCCACCCCCCCCCCCCAAACCCCCCCCCCCCCCCCAAGCCCTCATCGACCGGGCCCCCTCCTCCGTCTCCCAACACTCCCGCCCCCTCCCCGACCCCAGCCTCGACCCCGAAACCTCCCCCCAGCTCCGCATCTCCACCTCCCGCCCCGAGGGCGACCTCCGCGAGCAACAAGGCCGCTTCTCCCGCGAAAGCTGGGACGGCGCCAACCCCACTCTCCCCAGCTACCTCTACACCGACCTCACCCCCCGCATCCTGGCAACGCCCCGCGCCTCCGCGTACATCAAAATCGCCGAAGGCTGCGACCACCCCTGCACCTTCTGCATCATCCCCCAGCTCCGCGGAAAATTCCGCTCCCGCCGCATCGGATCCGTCGTCGCCGAAGCCGAAAACCTCATCGCCCAGGGCGTCCGCGAGATCACCCTCATCGGCCAGGACACCACGTGCTACGGCGAAGATCTCGGCCTCTCCGACGGCCTCGCCCAACTGCTCGACGCCCTCGCCCCCCTCCCCGGCCTCCGCTGGCTCCGCTTCCTCTACACCTACCCCAACAAGGTCACCACGCGCCTGCTCGAAACCATGCAGCGCCACCCCAACGTCGCCAAATACCTCGACGTCCCCCTCCAGCACGCCAGCACCAGCGTCCTCAAACGCATGAAGCGCGGAGGAAACGCCCAGATCTTCTTGGACCTGATCGCCCGCGCCCGCAACCTCGTCCCCGGCATCGTCATCCGCACCTCCTTCATCGTCGGCTTCCCGGGCGAAACCGAGGCCGACTTCGCCGATCTCCTCGCCTTCGTCAAAGCCGCCCAAATCGACTGGCTCGGCGTCTTCACCTACTCCGACGAAGAGGGCGCCCAGGCCTTCAACCTCGACCCCAGCCTCAAAGTCCCCCGCCGTACCATCGAAGCCCGCCGCCGCAAACTCATGAAGCTCCAGCAGACCATCTCCACCCGCGCAAAAGCCCGCTGGGTCGGACGCACCGTCGACCTCCTCGTCGAAGGCGTCTCCTCCGAAACCGCCCTCCTCTGGGAAGGCCGAACCCCCCTCCACGCCCCCGAAATCGACGGCAAAGTCCTCATCAACGACTTCGGCCCCCACGAAACCCTCGTCCCCGGAACCTTCTACCAGGCCGAAATCACCGAGTCCCACGACTACGACGTCGTCGCCCGCATCCTCGAGTAGCCCTCGCACCACAACCCTTCCTTCCCCAAGCCCCTCTAACCGTGCATGACTACACCGAACGACCGAGCCATCCACTCCGGCGCCCAGCACGTCGATCAGACTGAGCAACTCGCCGCCGGCTACTCGGCCCCACGCGACGCCTCCGCCTTCGAGTCCCTCCCCGAAGACGCCACCGACAACCCACCCGTCAAGACCGAAGTCGGCGAGATGACCCTCAGCATGTTCTCGCAGGGGAGCTCCACCCGCGTCCGCGTCGGCAATCCCAACAACGCCTCCGAACTCTACGAGCAGGCCTTCAGCTCGCCCGACGACGCCAACACCGCTCTGCTCGACGCAGGCATTCTCCAATCCGACCAGGTTCACGACCCCACCGCCCTCGCCGGCACCGGCATCCCTCTCACTGGTATCACCGTCGAGCAGATCGAGTCCGCCGGCCTCAAGCGCCATGGCACCTCCAACCTCTAGTCCCCCAAACGGAGGGTCGATGATCGAAATCCATCAACCCGAACTCGAAGCTCTCATCCAGCACCGCCTCGCCGCCGGCGGCTTCGACACCGTCGAAGAGGTCCTCCTCCAAGCCCTCCAAGACGCCCCCTTGCCCACCAAGCCGGCCGCTTCCAGGCCAACAGGTCCCACTGGACTCGAGATCATCGCCGTGTTCCAGCGATGCCCGGTGAAAGACTTCAACTTCGAGCCTGAACGCCTGTACGCGCCGATCAGCGACCCAATAAAGTTCTAAAATGCCCGGCCGCAACCGCCCTCGAACACGACCTGACCCTCGTCACCCGCAACACAAAAGACTTCACAAGCATCCCAGATCTCAAACTCCTGAACCCCTGGGAACCCCGGACATGACCCCCAAAGCCCTCCTCTGCCCCACCTGCCGCAAAGTCGTCCTCGCCGCCGACCCCGACTTCCCCTTCTGCTCGGACCGCTGCCGCCTGCTTGACCTCGGCAAATGGGCCTCCGGCGACTACAAAATCTCCTCCCCCATCCTCGACCCCGACCTCCTCGAAGACCTCGAACACGCCGACCAGCAGCGCCACCCCACCCAGGAAACCAACACCCGCTACAAACACTGACCACTGGCAGCTGAAAACTGACCAGAAAACAACCGGCCCGATTGACCCCGAAAACAAGCGGGTGACCAGACGGTCCCGGGTGCCCCATCCTCTCGCAGCGGTATCGCGAAAGGGGTGGGGTCCCCGCCAGCTGAGCCGATGGGGGTACAAAGTGTGGGGTCCTCGCCAGCTGAGCCGTGGGGTACAGGACAGGCATTCCGCGCACCCAAGTAAACTCAAATTCGATGCCTCCCCAGTCCACAGAACATCCCTCCCCCCACAAGACCCGATGGGCCTGGATCACCGCCACCCTCTTCGGCATCGGACACCTCCGCCCCGGCCCCGGAACCTACGCCTCCGTCGCCACCGTCCTCCTCTGGTTCGGCGCCGCCCACACCCTCCATCCCTCCACCTCCACGCTCGTCGCCGCCACCGCCGCCGCCGCCCTTCTCGCCACCCTCCTCGGCATCCCCGCCGCAACCATCGTCGCCCGCGAATCCAGCCGCAAAGACCCCAGCCACGTCGTCATCGACGAAGTCGCCGGCCAGCTCGTCGCTCTCCTCGCCCTCTCCCCCACATGGCCGCACGCCGCCCTCTCCCTCCTCCTCTTCCGCCTCTTCGATATCCTCAAACCACCCCCCATCCGCCAGCTCGAAAAACTCCCCGGCGGCACCGGCATCGTGCTCGACGACCTCGCCGCCGGCCTCCTCGCCGCCCTGTCCGCCCACCTCATCCTCTTTCTCCGCTACCGCTAACCCCCATTTGCACTCCCAACCACCCGCGGTCTACGCTTAGAGGCGAAGTTGAACCACAGGTAAACACGCCCCACTCCACCATGAAATCGCTCCTCCATCCCGCCGCCACACCGCCCACGCCCAACCTCCTCCACCTAACCCCCTCCGCCGCCCTCCCCGGCGGCCAGATCCACATCCACGGCACCCACCTCGGACCCATCGGACCCATCCTCCCCTACGCCTCCATCGCCGACGTCCGCGCCGCCACCTCCCTCGCCCGGCCCACCGAAGCCGTCATCCGCGTCCCCGAAGGCGCCACCTCCGGCGACCTCATCGTCTTCCAGGGCTTCCGCGCCTCGAACGCCCTCCCCGTCCGCATCGCCACCCCCATGGCCGAAAACCTCCACCCCGTCGCCAACCCCGCCGTCGACCCCGACGGCAACGTCTACACCACCGTCTCCGGAACCCGCGGCCAGGAGGTCCCCGTCTCCATCTTTCGCGTCCTCCCCGACTTCCAGGTCGTCCCCTTCGTCCGCGAAATCCTCAACGCGACCGGCCTCGCCTTCGACCCCGAAGGAAACCTCTACGTCTCCTCCCGCGCCGACGGCGCCGTCTACCGCGTCTCCCCCACCGGCGCCATCTCCACCTTCGCCGAAGGCCTCGGCCTCGCCACCGGCCTCGCCTTCGACCCCGACGGAAACCTCTACGTCGGCGACCGCTCCGGAACCATCTTCAAAGTCAGCCGCACGGGCCAGATCTTCGTCTACTCCACCCTCGAACCCTCCATGGCCGCCTACCACCTCGCCTTCTCCAGCGAAGGCATCCTCTACGTCACCGGACCCACCACCTCCTCCAACCAGATCATCCACGCCATCGACCGCGACGGCACCGCCCGCGTCTTCTTCTCCGGCCTCGGCCGAGCCCAGGGCCTCGCCTTCGACACCGCCGACAACCTCTACGTCGCCGCCTCCCTCCGCGGCGATCGAGGCATCGTCCGCATCACCCCCGAAGGCCGCTCCTCCCTCATCGTCTCCGGCAACAACCTAGTCGGCCTGGCGTTCCTGGAAGAAGGCTTCGCCGCCCTCACCACCCGAGACGCCCTCTTCCACATAGAACTAGGCATCCAAGGCCGCAAACTCGCGTAATCCCGCCCCTCATTGGTGTAGAAGGCCTTTCTCTTGTTGTCATTCCCGGAGGGAATCTGCGGTTGTTCTTGCCGGGTGCCCCCTCCTCCGCGACAGCTTCACCGTCGTGAAGGGTGGGGTATTCGCGCAGACAGCGCGAACCGCTCTTCCGCCACACGTCTGCCCTCTCGACCGGAGCGGAGAGACCCGCAGCCTCTCTACCACCCGCGAGCGATTGTGTAACCACAGACTCGGGTGCCCCATCCTCCGCGACAGCTTCACCGTCGTGAAGGGTGGGGTATTCGCGCAGACAGCGCGAACCGCTCTTCCGCCACACGTCTGCCCTCTCGACCGGAGCGGAGAGACCCCGAGCCTCGCCGGCCCGAAACAGAGCCGCCGCTCAATCCGGGAAGGTAGGATTCAAGAGGGAGTCCCGCCAGAAAACAGACAATACGTCACGGGGGAGAGACGTAGCCCTTTCGCAAGGAGGTTGCATGTCTTCCGGGAAGAGTCCTGAAAAGGAACATATCCACGTCCATCGAGACGCCCCCGCGGTGTACGGAATCGCCGCCGCAATCGCTCTGATCCATATGTGGACGAACAACCGCTACGGCTTTCATCGCGACGAGCTCAATTCCTCAGCGATGCTCGGCATCTGGACTGGGGATTCGTCTCCTATCCGCCCCTGACGCCGTTCCTCGAGCACGTCAGCCTCAAGCTCTTCGGCATGTCGATGGTTGGTCTGCGTCTTTTTTCGGTCCTCGCACAGTCGATGGTGCTTGTACTCACCGGTTTGATGACCTGCCAGTTCGGGGGCAAACGTCTCGCACAAACGGCGGCAGTCTTGGCCGTCGCGCTCTCCCCATTGCCCCTTTTTCAAGGCACAGAATTTCAGTACACCAGCTTCGATTACCTATGGTGGGTGCTTTGCGGATACCTTGTCTTGCGTCTGCTCAACACCGATGACCGACGGTGGTGGTTGGCCATCGGAGCGGTCGCCGGCATCGGCCTGATGACCAAGTACACGATACTATTTCTCGTCCTCGGCATCCTTAGCGGGTTTACGCTGACCCGAAAGCGATACCTCCTCAAGAGCCGTTGGTTCGCAGCCGGTTCAGCGATTGCCTTTGCCATCTTTCTCCCCAATCTCCTATGGCAGGCTCACCACGGATTCATCTCGTTCCAATTCCTGCAATTCATCCATCAACGAGACGTCCGTCTGGGACGCACCGACGGATTTCTCTGGAAGCAGATCGTCGTCTGCGTCAACATCTACGCCGCGCCGCTCTGGGCGACAGGGCTTGGGAGCTGCTGGCGCAATCCACGTTACCGTCCAGTAACATTCATGTTCACAGTCCCTTTTGCGCTTCTTCTGTTGGGACAAAGGAATCTTCTACTATCTCGGTCCCGCCTATCCGATACTGATCGCCGCGGGCGCGACGACCTGTGCGCAATGGCTCCAAACCCTGTCCTCGCGATGGCGAGTGACCCTCCAGGCAGTCTTCTTCGCGGGTCTCTTCGGTGCCGGCGTCTACACCTGCGCCTTTGTCTTGCCGCTCGCTTCCAGCGGCCCCCTCATGCGCTTCGCGCTCGCCAGAAACGAGGCCCTCCGCGAAGAATTGGGCTAGGTCGATCTCGTCCGAACCGTCGCCGCGATCCGCAATACCTTGCCTCCTCACCAGAGATCCGGCGTAGCGATCGGCGTGGGAAACTACAGGGAACAGGACGCCATCGAAGTGCTCGGTCCCGCGTACGGACTTCCCACTCCCATCAGCATGACGAACTCCGCCTGGCTGCGTGGCTATCCCCTCCCGCCGCCGTCAACCCTTATCGTCCTTGGCTTCTCACGCGAGGATGCCAGGATCTTTTCACCGCTTGCCGACTGGCCGGTCACAACGACAATGCCGCCATTCTCAACAACGAGGAGAGTCGAGAGCATCCCGACATCTTTGTGTGTGGCGGCCCAGATCAGCCGTGGCCGAAGTTTTGGAAGGAACATCGAAAGTTCGGCTAGAGCAAATTACCTGTAGGTGTAGCCACAGGGATCAACGCCGTTTCCCCGGAGGAAAACGGCTCTGCACAGACATTCCCGCTCCTTAGCAACAGGTAATTTGCTCTAACAACAGGTAATTTGCTCTAAGTTAGACCGAGATTCGCACCCGTCCGCCCACATCTACAAAGCCCACGAGTGCAGCGACTACCAGCCCCTGCCCTGACCGCAAACCCCGACCGCAAACCTTACGCCACCACCCACAAACCACCCCTACTCATACCGCTTCTCCCCCGCCGGCACCGCCACCGCCAACCGATTCTCCACCGCCGCCAAAGGACACGTCGCAAACGGCGAATACGCGCACGGAGGATTCACCGCATCGTTGAAATCCAGAACCACCGTGCCCGGCCTCGCCACCCCATTCGACGGCCCATCGGTATACAGAAATCGCCCCCCACCATCCGTCTCCTTGGGCGAAGTCTGGTCGCGAAACACAAACCACAGACCCTTGTCCGTCGCCGACAACGGCGTCAGCGTCACGCGCTTGCCGTCCATCGTGAACTCCACATACCCCGGCTCCGGGACGTCGCTCACCTGCCGCAGCTGATTCAGAAATCGCAAAGTGTGCGGCGTCGTGTACGGCACCCACCGCGCCTCCACCCGGTAGCGCGCGCTCGGCGCGTACCACCGCAGCCCGCTAAACTTCTTGAGCGCTGGCGCCTCCGAGTCCTTCACCCGCAAGTACCGCCTTCCACCCCGCTCGATCGCCCACATCCGCAACGTCCCGCTGGTCAGCGCCGCGGCCTCCTCTTCGTCATCGCTCACCACGCTCCCCGGCGCAATGGCCCGCCCCCGCATCTCCAACAACCCCGGGTTCGCCACCACCGTCACCCTGCCGTCCTTCTGCTCCAACCGCGCCATCTCCGCCGGAGCCCCCGGGAGCACAACATCGTTCGTCTTCGCCGATCCCACCGTCGTCACCCCAGGCTTCAGCCACTCGAGCGCCACCAGCGAAAACCACCCATACGGCTCCGTCAAACCCTTCGCCCGCTCCGCCCGTTCCCGCGCATACTTCGGCTCCCCCGCATGGGCGATACCCACCGAAAACCCACACACCAGACCCACCCAAAGCACCGCCCCTGCCACACGTCGCACCATGGACCTCACCTCCCAATCCCCACAGCCTCTCACACGGAGACCGACGCCAACAAACCCCTCGCCGCCCCACCCTCCAAACGCGCCCCCACCCCCACCCCGCATCCAAACCACCACCATGATCGCTGAAATCATCGCCGTCGGCTCCGAGATGCTCACCCCCTTCCGGCAAGACACCAACTCCCTCTTCCTCACCGAACATCTCAACAATCTCGGCGTCTCCGTCGCCTTCAAAACCATCGTCGGCGACTCGCTCGCTCACCTCACCGAGGCCGCCAACATCGCCCTCCAGCGCGCCGACCTTGTCCTCTTCTCCGGCGGCCTCGGACCCACCGAAGATGACCTCACCCGCGAAGCCCTCGCCGCCGCCCTGGGCCTCGGCATGCACCGCGACCCCGACGTCCTCGCGGACCTCCGTCGCCGCTTCGCCGAACGCAACATCCCCATGCCCCCCAACAACCTCAAACAGGCCGACATCCTCGACACGGCCCAGCGCCTCCCCAACCCCAACGGCACCGCCCCCGGACAGATCCTCACCGCCACCATCGGCGGCCGGCCCCGCATCGCCATCCTCCTCCCCGGCCCGCCCCGCGAACTCACCTCCATGTTCCTTGCCGAGTGCGTCCCCCGCCTCGCCCGCCTCCTCCCGACCGCGCACCTCGCCCGCCGAACCCTCCGCATGGCCCTCATCCCCGAGTCCGAGGTCGACCTCCGCACCGCCCCCATCTACACCCGCTACCCGGACGTCGAAACCACCATCCTCTCCGGCTCCGGCGAGATCCAGCTCCACCTGGTCTCAACAAAATCGACGGCCGCAGAAGCCCAGGCCCGCGTCGACCAGCTCGCCACCGAACTCCAATCCGAGATGGGCGCCGCAATCTTCTCCGCCCACAACCAAAGCCTCCCCGAGGTCGTCCTCAGCCTCCTCGCCGCTCAAAACCTCACCCTCGCCGCCGCCGAAAGCTGCACCGGAGGCCTCCTCTCCGAACGCCTCACCGCCATCCCCGACAGCTCGCAAGTCTTCCACGGCGGCGCCATCGTCTACACCCCCCAACTCAAAACCGCCTTCGCCGACGTCCCCGCCGACCTCATCGAGCAACACGGAGCCGTCAGCGACGAAGTCGCCCGAGCCCTGGCCCGAGGCATCCGCCTCCGCTGCCAAACCACCCACGGCATAGCCATCACCGGCATCGCCGGCCCCGGCCACCCATCCCCCCACCCCTCGACCCCCAGCCCAGCCCCGGGCCCAGACCAGACCAAACCCATCGGCCGCGTCCACATCGCCCTCAGCACCGAACACCAAACCCAGACCCGCGAACTCAATCTCTCCGGAGACCGCGACCGAGTCCGCCTCTGGGCCACCCAGCACGCCTCGACCTCCTCCGCCAAACCCTCCTCGCCTGACCCGCCCTCGACCTCCAACCAGCATCACCCATCACCGACGATCGGCCACACCCGGCGCGACTTCAGTTCCCCTGCGCCGATCCCACCCGCCCCCAAAACCGAGCTTCTCTGCGCATCGCGGCCGACAGAGCGCGCATCCTCATGATGGTAAGATCGCGCGAACACACACGCTGCGCCCGAACCTCCGACCCTCCGACATCGTTCGCCGCCGCATCGCCTGAGTGAAAGGAGTCCATGCCGATCCGTCCTGAACGCCTCGTCGCCTCGCTTCAGGAGCTTCGTGCCCTGACCGCGGACGCTAACGGATCGCAGCGCGTCGCCTGGAGCCCCACCTGGCTCACCGCGCGAAGCTGGTTCCAAAGCAAGGTCGCGTCGCTCGGCCTCGAACACCACATCGATGCCGCCGGAAACTCCTGGACCACGTTGCGCGGCGCTTCGGACCGGGCGCTTCTCCTCGGTGGGCACCTCGACTCCGTCCCCAACGGCGGCTGGCTCGACGGCTGCCTCGGCGTTCTCGCCGGCCTCGAAGTGCTGCGCTCCTTCGCCGAGGAGTTCCGCGGCACGCCGCCTTTCACGATCCGCCTGGTCGACTGGGCCGACGAAGAGGGCGCTCGCTTCGGCCGCAGCCTCTTCGGGTCTTCCGCCTTCTCGGGAAATCACTCGGTCGAGGCCGACCGCGCTCGCACCGATCGCGACGGCATCCGGCTCGACCGAGCCCTCCGCAACTGCGGCGTCGATGTCAAACGGATCGGCGACGCAGCTCTCGAACGCACCGGCGCAGCCGCATATCTCGAGCTGCACATCGAACAGGGTCCCGTGCTCGAAGCCCTGCAGCTCCCGCTCGGCGTCGTGCTCGGCACCAAGGGCGTCGAGCGCCACGCAATCACCTTCTTCGGGCAGGAGGCGCACTCCGGTTCCACCCCCATGGCCGTCCGCCGCGACGCTCTCGCCGCCGCCGCCAGGCTCGCCCTCGAGATCCGCCTCATCGCGCGCCGACACCCCGACGCCGTCGCTACCATGGGCAGCGTCAAAACCTTCCCAGGCATCGTGACGGCCGTCGTCGGAAGGTGCGAAACGACGCTCGATATGCGCGACCTCGATCCCGTGGTTCTGGCGTCCATGCTCGAACAAGCCCGCGCCGCGAGCGAGCGCTTCGCAACAGAGGAGGGCTGCACGGTCGAGTGGTCGAGGATCTGGAGCATCGAGCCCATCCCCTTCTCCCCGCATCTGATCGAACTCTGCGACGAGGCCATCCGCGAAACCGCCGGCCGCTCCCATCGCCTCCCCTCCGGTCCCCTCCACGACGCCGCGGAGGTCGCGCGCGCCGGCATCCCCGCCGTGATGATGTTCGCCCAATCCCTCGGCGGCCTCAGCCACAACCGCGCCGAGGACACCAGAATCGAGCACATCGAACTCGCCGTCGAAGCCTTCGGCCGGCTCGCCCGCAAGACCCTCGACCTCGTCGGGAGCGGCGCGAGCATCGTCTAGAGCACGGCTCCCGATCCGGCGTCACCCGAGAGGTCATCGGTCGGCGCGCACGGGATCGAAAGACACACACCTTTCGCGCCCGGATAGTGCATAATCATGCTCTCTGAAACTCCATGGAGATCGCTTCCCTCCGATGATCGGACCGTCCTCACCCCATCCCTACCCTGAGCCCAGACCTCTGCTCGCGGAGCGCTTTCCGGACCTCCACCCACCGTTGACCGCGCAGGCCGCCGTCCCCGAAGCGAACCGCTGCCTCTTCTGTTTCGACGCTCCCTGCGCCAACGCCTGCCCCACCCACATCGACGTTCCGCGCTTCATCAAAAAGATCGCATCCGGCAACCTCGCCGGCTCGGCCCGCACCATCCTTGAAGCCAACATCCTCGGCGGCAGCTGCGCCCGCGCCTGCCCGGTCGAGGTGCTCTGCGAAGGCGCCTGCGTGCTCCATCACGAGGGCAGACAGCCGATCCAGATCGCACTCCTGCAACGCTTCGCCATCGACGATCTCTACAACAGCGGAGCCCCCCTGCCCTTCACCGCCGGGCCCGAAAACGGACGCTCCGTCGCCCTCATCGGAGGCGGTCCAGCCTCGCTCAGCTGCGCGGCCGAGCTCCGCCGGCGAGGCATTCGCGCCACCATCTTCGACGCTCGACCGCTTCCCGGAGGCCTCAACACCTACGGCATCGCGGAGTACAAACTGCCCCTCACCGAGAGCCTCCGCGAGATCCGCATGCTCGCGGAGCTGGGCGTCGAGTTCCGCTCTGACACACACGTAGACGCACCCATGCTCGCCGATCTCGAAGCCCGGCACGACGCCGTCTTCCTCGGCCTCGGTCTCGGCGGCGTCCTCCGGCTCGGCATCGCCGGCGATCAGATCCCCGGCGTCACGGACGCGCTCGACTTCATCGCCGGATACAAGTCGGGCGCGGTCGTCTCCTCGCCTCGCCGGGTCGTCGTCGTCGGCGCGGGAAACACGGCGATCGACGCCGCCATCGCCGCCCTCCGGCTCGGTGCGGCAGAGGTCCGCATCCTCTATCGCCGCGGCGCGGAGCAGATGTCCGCCTTTCGCTCCGAATACGAGCACGCCCGGGCGGAGGGCGTGCAGTTCGTCTGGCACGTGCAGCCCATCGCCATCCACGACGGCCCCGCCGGGATGACGCTCACGCTCCAAACGCTCTCGCCCACCACCGACGGCTCCCTCCTCCCCGAGCCCGCGTCCGAGTTCACCCTCCCCGCCGACCTCATCCTCCTCGCCATCGGCCAGTCCACGCACACCGCATTCCTCTCTCCCTCGCCAACCTCGCCCAGGCTCCAGCTCGATCGAGGACGCATCCTCATCGACCGCGCCACGGGACAAACCTCCCACCCGAAATTCTTTGCCGGCGGCGACTGCACCAACGGCGGTCGCGAGGTCGTCGACGCCGTGGCCGACGGCAAACGTGCCGCAATCGGCATCGCCGCGTGGATGGAGGCGCAGCCTGCCCATGCCTGATCCCACACTCCAAACCAGCTTCTGCGGCATCCCATGCATCAACCCCTTCTGGCTCGCCTCCGCGCCGCCCACCAACTCGGGCGAACAGATCATGCGCGCCTTCGATGCCGGTTGGGGCGGCGCCGTCTGGAAGACCATCGGCGCCCCCATCACCAACGTCAGCTCGCGCTACTCCTCGATCGACTGGGAGGGCCGCCGCATGATGGGCTTCAACAACATCGAACTCATCTCCGACCGACCCACCGAGGTCAACCTCCAGGAGATCGCCGAAGTCAAACGCCGCTATCCAAAGCACGTCGTCATTGCATCGTTGATGGTCGAAAGCCGTCGCGAAACCTGGCACGACATCGTCGGACGCGCTGAAGACGCCGGCGCCGACGGCCTCGAACTCAACTTCGGCTGCCCGCACGGCATGAGCGAACGCGGCATGGGCTCGGCCGTCGGCCAGGTGCCCGAATACTGCGAACAGATCACCGGCTGGGTCAAAGAAAAAGCCCGCACCCCCGTCATCGTCAAGCTCACCCCCAACATCTCCGACATCCGCGCCCCCGCGCGCGCAGCCCGCCGCGCCGGAGCCGACGCGCTCTCCGCCATCAACACCATCAACTCCATCACCGGCATCGATCTCGACACCCTCCGGCCGCGCCCGGACGTCGACGGCAAAAGTTCGCACGGCGGATACTGCGGTCCGGCCGTCAAACCCATCGCCCTCAGCATGGTGCAGCAGGTCCAGAGCGACCCCGCCGCCAGACTCCCCTTCTCCGGAATGGGCGGCATCGGATCGTGGCGCGACGCCGCGGAATTCCTCCTTCTCGGCTGCGGCACCGTCCAGGTCTGCACCGCCGTCATGCACTTCGGCTACCGCATCGTCGAAGACCTCGAAGACGGCCTGCTCACATGGATGAAGTCCAAAGGCTTCGCCACCCTCGAGGACTTTCGCGGACGCTCCCTTCCCAACGTGCTCGATTGGAAAAACCTCAACCTCAACTTCCAGGTCGTCGCCCGCATCCACGAAGACCTCTGCATCGGCTGCCAGCTCTGCTACACCGCCTGCTGGGACGGAGCGCACCAGTGCATCCACCTCGATCGCACATCCCCCGTCCCCGACATCACACGCACCCCCGCCAGCGTCGAGGCCGAAGCCCGCCGACACATCTCGACCACACCGATCCCAAAACTCGACGGCGGCGATCTCGTCGCCGGCCCAGCCACACCGCTCGCCCGTATCCCTCGCGTCGACGAACACCACTGCGTCGGCTGCAACCTCTGCTCGCTCGTCTGCCCCGTCCCCGACTGCATCACGATGGAGCGCATCGAGAACAACCTCCCACGCCAGAGCTGGGAAGATCGCAGCAGCGCCGGCCTCGTCCCCGAAGGCGCTCACGAGGTCATGAGTTCCAACCCAGAATAAGTTGGCACGACCGCGAACCGTCTCGCCTAACCGCGGAGCGTCTCGCCTAACCGCGAACCGTCTCGCTTAAGGGCACGGCTTCAGCCGTGCCGTACCATCGTCAGCAGGCAAAGCGGCTTTAGCCGCTGAGGTACGCTTTCTCTCAAGCGCACCACCATCACGGAGCAAGCATGGGAACACTGATCCAACACGGCACTGTCATCAACGCCGACCGCCGGCAGCGCGCCGACGTCCTGATCGAGGGCGAGACGATCGCCGCCGTCGGCCCCGACCTCGACCCCGCCGGCCACACGCTCATCGACGCCACCGACCTCCTCGTCATGCCCGGCGGCATCGACGTCCACACCCATCTCGACATGCCCTTCGGCGGCACCGTCTCGGCCGACGACTACCGCACCGGCACGGTCGCCGCGGCCGTCGGCGGAACCACCACCGTCATCGACTTCGCGCTTCAGGCCCGCGGCCACACCATGCGCGAAGCCCTCACGACCTGGCTCCAAAAATCCTCCGGCAAGGCCTCGATCGACTTCTCCCTGCACATGGCCATCACCGACCTCGGCCCCGGTGACGGCCAACAGGGCCTCCTCGAGATGGAAGAAATGCTCGCCGCCGGCATCTCCTCCTTCAAGCTCTTCATGGCCTACCCCGACTCGCTGATGATCGATGACGGCCTCATGTTCAAGGTCATGCAAAAGGTCGCGGAACTCAACGCCCTCTGCTGCGTCCACGCGGAAAACGGCAGCGCCATCGACGTCGTCGTCGCCCAAATGCTCGCCGAGGGCAAGACCGCCCCGCACTTCCACGCGCTCTCGCGCTCCCCCAAAGCCGAAGCCGAAGCCACCCACCGGGCAATAGCCCTGGCGGATATGGCCGGCGCCGCGGTGTACATCGTCCACCTTTCCAACGAAGCCGCGCTCGCCGAACTCAAATTCATGCAGGCCCGCGGCGCTCGCGCCATCGCCGAAACCTGCACCCAATACCTCGTCTTGTCCATCGAAGACCAGATGCCCGGCGGCTCCTGGGAAGAAGCGAAATACGTCTTCACCCCGCCCCTGCGCTCTAAATCCAACCACGATCCGCTCTGGCAAGCGCTCACCGACGGCTCGCTCGCCATCGTCTCGACCGACCACTGCCCCTTCCGCTTCGCCGACCAGAAGTCCCTCGGCAAGGACGACTTCACCAAGATCCCCAACGGCGGTCCAGGCATCGAAAATCGCCTGCAGATCCTCTGGCACTTCGGCGTCAACTCCGGCCGCCTCTCCCCCGAGCGCTTCGTCGATCTCTGCGCCGCCGCCCCCGCACGCATCTTCGGCATGCCCCAAAAAGGCCGCATCGCCCCCGGCAAGGACGCCGACATCCTCCTCTGGGACCCCAGCGCCCCCTACACCATCTCCGCCGCCACCCAGTGCATGGCCACCGACTACAACATGTTCGAAGGCTGGCAGGTGCGCGGCAACACGCGCCACGTCTTCTCGCGCGGCGACCTCATCGTCAAGGACGGCCAATGGATCGGCGCCACCGGTCGCGGACGCTTCGTCAAGCGCCTCGCCAACGCCGGAGGCCTCGCCTGATGCAGGCCCCCACCGCCGCCGGCCTCGCCGGAACCAGCGCCATCCCCGACCCCGACCCGCGCCTCTACAACCCCGACCTCGCCCCCACATCGCCCGCGCATCGCACCTGGGGCACCTACAACTACATCGCGCTCTGGTTCTCCATGTCCATGGAGGTCACCACCTACATGCTCGCCTCCTCGCTCATCGCCGGCGGCATGAACTGGAAACAGGCCATCTTCACCATCCTCCTCGGCAACCTCATCGTCCTCCTTCCGATGATCCTCAACGCCCACGCCGGCGCGAAGTTCGGCATCCCCTTTCCCGTCTTTGTCCGCGCCAGCTTCGGAACGCGCGGAGCCAACCTCCCCGCCCTCATGCGCGCCATCGTCGCGTGCGGCTGGTTCGGCATCCAGTCCTGGCTCGGCGGACAGGCGATCGCCGCCATGCTCGGTGTCCTCTGGCCCGCGACCGCCGCGCACCCCGCCGTCCTTTGGGCCTCGTTCCTCGGCTTCTGGCTGCTCAACATGGCCGTCGTCTGGCGCGGCGTCGAATCCATCCGCGCTCTCCAGGCCATCTCCGCGCCCTTCCTTCTCACCATGTCCGTCATCCTGCTCGTCTGGATGCTCCACAAAGCCGGCGGCCTCGGCCCCATGCTAGCCGCCCCCAGCCACTTCACGTCCAACCGCGCCTTCCTCCGCTTCTTCTTTCCCTCGCTCACCGCCATGGTCGGCTACTGGGCGACACTCTCGCTCAACATCCCCGACTTCACCCGCTACTCCAGGTCCCAGGACGCGCAGGTCGTCGGTCAAGCCATCGGCCTCCCCGTCGCCATGACCTTCTACGCCTTCATCGGCATCGCCGTCACCTCCGCCTCCACCGTCGTCTTCGGGGAACCCATCTGGTCGCCCATCGCTCTGCTCGGCCGATTTCACCAGCCGTATGTCGCGTTTCTGGCCCTCATCTCCATCCTCATCGCCACGCTCAACGTCAACATCGGCGCCAACGTCGTCTCGCCCTCCAACGACTTCTCGAACCTCGCCCCACGGCTCATCTCCTTTCGCACCGGCGGCCTCATCACCGGCTTCCTCGGCCTCGCCATGATGCCCTGGAAGCTCATGTCGAGCTTCGGAACCTACATCTTCGGATGGCTGATCGGATACTCCGCCCTCCTCGGCCCCGTCGCCGGCATCATGATCGCCGACTACTTCCTCCTTCGCCGCACCCGCCTCGACGTCAGTTCGCTCTATCGCCGCGGAGGCGCCTACGAATACTCCCGCGGCATCAACCCCCGCGCCCTCATCGCCCTGGCCGCCGGCGTCCTCTTCGCCCTCATCGGCCTCGCCATCCCCAGCCTGCGCTTCCTCTACGACTACGCCTGGTTCGTCGGCTTCTTCCTCGCCGGAGGTGTGTACATAGCCCTGATGCGCCCCAGCCTTTCATCCAGGGGAGGAGCATCCGAGTACCTCGTTCGACAAAACGGAAACCATTGATCCCGCCGTGGTTCCTCTAAACCAACTCCACATAGATCTGCCGCCCCACCGCCGTAGCCGCCTTGAACAAGGTGTTCAACGTCACCGCATCGTTCTCCGGATCCAGCAGCCGGTCCAGAGCAGCTCGGCTCGTCTCCATCCGCTTCGCCATCTCCGATTTCGATAGACTCTGCCGCTCCATCTGCTCCGTGATCTGCCACGCAAGAACCCGCTTCACAGCGACCGAAGTGGCCTCCTCATATAGCCCCTCGTCACGAAGCCAATCGTCAAAACTGCTGCCCACATTTTTCTTCTTCATCCCTCTTCTCCTTTCATCCGTCTCATCGTGCCGGCAGTCGCTTCAAGGCCACACCCTACTGTACCAAAAATGGTACGGACCCAGACGCTCCACAGGCGAAGTAAACTGAGGCACTAGAGCAAATTCCCTGTCGGTGTATAGGGAGCCACGGGTATCGACGCCGTTTTCTCCCAAGGAAAACGGCTCTGCACAGACATTCCCGCTCCACAGCAACAGGTAATTCCCTTTAGCCACTCGAAAGGAACCAATGCCCCTCTCCTCCGCCGAAGTCGTCCAGATCACCCGCGACACCAACTACGGCACATGGCGCTTCCAGAAATCCTGGAACCCCATGCACATCGTCGACGCCCAAGGCTGCTACATCGTCGATGGCAACGGCAAGCGCTACCTCGACCTCTCCGCGCAACTCATGTGCTCCAACCTCGGCCACAAAAATCAGGCCGTCATCGACAGCATCGCCAAGCAGGCACAGGAGCTCTGCTTCGCCATGCCCGGCTACACCACCACAGCGCGCGCGGAGCTCTCGCAACTCCTGCTCGAAGTCCTCCCCAAAGGCCTGGACAAATTCTTCTTCACCACCTCCGGAACCGACGCCAACGAGGCCGCCTTCAAGATCGCCCGCATGTACACCGGCAAGACCAAGATCATCTCTCGCTACCGCTCCTATCACGGCTCCACCAGCTCCAGCATCGCCGCCACCGGAGACCCGCGCCGATGGGCCACCGAACCGCGCGGCAAGGCGCAAGGCATCCTCTTCGGTCCCGAAGTGCACTGCTACAAATGCCCCATCCGCCACACCTACCCCGGCTGCAACATCGCCTGCGCGGACTACCTCGAACACATGATCCAGAACGAGTCCGACGTCGCCGCCGTCCTCGTCGAACCCATCGTCGGAACCAACGGCGTCATCGTTCCGCCCGACGAATACATGCCGAAACTCCGCCGGATCTGCGACGAAAACGGCGTCCTCCTCATCGCCGACGAGGTCATGAGCGGATGGGGCCGCACCGGAAAGTGGTTCGCCATGGACCACTGGGGCGTCACCCCCGACATCCTCACCACCGCCAAAGGCATCACCTCCGCCTACGTCCCGCTCGGCCTCTGCGCCACCTCCACCGCCATCGGCGAGTTCTTCCAGACCCACTACTTCGCCCACGGCCACACCTACGAGGCGCACCCCATCACGCTCGCCCCCGCCGTCGCCACCATCCAGGAGATGAAGCGCCTGGGCCTCGTCCAGCGCGCCGCCGATCTCGAACCCTACCTTCGCGCCAAGCTCCTCGAACTCAAGGCAAAGCATCCGAGCGTCGGCGACATCCGCGGCAAAGGCCTCTTCTGGGCCGTCGATCTGGTCAAGGATCAGATCACCAAAGAACCCTTCAACACCTACGCCGACAAG
Source organism: uncultured Acidobacteriaceae bacterium (assembly GCA_964236945.1). Lineage (GTDB taxonomy): Bacteria > Acidobacteriota > Terriglobia > Terriglobales > Acidobacteriaceae > Edaphobacter. The sequence continues at coordinate 11,254 of CAXSGC010000012.1, read as the reverse complement.
GTCTCGGGCGCCGCCCTCCTCGTCGATCAGATCGCCGCCAAGATGCTCGCCGACGGCGTCACCATCCAGGCATGGGTCTCCCACTTCGTCATCGCTCCGCCCCTCATCATCACCACCGAGCAGCTCGACCAGGGCATCGCAGCTCTCGATCGGCACCTCTCCATCGCCGACGATTTCATCGCCACCAAGTCCGCCGCCACACCGGCCCCCGACACCGTCAGCATCACCTCCGACAGCTAGAGCAGTTCTCCTGTTACTAGACCCCAATCAAGCTCTGAGGAATGCTGCTTTTCTTGAAAAAAGCAGCGTTGAGCCCCGCGGCCCCGGGTACACCTACAGGAGAACCGCTCTAGCGAACGCGCCCCTACCCGAGCGTCGGCATACTCGTGTCGACGCCCGCGCGAATCCCCGTCGGCCAGCGCGCCGTCACCGTCTTCAGTCGCGTATAAAACCGCACGCCCTCCGGACCATACATCGCATGGTCGCCAAACAAAGATCGCTTCCATCCGCCGAAGCTGTGAAACGCCATCGGCACCGGAATCGGCACATTTACCCCCACCATCCCCGCCTGCACGCGTTGCGTAAACTCCCGCGCCGTATCTCCATCGCGCGTAAAAATCGACGTTCCGTTGCCATACTCATGGTCGTTGACCATCCCGAGCGCCGTCTCAAAATCCCGCGCACGCACCACCCCCAGCACCGGTCCGAAGATCTCGTCGCGATACATCTTCATCTCGGGCTTCACATGGTCGAACAGGCACGCGCCGAGAAAAAATCCCTCCCCTGCCGGAAGCGCGCTCGCCCGTCCATCCACCACCAGATCGGCGCCCTCCTCCGTCCCCTGCTGGACGTACCCCGACACACGATCGAGGTGCACCTTCGTCACCAGCGGCCCCAACTCGGCTCCGTCCGTCATCCCGCTCCCAATCTTCAGGCGCGCAATCCGGTCTTTCAACTTGTCCACGAGCGCGTCCGCCGTGGCCCCGCCCACCGTCACCGCAACCGAGATCGCCATGCACCGCTCCCCGGCCGAGCCGTACGCCGCGCCCACCAGAGCGTCCGCAGCCTGGTCGAGATCCGCATCCGGCATCACCACCATGTGGTTCTTCGCACCGCCCAGCGCCTGCACCCGCTTGCCGTGGCGGGTCCCCTCGCGATACACCGCCTCCGCAATCGCCGTCGACCCCACAAAGCTCACCGCCTTCACATCCGCGTGCGCCAGCAAGGCATCCACCGCCACCTTGTCCCCCTGCACCACGTTGAACACACCGTCCGGCAGACCCGCTTCCTGCAGCATCTCCGCCAGCAACATCGACACACTCGGGTCGCGCTCGCTCGGCTTCAACACAAACGTGTTGCCGCACGCCAGAGCGATCGGAAACATCCACATCGGCACCATCGCCGGAAAGTTGAACGGCGTGATCCCCGCCACCACGCCGAGCGGCTGCCGCAACGACCAGCTGTCGATCCCCGACCCCACCTGCTCCGTATACTCGCCCTTCAACATCTGCGGTATGCCCGTCGCAAACTCCACCACCTCGAGCCCGCGCATCACCTCGCCCTTGGCGTCCGGGAACACCTTTCCGTGTTCGCTCGTCAGCAGCATCGCCACCTCATCGGCGCGCCGCTCAAAGATCTCGCGAAACCGGAACAAGACGCGAGCACGCCGAAGCGGGGGCTGTTCCGACCACGCCGGAAACGCCGTCCGAGCCGCCGCCACCGCCCGATCCACATCGGCCCCGTCCGCAAACTCCACCCTCGCCTGCACCCGCCCGGTCGCCGGGTCATACACATCGCCAAACCGTCCGGAGCTCCCGTGCACAGGCCGTCCATCCATCCAGTGAGAGACCTTCCGTAGTTGCCGACCCGCGGCAAAAGCGTGCGCTGCTTCAACAATCGTGGACATCCGGCCACCTCCGTAAAAAGACGATTCTACGTCCGAGCCCAGAGAAACGCACTCAACACCTCCGTCCGCCCCGTCCAGCCCGCCCCCAGCCACCACAGCCGCAAATCGCAAATCGCTCGCTGCATCTCCGCGGTCGCATGGTATCGTCTCTTCCAAGACCCAACTCTTTACCGGGTGAGGTAACCCTCCCACAGGGGATCGCGCCTTCCTTCTCCAGGCACCTTCTGCGACTTCGCGAGAGGTCGGCAAACCTGTTCTCCGGAGCCCCTTTGCCGTCAAGTTCCCACCCGTCTTCTACCGCCGATGCACGCACCGTTCAGTCCGACTTCCACGGAGCTTTCATGATGCAAGCTGTCCGACGTTCAGGCGTCCTCTTCCTCCTCGCCCTCGCTCTCGCAACCCTGCACGCGCAGGTGCAGGCCACCAACGGCAGCATCCAGGGCGACGTCACCGACGCCGGTGGAGCATCTCTCCCCGGCGCCGCCGTCGAGGCCGATGAGACCAACACCGGCCTCGTCCACAACGCCGTCACCGACTCCTCCGGACACTTCGACTTTCAGTCCCTGCAACCCGGTGGATACGTCGTCAAGGTCAGCAAGACCGGCTTCGCGACCCTGGTGCAGGAGAACCTGAACCTGACCGTCGGCCGCACCATCTCGCTCAAGCCCGCGCTCACCATCGGTTCGGTCAACCAGACCGTCGTCGTCGAGGCCGCACCCCTCATCGATCTGACAACCGTCTCCTCCACCACCACGCTCAACGAAGCGACCATCGCCACCACTCCCGTTCTCGGCCGAAAATTCGAGGATCTCGTCACCCTCACACCCGGCGTCAGCATCTCGCAAGGCCCGGACGGCGACGAAATCAACATCAACGGACAGCGCGGCATCTTCAACAACATCTCGCTCGACGGCGGCGACTACAACAACGGCTTCTTCGGCGAACAGTCCGGCGGACAGCGCGCCGCCGTCGACATCACGCTCGAAGCCGTCAAAGAGTTCCAGGTCGTCGCCTCCGGCGCCAACGCCGAGTTCGGCCGCACCGGCGGCGGCATCATCAACGTCATCACCAAGTCCGGCACAAACACCCTCCACGGCAGCCTCTTCGAGTACCAGCGCCTCGAAGCCCTCACCGCCGCCGCGTCCGACGGCACCGCCCTCACCGGCTTTCACCGCGAACAGTTCGGCGGCTCCGTCGGCGGCGCCATCGTCCACGACAAACTCTTCTTCTTCGGCGCCGCCGAAGGCATCGACGAGAACCTTCAGCGCGCCAATCTCAGCGTCTTCAACCCCGCCGCGCTCGGCGCCGCCACCCCTTGCGCCGTCAGCAACCCTGTCTTCGGCTCCAACATCACCGACGCCCAGATCAACGGCAACGGCGACTGCCAGCGTCAGGTCCTCATCAACTTCCTCAAATCCAACTACAAGGAAGACGACGGACGGCCCGTCGATCACGTCGTCCACAACGGCGCCTTCTTCGGTCGCGTCGACTGGAACATCAACTCGCGAAACCTCTTCTACACCTCCTACAACTTCGACTACTCCCGAAACCCCAACCAGACCTTCGACGTCTCCACCTACGGAACCACCGCCAACGGCGTCGAAGGCCCAGCTCACGTCTCCACCCTCAACTTCAACCTCATCTCGACCCTCAGCAGCACCGAGCTCAACGAGGCCCACCTCACCTACGGCCACGAGACCCGCCCCCGCACCGCCATCGACCCCTCCGCCGTCCCCGACACCGGCGTCGGCTTCTTCCCGTCCTTCCGCTTCGGTCAGCCCTTCTTCCTCGGGCCCGGCTCCAGCGAAACCTTCTACCACATCGACGCCAAAGACAACTTCTCGCTCGTCCACGGAAAACACGCCTTCAAATTCGGTGCGGAACTCCTCTACAGCCACAACGTCCAGGTCTTCGACGGCTTCGCGCTCGGACGCTACATCTTCGCGAGCGCCACCGGCTTCCTCCACTACGCCTCGCCGGAACGCGTCGGCGGATTCGGTCACGAAACGGTCTCCTGCACCGACGGCAGCTTCGCGACCGGCGCCGCGGCCTGCCCAGGCGGCATCGCCAACTCCTCCGGCAGCCCGCTCCTGCTCTATCTCCAGGATGCCCCCACCCGCTCCGGCGAAACCGTCCAGCAGTCCGGCTACTCCAACATCTCCAATACCGAGCCCGGCTTCTACGCCCAGGACACATGGAAGGCCACGCCCCGCCTCACCATCAACTACGGCCTCCGCTGGGAGGCGCAGTTCTTCCCCAAGATGGTCATCGCCCCCTCCGCCGCGCTCTACGCGCCCTACCTCTCCGACCCGCGCTTTCCCTCCACCGGCTACCTTCCCAACCAGACCAAACAGTTCCAGCCCCGCTTCGGCTTCAACCTCGACGTCTTCGGCAACGGCAAGAGCTCGTTCCGCGGCAGCGCCGGCATCTTCAACGCCCGCCAAAACATGCTCACGCAAGTCGGCGCCATCACCACCAACGGCGTCCAGCAGCAGACCATCACCCAGTTCTCCGGCCTCGGCAATCCCGTCTACCCCAACATCCTTCCACCGTCCAACTGCCCCTCGACCGGCTGTCCCGGCGCCGGCGTCACCGTCTTCGACAAGAACTACCACAACCCCCGCATCTACACCTACAACGTCGGCTACGACCAGCAGGTCATGCGCGACTTCGTCGCCTTCGCCGACTTCACCCTCTCCAAAGGCGTCTACCTGACGCGCTTTCAAAACCCCAACGTGGGCCCCAACGTCATTCCCGCCGTCAACGCCGACACCGTGACCTACTCCGGTCCAATACCCTTCCCCACCCTCGGCGCCGTTACCGACACCATCAGCAACGCAAAATCGCTCTACCGCGGTGTCACCGTCGGTCTTCGTAAACCCATGTCGCACCACTACATGTTTGAAGCGGAGTACACCTACTCGGTCGACAAGGACTCCGACTCCAACGAGCGCGACCCCTTCACCTTTCGCTACGCCAACCTCTACAATCTCGGGGCCGAATACGCCAACGCCGATCGCGACGAACGTCACAAATTCAACGCCTACGCCCTCGGCGACCTGCCCTTCGGATTTCGCGGCAACGTCCGCATCCAGCAGCACTCCGCCGAGCCCCAGACCGACAATCTCTCCTCCACCAACACCGGCCAGGGCGCGCCCTGCAGCCTCTCGAACTCGGCCACACGCTTCGTCAACGGCATCGACTGCGGTCGCAATCACCTGCGCAAAGACAACGCCTTCTTCGTCCTCGACTTCGGCGTCGCCCGCCCCTTCCACCTGCACGACAAATTCGAACTCACACCGCGCGTCGAGCTCTTCAACGCCATCAACAACACCAACAACCTCAACCCGCTCAGCTCGCCCGCCCTGTTCGACTTCAACGGCTTCCTCCGCGTCGGCGTCGGCGACCCGCGCCAGGCGCAACTCTCCCTCCGCTTCGCCTTCTGAGCAGCCCAGGAGGTGTACATCAGAGCCAGGAGGTGTACCTCAGAGCCAGGAGGTGTACCTCAGAGCCAGGTCTGATTGCGCCAGTTTCTCCGCCCCGTGCGGCTTCAGCCGCTGAGGTACAGCCTTCGCCAGCAACGCCCCGCTAAGAACCTAGCCTCGCGCTCCTGACGCCGATGCCGCACGCAAGCGACGTAGCTCTTTTCGAGATCCCGCGAAACGAATCGGCCGGAGGTTGCACTCTCCAGTGCAGAGAGGTTTTTTCTCATGCGCCCTCAGGTTCCTTCGCTTCGGCTGCCCTTTGTGTTGCCCACCATACTCAGCCTCGCATCGTTATGCGCGTCGCCGTCACAGGCAGAGGCGCATCCTCCTTGCAGCGCCGCGCCCCCCGATCCATCCAGCCTGCCCGCACTGTTCGAGAAGGAACTCGACGCAACGCAGCCTTTCGTCCTCGAAGTGAGAATGGTCCATCCGCCCGCGGGCTGGAACGTATCGTTGGTGTACGTCGCGCGACGTGGCGACGACGCGGTCGTTGCAATCAATCCGACGCTGGTGGCCGTGCCCGGCGCCACACTCCGTTTCCATCTGGAAAACTGTCTTCAAGCGGCTGAAATCCAAGCCATCGCGGGATACAATCCGCTCGACGGAGCCGGCCCCGATAGCAATCCGCCGGGATCCTTCAAAGTGATCCAGGCGATGGAGATGACGCCGACCGGATACGTCAATGTCCATACCCATGGTCTGCACGGAGGCCCTCTGGGCGGCACCCCCGGCTCCGCAGCCGCGGATGAGGTTCTGACCACCTTTATTGCGCCCGTCGGCAAGCCTTCTTCCGACACCTCCGTCAGCAGCCGTCAGGAGTACAGCATCGCGATCCCCCGCAATCAGGACGCCGGCCTGTACTGGTATCACCCGCACCTGCATGGCGAAGCGCAGCCCCAGGTCTTTCTCGGTCTCACCGGGGCCATCGTCGTTGTGCGGAGATTCCGCCACGACCCTGACGGCAGCCAGGCAATCGCATCGGAACTGCGCAAACACAGCGATCCGTCGCTGCTCCCGGCAGTGTTTATTGTGCGCGATTATCCCGTCGAAAAGTTTCCCTCGACGACCGCCTCCATCCCCGCTCCCGGTGCATCGCAGACGCCCACGTCCAGTCGCCAGGCCATGCAAACGTCGCGCCGCCATCGCGCTCAGTTTCTCGAAAGCCCCGGCCGCGGAGCCCTGGAACCGGCCGCCGTTCCAGGCAGCGGAGCACCTCCCGACGATCCCCTTTGCAGCACCTTCGGAGCGCCTTATGGTTCCCTGCTCTGCCCTGTCGATCACGTCACGCCGAAATCCGACGACCAGGCTCCCGCGCTCGCGACCTTGGTGACCGTGAACGGCAGGATCACGGAAATTCCCGTAGGCACAGACCCCCATGGAGATACCGCGTCGCTGCACTTTCAGCCCATCTCGGCTTCTTGGAGCGACCGCAACCTTCGCGTTCTGAATGCCAGCGCAAACACCTATGTGCGCCTTGCCCTGTCGACATCGCCGCTCAGCTCCGTCGATCTCAGCAAAGCCTCCACCACCGCCACGGCAACACAACCGCTCTTGCAGCTTCGTCGCGATGGTGCACCCGTGCGCCATCATCTGCGCGCCGTCAACTCCATTCTCGTGCCTCCAGGCGGACGGGCCGAATTCACCTCCGCGGGGCCGATTTCCGCTCCCCTTTCTCTGGTGTCGCTGTTCTTCGACACAGGCGCCGCCGGAGACACGGTCCCTCCACGCACCCTCGCAAACCTTGCAACTCCACCGGCAATCGCCCCGGCAGTCGCCGTCCGAGCGACCTCCGTTCCTGAACTCTCCGGCCGTTTTCAAAGCGCTTACCTGCACGCAAAACCGAAAGACACACGCCGAGCCTTCGCCTTCTATGAACAGGACCGCCCTTGCTCCGCCACCGCGGAAGCTCCCGACCCGGACTGCGGAACCTCGTTCTATCTCATCGACGTCACCTCTTCCGCCATTGGCGTCCACGGGCAGAAACATGCCGTAACCGAGGCGGTCCCTTTCAGCATGCCCATGAACGCCGACATGACTCCAAGCCGGGACATGTTCCAGGCCAACGGGCTCTTCAAACCGTCTACGCCCGCCATTCAAGTGGAGCTCCGAGGCAGGCACGAGGTCGATGAAGAGTGGGATGTGTATAACTTCACCGCCGAAGCGCATGCATTCCATATCCATCAGTTGGGGTTCCATGTAACCCAGGCGTGTTCTCCCCAATTTCTCGCTCTCCATGGCCTCCCAGGCAATTGCGTCGCCTACACCGGCAAAGCGGGTGACGAACATCGCGAAACCGGTCTGGTTCTCGATGTCATCAATGTTCCACCGGCATATTCAAAAACCGTCGCCGATGGTCCGGCACTGATCTATCCGGGCAAGGTTCACCTTCGTGTGCCGTTCACAAGCGATATCGCCGGCAACTTCCTCATGCACTGCCATCTCCTGGAACATGAAGACAACGGCATGATGTTAGGCGTGCAGGTCTGGAAGCAGACCATACCGCATCAGGCCGCCGTTCTCGGGTCCTCGCCCCCAACGTCCATGAGCATGTCCGAAAGCGATCACTGAGAGCCCGTTGAAATACACCGTCTCGCTTAATACACCGTTTCGCTCAATACACCGGCTCGCTTAAGGGCACCGTCTCGCTTAAGGGCACGGCTTCAGCCGTGCCCTTAAGCGCTTTCTTCCGCCCTGCGGCTTCAGCCGCTGAGGTAAGACTTTCGCCTCCCGCTCTTGTTTCTCAACAAGCTCGTAAGAGCCTGTTGAAATACACCGTCTCGCTTAAGGGCACGGCTTCAGCCGTGCCCTTAAACGCTTTCTCCGCCGTGCGGCTTCAGCCGCTGAGGTAAGACTTTCACCTCCCACACACCCTTGCTATCCTCATCCAAAGCAAAACCATGACCCTCCCGTACGCCCAACCGCATCTCCTCGCCCTCCCCCTCGCCTACCTCCTCGGCTCCGTCCCCACCGGATACCTCCTCGTCCGCCTCCTCCGCCACGAAGACATTCGCACCACCGGCTCCGGCAACATCGGCGCCACCAACGTCGCCCGCGCCGGCGGCAAAGCCCTCGGCATCGCTACCCTCCTCCTCGACACCCTCAAAGGCGCCGCCGCCGTCCTCCTCGCCTTTCAGATCGCCCGCCACACCACCCTCAACCCCCCCCTCCCCATGACCCGCGCCGCCGCCTTCTCGCTCGCCTCCGCCGCCGCCACCTTCGCCGTCCTCGGCCACGTCTTCCCCGTCTGGCTGCGCTTTCGCGGCGGCAAAGGCGTCGCCACCGCCCTCGGCGTCTTTCTCGTCCTTTCGCCCCCCGCCACCGGCATCGCCCTGCTCGCCTTCCTCCTCGTCTTCGCCCTCACCCGCACCGTCTCCCTCGCCAGCATCCTCGCCGCCCTCACCCTCCTCATCTCGTCGATCTTCCTCCTCCGCAACCACACACTCTGGACCCTCACCGCCTTCCTCGGCATCCCAATCCTTATCATCGCCAAACACCACGCCAACCTCCGCCGCCTCTTCGCCGGCACCGAACCCCGCTTCGGCCAACCGAAGCCCGCCCCCCCCACCGACGCCCCCACCTCCATCCAATGAGCCGCATCTCCATCCTCGGCGCCGGAGCCTGGGGAACCGCCCTCGCCCTCTCCCTCGCCCGCCGCGGCGGCCACCACATCACCCTCTGGTCCCACTCCCCCGCCCTCGCCGCCGAACTCGCCGACACCGGCGAAAACCTCCCCTACCTCCCCGGCTTCACCCTCCCAACCGGCGTCGACATCACCCCCGACCTCCCCGCCGCCATCTTCGAGGCCGACCTCCTCCTCTGCGTCACCCCCTCCCAGCACCTCCGCTCCACCCTCTCCACCATCAGCCCCCTCCTCACCCGCAACCAGATCCTCGTCTCCGCCTCCAAAGGCCTGGAAGACGCCACCCACCTCCGCATGTCGCAGGTCATCGCCGCCCTCACCCCCAACCCCGTCGCCGTGCTCTCCGGACCCTCCTTCGCGCAAGAGGTCGCCGCCGGCCTCCCCACCGCCATCGTCACCGCCAGCCGCGACCCCCACACCGCCCTCGCCGTCCAACGCGAACTCTCCTCCCCCAACCTCCGCCTCTACACCAACGACGACCCCACCGGCGTCGAACTCGGCGGAGCCCTCAAAAACGTCATCGCCCTCGCCGCCGGTGTCGCCGACGGCCTCAACCTCGGACACAACACCGCCGCCGCCCTCATCACCCGAGGCATCGCCGAAATCACCCGACTCGCCGTCGCCTGCGGTGGCCGCCCCCGCACCCTCGCCGGCCTCTCCGGCATGGGCGACCTCATCCTCACCGCCACCGGCAGCCTCTCGCGCAACCGCCAGGTCGGCATCGATCTCGGCCGCGGCCGACCCATCGGCATAGCCCTCGCCAACCTCCACGGCAAAGTCGCCGAAGGCGTCCGCACCACCACCGCCGCCCTCGCCCTAGCCGCCCGCTACGGCGTAGAAATGCCCATCACCGAACAGGTCAGCCTCCTGCTCCACCAAAACAAACCCCCCCGCGAAGCCATCCGCGACCTAATGTCCCGCCCCGGCAAAGACGAGTAGCGCCAGAGGTCCACTAGCGTCCCCGCCTCGCGCCCAATTCGGTTGAATCTTTCACCCGCTCAGCTCGGGTCCGCTTGGGTAGTCGAAGCCACGGTGCCAAGATGAGGAACGGTTCAAGTGACCTACCAATAACGTAAATATGGTGCAAGGACAACTGTGCTGCAAAGTCGAAATGCATGTGCCAGGACATCTGTGATTCCTCCTCAGACCTTCTAGGAGGCAGCGTAAATCTCAGGTCCGTCCGTCCAGCATCCAACGTCGCTAACTTCGTCAACGTCGCTAACTATTAGCGGTTTTGCCTCTGGGATCGCCACCACGGACCTGTCATCGCGACCGAAGCGCTGGAGTGGAAGCACCGTGAAGAGACCTGCAGTGACCCAGATCAGGGCCAAAGGCCCGCCGCCATACCAGCCTGGGGCGAAGCCCTAGGAAAAGCCAGACCCAGAAACCCAAGGGCTGAAAGCCCGACCGAATCCGCTACGGAGCCTCCGCAAACAAATCCGAAACCCGAACACAAATCCTCGAACCAGCCACCCGCAACTCCCCCTCCACCCTCACCAACTCCCCACCCGCAGCCGCCACAAACGCCGCCTTCCCCACGGGATCAATCACCCACACCGCCCTCACACCCATCCCGAGAAAGTCCCGCACCCGCTCCGCCTGATCCTCCACCGTGTCGTCCTCCTGCAACACCTCAATCACCAGCAGCGGCGCGGTCTCAATCACATCCTCCATAGGCGCGTCCCGGCGCACGACACAAACCTCCGCAATCCGCACCCGATCCGGCGACACCCGCGTTCGAACCAGGAGCAGACCGCGCACACCCCACTCCATCTCCCGAGCCCCAATCTCACCCGCCAGCACACTCAGCATCCGCGCATGCGGACTCAACCCGCAGCACCGCTCCCGCACCTCGCCGTTTACATAATCACAGTCCGGCCGGTAGCTCGTGTTCAAGTACTCATCGATCGAGACAGAACTCGCCATCACGCACCTGCAAGCATCCTAACCCCGTCACTTCTGACGACTGAACACTCAAAAGTAACAACCGGCCAGAAACCCTGCCGCCTCAACTCACGACTCATTCCTCATAACTCGCGACTCACAAGCAAACCCGCCCACTCCACTAAACTAAACTCATGGCCTTCAACCTCTTCGGCAAACGCGAAAAAACACCCGAACCTCCCGCAGAAAGAGCTGAGACCGAAGTCGCTCCCCCACCTCCGCCCCCACCCCCACCACCTCCACCCCCACCACCTCCCCCCGCCTACGAGCCCCCCCGCA
>CAXSGC010000011.1:0-102500 GCA_964236945.1 uncultured Acidobacteriaceae bacterium | reverse complement strand
ACCGACAAAACGGTTGAGGAGCACTTAGCTCCATTTTAGAACCTGTATAGCAGTAACTTGGGTTTGGTGGGTGGCAAGCCTGAGCTTCAGCCACGATCAAACACTTGGACCACTTGGCTTCGTCTTACAATCGCCCAGAAACAGCAGCGCGGCGAAACCTCTAAAACAACCACTTACTGATAATATCGCAAGGCGGAAACTTTTGCAAGCTTTTCGACTAGCATCGCGGAGCAGCTTCAAACTCACGCCCTCGTGCGACTTCCTGAGAGTACCAGCCAAAACGTCTGGGCGCAACCAGAGGCGCCTGTTGAAAAGTCACTGGGGTTCTGGAAATCTCTTATCAAGAGACCACCGCATGAGTCCACCGCCCATCCATCTCGGACTCCCGTCCCGCTTCGATCTCGGCGAGGCTCCGCTCCAGATCGCCGTAGACCTCTCCTCGATCACGCTGCTCACACGCCCAGCACCTACTTCTTCTTCGCCTCGCCATCGGCCGCGCTAACCTCATCATCGCCGCGACCTCCTTCTTCACTCACGTCGCGAGAGCAAATTCCCTGTCCGGTGTATAGGAAGCCCCAGGTATCAACGCCGTTCTCTCCGGAGGAAAACGGCTCTGCACCGACATTCCCGCTCCATAGCACAGGGAATTTGCTCTAAGCACTCCAGGATAGGAAGCGCCTACTGCGCGCGAAAACTCGCCAGCATCGCATCGAACGCGGGCTTTACCCGAGCGAAATCCCGCTCGGGAGCGACAAACACCGCATAGCTCAGATCGCCATCGCCACGCTGCACCGCGACCAGGAGATCCCGCTCCGGCAGCCGCGCACCACCGTCCACAACCGGGCTCTGCCCGCGCATCTCGACCGAACTCGCTCGCTTGCCGTCCACAAGAAGCGACTTCGGGCGGCCCGCCTGGCTAAGACCCGGATTCTGCGACACCAACCGCGTCACCAAGGCCAGAACCGCGGCCCCGAGCGAGGCGTCGTCCGTCACCCCATCCCCGGGGACCCGGTCCACATCGATCGTCGCCCCATACGCCAGGCCGAACGCGCCCTCACCTCCTGGCGGCGCGAGCGTCACGGCGCCACTCGCATCCTCGGTCTTCGTCCATCCCGCCGGATACCGCAGCGCAAATCGAGCCGCCTGCAACGAGCTCGTCCCGCCGCCGATCCGCATCTGCGCCTCGGAGAGCGGCGTCGCCGCCCCGCCCGCGGCCGAACTCCCCGCCCGCCCCGCACCCGAACCCACACCTCCTCCAGCCGGCGCACTCACCCCCACGGCCCCGCCCTGGCCAGCTCCAGGCCCAGGCCCAGACGCATACCGCCCGCTCCCCCTCCACGCCCCGCCCTGCACCTCCTTGGCCGAAAGCCCTTGCTCGCCCTTCGCCAACCCATGCACCCGCGTAAACTCCGCCGTCGTCACTACCGATCCGGTCCGCGCCGGAAGCGTCAGAATCTCCGCCTTCACATACTCTGTCCGATTCCCCGGATTCGGGTGGTCGCTCATAAACTGCGCTCCGCCCGCTCCATACTTCGCCTGAATGGTCTCGAAAAACTGCGGCAAACCGCGCGGATCATAGCCGGAGTCGTACAGAATCCCCGTCCCCAGGAGATCCGCCTGCTGCTCATACTCGCGCGACATGCGAAGAAAATCCAGCCCCTGAACCGTCCCAATCCCCGTCTGCGCCAGCGTTCCCGCAGCTCCATTGCCCAGCACCACCGCCGTCCCGATCGCGCCGATCCCATACAAAATGCTCCGCTTGCGCTGCTTGGACAGATTGCAGGTCGAGTGCCGCATCACCACGTGCGAGATCTCGTGCGCCATCACCCCGGCCAACTGCGCCTCCGTCTCCGCCGCCTGCACCGTTCCCAGATTTACAAAAACAGCCCCGCCCGGCAGAGCAAAGGCGTTGATATCCGGGCTCGCGACCACATGGAAGTTGAACGGCCACTGCTGCCCCACCCCCGGCATCACCGGCGCCTGCTCCACCAGCTTCGCACCCAGCCGCTGCACATACACCGTCACCGGATCGGTGCCCGGCAACACCGGCATCGCCCGGTACACTTCGGCCGCGGCCTTTCCACCCTCGCTGATCTCCTGCGCCACCGTGTACGAGTTCTTGCACGTCACCGGCTCAAAACGAGCCCACGCCGGCACGCCCCCAACCACCGCCAATATAAGCCCAACAATCCAGATCCGTCGCATCTCTCTCCCGCCCAACCACACAACCATCTCCCGCGGAGCCTCCGTCGCGCAAGCTCCTGTGACGAGACGCTCAATCACGAATGCCCCGTTATGCGGTCTGAACAGAGGACAGCGGCTCCAGCGAGTCCTTTCGAGAGGTCCGGCGATCCTGACCCGATCGCATCCAAAGCTCGTCCGGCATCGGGTAGCGAAGACATAGGAAAAGCAACAGGAGCAAGACCAAGGTCTGTACATGGCCGCCAAAGCGCGCATCATGGCGCACCCATAGGCTGAACGGCGCAAACAGCGGCACAAAGCACAGCAGCAGCGGAGTCAATCCCGGCACGGCAACGCCGCGACGAGACGCCTGAAACGCCACCACGCATAGCATCGCCCACGGCAGATAAAGGTAGACAAAGGTGTAATCAAACGAGTTCGGCGGCAGGCCAACGGCCATCACCATAATGAACAGCACCTGATTCAAGAGCGGAAGCCGCAGCGACCGTCCGAAAAACAGAACAAGCGCCAGCACGCCCGCAATCGCATAGTACGGGTGCAGCCATGTCTGATAGTGCAGGCCAAGCTGCTGCCCCACCGCCTTGGTCGCTGAGAAGAACGAGTGATCCATCCCCCCATCCGACGCGCGGGCAGGAATCGAGTAGCTCTGCTGATAGTTCATCACGGTCTGATTGAACCCGTGAAACGCGGTCATAAATGTCGGCCCGGCGTACCACAACGAGAGCACATCACACACTGCCGCCGTCAGGATCGCGATCCCAAGGGCGCCGTACCGCCGCCGTTGCAACAGCAGCCCACAGAAGATGATGGGGTAGATCTTCATCGACGCGGCAGCGCCCAGCAGCACCGCCGCACTCTTGTCGTATCTCTTCAGATAAAGAAACACACCTAGGTAAACCAGAATCCAGACCACAAGCTCCAGATTCCCCCGCTCCAGCATGAAATCCAGCGGAAAAGCCCCGGCTAACATCAGGAACGCAACTCCGGCCGCCACGCCCGCCTTCGATCCCGCCCGCCGCAAAACCTGAAAAAGCCCCAGCGTTAAAAGAAGGGCCCAAAAACCACCCAGCAGAAGATAGCTCCGCGTGGGCCGATTTAGACCGTAGAAAAACCGGTACACGACCGCGGCCGGTGCGGGGTAGGAGAAGTACGGGAGTTGGTATGCGGAAAACTGCTGAAAGAACTCAGCCTTATGGAAATACAGCAAAAATCGGAGGTTGTACGTCCGAAAATCCGTGTACGGATCCCAGCTCTGATGGATAAAGGGGCTGGAGTACGGCTTGCTATGCCCCATGCGGTAATGAATCAGACACGAGATCCACGTCGCTGCGGTATACAGGACAAAAACCGCCAGAAAGATCCGGAGCGAACGCGGGACGGACTCCGTTAACTTCCGCGGGCCTTGATTCAGCATAATCAGCTCGCCTTAAAGAGGTTTCCCATGACAATACCACCTAAGCACTTCGTACATCCTTACACCCCGGCCGCCAGCCGTCACGTCTCCGAACTAAGAAAAGCTTCCCGAGGTAATCCGACCCCGAACCAAACCGTCGAACTCCGATCCGCCACGGCTAAAGCAAATTACCTGTCGGTGTATAGGGAGCCACAGGGATCAACGCCGTTTTTCCGGAGGAAAACGGCTCTGCACAGATATCCCCGTTCCATAGCAAAAAGTATTTCGCTAAACCTGCGCCTACCCGCCAGGCTTCGAGATCACCCCAAGGTCCACCATGCCGTTGACGAAATACTGCACGGCCAGCGCCACCAGGAGCAGCCCCATCACCCGCACCAGAATGCGAATTCCCGTCTCACCCAGAGCGCGCGCCACTCGGTCCGAGTTCCCTAGCACCAGAAAACAGATCACCGCCGTCAAAAAAATCGACCCCAGGATCGCCAGCATCTGCCACCACTTCTGCACCTGTCCCACCAGCACCATCACGCTCGTAATCGACCCCGGTCCCGCCAGCATCGGCACCCCCAGCGGCACGATCCCAGCGTCCTCCTTGTGCGCCGCCTCTTCGGCCTCCTCGGTCGACTCCTGCGTCGGCGATCGCTTCGCCTCCAGCATGTCCAGCCCGATCAGCAGTAAAATCACGCCGCCCGCAATCTCAAACGCCGGCAGCGTAATCCCAAACAGCTGAAACAGGTACTTCCCCGCAACTGAAAATGCACTCAAAACCACCAGGGCCGTCAACGACGCTTTCCGCGCGATCGCCCGGCGGCGCAGCTTGTCCGCGCCCGCCGTCACAGCCAGAAACGTCGGCAACGCCGCAAATGGATCGACCAGAAAGAAGATCGAGCTGAGCGCCAGCAACGAGAACCGCACATACGCCGCATACTCGGTACGCGCCAGGCTTATCGAAAGAAGATCAAAGACCACCCCCCATTCTCCCACGCACGCCCAATCCCACTCATCAAATATGCCCAGCTCCCATGCCCCCACTCCAGACACTTGCTAAACTAAGCATCCCCGGTCCGGAATTTCACCAGGTCGGACCCGCAACCTACGCACAATGCATTCAGGAGCACCCCATGCCCATCGAAACCACCGAGCACATCTGGCACAACGGAAACCTCATCCCGTGGCAACAAGCCCAGATCCACGTCATGAGCCACGTCGTCCACTACGGCTCGTCCATCTTCGAAGGCATCCGCTGCTACACCCAGCCCAGCTCCGGGACCGCCGGCATCTTCCGCCTCCCCGAGCACATGAGCCGCTTCCTCGACTCCGCCAAGGTCTACCGCATGCCGCTCGGCTACACCGTTGACCAGCTCTCGGCCGCCGTCGTCGAGGTCGTCGAAGCCAACGGCATCGCCCCCTGCTACATCCGCCCCGTCGCCTTTCGCGGCTACGGCGAAATCGGCGTCAACCCCCTCCGCTCCCCGGTCGAGATCTACATCGCCAACTTTCCCTGGGGCAAATACGTCCCCGGAACCGAGGGCGCCGACGTCTGCGTCTCCTCCTGGTCGCGCCTCGCCCCCAACACCATGCCGTCCCTCGCCAAGGCCGGCGCCAACTACATGAACTCGCAACTCATCCGCATGGAAGCCGAGATCAACGGATACTCCGAAGGCATCGCGCTCGACGTCAACGGATACCTCTCTGAAGGCTCCGGCGAAAACCTCTTCCTCGTCCGCGGCGGCGTCCTCTACACCACACCGCTCGCCAACTCCGTCCTCAACGGCATCACGCGCTCCTCCGTTCTCACCCTCGCAAAAGAGTTCGGCATCCCGGTCGTCGAACAGGCCCTTCCCCGCGAATTCCTCTATATCGCCGACGAAGCCTTCTTCACCGGAACCGCCGCCGAGGTCACCCACCTCCGCTCCGTCGATCGCATCCTCGTCGGCGACGGCGCCATGGGCCCCATCACCCGCATCCTCCACGACGAGTTCTTCGCTCTGGTCAACGGCGAAAAGCCCGACCGCTACAACTGGCTCACCCCCGTCAAAGTCGCGGTCCCGGAGCCAGTCGGAGCCTAGCTCTGTCATCTCCACCGAACCGGAGAGACCTGCGTCGCCGTTGCCTTTCTGGTTTGTCATTCCCGAAGGGAATCTGCGTCTGCCGGGTGCCCCATCCTCCGCGACAGCTTCATCGTCGTGAAGGGTGGGGTATTCGCGCGAAAGCGCGAACCGCTCTCCAACTCAAGCCGTACGAACCGGGGTCCGGAGAGCCGCCATACCAGCGCATTCTCCGGACCGCGGTTCTAGGCACTCTCCAACACCTCCACCCGACGCTCCGACGGCAACTTCAACGTCATCGCAATCAGCGCCGAGAACACATACATCAGAGCAAAGATCCAGATCACGCCCGAAACCCCAATCCTCGGCAGAAAAATACCCGCAATCGCCGGCCCCAGCCAGATGCTCGTTCCCGATCCGAGATTCATCACCGACATCGCCGCCCCCTTCGACTCGGGAGCCAGCGTCGCCATGATCGCACTCAACGGAACAAAGCCGGCCAGCGTCGCTCCATACGCCATTCCCGCCAGCGTCACCAGGAGGTAGTTCTTGCCAAAATGGCTCGGGACATAGAACAACCCCAGCGTCGCCACCGCACATCCGCAGCCGCCCACAAAGGTCACCGTCCTTCGCCATCCAATCCGGTCGCCGACATATCCCCAGATCAGATTGAAAACCACATTGGTCGCAAACATCACACTCAGGATCTGCAACCACTGCTGCAACGAAAATCCGATCGTGTGGGTGTAATAGATAGGAAGAAATAAGAGAAATCCAAACTCGGAGGTCGTCGTAATCACCGCGACCAGACCACCTAAACCTACCTTCGGCTTCTTCCATACGATCGAAATTCCCGAAAATAAAACCGAGAGCGGATTTCCCGTTCTTCCGACCTGCAGACCCGTCAGGCCTAGCTTCTCCTTCACTCCAAATAAGGCAATCAAGCCGCCGATCACAACAAAGATCGTCGATAACCAGAGCGAAACATACGCTCCCCACTTTGGCACCGAAAAGCTCGCCAGCAAGGAACCTAAAGTAGGCAGGCCGCCCGTCCTCGCGACCCAGAACCAGCCCACCGCGGTTGCCAGGTATCTACTCGGAGTTACTGCCGTCACCCACACCAGAAATCCGAACGCAAACAGCGGATAACCGAAGCCGCGCAGCATGTAACAAAGCGCGATCACCGCGTAGTTGCGGTGCGCTACTCCGATCAACAAAAAAGGAATCTCGAAAACCACCCAGATCAACAGACCGGCCCACATCACCTTCTTCGGTCCCCAAAGATCGGACAACGTTCCACTTAGCCAGGCAGCGATTGCCGCCGTCGCCCCATACAACGTAAAAACAAAGGCCGCCTGCGACTCCGAAAAATACATATCTACCAGCATCGGCGACAAAAACCCAGCTTCCACACCGTCGCCGATCATAAATAGCAACAACCCCAGATACCCCACCGCCAGCTGCGGATGAAGTCCAATCTTCTCTAACCAGCTGCCTTTCTGTTCGTTCACAGAGCTCCCTTCCCCTCTGGCGAAAGATACATCTGCATCGTAGCCCGGGCACCCATCTTAGAAAGAAGCTCCATTCCCCGCTGAACCTGTTCTACAAATCCCGCGTTCGACGGAAGCACCTGCCCAAAAATCGATGTAACTCCCAACACAGCCCTTGGATCAAGCCCGGCAGACTTGGATATCTCACCTAACTCCCCAGCCCGCGCATCGATAATCTCAAGCACCTTCCCACGTTCGTCCGGACCTCCCTTCAAGTAGAAGATCCAACTCGCAATCACCAGGCTGAGTAAGTGCACGGAATTCCCGCGTTCGAGTAAGTCGGCAATCGAAGGCAGCACCCACTTCGGCATCTTCGCCGAACCCTCGGAACAAATACGAGTAACCTGATCCCGAATCGCCGGGTTCGCAAATCGCTCCACTAACACCCTCTTATACTCATCTACCGAAACTCCAGGGATCTTCGGCACAACCGGTGTAACTTCATCCATAAATGCCCGAATAAACTTGACAAACACCTCGTCGTGCATCACCTCATGAACAAAGGTGTAGCCCGTAAGTGCTCCAAGGTACGCCATCGCCAGATGGCTCCCATTCAAGAGCCGCATCTTCATCAACTCATACGGCACAACATCGGCCACCATCTCCGCCCCGACCTCCTCCCATCGCGGCCGGCCATTGCAGAAATGATCCTCAATCACCCATTGGATAAAGTTCTCCGTCATCACCGGCCATGCGTCCTCCACACCAAACCTCTCCCGCATCGCCTCCCGGTCGTCCGCCGTCGTCACCGGCGTAATCCGATCCACCATGCTGTTCGGAAACGTCATATGCTCGGCAATCCACTGCGCCAGATCAGCGTCCCTTAGCTCCGCAAACCCCAGCACAACCCGCTTCACCACATCGCCATTGCCCTGCAGGTTGTCACAAGACATCAGCGTGAACGGCGGAATCCCGCGCTCCCGCCGCCGATCGATCGCCTCCACGATGTACCCGATCGACGTCACCGGCTGCTCTGGGTGCGCGAGGTCGTGCTGAATATCGGGGTGCCCCGACGTAAACTTTCCCGTCGCTTCATCGATAAAATAGCCGCCCTCGGTGATCGTCAGCGACACAATCTTCGTCTCCGGAGCAGCCATCTTCTCGATCGCTCGCTCCGGATCCTCCGGCGCATAGATGTAGTCCACAATCGACCCGATCACGCGCGCCGCCTGCGCCTCCGCGCTCTTCTCCACCAGCGTGTACAGGCAGTCCTGTCCCTTCAGAGCATCGCGCATGCGATCGTCGCTCCTGAGCACACCAATGCCGCACTCACCCCACCTGGGCTGCCCTTCCTTGTGCAACAAATCGTCGAGATACACCGCCTGGTGCGCCCGGTGAAATCCCCCAACACCGATGTGCACCGTGTTCTCGACCAGCGCCCCCCGATCGTACGTCGGCGTGCGAATCTCCCCCGGCAACCTCGACAGATCCGCCTCACTCAGGCGCACACTGCTCTTAACTTCGCTCATGAACTCCCTCTCCCCTTGAAGCACACCAGCATAGCCTAAGCACCGCACGCCTGGTTCGGCGGTCCCTGCCCTAACCCATCGCTCACGGCCCAGGCGCAAGGAGGCAGCCGCTCTTGAACCTTCGCTCCTCCCGATCTACCCGATCTACCCTGCCCGATCTACCCTGCCCGATCCGCCCCCAGCTCCTCTTTCAACATCTCGCTCACCAGAGTTCCATCCGCCCGAATGCCGCTTGCCGCAATCCTCTGCCGCACCACCCGCATCGCCGGTCCAATATCCTTCGGCCCCGGTCGCACACCCCCCGCATCCTTGGCCAGGTGCTCGATCGACCCGCGAATAATCGCGCGCACCTCCTCATCGCTCGCCGCCTGCGGCAGAAACACCTCCAGCATCGCAATCTCCAGACGCTCCTTCTCCGCCAGCTCCGGCCGGTTGCCTTTAGTGAACTGCTCGATCGAGTCCTTTCTCTGCTTGATCAGCGTCGTCAGAATCGCCTGCTCCTCCGCCTCGTCGAGCGGCGCCCGCTTGTCAATCTCCTTGTTCTTCAGCGCCGACTTCGCCATCCGCAACGTCGTCAGACGATGCTCATCTTTCGCCTTCATCGCAACCACAATCTCCGTCTGCAGCCTGTCCCCAACTGTAGCCATCGTCCAACACCTCGCTCAGCCTCCCATCATAGATCGCACCAGCGATACCGGAGGAGAGCTTCACGTCAACGTCACCTCGCTCCAGAGAATATCCGCTCAACTCGCCGCAAGAGCCGGTGCCATCAAGATCGGTCAACACAAGCGCGTTTATCCGTACTGATCCTGAGGACGCTTCGTGTACGGCTGTGCTTGCTAGCACCAGATTTCTACCAGAGGGCCGCCTATCAGGGCGGCTGCTCAAGGTGCCTTGTTTGAAGCAGCCTTCTTTCTCATCAGACAGCCTTGCTTGATCATCGGATAGAGTTCTTTCGAATCCGGGTTTTTGGGAGTGAGAATAATCGGGTCTGCCGCGCTCGCGACGATCTCAGCATCGACCTCTTCAAGGGTCGAAGGGCCAGGCAGGCCGGAAGCTTTCAGCCGCCGCAGCCACTCGGACCTATACACATGATCAAGAGCGATGTCTGCTGGGATGGGTTCTTGCAGTTGGAGACTCTGGGGACCCAAGTAAAGAAAAGCGTCAAGCAGATCTGATACCAGCTTGGTAGACTTGCCCGCAAATGCATCGACGACATTGCAGTCCTGGTCCGTTGTGAGGGGTGTCGGGAGGAACGAGCCAAGGCCTAAAGAGCCTAGCTTGCTGTTCTTCGTTCTTAGGAGCGACGGCCAAGCCCCGAGCGCGGCGGGATCGTCAGTAAGTGTTTCGCCGCTGGTGCTGTAGTATCCAAGGTCGCTAATCACAAATGTCCTGCCAGGATAGCGGCGCTCGTAGATTGTGACTGCATCCCCTTCCCCAGGGCCGCTTCCGTGGAGCAGATGGAACACTCCGAAGAGCATAAGCGCCTTGCGTTTCTTGGAGAGCACCTCTCTTTCCATTACGGAAGCGATGCTTCCATCTCGGTCGAAAAACGGCGTAATCTCCTGAAGGCCTTGAACTTTGCTCCAATCAATTGGCGGGTCTGCTGCAACGATTCTTAGGCGTCGTGCGGCAGGAAGGCGTTGATTGAGTGAGCGAACAAGTGGATACAGTTGCTCGAAGAAGCCGGATTCGCCACACATGGGTTGAGTCGTGTCTCGCCAGACATGCTGAACCTCGGTGAACGATACGTTCTCGCCGGCGATGTAGCGATCAAGGATCGGCTGATATCGCACATTCCCACATTCAACGACGATGTCGTTGACTGATCCCGAAAAGCGCGATCCCGGATCAGGGACAGGATGAAGTCGTCTACATCTTTCTCTCCATGGGCCGCGGGCATCCCTACGACCTCGAATGTCTCAAAGAGTTTCAGGATCGCCGGGAGCGCAGGTTCAGGAGTTGATAACTGAGAGTCGTTGCGGGGATGACTAGCGGCGACCTGCTCTTTAGAAGCATGTGGCATCAGAGCTATAAGCAATGCCAAGAGAACGCGAGAAGCAGAGGAACTCCGGCCCAGAGGACGTGCTGTCTTCCACCTCTTAACACGCTTCGGCGCGGTTCCTACGTCTGCAGCTTTTTCCATAACCTCAGATTAGTCCCTACAAGTCGGCATTGTGGGTAGTGACACGCCCTGCGAAGGTTGCCCTCCGATCCTTCCCGCCCGCCCATACAATATCCCCATGATCCGCAAAACGCGCCTCTTCACCCCCGGCCCCACGCCCCTGCTCCCCGCCGCCCAGTTCGCCATGGCCGCCGCCGACATCCATCACCGCACGCCCGAGTTCCGCGCCCTCTTCAACCGCGTCCTCGCCCAGCTCAAGCAGTTCGTCGGCACCGAGACCGGCGACATCGTCCTGCTCTCCTCCTCCGGCACCGGAGCGATGGAAGCCGCCATGTCCAACCTCACCTGCCCCGGCGACCGCGTCCTCGTCCTGACTGCCGGCAAGTTCGGCGAGCGCTGGTCCGCCCTCGCCAAGTCCTTCGGCTGCGACGTCGACGTCGTCAGCGCGCCCTACGGTCAGACCTTCTCGATCGACGACGTCCGCCAAGCGCTCAAGCTCGAAACCCGCGCCGTCTTCATGCAGAGCACCGAAACCTCCACCGGCGTCCGCCACTGCACACCCGCCGTCGCCCAACTCCTCCGAGACACCGGCTCCGAGGCCCTCCTCGTCGTCGACGCCATCACCGGCCTCGGCACCTCGCACCTCGACATGGACGGCTGGGGCGTCGACGTCCTCATCGGCGGATCGCAAAAAGCCGTCATGATCCCGCCCGGCCTGGCCTACCTCGCCGTCAGCCCGCGCGCCTGGGACCGCATGGAAGCCACCTACAACCCGCGCTACTACTTCGACCTTCGCAAAGAACGCAAAAACGCCCGCTCCGGCGAGTCCGCCTACACCCCCGCCGTCGCCCTCATCGCCGCTCTCGGAGCGTCCCTCGACTGGATCGCACAGCAAGCTGCCACCGCCGACAACCCCGCCGGCAACCTCGCCGAAGGCCGCAAAAAACTCATCGACAACGCCGAAACGATCGCCGCCATGACCCGCTCTGCCAGCCTCGCGCTCGGCTTCACCCTCTTCGCGCCCCACGCTCCAGCCGCCGCCGTCACCGCCATCGTCCCCCCTCCAGGCGTCGACTCCGGCCTCGTCGTCAAAGAACTCAAATCGCGCTTCGGCGCCATCATCACCAACGGCCAGGGCGAGATGAAAGGTCAGATCTTCCGCATCGCCCACCTCGGCTACTTCGACTACATGGACACCATCGCGCTCATCGGCGCGCTCGAACAGGTCGTCCTCAAGTCCATCCCCCAAGCCACGACACCCGACGGCAAACCCGTGCAGTTCGGAGACGGCCTCATCGCCGCCCAGAAACTCTTCGCCCAAGCCACCCACCCCAAAGCCGAGCAGCGCCTCTGCATCTGCGGCCGCACCGACATCTGCTGCTCCCTCCAGCACGAAGCAGCCGGCGCCCAAACCACTCTCAACCCCGCAAAAGAACTCGACCCCCGCACCGAACACACCCCCGCCGGCGTCTGATCTTATCGCAACGTGGGTGCCCCATCCTCTCCGACAGGCTTCATCGTCGGAAAGTGTGGGGTATTCGAACCACCGAAACTTCGGAGACCGCATGAACCTCCACCTCAACGACAACGTCCTGCCCATCACCTTCAGGCCGTCGCTCCCCTTGAGCGACGAGGACCTCATGCGCCTCTCCCGCGAAAACAAACCGTACAAAATCGAACGCACCCGCGAAGGAGAGCTCACCGTGATGACCCCCGTCGGCGGCATCGGCAGCACGCATGAAGTCTTCGTAGCCTCCGCCCTCTATAACTGGAACGAAACCGTACAAACCGGCATGGCCTTCGGATCAAACGCCGGCTTCAACCTCCCCGACGGCTCGTGCCTCTCGCCCGACGCCGCCTGGCTAGCCCTCCCCCGATGGAACGCACTCACACCCGAGCAGCAAGCCGGCTACCCACCCCTCTGCCCCGATTTCGTGATCGAAATCCGCTCCCGCACCGACCCGCGCCGTCTCCTCGAAACCAAAATGCAGCTCTGGCTCAGCAACGGAGCCCATCTCGCCTGGCTGCTCGACCCCATCGACCAAACCGCCACCATCTACACCCCCAACCAAGCCCCCGAAACCCTCACCCGCCCCACGCACCTCACCGGCACCGGCCCCGTCAACGGCTTCACCCTGCCCCTCGCCCGCCTCTGGTCACCCTCTTAGACTAGGCGCACTTACCTGCATGCCTGGCGCAGACCTTGCATGACGTACATGCATCGTATACACATAAGGTGTGGATCTGTTCTTCCAATACCAAGGTTTGCGATTTGTCTGGAACACAGAAAAAGCATCCTCCAACAGCAACAAGCACAGCGTCACCTTCGAACAAGCTTGCCAGGTCTTCCTGGATCCATTTCTTCGGATCGACGACGCCAGTTCCGCAAACGAGCAACGTGAGGCTGCCATTGGTTTCGCTGAAGATTGGAGTCTGCTATTTGTCGTGCATCTTGTGCGACAAGGAAACGTAATCCGAATCATCTCGGCGCGCCAGGCAACATCTGCGGAAAGGAGAAAACATGAAAACGACATCTGAACGCCTTGCAAATCGGCTTCGGCGGGATCGGCCTATGTCCGCCATCAGCTTACGCCTACCGGAAGATGTGATCGACGATCTCAAGGAGATTGCCCCTTCGCTCGGCTTCTCCGGGTATCAACCCCTCATTCGCGCATATATCGGCCAGGGCCTGCGCCGCGATCAGGCGAAACTCGAAAACTCCGAGGTGCAACTCCTCACCGAGAGTCTGCGCAAACAGGGCATCACCGATCAGGTCATCTCGACGGCAATCGCGGAAGCTCGCCTAAGAAGTGCCTGATTCGCTAGTCCTCGGCACCTTCGTGCTCCGGCCGACGAGGTGCACTGATGTTCTGTCGAGCCAGCCTTGGACAGGGTCGAGCAAATGACCTGTCAGTGTAGAGGAAGCCACGGGGATCGACGCCGTTTTCTCCCAAGGAAAACGGCTCTGCACAGATATTCCTGCTCCATAGCAACAGGTGATTTGCTCCAGATACTCCTATTTGATCAACCACCCAATGAAACGGTCAGCCCAAGTCACCGCCCCCCTCCTAGCCTCCGCCGCCCTCGCCCTCCTCGCCGGTTGCCGCGAGCCCGAAATGCAGCGCTGCGTCGATGAAAACAACAAGGTCGTCGACGACAAACTCTGCGCCAACCAGCCAGCCGACGCCGCCCAGCAGCGCCAACTGCAAGAGCAACAGCGCCAACACAGCGGCATCGGCATCCTCCCGTTGATTCCTCTCTATCACCTCTACTACGGCGGATACGGCGGCCGCGGAATCGGCTCGGTCGTCAACGGAGGCACCATCGCCCCCATAGCCGGCCGCTCCTACGTCAACGGCTCCGGAGTCCGCTCCGGAACCTCCCGCGGAGGCTTCGGTTCCACCTTCTCCGGCCGCGGCAGCGGCGGCCACGGAGGGGGCGAATAGTGTGTCATTCCGCGATCACACCCGCCGGTGCGTGAACGCCTTCGCCCCCGCTCCACGATAGTCCCCCACCACCTGCCCCGACCCGCGCAAAACATACTTGTACGTCGTCAGACCCTCCAGCCCCACAGGCCCGCGTGCATGAATCCGCGACGTGCTAATACCCACCTCCGCCCCCAGGCCATACCGGAACCCATCCGCAAACCGCGTGCTCGCATTGTGCAACACACTCGCCGCATCCACCTCGCGCAAGAAGCGCTCCGCCTGCTCCGTATCCGTCGTTAGAATCGCCTCCGTGTGCGCCGACCCAAACCGGTGAATGTGCTCGATCGCCGCCTCCATCGACCTCACCACACCCACCGCCAGCGTCAGATCGCCATACTCCGTGTGCCAGTCCTCCACCAGCCCGACAACCGCCCCGAGCACATCCCTCGTCCGCTCATCCCCCAACACCGCCACGCCCTTCTGCCTGAGCCGCTCCGCCAGCTTCGGCAAGAACTCCGCCGCGATCGCCTCGTGAACCAATACCGTCTCCACCGCGTTGCAAACCGCCGGATAGTCGGTCTTCGCATCCTCGATCACCGCCAGAGCCAGCCCCTCATCCACCGCCGCGTCCACATAGATGTGGCACACACCCTCCGCATGCCCCAGCACCGGAATCCGCGTATTCGCCTGCACATATTCCACCAACGCCCGCGACCCTCGCGGTATCACCAGATCCACCAGCGCCGAAAGATGGAGCAGCTCCGCCACCTCCGCCCGCCCCGTCACCATCCCCACCGCCGCCTCCGGCAACCCGACCGACCGCAACGCCGCCCGGATCACCTCCACCAGCGCCAGCGCCGTCCGCTCCACCTCCTTGCCCGGCTTCAAGAGCACCGCATTGCCCGACTTCAACGCCAGCGCGCTGATCTGCGTCACCGCATCCGGCCGAGCCTCAAAGATCACCGCCAGCACCCCCAGAGGCACCGTCCGCCGCTCCAGATCCAGCCCGCGGTCCAGCTCCATCGCATCCACCCGCCGCCCCAACGGATCCGGCAACCTCGCCACCGCCCGCACCTGCGCCTCCATCTCCCCCAACTTCTCCGCCGACAGCGGGAGCCGCGCCCGATTCGCCTCCGAAAGCTCCCCCGTGAGCACCAGATCGTCCGCCCGCCGCAGATCCTCGCGATTGGCCGCGAGCAAAATCTCCGTCGCCCCCTCGATCCTTTGGGCAATCGCCTCCAGAGCCGCATCCCTACGATCGCCCGAAAGCGGCCCCAGGACGTGTGCCGCCGCCCGAGCCGCCTCCGCAGCCAGCCGCACCGGCGATCTCACCGCCTCACCGCCGCTCAATCGCGCCTCGCCACAAATCTGGTCCCCACGCCTCTCATCCCCACCATCGGCCCAGGCTCCAGCGCCGCCGTCTCGCCTTCCACAATCGCCTCCAGCACCTCCGGCGTCCGTCCATTCGCAATCACCACCGATCGCCCCGCCTCAAGCACAATCCGAGCCGCTTCCAGCTTCGACAACATCCCGCCCCGGCCACGCTCGTTGCCCCCTTGCGCGCACTCGAGCAGCTCCCCATCGATCCGTTCCACCATCCGGATCAGACGCGCCCCCGGCAGCGCCGGATGTCGATCATACAAACCATCCACATCCGACAGCAGCACCAGGAGGTCCGCATCGATATCCCGCGTCAGGAGCGCCGACAACTTGTCGTTATCGCCAAAGATCCGCGGCGGCCCCACCGCCCCCCGCTCCGCTCCGCCCAGCAACTCCACCGGACGATCCAGCTCCTGCGTCGAAACCGTATCGTTCTCATTCACAATCGGGATCACCCCCAGCTTCAGCAACGCATGGAGCGTTCGCCGCAGATTGGCATGACGCCCAGGGTCCCGAAAATCATCCTCCGTCAGCAACACCTGCGCGATCCGGCACCCCAGCCGGTCAAACGCATCGTCATACACCCCCATCAGCCTGGACTGCCCAACCGCCGCGCACGCCTGGATCGCCGCCAGCTCCATCGGTCGCTCCCCGAGCCCAAGCCGCTCCACACCCAGCCCGATCGACCCCGAAGAAACCACCAGGATCTCGTGCCCTGCCTCCCGCAACGCCGCAATCGACTCCACCAGACCGCACAGCAAACCAAGCGCAATCCGGCCATCCGACCGCATAATGACGTTGGTCCCGAGCTTCACCACGATGCGCAGACGCCCGCCCGCGCGCCGCCCGCCCGCCGAAACCTCGGCCGCCGCGCCCTCTGTGTTCCGCTCCTCCGCCATCTCCGCCATCGCCTCCATGCTAGCAGCGCACCCGCCGGCATCCATGTCCTTACCTCCGGCGCCGATGTTTAGGATAAAGAGGTGACCCCCACCTCAGCCCAGGTCCCCACAAAATCGGACCGCCTCTCCCCGCGCATCCTCATCGCCTTCGCCTGCGTGTACTTCTTCTGGGGATCCACCTACGTCGCCATCCGCTTCGGCGTCGAAGTCCTCCCGCCCTTCGTGCTCGGCGCCTCGCGCTACATCGCCTCCGGCCTCCTTATGCTCGCCTTCTGCGCCGTCCGCGGCATCTCCCTCCGTCTCACCGGTCGCGAAGCCTGGACCCAGGCCGCCATCGGCATCCTTATGCTCACCGGCGGAAACGTCGGCCTCATGTACGCCGAAAAAACGCTCCCGAGCGGCCTCTCCTCGCTCATCATCGCCGTCGTCCCCATCTACGTCGCCCTCTTCGAAGCCCTCATGCCCAGCGGCGAAGGCCTCCGCACCCGCGGCTGGATCGGCATCGCCACCGGCTTTCTCGGCCTCCTCATCCTCCTCTCCCCAGGCCTCCGCCAAAGCCGCTCCGGCAATACCGGACAGCTCATCGGCGCCCTGCTCTGCCTCGGCTGCGCCCTCAGCTGGACCGCCGGCTCCATCCTCGCGCGACGCTCCCGCATGTCCACCAGCCCCGTCGCCTCCGCCGGCTGGCAGATGCTCCTCGCCGGACTCTTCAACGGCCTCATCATGCTCCTGCTCGGCGACGGGCGCGGCGTCCACTGGAACCTCCAGGCCTCCGCCGCCGTCCTCTACCTCATCACCTTCGGCTCCCTCGTCGGCTACACCGCCTACATCTACCTCCTCGAGCACGTCCCCGTCGCCAAAGTCTCCACCTACGCCTACATCAATCCCATCGTCGCCGTCCTGCTCGGCGCACTCTTCCTCCACGAGCACATGGTTCCCATCGAGTACGCCGGCATGGCCGCCATCCTCATCGCCGTCTGGCTCGTCACCAGCTCCAGACTCGGACCCAGCAGCCAAGCCATCGAAATCCAGAGCCCCGCAACCGAAGATCCCGCCTGATTCCCCGCTCTGAATCCGCATAGGCGCTGAGGATCGCGTCGATCGGGAGCCAGACCGTTGTGTGAGGACGGCGAGGGTCCGAGCCAGAGTCTCTCTCACATTGGCCAGAGCGAGCCCGACATGCGGCCGAGATCGTCCGGTACAAGCTCCACTCTGTTTTGGGGACGGCCCGAATAGAGCGCGCGCCGAAGTTGATCGAGCCTTGAACGCGATCCTGGGTCGACGTCGGTCGGGCGTGCGCGGCTGAGATGGAGGTTTCGGGTGTGCACTTCGAGCGCGGAGGTCGCCATACCGGCCAGGGCGATCAGCATATTCTCTTCAGTTTCGTCCCAGCCTGGGTAGGGCAGCGTGTCCAGGATGCAGAAGGCCCCAACGTTGTGGCCGGATCGAGAACGGATGGGAACGCCGGCATAGAAGCGCAGGGCCGGGGCCCTAGTGACCAAGGGATTGTCAGCGAAACGTCCATCCGTGGACAGGTCGCGTACAACCAAGGGGGCGACGCCGAGGATCGTGTGTGCGCAGATGCCGATGTTTCGGGGCGCCTCCCAGTGCGTGAAGCCCTGGGCCGACTTGAACCAGACTCGGGAGCGGTCCACAAAGGAGAGAACGGCGAACTGGACGCCGAAAATCGAGATCGCCTGCTCGGTGAGTCGGTCAAAGGCCGGATCGGGCGGCGTATCGAGGATTTCGAAGTGGTGCAGGGCATGGAGACGATCATCTTCGTTTGCTAGGACACCTGGGACGAGCGTCCTACTCACCCCGGGCTTCAGATCGGTCATTGTTGTTTTCCTTCAATCTATATATCGGCAGATCTGAGGAAAACTTCAATAAAAAGTTTCCGGGCGCCCTCCCATGCGAATCCTCAAGACGTGATCTTCACGGAACGCCGTCTACTTGCGCTTCCACCGCACGCCGTCCTTCGCGTCCTCCAGCAGAATGCCTTTGCTCAAGAGGTCGTTGCGAATCGCGTCCGCTCGCGCGAAGTTGCGCTGCCGCTTCGCCGCCGTCCGCTCCACCACCAGAGCGTCGATCGCAGCGTCCGTCAACGACAGCGTCTGCAGCAGCCCGGGATCGGCCTCGTCCATCCGGCCCTCACGCTCCGCCCACGCCAGCGCCCCACGCGTCAGCTCCGCATCCCGATCCTCCAGCACCGCAAACACCCCGTCAAACAGCGCCAACACCTCCATCGCCGCCGCCGCATCCACGCGGGTCAATGTGCCCGCATCCGCCGCAACGTTCACCGCCCGAACCATATCGAAGATCGCCGCCCTGGCCTCCGCCGTATTCAGGTCATGCGCCAGCGCCGCCGTGTACTTCTCGCGAGCCTCCGCAATCTCCCGGCCCAGAACACGGTCGCCCGCACCATCGCCGGCACCGGCCTCTTCCGGCCACACGCCTCGCAAGAGCCGACCCCGAAACGTACGCAGCCGGTCGATCGCATTCGTACTCTCGGTCAAACCGTCCACGGTAAAGTTCATCTGGTTGCGATACGGCACCGAAAGCAGCAAAAATCGGATCGCCGAAGCCCGATACCCCTTCAAAAGCAAATCCCGCAGCGTAAAAAAATTACCCTCGGACTTCGACATCTTCCTACCCTCAACCAGAAGGAAACGTACATGCATCCAGTGCCGCGCAAACGTCTCCCCCGACGCCGACTCCGACTGCGCAATCTCGTTCTCGTGGTGCGGAAACATCAGGTCCTCACCACCCGCATGCAGATCAAAGCTCGGCCCCAGAAACTTCGTCGCCATCGCCGAGCACTCAACGTGCCAGCCCGGCCGTCCCGCGCCCAGCGCCGTCTCCCACCGTGGCTCCGGCATCCCGTTCTGCGCCCCCTTCACCGCCTTCCAAAGCGCAAAATCCCGCGCGGAATCCTTGTCGTACTCGTCCACATCCACCCGCGCGCCGTCCTCGATATTGTCGAGATCCTTCTTCGACAGCTTGCCGTACTCCGGGTCGCGCAACAGCCGGAAGTACCAGCTGCCATCCTCCGTCTGGTACGCAATATCCTTCGCCGCCAGCTGCTCAATCAGCGTCACCATCTCCGGAACGCACTCCGTCGCGTGTGCCATAATCTCCGGCCGCTCGATCGAAAGCGCCTGGAGATCCTCGAAAAACGCGTCCTCATACTTCCGCGTGTACTCCCCGATCGGCAGCCGCGCCGCCGCCGCGTTGCGGATGATCTTGTCGTCCACATCCGTGATGTTCATCACGTGCTTCAGCGTCATCCCCTGCTGCCGCAAAAACCGCCGCAACACATCCACATGCAAGAACGTCCGGAAATTCCCAATATGCCCGTAGTCGTACACCGTCGGCCCGCAGCAATACATGCGGAACTCCGGCGCACCCACCGGCAGGAGCGGCTCGATCGTGCCGCTCAGGGTATTGAACAACTCAAGTGTAGCCACGTTGCGGTTAGGGCCTTGCCGCAGCCGCGTCCGCGCCGCCTGCGCGCGTCTGCGTTGCTCTTGGAGGGGTTGAATCCAACCTGATTCTATCTGATCGCACCCCTGTCGCCTCTATCGCATCATTTCTAGGAAACTCCTCCGTTTCGCTTAAGGACAAGGCTTCAGCCATGCCAACAAGGCTTTCCTTCAAGTGCGGCTTCGGCCGCTGAGATATGCCTTTGCTCTCCGTTCTTGTTTTTCAACAAGCCTCGATCTCGCCGCCCAGCCGAAGCTGCGGTGCCGCGGTCAGCTCCCCGCCCGCAAACTCTCCCGCCAGAAGCCTCGGCCACGCCGCCGCCGCAATCATCGCCGCGTTGTCGGTCGACATCGCCATCGAGGGAAACGCAATCGGCAAACCTCGTCGGCCAGCCTCCTCCACAAACCTCCGACGAAGCTCCGCGTTCGCCGCCACCCCACCCGAAACCAGCAAACCCCGCGCCCCAAAATGCTCCGCCGCCCGAAAACTCTGCCGCAGCAGAACCCCCACCACCGCCCCCTGAAAGCTCGCCAGCAAATCGACCGTCCGGGGCTCCAGAGTCCCGTCCGCCACCAACCCCGCAATCTCCTCCGCACTTCCCCTCAGATCGCGCGTCACGCCCCGGCGCCGCTCGATCGCCTCCCCCATCCCGTGCGTCTGCGTGTACCGCAAAACCGCCGTCTTGATCCCCGAAAACGAAAAATCAAACCGCGGGCCCCCGGCAAACGCATCCCGCCGCCGGATCTCCCCAAAACTGAACGGCACCGCACGCCTATCCCCCAACGGCGCGATCCGATCAATCCACGGCCCCCCCGGATACCCCAGCCCCAGGAGCTTCGCTACCTTATCGAACGCCTCGCCCGCCGCATCGTCCACCGTCCGCCCAACATTCTCGTACCCCCACACAGCCTCCGTCCCACCCCGCCGCGCCAGGTACAAACGCGTGTGCCCCCCCGAAACCACCAGCGCCAGCAACGGCGACTCCCCCATCCCCCCCTCCATCAGCACAGCCCCGCTTTCCATCAAGACAGCATGGATATGCCCCTCCAGATGATTGACCCCAATCAGCGGCTTGCCCAACCCAAACGCCAGCGCCTTTGCATACGTGATCCCGACCAGCAAAGCCCCTGCCAGGCCCGGACCGCGCGTCACCGCCACCGCCTCCAGATCCCCGAACTCCACTCCAGCCTCCCGCATCGCCGCCCGCACCACCGGCACAATATTCCGTAGATGCTCCCGGCTCGCCAGTTCCGGCACCACCCCGCCAAACCTGGCATGAAGCGCAATCTGACTCGCCACCACGTTCGACAGCGTCTCCACGCCCCGCCGCACCACCGCCGCCGCCGTCTCGTCGCACGAGCTCTCAATCCCTAAAACCAGACCGCCCAGACCGCCCAGACCGCTCCCCACACCAACCTCCGACATCCAACTACTCTAAAGCCACCTCGATGACGCCCCTCTCCGCCCCATCCCCCGAGACCCCCCGCTACGCCGCCGCCCGCGCCATCGTCGGCACCCTCCGCGAGCACGGCTACCTCGCCTACTTCGCCGGCGGCTGCGTCCGCGACCAGATCCTCGGCGCCCCCGCCAAAGACTTCGACGTCGCCACCAGCGCCACCCCCGAAGCCGTCCTCACCCTCTTCGCCGCCCAGGGCCTCCGCACCCTCTCCGTCGGCGCCCACTTCGGCGTCATCCTCGTCTGCCTCGGCGCGGATGCCGACGGCCGCGAGATCCAGACCGAAGTCGCCACCTTTCGCCACGACGGCGCCTACACCGACGGCCGCCGCCCCGACACCGTCCAATACTCCACCGACCCCCGCGAAGATGTCCTCCGCCGCGACTTCACCATCAACGGCATGCTCCTCGACCCCCTCGCCCGCTCCGACGACCCCCTCGCCCCCGCCGGCACCCCCGGTGCCCTTCTCGACTTCGTCGACGGCCAGGCCGACCTCACCCACCGCATCCTCCGCGCCATCGGCGACCCCACACTCCGCTTCACCGAAGACAAGCTCCGCATGCTCCGAGCCGTCCGCTTCGCCGCCCGCCTCAACTTCACCCTCGACCCCACAACCGCCGCCGCCATCACGGAGCTCGCGCCCGAAATCCTCCAGGTCAGCGCCGAACGCATCCGCGAAGAACTCACCAGAATCCTCACCGAAGGCGGCGCCCGCCGCGGCTTCGAACTCCTCCTCCAACTCGGCCTCCTCCCCCACCTCCTCCCCGAAACCGTCCGCCTGATCGGCGTCGAGCAGCCCCCCGACTGGCACCCCGAAGGCGACGTCTGGACCCACACCCTGCTCCTCCTCGAAAAACTCGCCCCCGGCTGCTCCCCTACCCTCGCCTGGGGAGCCCTCCTCCACGACATCGGCAAGCCCGCCACCTACCACCTCGATCGCTCCGACCCCACCCACCCCCGCATCCGCTTCAACGGCCACGTCGAGGTCGGCGTCCGCATCGCCGAAACCATCCTCGGGCGCCTCCGCTTCTCGAACGACGACACCGATCAGATCCTCGCCCTCATCAAAAACCACATGCGCTTCGGCGATTTCCCTGACATGCGCGAATCCACCGTCAAACGCTTCCTCCGCCTCCCCCGCTTCGACGAACACCTCCACCTCCACTGGCTCGACTGCACCTCCTGCCACGGCCGCCTCGCCATCTGGCAAGCCGCCAAGGCCCGCTTCGAAGCCGAGCCCACACCCGAAACCCGCCCCCATCTCCTCCTCACCGGACGCGACCTCATCGCCGCCGGCTACCCCCCCGGCCCCCGCTTCAAAGCCATCCTCACCGCCGCCGAAGACGCCCAGCTCGAAGGCGCCGTCACCACCACCGCCCAAGCCCTTGCCTTCATCTACGCCCGCTTCGGGCCGCCCGAGACCCTCACCACCGCCGCCCCCAAACTCGCCGTCTCTCAATAGGCTATCCTCTCCCTATGCGGCTTCGGGCAGCGTTGGCGAGCGTTCTGGCTGTCCTCCTCCTCTCCCTCCCGTGCGTCGCCTCCGCCTGTTCCGCGCGCTGCGATCTCCGAGACTCCGCCGGCCGCGCGTGCCACCGCGGCGCCCATCTCGACCACGCCGCCCATCACACAGGCATGGCCGCAATGCAGTCCACCGCTGCCCACGCCCCCCGCGCGAGCGCCACCCCAAACGTTTGCCACCACAGGATGTGCGACCAGCAACCGGTTCTCCTGACCGCAGCTCCCACATCCTCTGCCGATCCGGTCTCGCTCGCCCCCCTCTCCTCCCCTGCCCCGATCCTGTCCGCGCCCGTCCTCGGCCTGTCCCTCCGCATCGCTGAAACCCCGCCTCTCCCATCCCCCGCTCGCGCTCCACTCCACACAATCCTTCGCGTCTAGCCCCCCGTCGATCTGTCCTCAATCGTTCTGTCGCCGCCGGAAACCCGTCGCTCCGTCCTGAAAAAAGGACGCGCCGGTCCACTCCGCATCGGCCAACGATGGCTAGAGCAAATTCCCTGTCGGTGTATAGGGAGCCACGGGTATCGACGCCGTTTTCTCCGGAGGAAAACGGCTCTGCACGAACATTCCCGCTCCACAGCAACAGGTAATTTGCTCTAAACCGTACCTGCGTGGAGCTTTCTAGATGCCGGACCACCGCCTTTCCTCTCTGCTCGTCCTCCTGTCTCTCCCGCTCTTCCCCAGTCTCGTGAGAGCTCAACAACCGCAGCCTGAACCCTGCGTCGAAACCATGCCCGGCATGAAAATGTGCCCCGAGCCCGCACCCAGCAGTCCCGCCACCGTCCCAGCGCACCCAAATAAGCCCGACCCCGGCATGACCGAACTCATGCAACAAATGCACCCCCAAACCTTTCTCCAGACCATCCAGCACCACGCCGCCTCCGGCACCAGCGCCGAGCCCAACTCCACCCCCACCCCCATGCTCATGACCATGCCCGCATCCGGCTCCTTCAAGTCCTGCCCCTTCAACTCCGGCCCCTTCAAGTCCTGGATGCTCATGTTCCACGCCAACGTCTTTCTCTCCGACACACAGCAAACCAGCTCCCGGGGCGCCGACAAACTCTTCTCCACCAACTGGTTCATGCCCATGGCCCAACGCCGTCTCGGCCCCGGCCAGATCACCCTCCGCGCCATGCTCTCGCTCGAACCCGCAACCATCACCGGCGAGCGCTATCCCTTGCTGTTTCAGCAGGGTGAGACCGCCTACGGCAAACCCATCGTCGACGGTCAGCACCCCCACAATCTCTTCATGGAAGTCGCCGCCCTCTACGACCTGCCCCTCGGAGAGAAGTCGCTGCTCAGCGTCTCCGTCGCCCCCCAGGGCGACCCCGCCATCGGTCCCATCGCCTACCCGCACCGCGCCTCCGCATCCGAAAACCCCGTCGCCGCCCTCGGCCACCACCAGCAAGACTCAACCCACATCGCCAACGACGTCGTCACCGTCGGCCTCACCCATGGCATCGCCCGCGTCGAGATCGGCGGCTTCCACGGTCGAGAACCCGGCGAAAATCGCTGGGACTTCCATCAGGGAGCACTCGACTCCTGGGCCACCCGCCTCACCCTCCAGCCCGGCCAGAACTGGAGCGGCCAATACTCCTACGCCCGCATCGTCAGCCCGGAGGCCCTCTTCCCCACCGAAGACCAGGAGCGAATGACCGCCTCCGCGATGTACAACAAAGCGCTCGGGAGAGGAAACTGGGCCAGCACCGCCGTCTGGGGCAGAACCCGATCCCTCGGCAAATCCGCAAACTCCGAAAAGGAAAACAGCTACCTCCTCGAGTCGACACTGCGCTTCCAGACCCGCAACTACGTCTGGACCAGAATCGAAAACGCCGGCCGCTCCAACGAACTGCTCCTCGGCGAAAACCCGCTTCCACCCGGCTTCGAGGAACGCCCCCTCACCCACGTCCAGGCCTACACCTTCGGCTACGACCGCGATGTCGATCTCCTCCCCCACCTCTCGTCGGCCATCGGCGCACAGGTCACCGTCTACGGCGTCGGCCAACCGCTCGAGCCCATCTACGGCTCCAATCCCGTCGGCCTCAACGTCTTCCTCCGCCTCCGTCCCACCTCGAACAATCGTCACTAAAGCAAAGTACCTATCATCTGTCCTGTTCTTGCTTTTTTGTTGTCATTCCCGAAGGGAATCCGCGTTTCTCGTACCGGTATACCCGTGTCATCTCGACCGCAGCAGACAGCTTTATCGTCTGCGCAGTGGAGAGACCTGCGGTTCGGACGGCGTCTGGACTTACACCGGAAGGGAAAGCACTTTGTTCTCGCTAGCACCCTCCGCAGACCTCAGCGCCTGCACCCGCAACGATCTCCATTTTCCAACCGCAACCCTGGCGCAACCACCCGGCCAGATCTCTACAATAGAACTAGGGACCTCTGATTACCTCGTCGTGTTAAGGGCACGGCTTCAGCCGTGCCGTTCCGTGCAGTAGATGATCGCGGCTTTAGCCGCTGAGGGCAGTTTTTCAGACTTCTAAAGGAGGAGGAGACAGCCTTCTTCAAATCTCGGTGTTCGAACCAAGGATCAAGAAAGGCCTTCAAACAGATCAAGATCCAGATCTAAGCCCAATGTCTAGAAGACTTTGCCCATAAACGATGGGGGGTGGAGGGGGTATACCCTACAGCCCATCTCCCTGCTGCCGCTCGACCGCCGCCCCCGCCCGAAACATCGTCTCTTCGTCAAAGTGACGAGCCAGGATCTGCACCCCGATCGGCAGACCATCAGCCGTCTCGCCGCAGGGAACACTCATCCCGCAGATCCCCGCTAGGCTCGCCGCCACCGAGTAGATGTCCTCGAGATACATCTGCAACGGGTCGTCCGTCTTCTCGCCCAACCGAAACGCCGGCGTCGGAGCCACCGGCCCGACAATCACATCCACCTCCGCAAACGCCTCGAGAAAGTCCCGGGTCAGCAACGTCCGCACCTGCTGCGCCTTGCGGTAGTACGCGTCGTAGTACCCCGCGCTCAGGACATAGGTCCCCAGGAGGATGCGCCGCTTCACCTCGGCGCCAAATCCCTGGTCGCGCGTCTCGCGATACATGCCCCCGAGCGTCTTCGCCCCCTCCGCCCGGAGCCCAAATCGAACCCCATCGAACCGCGACAGGTTCGACGAAGCCTCCGCCGTCGCCAGCACGTAGTACGTCGGAATGGCGTACTCGGTATGCGGCAAGTCGATCGGCCGGACCACGCACCCCTGCTCCGCGAGCCCGTCCAGCACCCGCTCGATCGCCGCCCGAACCTCCGGGTCGAGACCCTCCCCGAAGTACTCTCGCGGAACCCCCACCCGCAGCCCCTCTACCCCCCGCTCCAACCCCGCCACATACCCCCCCACCGGCCTCTCGGACGAGGTCGCGTCCATCCGATCCGGACCGGCAAGCACCTCCATCATGACGGCGGCATCCCGCACCGTCCGGGTCAGCGGCCCCACCCGGTCGAGCGACGAGGCAAAGGCGATCAGCCCATACCGGCTCACCCGACCATACGTCGGCAAAACCCCCACTACCCCACAAAACGCCGCCGGCTGCCGGATCGACCCACCCGTATCCGTCCCCAGCGTAGCCACCGCAAACCCCGCCGCAACCGCCGCCGCCGAGCCCCCACTCGACCCCCCCGGCACCCGGTCCAGAGCCCGCGGATTCCGCACCACACCGTACGCCGAATTTTCGTTCGACGATCCCATCGCAAACTCATCGCAGTTCAGCTTCCCCAGCAGCACCGCTCCCGCTGCCTCCAGCTTCCGCACCGCCGTCGCATCGTACGGCGGAAGGTAACCCTCCAGAATCCGCGACCCCGCGGTCGCCGGAGCTCCCCGCATCGCCAGCACATCCTTCACGCCGACCGGAACCCCCGCGAGCACCGGCAACTCCTCCCCCCGCGCCACCATCCCGTCGATGCGCTCGGCCTGGGCAAGCGCCCGCTCCCGGCTCAGAGCCAGGAAGCTGTTGATCCCCCGTGGCCCGTCGTCCTCGGCGATCCGGGCATAGTGCTGCTCCGCCAGGGCCACC
This sequence comes from uncultured Acidobacteriaceae bacterium, assembly GCA_964236945.1. Taxonomy (GTDB): domain Bacteria; phylum Acidobacteriota; class Terriglobia; order Terriglobales; family Acidobacteriaceae; genus Edaphobacter. The sequence continues at coordinate 75,514 of CAXSGC010000011.1, read as the reverse complement.
GCCCCCCCCGCACCCCCAAAAACAAGCTCCAGCACCCCCCCCACCGTGAGGCGACCAAGATCCAACGCGGGGGACGCCTCTTTGCTGATTGCTTCCTTCAAGCTGCAAACTCCTCACTCAAACTCTTATCTCTCAATCACCCTGGGCACTTTGAAAAAACGTCCATCTGTTTCAGGAGCTTCTCGCAGCACCTCTGCTCGATCCACAGAGCCTTGCTGAACGTCTCGCCGAAGCGCCTCACCTGACTGTCCCGTTCCGGCTCCGCCATCTTCCAGAACTTCGCTCACCTGAGCCATCGCTGGAACGCCCGCTGTGCTTAACTGGTCCAGATGCGCGATATGTGCCAGGATGGCACTGAGATCGCGCTGCATGCGTGACTCTTCATCCGCCGTCAGCTCTAAATTCGCCAGCTGGGCCACGTGCCGGACCTGCTCGACCGTAACCTCACGCTCTGGTGTCATCGCTCCCTCCACCTTCTGACCCGTTACCATTGTCGCCTCTTATCTATATACCTTTGCTCGAGGGCTAATGTCTGCTCTTGCCTGACGGTGCCGTAAAGCTGATCTCTCGAATCGCAAGTCCCGCAATCTGGGCCATATCGCTGGCTAGCTTGTGTCGCATCCCGCCCAGCACCTGTTGCCACACTGGATCGATGACCTCGATTCTTACCAGGCCAGCTTCATACGCTACCACCGTACCCCGTGCAGCGAGCTGGCCGCCCGCTGCGACCGTCCATGCGGCCGCGATGCGATCTTCCTCGGTGAGCGCCCGCAAGCTCTTACCCAGTGACTGTCGAAAGATCGCCCGTAGTGCCTGCATCCTCTGCTCTCCTGTATTCAAATTCCAGAGCGAAGCACCCTCGTGGAACCCTCACCAGTCTACTCGCGCCCGTTCTACAGACCGTCCTCCGATGCCATAACCGAGGCCGCCTCCGGCAGCACGCCGAGGACGAACTCTCGGAATTGTCGTACAAAAATGTCGGTTCCGAAGTTATGTGCCCAGGCCGTAATCGTTTGAGGCAGGAACGCTTTCGATGCATCCGCCCCTTCGAAGGCCAACATACCCTCGACCGCGGATTCAACCGTCTGCTCCTCGAAGTAGACTCCCGTACGCTCACCCATGGTCGCCCGTACAGTTTCGAGCGACCCTCCCGCTCCGTAGGCAACGACCGGACGTCCGCAGGCCTGAGCCTCCAGCGGTACCATCCCGAAATCCTCATCCGCTGCAAAGAGCAATGCTCGGCACTCCGCATACTGTTGCCAAAGCTCATCGTCCGGCAGATCTCCTAGAAAGGAGACGTTTGGCCCGGACATTCGGCGTAATGTCCTTTCCTCCGGCCCGGTGCCTGCAATGCGAAGCCTCCGCCCGATCCGCTTGCATGCCTGTATCCATAGGTCGGTCCGTTTGTATGGGACCAGCCGTCCCGCGCAGAGGTAATGGTCCCCCGGTTGGTTTACCGACCTTGCGAGGCGAAGGTCGATAGGTGGGTGAATAACCGTGCTTTCACGTCCGTAAACTCGACGGATCCGTTCTGCTACGTATGCAGAGTTGGCAATAAAGTGAGTGACGTTCTGGGCCGCTCGCAGATCCCACTTGCGCACGGTCCCGGCGGTCGCCGTGAAGAGCGCGCGGGTGATCGGTCCCATCTGTGCCCGGTAAGCCTGGTACCCGTCCCAGAGATACCGCATCGGAGAATGACAGTAGCAGATGTGCACCGCTGACTTGTCAGCTCGCACACCCTTTACCGGTCCGCTGTCGGAAGATAGGATCAGATCGAACCCGCGCAGATCCAGGGCTTCTACGGCTAGCGGGTACAACGGCAAAAGATGCCGGTGATACTGTGTCCCGAAAGGAATGCGTTGCAGGAACGAGGTATGCAGCTTCCGCGACCGGAGCGCCCGGGGAAGACCCCGCTCTGTGCTGACCAGGGTGAATATTTCTGCTGTTGGAAACAGGTTCGCGATACACTCGGCAACCCGTTCTCCGCCACCTCGCGTCACGAACCAGTGGTGAACAACGGCAACTCGCACACGGCCCTCGATCCCCTACAGCGGCTTAGGGCAGCCTGCAAGGAAATAGCCTTTAATACGCGCCATCCTGGTTCGCGACCGCCAGGAAGGTGCGGAGGAGAATCACAAAATCTCTCCAGAGCGACCAGTGTTCGACGTACTCCCGATCCAAGGCAACCCGCTGCGCATACGTCAACTCACTTCGTCCTGAGACCTGCCACAATCCCGTAAGGCCAGGCTTGACTCTGCAATAGTAGCTGAAATCATTTCCATACTTCTCGACTTCGGCTGCAACGATTGGACGTGGTCCGACCAACGTCATCTGTCCGACAAATACGTTCCACAGCTGCGGCAATTCATCCAGGCTGTACCGCCGCAGGAATAGACCGACAGCATTCACTCTGGGATCATGTCGCAGTTTGTGCGTCCTGTTCCACTCCCGCCTTGCGCCGGGATGTTTTCTAAGGTAATCCTCCAGCACCTCGGACGAGTTGACGCACATGGTCCGGAACTTCCACATGGAAAAGAACGCGCCCCGTCTTCGAATTCGACGATGAGAGTAAAAGACGGGTCCGGTAGAGCTTAGCTTGATCGCCATCGAGATAATGGCCAGGATTGGCACCGTAAGAGGAGCCGAAAGGAGCACCAGGAGAATATCCAGGCAGCGCTTTCCTGTGCGGTAGCGAATCAGCCGCGACGGTATTCCGTCCATCGAGATCGGCCGCGCCAGGACGCGTGGCCCCTGATCGAGGAACGAGTAACTGCTCTCGACTACCGGCGACTGGGGGCTAGCCGATTGATATTCATCCTGCATGGACATCCTGTACACGTACCACGCTGTGTATTCGACCTCGTTCCAGAATGGCTGGTCGCGGTCGCACGCCGCGTAGATCGAAATGCCGGCGCGCCTCTTGCTCGCGCCTTTCCGACCGCCCGTAGTCTCTCCTTAGATGTACGCGCCAGCCTCGAAAAAGGACTGTTCCGTCGCACATACTGCCAACCCAGGAAAATGAAACACTTGCAGGACCCGTTCGAGACATCGACTACGCTTCAGTTTACTCGTATCGGCCGGCCCGTGACACATCGTATCCAGGTTCGTCCCATTTCCGTCAACTTCTTCGCCGGCATAGAGGCGGTTCCGTAAAATCGATAGCATGCAGGTGACTCAGACCTCCCTTCCCGATGTCATGTTGTTGCAGCCCAGACTTTTCGAGGATGATCGCGGATGTTTTGCCGAGGTCTTCAGTGCGAGGACGTTTGCGGAGTTCGGACTTCCCCACAGCTTCGTCCAGGACAACTATTCCCGTTCGCGAAAGGGGGTTCTCCGCGGACTTCACTATCAGGTCGGCACTCAGCAAGGCAAGCTGATCCGTGTACTTTCAGGAGAGGTCTGGGACGTTGCTGTGGATCTCCGCCCCGATTCACCCGATTTCGGGCGTTGGGCCGGCTTCTCTCTTTCGCCCTTCAACAGCGACGGCGAGCTGCAGCTTCTCTGGATTCCGGAAGGCTTCGCGCACGGTTTTCTCGTTCTCTCTGAAACCGCTGAGATCACTTACAAGACCACAAACTTCTACGATCCGTCCGCGGAACGTTGCCTGCTCTGGAGCGATCCGACCCTCGGCGTCGCCTGGCCGCTGGACATGATCCATGCCGGCACGCCGATCCTCAGCGCTAAAGATGCCGTCGGGAAAAAACTTGTGGAGGCCGAGCTTGCGAAGCCAAAGAGTGCCTTTATGCCATGTACGTCATCCCGGGGCTAAGCCTTCTTCACTGCTGAGGAATCCACTGCAGCCGTGTTCGTGAGCCAGGCCTCGACTTCGCGCAGTGTCTCGACAACCTGGTAAATTCCCTCGCACCGGTCTGACTCCGTGCCTCGGAGCAGGAAGACCTGCTGAACTCCAGCTGCATTGCCTGCAGCCACGTCGGTGCAGCGATCGCCGACCATCACGCTTTCATCCAGTCTGATCCCCAGGTCCCTCGCTGCTCGGAGCAACATACCGGGCCCTGGTTTTCGATCGATGTGCTCCCGGCGATAGGAACCGATGCCGTGTACAGGATGGAACGGACAGCTGTACACCGCATCGATGGTTACCCCTTGTCGCTGGAACGCCTCTTCCATCCACTGCATCAGATCGTCGAAATGTTTTTCCGTATAGAGGCCTCGGGCAATTCCGGACTGGTTCGTAACCACTATCAGCCGATAACCGAGCCTCTGCGCGGTTCGGCAAAGCGCAAAGATGTTTTCGACAAATCGTACGTCCGAGGCAAGGTAAAGGTATCCAACCTCTTCATTGATGACGCCGTCTCGATCAAGGAACAGCGCTCTATCCGGCATTCAAGGAATTCCTCAAAGCCACATTCACGCTATCAAGGGCCAATACTCTGGCCGGGGCCAAAGATCCTTGACGTTGCTGCGCGAGAAGCGCTTCTACCTCTCGAGAGACCATTGCCACACTCACCTCTCGCACACATCCGTTGTGTCGGCACGGCGCGTAGTCTCGGCCGTCGTAGCATGGCCTGCATGCAAAGTGTTCACCGCCCCAGAGCGCAACGGCCCCCGGTCGTTGTGGGAGCCGGCTATGGGGATCCGTCGGCCCGAAGATCGCCACGATCCCCGAACTTGTAATCCCGGCAAGATGAAGCGGTCCCGTATCGTGCGTCACTGTCACGTCAGCTGTGTCCATAAGGCCGATCGTTTCCACGAGAGAAAGCTGTCCGATGCAGTCGGTTACTTCGACTTCCTGAAAGAAAGGAATCGACCATCGATCATCTGGCCCGCCCACCAAGATCACTTCATAATCACAGGCGATCAACGCGCGAGCGAGTGCTACATAATTCTCCGCCGGCCAGCGGCGGAGGGCGTCGTCCCGAAGCATATTGCGGGCCCCGCCTGGTACAAGAATAATCCGCGGTCGATCCGTTCGTTGGAGACGCGGCGCTATCTGGAGGCGCTCCACGGGAATCGGAGCGAGGCTGTGGGGACGTTCTTCATCGGGCCACCCGAGCAGGATGCGCGCGTACTCGTCTGTATGGTGCCGCCCTGCAAGCAGCTGCCTGTGCCGGTCGGTCTGGGAAAGCACCAGCTTTCGTCTGGCCCGAACCGGTAACGTGATCAGTCTGTACCTGGAGTCGTAGTAGAGCGTCGCACATAGATCATACTGTTTGAGCCATGTCAGCCGCCAAAGGCTTAGGAGCACGCCGAACCGGCTCGCGATGCCGCCCGTCATGAGAGTGCGGTCGTCCGCAACTAAAGTTTGGATCCATGGATACAGGCCCAGCACGGGTTCGACCTCCGCTCCACAGATCCAGTCGATCGCAAACCCTTGCTGATGGAGAAGGAAGGCCGCCGGGATCGCCATGACGACATCTCCAATCGCGCCGAACTTGACGATCAGAGCACGCCTTGTCTTGCCTGGGCTCATCTCCAACGCTCATCCAGAAACACGGACTGATTGCGCAGAATGGACACATGCGCGAGATATCGCATCAGCAACTCGTATCGATTTGGCCCTAAGAGACGCAAAGCCAGCTTCAGCCCACGGTGTATCGTACGAACGCGCCGGTCGTCGGCACTGAACTCTTTCCAGGTTACTTTTCCAGAAGGCGACTTTCCGGCGACCAGATGCAGCCTTTGTGCGAACCTCGCGAACTCGCCGTTCGCATCAAAAGGGTCCCGCCCCTTCCATCGGACCGAATGCTTTGCGTAGATTCTGCGGGCCAGCCGAGTAATTACCGTACCGTCCGAGAGACGGTCGAAGCCGTACGGCAACTTCTCTAATGTGGCATTCCGGTTCAGTGTCAAAACTCGCCTGTATTCCGCGAACAGTTCCTGAAGATCGGGTCGGTCCGCAAGCGTGAACCGGTCGGTATGCTTCGACAGCGAGGCTCCATCCTCGACAACGATGCCGCTGAAGTGGAAGAAGCAGAGCTGCTCCGTTTCGTTCACAAAATACTCAGAATCTTTGCGCGAGAGCATGCGTTCATGCAAATTCCAATACGCCATATTGCATCCGACATGTCGCAGGATCACGACATCTTCGAACATTCCGGGAGCCAGATTGATCCATTTCTGGTCAACAAACAACCCGGTTCTGCCCTCACTAAACCCTAACGTTAAACAGCGTTCTTCCCACCAGTGCAGCATACGCCCCACGGTGTCACAACGCCGCAGCGCAATAAATCCTAGATTGTAGGTTCCGTTGTACAGCAGATCCTGCTCGCCAGGTAGCTTGTCATCCTGGATCGGACTTGTAATGTGGGGGGTAAGGACCACGCTTGCACCGTTATCCAGCGCCGCGAAGACAGGGGAGAGCGGGGCGTATACAAAGATGTCTGGATCAAGGTACACGAGATGATCGAGCGCGAACTTTTCGAAAAGGTACTTCAAAAAGGTCGGCTTTACATTGGTATTCATTTCAAGCAAGTCGAACCGCATCGCTGTGTCCCGCAGATTGTGAAGCCCGATCTGGTCCAGCACCACGGGCTCGAACGCCGCACCTGCGAACAACGCTCGCTGCTCGCGCGAAAGGTCAGCGACTACCAACACGAAGAAACGGTGTCCAGGATGGTGCTGGAGGTACGAGGAGGCCAGCGTGCTGGCAAACCCAAGATAATTGGGAGAGACAATCGTGCAGGCGCCGGTCACGCCCAGAACTCTGAAAAGATCATCTCGGCAAGCATACTAGAGGTGCTTCAGTACAACCTCTCGGACAGCACTTGCAAGAGGTACCGCCCGTAGCTGCTGTTTCCCATCTTCCCCGCGAGTTCCTGCAACTGCCCCCTGGAGATGTATCCAAGCCGAAATGCGATCTCCTCCGGGCAGGCGATCTTTAAGCCCTGCCTTTGCTCGATGGTGTGGATAAACATGGAAGCCTCCAACAGAGAGTCGTGCGTTCCGGTGTCGAGCCAGGCGAGGCCGCGCCCCAGAACCTCCACGTGCAGCTGGCCGCGAGTGAGATACCATCGATTGACATCCGTGATCTCCAGTTCGCCGCGCTTGGATGGCCTCAGGCCCCTGGCCACTGAACTTACCTGTGAATCGTAGAAGTAAATTCCTGTAACGGCATATCGCGATCTCGGCGAGGTCGGCTTCTCTTCGATGGAGATGGCATCTCCGGCCTGGTTGAATTCAACCACACCGTAGCGCTCCGGATCCAGCACCGGATAGGCGAAGATCGTCGCGCCGTCCGGATTAGCGGCCGCCCTTCGGAGAACCTTCTGTAGTTCGTGCCCATAAAAAAGATTGTCGCCCAGCACAAGGCAACAGCTTCCTCCATCCAGAAAATCTTCCCCGATCAGGAAGGCCTGCGCGAGACCATCCGGGGACGTCTGCACCGCATACTCAAATCTCAGCCCCCACTGCTCTCCCGTCCCGAGTAGTTGCTGAAATCGTGGCGTGTCCTCAGGTGTTGAGATGATAAGCACCTCGCGCAATCCGGTAAGCATAAGGACCGACAGCGGATAGTAGATCATCGGCTTGTCATAGATGGGAAGCAGCTGCTTCGAGATCGCCTGCGTCACCGGATATAGTCGCGTTCCCGAACCTCCCGCCAAGATAATGCCTTTCACTGCGTACGCTCTAAACCAAGGCTCGATGGGTCTACGCAATGGCCGTATTTCTCCTTGATCCAGCCTTGGTGATCATCGCTTATCGTGTCCCGCACCCAAGCCTGGTTCGCGAGGTACCACGCTACTGTCTTGCGCATTCCACTCTCAAAGGTCTCCTCAGAATGCCAGTCGAGTTCCCGCGTGATCTTTCGCGCGTCGATGGCATAACGCCGGTCGTGCCCCGGGCGATCCGGAACGTGCTGCAGGAGCTGAATATGCGGACAGTATTTTGACTGAGGAGCCATCGTATCCAATAGCTCGCACACCAGTCTGACGACCTCCAGATTGTTCCTCTGGTTCCCTCCGCCTATGTTGTAGGTCGCCCCTACCTGGCCGCGCTGCAAGACGGCCCGCAGAGCACTGCAATGATCGCTTACGTAAAGCCAGTCCCTCACTTGCAGGCCGTCGCCATAGACAGGCAGATGAATTCCCGCGAATGCATTCGTAATCATCAGCGGTATCAATTTTTCCGGAAGCTGGTAAGGCCCGTAGTTGTTGGAGCAGTTCGTGATGATCGCGGGTAGATCATACGTGTGCACCCATGCCCGCACCAGGTGATCGCTCGCCGCCTTACTCGCGGCGTACGGGGAATTGGGAGCGTACGCCGTTTGCTCGCAAAACGGCGGCTCCTCCAGGCCCAACGAACCGAAGACCTCATCGGTCGAGACATGGAGAAACCTGAATGTTTGGCGCAGTTCCGCTTCGCTGGCCCGGAGATAGCTGTCCGTGGCACGCAGGAGTGTAAATGTTCCCTCGATATTTGTGCGAACAAAGGAATCCGGCGCGGTTATCGAGCGATCGACGTGGCTCTCTGCGGCAAAATGAACCACCGCCCGCGGTTTGTACTCCGCCATCGCGCGAGCGACCAGATCCGCATCACAGATATCACCACAGACCAGCTTGTACGTTCCGCGCCCCTCGACGGAAGCAAGATTGCGCGCGTTTCCGGCATACGTCAGCTTGTCGAAATTTACGACCGGACCAAGCCCGCGCTCGATCAACTCCAGAACGAAATTGGATCCAATAAAACCGGCACCTCCCGTTACCAGAATGGGCCGTAGCTCACGCACGTTTTTTCCTGATTCGTCACGCAATGCCGGTTGACCGCCCATCGCTAGAGTTTAGCGGATTAAGATGCCGAGCTGCCCAGTAAGCCCGGCACCGCGCCTGAGTCCTCAGGCAAACCCGAACTCGACCGCATCGATGCCCCTTCGTCCGAACGTTTTCCAGGAAGTCCGCACAGCAGAGTGAGGTATGTGAACCAGTAGAATGCCATCACCGGGATCAGGTTCGTCGCCCCATCCACCGCCGCCACAATCGAGTACAGTATCAATCCCTTTGCCGCTGCTCGCCGGGTCGGGTCGCGCACAGCGTGAGGAGCCCACCCTAGATACAAAATCGGTCCCGCAAAGATAAGCACTACCGCGAAGAAACCTGCAAAGCCGTAATGCTGCAGCGCGGAGTTGTACGTCAGTTCGTTGAATCCAGTCAGGGGCAAGCTAGGCAAAAACGTCGTCGTCGATAGGCTTCCGATCTCGCCAGACCTTCCACCGATCGTTGGGTCGAAGAAGACGCTAATTGACCACGAGTTCAACAGCAATCCAACAGAAATAAGGCCGAGTGTCGCCAGAACGGCTATTATCTTCCGCGTAGCAGTCCCAAGATACAACTTCGGGAAAGTGCGCGAGAAGCGGCCGGCCACCGGGGCGAAGGATAACATCTGCTCGATCACCAATCCCGCCCATACGGTCCGCGACAACGTCAGGAGCAGGGAAAACCGCAGAGCATTTCTCTTCCATCGCTTTGGTTCCAATACGCCATAAAGTGGCAATACGATCAGCATCGCCAGCCCATATACATTGCCATTGTTATAGGTCGAAATCAGCTTTGAGAAACGCCCGCGCGCAATGTGCTTGGTCAACTCAATCTGCCCGTAGTCGTCCGCGTTCACCGTAAGGTATGGAATCTCGATGAACGAGCCGACCACCGGGTGCCAGAAGAAGAGAAAGATACCCCACAGCGCCGCCGCGACGATGCAAAAACAGAAATATCTCTCAAAAGCGCCACGATCCAACAACGGCAAGTATCCCTGAAACACCAGCAGGAATGCGGCAGGCAGCAAGAAAAAGCCCACAAAGGTTGCCAGTGAGTATCCCGGGCTGTCCACCCCGTTCTGCCGGTAACTGTATAAGTACAGGATCTGAAACGGCACCAACGAAGCAGCAGCTGCCAGCACGGCAACAGAATAGCGGAGAGATCCTTTTAGAGATCGAACCACCGCAAGCACTACCGCAGAAAATCCGAGTATCAGGTACCCCCACGTAAAAGGGACCCCCGCAATCTTTACACCGCCCTTCGGAAACAGCACTACGAATGTCAACAGAAGGAACGACAGCAGCGTTGCCAGGGGATGTCGGCGCTCCTGTGCAGAGAATCGCATGAAGCTCTACCGAACCAGACCAAAATTGCGTTTGATAGTTTGCAGGTGCGCACGCCGGCCTGGATCCGATTGAAGTCTCCGCCAGAATAGCCTCAGCGTAATTGCCAGGAACCCCGCCACCACGGCGAAAGCAAAAGCTAAAATCAGGTAGTTCTGTCGTGGCGGGTAAGCGCGGAGTTCCGGCGGAATTGCCCGGTCTACAACCTGAAACGCGTCAACACCCGCCGCCTCGCTCAGACGAGCATTCTCATACTGAGTGGAAAATGCGTTGAATAGAGCCTCGTGATACCGCACTTCGCGCAGCTTTCGTGCGTACTCAAGATTCAATCCTGGCATTTTTCCCGCCGGTGCCGCAGCACCCACACCGCCTGTCGACCCGTTCTCCAGTGCTCGCTCCTGTGTCTGCATCTGCCCAATCTGGGAGCGCAATGTCTGTACCTGAGGATTTTGTTCCGTCGCGCTCTGCAACAAAGCTGCGAGTTGAACCTGCAGCGCGGTAATCTGCGCGCGAATCCCGGCAATCGCATTCAATCCAATGTTCGTCTGCGCCTCTACTTGCACCACGCCGGAGATCTCTTGCTGTTTCTTCAACGCCTGTTCAGCTTCTTCCAGCGCCCCCTTCTCACTGTTCAGCTGCACCTCGAAGAAATGCCTCTGGCCAATTGCCTGGGAGAGCGCCATCGTTTCCTGCTGCGTCTGCAAAGCGTCAAGGTACGCATTGGCGATCTTCGCCGCCTGCGTGGCGTCCCGGTTTCTCACGGTAATCGTGATGATCGAGTCACCTCCCGCGATGAACCGGACGCTCTCCGCCAAAAACCCGCGGGCAGCTTCACGGCTCGCAAACCCATAGGTTTGCATTAGATTGGCACGAGCAATCACGTCATAGGCCACCGACCGGCTTGACATCAGGCCGATGTACACACTGCCCTGGCTTTTGCCGGAGAAGATGGCCGCCAAGCTGTTCGATTCCGCCGCGCTCTGGCGTGGAAGCATGGAAGCATATGCCTCATACTGCGGCTTGATGAGATAAGTGGCCGTCGCGCCGAGCAGGAAAAACAGGAGACCGACAAGCAAGCCCGTCTTCCACTCCGCAAGGAACAAAACCGCGAGCTCAAGAAGATCGATGCTCTCATCTTCGAGTTCAAGGGGCGGCACCGGCTGTGTAGAGACACTGTGCATCAAATCAGTCCTTCAAAAGAACGTTACGGCAGCAGGAGACTTAGAGCTGCGATCCCAATTCCAAGCTGACTGACAATTGTTGCCGCGTCTACGATGTTTCGGAACACGGCACGGCGCGTGATCTGCGGCGGAACGACCACGGTGTCACCCGGAAATAGATGTGCGCGTCCAACATTTCCGTACTGGCTGCTGTAGACAGACCCATCCGCACGTAGAAGAAACATTCTCCTGGTGTCTGCTTGCCGATCGGGTCCGCCCGCAAGTCGAACGTAGTCCGTTGTTCGCTTGCCCCGCTCAAACAGAAACGCATTGGCGCTGTAGACCTGGCCTTCCACGCTTACATTAGCCGGTACCCGCGGTACAACAAACCGATCCCCGTCTTCAAGCGACAGATCGGGCACACTCTCAATTCCTCTGCTATCCGGTTTTAACTCGAGTACGATCCTCCCGATCGGCTCCGTTCGCCGCAGCCGGGCAATCGCCGCTTGCGCGTCAGCCGCGCTCGCTGTCGACGCGGCAACAGCGCGCTCATTCAGAGCCCGTGCGTTGTTGCTCGCCGTCTCCGAAGATACCTGCGCCTCAAGTTCGTCAGCGTATTCCTGTAATCGTTGCTGCTCGACGCGTCGCGTTGATTGACGCGTAAACTCCGAGGCGTAAAGGTACGCGTCCGAAGTCAAACCGCCCGCCCGCAGCAGGAGCTGTCGTAACGTCTCGCCGGGCATGACGCTATATACGCCCGCTGCAACGAACTCACCTTCAAGTCGCACAAAACGCGTCTGCTGAGACGTAGGAACGCGTACATCCGACGTCGAAAAAATTGTAACTACGTCGCCGGGCAGCAACTCCAGATTTGCCGCCGAATCTCTGTCAAGTACAACTTTCCCCAAGTTGAAGGGAAATAGAGTTGTCTTTAGATTGACCGGATCTTGACGCTCTATAACCGCGTAGCTCCAGTTGATGTCTGGAGCGCTCAGGACAACGTCGTTCTTGGCCGCAAACAGACCAGAGTTCTCCGCCAGTGCCGCTCCGACTGAATTGCCGCCGGCATCCGCGGCTAAAGTCGAACCTCGGCGTGGTGTTCCGTTTGTACTTGCAGCCAATTTGCCCTCCGGGCTTTGGTCTGCGCCATTTGGTGTACTTACGGGTGCTACGTTTTTCAGTGCACTGCCGTTCACCTGAAGAGAACCTTCGCCTCTCGCGTCAGGCAAGGGCCCCAATTCGGCCGTCGGTTGTCCAAGCTGATTGCGCTTCTCCCAGTAACTGCGCGTCACTAGGGCGTCCTTGCTTGGAATCAGATCGCTTATCCGCATCCCAGGACGCCACACATACCGGCCCGGATTTGCCACGTTGCCGCGCAACGTGACTACATCTTTGTAGCGATCCATAATCGATAGCACTAGGACCATATCTCCAGCCTGAAGCACCGCGCTTCGCGCCTGCACGGAACTTAGATCGACAACAGACCGCATGGTGTGTTCGTAGATGCGTTCCAGTCTGATACTCGAACCTAAGGCTAGGCTGGTCTCACCTCCACCCAGAGACAGCAGTGTCTCAACCGTCGTCGTTCCACGCAATTCATAGATTGCCGGATTGTTCACACTTCCTACTAACGCCACCTGTGGTCCCACTGGCGGGATAAAGATCACATCGCCGGGCTGAAGTGGAACATCCCTCGTTTTGTCTCCGCGCAACAACAAATCGTACAGATCGAAGTGCACCACAGTTGCGCCGCCGCGCTTCAGTTGTATGTCGCGCAGGCTACCTTGCGGCAGCGGTCCACCCGAGGCAAACAGCGCATTCAGCAATGTGCTCTGCGATCCTATCGTGTAGCTACCAGGCTGCCGGGCCTGGCCAACAACGAAGACCTGAATCGATCGGAGCTGACCCATGTTCACGTTCAGGTCAAAGTTCCGATACACGCGCCCGAATTGCCGCCGCAGAAACTCCGTAAGGTCGGAGAATCGAACGCCTGCTACATGAACGACCCCCAGCTGTGGAATCGAGATTGCTCCTGTACGGTCGACAACATACGATCCCTGCTGATTGATCTGTCCCCAGATTTGGAGACGAAGTTCATCGCCTGGGCCAACGACGTAATCTGGCGTTACTGGGATATCGTCCACAGGCGCAAAGGTCGAAGGAACCTGCAGAAACATCGCGGCTCCGAAGATTGGCAGCTGTCGCCCAGTGCTCGTTGCGACCAGCAACTGAAATTCTGTCAGAGGATCCTGGCGGCGTTGACCGATCTCGTCCCTACGCACCGAATTGCGCTCAGCTGCTTGATTGCGCTCAACTGCTTGATTTTGATCACCCGACTGAGAAGATGGCCGAGGCGAGGTAAGCCCCCCATATGGGTTCACTGTTCCTGTTGCGGCCCCTTGACCCTGCTGCACTCGTCCGTAAGCAGCATCCGGACTGCCCACCGTGGCTGCGCTCTGGCCCGTCGCCATCGACGTCGGCGAGGTTATGGGAGCAGAAGGCGCGACGGTTCCTTGCGCGTGTGCAGACCCGCCAGTCGCCGCTCCGCTCACCATGAGCAGAAAAGCCAAACACGGTAGCCGGCCCCGAGTCACTCCTATACATCTCAGCAATGCTGCTTTCACGACGACCAACGTTTCATCTATGCTCTATGGACCAGCGGACCAGACCTCCGGCGCCAAGCACGTTGGCGACCGGACAGGTCAGTTGATATAGTCTAACGGATCTGCCGCAGTGTGGCTTCAGCACCGCAGGGTCCTTTCCAGCGGGAACAGCCGAGCTGAGGCGATCGACTGCAAGCACGCGTTTGCCGTATCACCACGGAGATTTCATCATGCCAGAACCCAACAAGACCCAATCACCGCCTCAAACAAGTCCACCCAGCCCGACTTCAGCTGCTCAAGAGCCGTCCGGATATCATGGCGGGAATCCTTCTACTGCTGGCCCCGGTCAGACTGCCGTTCGCTCTGACACGCCAGAAAATGCCCTTGGTCACCTGAACCCTTCCGCTCCTGAAGATTCCAACGTAACCCCCGGAAGCACCAACCACAAATGATCGGACCGTCTCCTTCTGGTCATACATAAGCATGCTTATTTCAGCCGCTCTACCTTATGGCTGGCGATCGTGTTCAACCTTGTATAGTAACTGACCTGCGGTCGGCCACCTATGCGATCTATTTAGGGCCTATAGCTCAATGGTTAGAGCAGAGCACTCATAATGCTTTGGTTCCAGGTTCGAATCCTGGTGGGCCCATCGATCACGTTCTATCTCCGCCTCTGAGGCGCGGTACTAGTTGTACTCCAACTCGTGCGGTGCGGGATAGGTTAGCGTGCCATCTTTGCGCTCATACCACATAAACAGCTTGTGGTTGCCATTTACCCGCGTTGCCACGATGATACCGGTCCCAAAAGCTCCGGTTCCATCCGTCTTTGAGATGTCGACGTGATGCGACGTAATCGGCCCGACGCTGCTCGCCGTCGTCCAGTCGTCGGTGAAGCGCTGGAGGGTGTAGTCATACTTGGACGGATGCTGCTGCCACGCGGGGTCGTTCATCCAAATGCCGTAAGCCTTGTTATAGTCCTTGGCTTCAAGGGCCGTGAAGAACGAGTTCACCCGGTGTTCGGCGGGCAAGTTCGAAAAGAACCAGCCATGGCCCAGGAGATATCCACCTACCCCCAGCAGTACTGCGAGTCCTAGCAGTACGCCCAAGCCCACCAGAGCCCCGAGTTTTCTCCGTTCACCTCGTTCGTCATACCTTGGTGCATTCAACAATGTCATTCCATAGCCCTCTAATTTCCTCCATAGGCCCTCTGATTCCCTGAGATACTCAGCGCGAGATCGACAGCGGCCCCTTCAACGTGGTTGGAATGCTCCACGGAAGAGTTCGAATGCCGGTCGAGCGCCTTCCAGATAGACGGAGACGACATCGAACCGCACAGAGATGTTTCGTCTCCCCCTTTCCGGAAAGGCTCGAAGATATGCCGTTGCGAGCTTGTGTAGACGTTTCTGTTTCTCGCGATCGACTGCCGCCTCAGCTGGGTCGAGCACATTCCGTTGCGACCGCGTCTTCACTTCAATAAAGCACAACCAATCGCTCTCCCAAGCGATCAGGTCGACATCACCACGCACCTTCGGGCTTGTCCACCGCCGGGCAACTACTGTGTATCCTTCTTTTTGCAGATGGAATAGCGCCTCCCGCTCCCCGCGCTCGCCTATCAGCAGGTGCTTCGGACGTGCCCGCATTCGCCCGCTCCGCTCTGCGGTTCCGTAAAGACGGTCCATCCACCAACGCTGCCCCGCTATCAATAGCCTGTCCAGCATACTGAATCACCGTCCAACCACACTATAGTGCAGACGCATAGAATCTTCTTCCATCATTCCGTCCCGGCCACTCTGGCGATCGCAACAACAGGACCCATTTCTGAAATGCTGCGATACACTTGATTGTGCCTATCCTGCACGCTCAAATGCAAAAGCTGAAAGTACGGAGGCGGAGATGCCAGCAAAGTACATCTTTGTAACCGGCGGAGTCGTGTCCTCGCTCGGCAAGGGGCTGGCTGCAGCATCGATTGGCTGTCTGCTTGAGGCGCGCGGCCTCAAGGTCAATCTGATGAAGTTTGACCCATATCTTAATGTCGATCCAGGGACCATGTCTCCTTTTCAGCATGGTGAAGTCTTTGTCACCGACGATGGTGCCGAGACTGACCTCGACCTCGGCCACTATGAGCGGTTCACTCATGCCCGCCTCACCCGCGATAACAATTTGACGACCGGTCGCATTTACGAACAGATCATCACGAAGGAGCGTCGGGGTGACTACCTCGGTAAAACTGTTCAGGTCATCCCGCACGTGACCAATGAGATCAAGAACGCGATGAGGAAGATCGGCGCTGACAGCGAGGTCGCTATTGTTGAAATTGGGGGTACGGTCGGCGACATAGAATCGCTGCCGTTTCTTGAAGCGATTCGCCAGATGCGCCAGGATCTCGGCCGTGACAATACTCTTTTTGTTCATGTAACGCTCATCCCATGGATTGCCGCCGCCCAGGAACTCAAGACCAAACCTACCCAGCACTCGGTCAAGGAAATGTTGAGCATAGGCATACAGCCCGACATCCTCCTTTGTCGCACTGATCGCGCCGTTTCCCGTGAGATGCGCAATAAAATTGCAGCTTTTTGCAATGTCGAAGAAGCAGCTGTCATCGCTGCCCGCGATGTTGAATCCATCTATGAGGTTCCGATCAATTTTGCTGCTGAGGGGGTAGACACCTTGGCTCTTCGGTACCTCCGGTTGGAAGCTCCCGGAGTCGATCTCACCCGCTGGAGTGCCCTGGTGGAGCGTGCTTACAATCCCAGAGATGAAGTCTCGATCGGGATCGTCGGCAAGTACGTCGAGTATGAAGACAGCTACAAGTCCTTGAAGGAGGCGCTAGTTCATGGCGCTCTCGCCCACAATCTGCGACTTCGCGTCAGCTGGATCGAAGCTGAGGGGCTGGAGACCACAGATGACGAAGGCCGTCCAAACCGTGACTATGAGGCTCAGCTGAGCCACTTCGATGGCATTCTGGTCCCCGGCGGATTTGGCAAGCGGGGTATCGAAGGCATGCTCAACGCAATACGCTACGCCCGCGAGCGCGAAGTCCCTTTTTTCGGCATCTGCCTTGGCATGCAAACGGCGTCCATTGAGTACGCTCGCAACGTATGCGGCCTGAAGGGTGCGAACTCCAGCGAATTCGACTCCAGCACGCCCTTTCGAGTCATCTACAAGCTGCGTGAACTCACCGGTGTCGAAGAGATGGGCGGCACGATGCGCCTGGGGGCATGGGAGTGCACTCTTGAACCAAGCTCACTTGCTGCTCGCGCGTACGGCAAACTCGACATCTCTGAACGTCACCGTCACCGCTACGAGTTCAATCGCGAATACGAGCCCGTACTTACAGGGGCTGGATTGAGCATCACCGGCACCACTCCTGATTCCACTTATGTAGAGATCATCGAAATTCCCGCCCACCCGTTCTTCCTTGGTTGCCAATTCCATCCCGAGTTCAAATCGAAACCGCTTGAACCTCATCCTCTCTTCCGTGAGTTCATCGCTGCCAGCTACGATCGTCATCAGAATTCACAGGTGATTGAGCAGCGTTCTCACGCCGAAATGGGCTCTGTTTGGAACGCATAGAGAAGAGCGCAATGGGGCAAGGATGGTCGGTGGTTTGAGGGACGCGCTGGGTGATCGGCGGCGCTTCTTGGTAGCGGCGACGCGAGTGTAAGGATATAATCCGGTGCAACGGTGCGGCTCTAGGGCCTGGAGCACCCCTTGTGTGAGGTGAGCTTTCAGCGAAAGCCTAAACGAGAGGTTGCGCGGAGGTCAGGCGGAGGCGGGCGGGCCACCGGGCCCCGGAGCGAACACCACGCAAGCACACGGCCTTGGACGTGACTTCAGGCCAGAGAATCCACGGCATTTAAGTACAGCGCGCACGCCAGAGCGAGCAGCTCGGACAATCCTAGACACTCTGGCGACGACCATCTTTCCCGCGGACTGCCGAGTGTGCGGCGGTCCTTTGTCGCGTCTGGCGATTTCTCCAGTTTGCGAGATGTGCGTTGCCGGACTTCAACCGCAAACAGGGCTCCTGTGCCCGGTTTGCGGCGAGGCGCTCGGGATGGAAAGCGCGCGTTTTGCCGGCGGATATGGCACATCCGGAATGGTGTGTACGCCGTGCCGAAGACTGCCTCCGGATTTCCTCCAAGCGATGGCCTACGGCGTCTACGAGGGTGCCCTGCGAGAGATGCTGCACCTGCTTAAGTACGACGGTATGCGGGCCTTGGCTGGGGTGTTGGGAGAGGCACTCGCGGAGACGATCGCGATGCTCGGTGACTCGGCGGGGCTTGACGGGCAAGAGCTGCTGGTCGTTGCGGTTCCTTTGTTTCGGGCCAGGCATGCCGAACGACGATTCAATCAGGCGGAGGTGCTGGCCGAGGCTGCGATGCGCGCGTTGCGCGGTCGTCGGCCCAATCTGAATCTCCGTTCCGCCCATGGCGTGCTGCGTCGGGTGAAGCAGACCGAAAGCCAATTTGGCTTGGCGCCAAAAGCGCGTCGAACAAATGTGCGCGGTGCGTTCGCTGTGATCAAGCCACAGACGGTGTGCGAAGCGAACGTACTTCTTATCGACGACATCTACACCACCGGAGCGACAGTTCGGGAGTGCGCGCGCGTGCTCCGCAGAGCCGGTGCTCAACGTGTCTACGTAGCAACGCTGGCCCGAGCGCAGACCGAGGCGGTCGGGGCCTGGGACGGCAACAGATCTGATGTGGCAACTTGGACACAGACACCTCCAGAGCAGGTCAGGTGAGCAGGTAATACACACTTCACAAGCAAGGTTGGAGGCAGAGATCATGCAATCGGTTAAGTTACGGAAGCAAAGGACGCCAGCCAGCCGACATGCGGGACATGCCAACGGACGTGGCGTGCAGACCGAGCTCGAAGTGCGGGCCGGAGTCTTCCGGCAGCCCGCCATGCAAACGCCGGTGCTGGTGCTGAACGCTAGTTACGAGCCGATCAATATTTGTGGGGCCCGGCGGGCGTTGGTCCTTGTATTGAAAGGTGTCGCGCGAACGGAGGAGGAGCAAGGAACTGCCCTTCATGCGCAAAAATTGACCGTAGCTATGCCGAGTGTGATCCGGCTGTTGGAGTATCGGCGTATCCCGCACCAGACGCGGGCGCTAAGTCGCAAGAACATTCTGTTGCGCGACCGGAACTGCTGCCAGTACTGCCAAGTGGTGCTGACGGCGGGTGAACTAACGCTCGACCATGTGATTCCAAGATCGAGAGGAGGGCTTTCGACGTGGGAGAACCTGGTAGCTTGCTGCCATGAGTGCAATCGGAGGAAGGGAAATCAGCTCTTGCATGAGCTGAGCGACATGAAGCTGTTGCGGGAACCCCGCCCGTTCTCGTTGCACACCAGCCGGCATATCATGCGAATGATCGGAAGTGCGGACGCGGCTTGGCGGAAGTATCTCTATTTCGAGTCCGAGACAGCGGCTTAGGGCGGTGGTTGTTAGCTTCTGGTTCGGCTGAGGGCACATGCGGTTTGCTGGAGTGGTGATGGTTGGGCTGGTGATCGGGGTGGGGCAGAGCGCGGGGGGCCCGGCCCCGGGAGCGGGCGCGCCGACCGTTGCCGGGTGTCCGGTATTCCCGGCGGACAATGTCTGGAACACGCCCATTGACGGTTTGAAGCGGGACCCGCGGTCGGAGGCGTATATCTCGAGGATCGGCGCCACAACGGGCCTCTTTGCCGCCTTCGGAAGTGCGCCAGGAAATGGCATCCCCGTAACGGTGGTAGAGGGCAACCAGCCGCGGACCAAGATGGAGTTTGAATACGCCGAGGACAGCGATCGCGAAGACTACCCGATTGCGGCCGACGCCCGTGTTGAGGGAGCCGGAAGCGACCCGGGGGGAGATCGCCACATCGTGGTTGTAGATAAGGACCAATGTGTATTGTACGAGGTGTTTGCCGCGGAATGGAAGGAAGATGGAAGTGGGTGGAGGGCCGGGTCCGGAGCGAAGTGGGATCTGAGGAGTAACGCTCTACGAGAGGCGGGTAAGACTTCAGCCGACGCGGCAGGTCTGCCGATCTTGCCGGGACTGGTGCGGTACGACGAAGTTGCGGCGGGGGAGATCCACCATGCGCTGCGTTTTACCGCAGTGAAGACGCAGCGAGCGTACGTATGGCCAGGCCGGCACTTCGCTTCAAAGATCGTCGATGCGAGCTATCCGCCGCTCGGTGTGCGGTTTCGACTGAAAGCGGGCGTGGATATCTCGCACTATCCAAAAGCGGATCGCGTGATCCTGACCGCGCTGAAAAGGTACGGGATGTTTCTGGCGGACAACGGAAGCAACTGGTATCTGACGGGTGAGCCGGATGAGCGGTGGAGCGATGCGGATCTGCATCGGCTCCGGTCGATCAAGGGATCGGACTTCGAGGCGGTAGATGAGAGCTCATTGATGGTGAACGTGGACTCTGGACGTGTGAAGTAATCAGCCGCCTACTTCGATGATTCGGGCGGTGTCGTTTGCTTGGGTGGCGCAGCGCTCGCCGGTGCTGGGCTGGTCGGTTTTGTGTCTGAGTCAGGGTTCGCGCCGTTATCGGTAATATCTTCGCCGTTGTAGATGATTCGACTGGTAGCACGGAAGCGCTTGTAGTCGGTGTATTTCACGATGGTCTTCAGATGAACGGTCGGGCTCAGGTAGCCGCTGCCGCCGGAAAAGTGCAGGTCGCCCTCGGCTTTGGTGTAGGTGGGAAACCAGTACTTGCCGTCGATCTGTTCGTAGTACGTGCTGTAGGGTGGCGACAGGTCTTCCTGGCCCTTCTTCTTGTTGTCAGGGACGGATTTTCCGTTGACGAGCACGATCTGGAGGTCCTGCTGATCGACCCAGACCTTGCCCTGGAAGTAGCGCTTGCCTTTTTCGAGGACCTTGGGGCCGGCCGAGAAGACGTAGGTGTTCAGGTCGTCGACCTTCTGACGGCCGAGATAGGTGACGTCGTACTCCGGGAGATCCTTGGTGGTGAGGATGAACGGGAGGCGGTGCTCGATGTCCTGAAAGTCGGCCGGAGACATCATGACGCGCTCGAGGGTGTTCTGGGGAGCGAAGACGACGTGCTCTTCACGACGACCGTCCTTGTTGAAGAGGACATCGGTGATCTGCTGGTACTCTCCGTCGGGTTTGCCGGAGTCCTCGGAGATGGTCTGCACCTTCACGGTCTGCCGAAAAGCGTAGCTCTGGCGCGCCTGGGCGAAAGCTGCTTCTCGCTCCCCAAAGCGCTTGATGATTTCCTCTGGAGCAATATTTGTAGGGGGAGCTGGATCTAACGGACCGAAGCCCTCGGAAGCTTTCGAAGAGTCTTGCTCTGGCGCCAACTCCAGTGGGCTTCTAAGGGCCATCGAGAAGGGTGACGCGGCAAGAAGACCGAGGACAATCACGAGCTGCAATCTCATCTTATTGACCTCCAGATCAATGGGGATACACCCTCGTGCCCCCCTGCGCACGAGCCGTACCTGAAGGATAGACGTACGGAGCGAGGTGCGGTGTCTGCGATATCTCCTGCTGCTCACGCTCTTGCGCAACGGGTGCCAACCGAGGTAGAGGACCGATAGGAATTGCGCAGCCGGCGAGGCCTCTCCGGCTACCTGGCTATGCAGCGTATCCGCCCCCCACCCCCCCCTTATTCGGTGCAAAGTCTTGGAAACATTGCGCTTAGATCGGGATCGGACCCAGATCTGGTGCTCCCAGACCCAGACCCGGTGCTCCCAGACCTGGTGCTCAAAGTCTGAAAAGTCCCAAAGTAGGTCTGTCACTACCGGCAAAATCTTCGATCCATGTGAGTTAGCTTCTCGGTAGCGAGAGAGTGGCAGCGTGCGCGCTATCGAACGACTCTACGTTCTATTTTACGCAATGGAGAAGGGTAGATGCGCCACCGGTATGGCAAAAGAACCTCGATTCGACGTTCTTTGGAGGCGCAGGAAAAGAGTGGACGAACAAGTCGAGGGTGCGTCCGAAGTCGCATCGGGACTCCGCGTCCGGCCTGAAAGCGTGGCCGCTTTGCCTCAAGGCTGACAGATTTCCCTTCCGGGGAAAGGACCGTGTCGAGTGCTTCGGAAGTGCTACAGCCGACGTAGATATTGTCAACGTAGCATGTGGTCGAGGTAGATGAGCTTGGACAATGAGCAGATAGGGTCCGAGATCGGTCGCGTTGTTGAAGCTTTCCTGACAGAAAATTCGACGGCCATGGTTTGGCAGGATGGGCGCCTACTCTTTGACCTGAGCGAAGCTAGGTGGGCTGTAACCGACAAAGGAGATCGATGTACGCTGCAGGTTTGGAGCGACAAGGGCAACGTGGTAAGGACGTTGACGTCGTTCACAAGGCGTAAGCACGTCTTGCGTCTTGGGACGACACGTCTCGGAAGCAAGGTTCCGCAGAACCTAGAGTTGGTTGCCGAGGATGGCCGACGCCTGCCGTCGATGCGCGAGGGAGTTCGCCATCAGTATCTTCGCGTGCTGCAACGAGTCCTGGAACGCGAATCTCCCGATTGGCGGACGCACGGCTTTCGCTCCGCGATGGATCTCGAACGTTCGTTTGGACCGGCTTACGCCCGAGGTACGCTTCTACGCGGAAGGCAGGCCTGGTGTGTGGTGGGAACGAGTGAGGCGGAAGCTCAATCGACTGTGGATGGAATCCTCACCGTGGGTCTGCTCTGGCTGGCGCACTGCCGCGAAGTGGGCGACGGCCGCTACCGTTACCTTGGCCTCAAACTGATTGTGCCGTCTGGAACGGCAGCCACGACGCTCTCGCGGCTGGCTTGGATCGATAAACGGATTGGCGTCATGGAGCTCTTCGAGATGGACGAGCGGACCGAGCGAATTGGGGTACGCGATCCGGCGGATCATGGAAATCTTGCGACCAGGCTGGTCCGGGCTCCCGATATGCCGGCCACCTGGGAACGCTTTGGACAGGCAATCCCGCGGGTGCTCTCCTTGCTTCCATCGGCCGCTTCGAGTGCCGATGGGGATGGCTGTGCTGTAGGTGGAGAGCATCACCGCGCCTCACATGTTCGGGGGCAATCGGGACAGGAGCACAGGTCCGAGTCGCTCAGCCTCGCCCAATTCCTGGGTGAGGTTCACGCTCCTGCCGGATTCGAGATGCGAGTGCGCTCCAATTTCGAGTTGGCGTTCTTGTTCCATGGTCTGGAGTTTGCCCGTATTCGTTCCGGCTTTGGGGGGCAGACGTTTAATCGCGAGCTTGAGATCACGGTCGGCTCCGGGGAAAACGAGACACATCTGACCTCGGCAACCGAACCTCGATTGCGAGAGCTCGTCCACACTCTTTTTGCGCGAAGACAAGTCGAGCGGGAACGCGGCACTGGGCCCGGTGGTCGGGACCCGCTGTTTCGCATGCAGACGGAACGCTGGATGGAAAGTTCCGTTCGACGGAACTTGTCGGCCCTCGATGCGCGTCTACTCGATGAGCCGGTGTACTCCCAGGTGCCAGCCCTTACCGGCGCCGGCAGTAGCCTGGATCGCGGGATGCTGGACCTGCTCGGAGTGAGGGTTGATTGTCGGCTCGCCGTGATCGAGTTGAAGGCCGACGAAGATTTGCATCTGGCCCTTCAAGGGTTGGATTACTGGATCCGCGTACGCTACCATCACCTCGCAAATATCGACTCCAGTACGGGGCTTGGCGATCTGCAGCGACATGGATACTTCCCGCAGACACGTCTCTCCTCGGAACCTCCGCATCTGTATCTGGTGGCGCCGGCGCTGCGCATTCACCCGGCGACTGAGACTATCCTTCGTTGTTTCGACGCGCGTGTCGACTGGACCCTGATTGCGCTTGATGAACGGTGGCGAACGCGCATCAAGCCTGTTTGGAAGAGGCGGAGCAGAGATGCTTGAATCGGGCAGATCCAGTCCCTCTTTTTTGATCACGTTGTGCTGACATGTTAGTGCTGCAAAGCGAGTTGGGCGAGGAGGATGCCGTTCAGACTCACGATGATTGTGACAGCCGTCCAGCCCGCAATCCTGGTACGGGGGGCGCTCGCGAATTCCCTCATCACGCTTGACCGGTTTGTGAGCAGAAGCAAAGGGATGAGAGCGGCAGGAAGGGTAAAGCTAAGCAGCACTTGGGAATCGATCAGAATCGAGAGTGGATCACGGCCGAGCGCGATGACAGCAAGCGCGGGTAGGACGGTGATCAGGCGTCTGAGAAAGATCGGAAACTTTATGTCAAGAAATCCTTCGATGATGACCTGCCCGGCCATAACGCCGACTGTGGACGACGACAGCCCTGAGCAGAGGAGGGCTACGGCGAAGACAACCGCCGCAGCGGGTCCGAGCAGAGGGCCGAGAGTGTGATAAGCATCCTGGATCGTCGGTGGGACAGGGTTGGCCATTCCCCTTCGTGAAAGCGCGACGGCCGCCATCACGATCATGGCGGAGTTGATGAGCCAAGCTCCGTTCATTGCAACGAAGACATCGATGAGTTCGAGATGCAGATACCTGCGGAGCACGCTCGAGATACCTGCTTTACCGGCCGGGGGAAGCTTCGCAAGGCGAGGCTGGACGAGTGCTGAATGGAGGTAAATGACATGCGGCATGACCGTGGCTCCGAGCATGCCGACGGCGGCGTACAGTGATGCTCGTCGTGCGTGTGGGTCCAGCGTAGGGGCCAGTGTGGAAAAGAGCGCGAGTTTCCAATTCGGGTGTACGAGAAAGACCTCGAAGCCGTAGCAGACACCGATAACACCGACAAAGGCCATAATGCCGCGCTCGAACGAGCGGAAGCCGGCGAGGTCGAGCGCAAGGATTCCGAAGACTGCCACGGTTGAGATCAGGGCGGCGACCAAGAGCGACTGCGCGGGAGAGAGCCCATGCATTTGCAATGCCGGTCCTACCAGGAGATCGAGGCCAAGAGCAGCGCCCAGGAATTCGGCTAGATCGGTCGCGATCGCGGAGATCTCCGCGGCGACCCAGAGGCCAATCGTGGCTGGGCGCGAAAAGTGTTTTCGACAGTTCTGCGGAAGCGTGAGGCCAGTGACGATGCCCAGCTTGGCCGAGAGATACTGGATCAGGATGGCCATCGCATTCGACCAAAGCAGAACCCAGAGCAAGCGATACCCGAAGAGGCTGCCTCCGAGGATGTTGGTGGCGAAGTTGCCGGGATCGATGTAGGCTACGGAGGCGACAAAGGCGGGGCCGAAGTAGCTCCAAATCTCGTGCCGGCGAAAGGATAAGAGGGATCTGCGCGGAGGCGCGCCGCTACTCTCGGCGGCGGCTGCGAGTGGCGCGGAGGCGGCGTCTTCGGGAGGAATGGCCCTGCTCGCGGCCGATGGATGCAACTCTTCCATTCTTTCTGATCTTTACCTTTCATCGCTCTTGGGATCTGCTTGCCTTCAGTATAGGTGGGCATGGAGGGCGCTATCGCGTTTCTGGGGGATAGTGGCTTGAAGGTAATGGTGATCGGAGCCGGTGGACGCGAGCACGCCCTGGTATCGGGTTTACTTCGATCGACGCGAGTGCGCGAGGTCGTGTGTGCTCCGGGTAACGCGGGGATCTCGGCCATGGCACGCTGTCTCCCTGTCGATTTGAGCGATGTTGCCGAGACCGCGGGCATCGTGCAGGCGGAGGCGCCGGACCTTGTCGTGATTGGGCCGGAGGTGCCTCTGTCGCTTGGTCTGGTAGATGAATTGACCCAGCTTGGGCTGCGGGTGTTTGGGCCGACTCAGGGCGCCGCGAAGCTTGAGACAAGCAAGGCTTTCGCCAAGGATTTCCTGCGCAGGCATGGGATCCCGACGGCGGCGTATGCGCTCTGCACCACCCTGGACGAAGTGCGGGAAGAGCTGCGGCAATTCAGCGTTCCCGTTGTCGTCAAGGCGAGCGGCCTCGCAGCAGGCAAAGGGGTTGTGATCTGCCGGACGCACCTGGAGGCCCTTGCGGCCGCGGGGGAGATGTTCTCGGGCGCGATGTTGGGATTCACCGAGACTGAAGTAGTGCTGGAAGAGTTTTTGGATGGCGAGGAGCTCAGCTTCTTTGCACTGTGCGACGGAGTTCGGGCCGTGCCGATTGCGGCGGCACGGGACCACAAGAGGGTGGGGGAGGGGGATACGGGGCCGAACACGGGTGGCATGGGGGCCTATTCGACGGATCGGTTGATGGGGGAGGAGATGCGGGAGTGGCTCACGCGGGAGGTGGCTCAGCGCGTCGTGGACGGGATGCGGTCGGAGGGAGAGCCGTTTCGGGGCGTGCTGTTCTGCGGGATGATGCTCGTTCCGGTGGGGGACGGGACCGTGCAGCCGATGGTTCTGGAGTTCAACACACGGTGGGGCGATCCGGAGACGGAGGTGATCGTACTCCGACTCAAGACGCCGCTGCTGGATGTGTTGGAGGCGGCGGTCGACGGCATACCGGAGGGTTTTGAGGTGGAGTTGAAGCCAGGGGCGAGCGCTTGTGTAGTGGCCGCAAGTGGCGGATATCCGGGCAAGTTTGAGGTTGGCAAGGTGATCTCGGGGCTTGACCAGGTGGGGAAAGACGCCCTTGTCTTCCATGCCGGTACGGCGTTCAAGGACGGTGAGATCGTGACGACCGGAGGTCGGGTGCTAGCGGTCGCGGCTGAGTCGGAGCTGGGACTGGAGGACGCGCTCGCGAAGGTATATCGCGCGCTGGGGAAGATCCAGTTCGAGGGGATGCAGTACCGACGGGATATCGGCGCGCATGCGCTTGGATGAATTCTTTTGACCGGACATGCCTCCGTGGTCTAAGTTTCGCTCATGGGCATACGGGTGCGGGTGGGGGTGGTGGGGGGCTGGATGTTGGCCGGGGTGGTGGGGTGGGGGCAGGGGTCGACCGAGGGGATGAAGCGACCGGCGATCACCGGGGTTGCGTTTGCCCGGGTGTATGCGGCTGATCCGGCGGCGACGGAGCGGTTCTATGGGACGTTGGGTTTGCGGAAGCAGGTGGTGGGGGGTGTCGCGACGTACCCGGTGAATGCGCTCCAGTGGGTGGAGGTGGCGCCGCTGCCGGCCCCGGCGCCGCCGGCGCGGATGGCGGCGGTGGGGTTTACCACGCGGGATGCGGCCGGGCTCCTGCGGTATCTGGAGGCTCACGGCGTTGCGGTCACCGAGCCGCTGGCTCATGGACGGTTTGGCGTGCGCGATCCGGAGGGGAACCTGATCGAGTTCATCCAGACGGGTTCCGAGAAGGTGGTTGCCGCCCCGGCCGGCGCCGCTTCGCACCGGATCATCCATGCCGGGTTTGTGGTGAGGAGCAGCGAGGCGGAGGACCGGTTCTATCGGGGGGTGCTGGGGTTCTCGCCCCTGTGGCACGGGGGGATGACGCCGGAGCGGACGGACTGGAGGAGTCTGCAGGTGCCGGACGGGACCGACTGGCTGGAGTACATGCTGAACGTTCCGGCGGATGCGGATCTGCACCGGATGGGAGGTGCGGACCACTTCTCGCTGGGTGTGGCGCACATGGAGGATGCGGTCGGGGCGCTCAGGCGGAACGGGTGCGAGGGCCCGAACTGCGGGAAGACGCAGATGGGTCGCGACGGCAAGGTCCAGCTGAATGTCTACGATCCGGACCTGACGCGGGTGGAGTTTATGGAGTTTGCGCCGAGCGGGACGACGTGCTGCTCGCCGATTACGGGACGTCTGCCGACCGAGGTGGAGGACCGGTAGGAAGGGGACTGGCTTGCAGCTACTTGATTGGCCATCGACTGCGACGCACGGGTCTCCCCCACCCCTCCCCTTCATTTGGGGCAAAGTCTTAGAAACATTGCACTTAGGACTGGATCCAGATCCGCTTTCGGGGTACCCAGGAGCCGAAGAATTCCAAATTCAGTGGGTTGCTACCCGCAAAATCTTCGATCAAAGCAAGTTAGCTTCTCAAGAAGAAGAAAATAGTGCCGGTGTGCCGCTGAACCACTCTCAGTTCCTATTCTACGAAATGGGTGGGGTAGATGCGCCAGGGCTGGCCAGAAAACTCTGACACGAGGGGCTGTAGCGAATTAGCTGTTGCTATGGAGCGGGAAATTCGTGTAGAGCCGTTTCCTTGGGAGAAAACGGCGTCGATCCCTGTGGCTCCCTATGCACCGACAGGTAATTTGCTCTCGGAGCTTGTTGAAAGACAAAAGCGGAAGGCGAAAGGCGTACCTCAGCGGCTAAAATCGCAATGCAAAATAAAGCATTTTCGGCACGGCTGAAGCCGTGCCCTTAAGCAAAACGGAGCATTTTCAAAGCAAACGGAGCATTTTCAACAAGCAAAAACGAAGCATTTTCAACAAGCTAAACGGAGTATTTTCAACAGGCTCCTATGCGGGGAGCTGCGGGGCTAGTTTCTGGACCGCCGGGGCGTCGGTTCCCAGCCAGTCCGGGTGTCGCGCCGTGGTGTCGAAGTGCGATGTGGTCTTGAACAACTCGTACTTCCCTGCTATCGCGACCTGTTGTGTTTTGGAGATGAGCGCGGCGACCTCAACCTCATTCATGGGACGGAAGGACTTTACGGCGGCGAAGGCCTGGTCGAGGATTTCTTTTTTATCGATGCCGGTGATCAGGACAGCCACGGGGACGTTGAGTGAGTAATGGAGGCACTCGATCGGTTGGACGGCGCCGCTCTTCAGAAAGATTTTGTCGCCCAGGCTCTTCATGCCGAGGACGGCGATCTTCTCCTCGATCGCGCGCGGGACGACGAGTTGAGAGAAGCTGCGGAAGTGCGCATCCATGATGTTGATGGGCATCTGCACGGTGTCGAAGTGGAAGCCGCGCTCTTTGGCGACATCGAGCATGTGGAGGTGGATGCGGGGGTCTTTGTGACCGGTGAATCCGATGAACCGGACCTTTCCTGCCTGTTTCGCTTCGAGGACGGCCTCCATGGCGCCACCCTCGTTGAAGATGCGGTCGGGGTCGTCGTAACGCAGGACTTCGTGGTGCTGGAGGAGATCGATGTGGTCGACCTTGAGACGTTGGAGCGAGGTGTCGATCTGGTTCGCGGCGAGATCTTTGGTCCGGCCGTCGATCTTGGTCATGACGAAGGCTTTCTGACGATAGCCTCCCTGGGAGAGCGCCTTGCCCATGCGCTCCTCGCTTCGACCTTCGTTGTAGTCCCACGAGTTGTCGAGGAAGTTGATGCCGCGGTCCAGACCTTCGTGGATGAGGCGGATGGCGGTGTCTTCTTCGACTTCCGCGAGGCCGAGGTGAGCTCCGCCCATGCCGATGACCGAGACCTGCTCTCCGGTGGCGCCGAGTTCGCGGTAGAGCATTTCGCCGCGCAGGGTGCCGGCGGAGGTGACGCGCGGGATGTTTGGGGCGCCGTAGGTCTGGGTGGTGCCGTTTGGGGTGGACTGCCGTGCTCCGGTCTGTTCTGCCATTGCTTTGCTCCCTAGGATTGCTGCTGCCGCTGCGCTGGAGAGGAAGTTGCGTCTCTGCATGATCACCTTTGGAGTTGGATGCCTTCGGGCATGGACCGGAGCTAAGAGTGCGGCGGCGGTGAGCAAAACGGAGTATTTCAACAGGCTCTTAGGTCTGGCGGTCTGCTCAGGAGATGGGTCGAGGCGAGACGAAGGAGAGGCAAACGCAGATCCCCTCCGGGGAGGACAACCAGAAAGCAGGACGACAACCAGGCCCGCGGGCGGCGAGGGGAACGGGCTACTTGGAGGTGTCGATTTTCAGGTCGATGGAGAAGGTGTTTTTGCTGTCGAAGGAGCTGATGGTGTGGGTTTTGCTTTTTTTGCCGTTTTGTTCGGCCCAGATCTCGTAGTCGGTGTTTTGCGAGAGCTGGCCGAAGCGGTAGCTGCCTTTGTCGTCGGAGATGAAGCTTTTGACGGCGAGGGTGTGGTCGTCCTTGAGGTAGACGACGGCGCCGTGGAGCGGGGCTTCGTCCTTGTCGGTGACTTTGCCTTCGACGATGCGCTGGACGGGGCCGCGTTGCTGCGCGAAGGCGGGGAGAGGACGGAGGTGGAAGGCTACGCTGCCGACGGTGGCGGCGAGGAGCAACGCCTGGGCGGGGAGGGACAGGAGACGGGGAGCGTAGGACCTCATAGGGGAAGTATACGCCGGGGGGGACTTACTCTTCGTCCTCTTCGCCGTGGTGGGTGGGGCTTTCTTCGTCGTAGGGGGCTTCCTCGACAGGGGCGAGTTGGAGCGGGTCGACGGAGGCGATTTCGAGGTCGGCGCCGCACTCCTCGCATTGCAGGGTTTCGCCCTCTTCGACCTCATCGACGTCGATGACGAGGGGGTTGTCGCATTCAGGGCAGACTACAGCCATGGGGGAGGTCTCCGCGGGTTTCCGGGTGGGTTGGTGCTGCCTATAAGATAGAAGATGGAGCGAGGCAGGGCGCTGGCTCTTTTCTACTGGGCTATTGTTTGGGCGTCAAGCGAAGATGTTTGGGCGTCAAGCGAAGAACCGTGGATCGCCTGCAGTGTGCTCGATGAAGGTTGAAGAAGTTTGCCGTCCGTTGGAAAGGGCGGAGATAAAGGTTGACTGATGCCCCGCTCCGGTCCTATTTCGCTGAGCCTGCCGCAGTTTACGGGAACGACGCGCAAGCTGGTGCTTGCCAATGTGGCGGTGTTCTTCGGTTTGGGACTTTTGCACTGGATTGTGCCCGGGTTTGAGACTCTGCTAATGCGACTGGCGGTGCTCGAACCGACTCTGGTGGCGCGTGGGGCGGTTTGGCAGCTCGGGACGTATGCCTTTGTCCATGACGGGATTCTTGGGATTCTGTTTGGGATGCTGACGTTGTGGTTTACGGGGTCGATGCTGGAAGCGGTGATGGGCAGCCGGTGGGTGGCGGAGTTGTATGCGGTGTCGGTGATTGGGGGAGCGCTGATCGCCGCGGCGGTCTCGTTTACGGGGGTGTTTGGGCTGGGGCCGAACGGGCGGGCGATCGGGGCCTGGGCGGGGATCTTCGGGTTGTTGATGGCGATCGCGATGAAGTTTGGGGATCAGGAGTTTCTGCTGTGGTTTGTGCTTCGGATCAGGGCGAAGTATATGGTCGCGATCTACATTCTGATTGCGGTGGCGGTGCTGTTGAAGGGGGGCGACCGGTTTGGGGCGTTGCTTCAGATTTCGGGGGCTCTGTGCGGGTATTTGTTTGTGAGATTCGCTCCCCGACGAGGTCTGGCGGGGGGCGCGAGCGAGGGATACTTCGGGGCGCGCAACGAGTTTTACCGGTGGAAGCGGCGGCGTGCGGCGCGGAAGTTTGAGGTGTACATGCGGCGGCAGAATCGCGAGGTTCACTTCGACAAGGATGGGCGGTATGTGGAGCCGAACGATCCGGTTGGGCGGGATCCGGTGGGGCGGGATCCGAAGGACAAGCGCTGGATGAATTAGGGGCGGGCTGGGTGGGAGCTGCGCTGGGGGCGGCCTGGGTGGGTGTTGGCGTTGTTTCCGATTCTCCTTTGCTTCCGCGTGTGTGTGGGGCTTGTTTGACGTGGCAATAGCACTGGAGAGCTACGAAAAATGTACTCGGGGCGGGGTAGAAAATTCCCTATAAATTCTTTGTTTTGTTGCATTTAGCTATCGTATGCTGGGACCATTCCAATGAAAGCCAGAGGGTCTGGTCCTTGATCGTTTCGCGTTTTTGTACGGTGTTTGCTTTTAGTTTGCTTTTCGTTTCCGATGTGGGATTTGCGCAATTTGCCCCCGTTTCCACTTCCGCTGCGGTCCCCCAGAAAGCGGTGCCGACTTGTTCGCAGACGGCAGTTGGCCAGAACGCGGGTTTGAATGGCTTTGTGCCGTTTTTGCCTACGGATGCGTGGCGGACGAACATTTCGGCGGCGCCGGTGGACGCGAACTCGAGCGCGATTGTCGGGTCGATGGGCACGCGTGGGCTTCATCCGGATTTTGGGGCCGGGACTTACTACGGGAATACGATCGGGATTCCGTACGACGTTGTGAGCGGACAGCGGACGGTGCCGATCCACTACCGGGCGTATGGGAGCGAGAGCGATGCGGGGCCGATGCCGATCCCGGCGAGTGCGTGGGTGGAGGGGTATCCGGCGCCGAGCCCGGACGACGACCGACACGTTCTGGTGCTGGATCGCGACACTTGTTTTTTGTATGAGCTTTACAGCTCGGTGCTGCAGGGTGACGGGAGCTGGAACGCTGACTCGGGGTCGGTGTGGGATTTGTTGAACGACAATCAGCGGCCGTATGGGTGGACTTCGGCGGATGCCGCGGGTCTGCCGATCTTTCCAGGATTGGCCCGGTATGACGAGGTGGCGGCAGGTCAGATCAACCATGCGTTGCGGTTTACGGTGCAGCACTCGCGTGCGGCATTTGTTTTGCCGGCGACGCACTGGGCTTCGAACTCGAACGATGCGGCGCGACCGCCGATGGGAACGCGTCTGCGTTTGAAGGCGAGCTTCGATATTTCGCGGTTTGGGCCGCAGTCGAAGGTGATCCTGCAGGCGTTGAAGACGTACGGGATGATCCTTGCGGATAACGGGAGCAACCTGTACCTGAGCGGGGCTCCGGACGATCGATGGAACAACGACGATCTCCATGCTCTGGGGGGTGTGCCGCCGTCGGCGTTTGAGGTGGTGTCGCTGGGGACGGTGTACACGTCGGCGAATATGCCGACGGGTGCGGCTCCGGTGATCGCGAGCTTCGGGCCGGCGGGCGCCGGGGCGCGGGGGCCTGTGAGCGCCGGGAGCGCCGTCACCTTGACCTGGGCGAGCACGGGATCGAGCTACTTTGTCGTTTCTCCGCAGACGGGCGCGGTACGGGGGAGCTCGGTGGTGGTGCGGCCTACGGCGACGACGACGTATACGCTGTTTGCGACGAATCGCTTTGGGCAGGCGACGAAGACGGTGACGGTGACGGTGCAGTAAACGCGATGGCACGGACGTGCCGCGGTGACGGGAGGGTGGGGCGACCTGCTCTCCCGTCGGCGTTTTGCGCTTCATTGTGAGCCATCGCGGGACGGCTTCCTGCACTCTAACGTCGGCAGGAGACGATCATGCGGACGAGAGCTTTGGGCACGACTGACGTGAAGGTGGCGCCGCTGATGCTGGGCGGCAATGTGTTTGGTTGGACGGCAGACCGGGACCAGAGCTTTGCGGTGCTGGATGCGTTTGTGGATGGCGGTGGGGACTTTATCGATACGGCGGATGTGTATTCGCGGTGGGCGCCGGGGCATGTGGGCGGCGAGTCGGAGACGGTGATCGGCGAGTGGCTGAAGCGCTCGGGCAAGCGCGAGAAGGTGGTGCTGGCGACCAAGGTCGGATTCGACATGGGCGAGGGCAAGCAGGGCTTGTCGAAGCGGTACATCCTGGAGGAGGCGGAGGCTTCGCTGCGTCGGCTGCAGACGGATCGCATCGATCTGTACCAGTCGCATACGGACGACGAGGCGACGCCGATCGAGGAGACGCTGGAGGCGTACAGCCGACTGATCGAGCAGGGAAAGGTACGGCTGATTGGGGCTTCGAACTACAAGGGAGCTCGGTTGCGGGAGGCGATTGAGATGGCGAAGAAGGATGGATTGCCGGTGTATGCGACGCTGCAGCCGGAGTACAACCTGTATGCGCGCGAGGGGTTTGAGACGGATCTGCGGCCGGTGGTGGAGGAGTTTGGGCTGGGGGTGGTGACGTATTCTTCGCTGGCGAGCGGGTTTTTGACGGGCAAGTACAAGACGAAGGAGGACGCGAAGGGGGCGAAGCGGGAGGCGCAGGTAGGGAAGTATTTCGATGCGCGTGGGATGCGGATTCTGGGGGCTCTGGCGGAGGTTGCGGGGGAGACGGGGGCGGCGGAGGCGAGCGTGGCGCTGGCGTGGCTGATGGCGCAGCCGACGGTGACGGCTCCGATTGCGAGCGCGACGAGCGTGGCGCAGCTTGGGGATTTGTTGGCGGCGGTGGAGTTGACGTTGACGGCGGAGCAGGTGGGGCGGTTGACGGAGGCGAGTGCTTTTTGAGGGCTGTGGGGCTCTGGGAACTCGGTTCACTGGAGCATTTGTGAGGCTTGGTTTGCGCCCTCTCTGGCTCCGCGCCGCCCGGGTGCCTGAACGAGTGCCGTCTTGAACTCAATGAGGGCGAGATGGGGTTGTTTTTGCTGCAGAAGCAGGTTTCCGAGTTGTTCGCGGGCGGGCAAGACGGGTCCTGGGGTCACTGGAAGTTTTTCGAGGGCATCTTCCCGGTCGGCCGCGGCCTGGAGCAGGGTGAGGGCCTGGGTTGGATCGCCATTTACCTGGGCGGACCATGCCATGACCTCGCTCGCCAGCACTCCCGTCTGGGTGGACCAGTAGAGGTCACCGGAGGCGCGAAGCTCGGCTTCGATAGCCCGGAGTTGATCGGCCTGGAGACGGGCCTCGGCCGGGTGTCCGGTGCGCGCGAGCCCCACGCCTTTGGACCATACGGCGAGGGCGACGACGGATGGCGATGCCGCCGCGGGTGGCGCGATGTTTGCGGCGTCGGACCATCTGCCGCGATCGACCGCGTTTCGGATGGGAATGGCGGTTGCCGCATAGGCGATGGCGAAGTTGCTCATATCCATGTCCGGGATGGACTTCATTTCACGGATGATTTGGCTGACGTCCGCGTCGCGTCCGGTCTGCAGATAGGCATAGACGAGGTAGTCCATCGCGTGAAGCTCTCCCATGGTATCGCCATGCTGATGCGCGGCTTGTCTGGAGGCGAGATTGGATTGTATGGAGCTATCCCATAGTCCAAGTCTGGTGAAGATGTGCGATGGCATGTGCAGCGCGTGAGGCGCTGAAGGAGCGATCTGGGCGTAGGCTCTGGCGGCGGGGAGACCTCGTTGCGCGAGTTCCTGACTGTCGCAGGCATGGATGAGATAGTGGGCGATTCCGGGGTGGTTTGGGTAGTCGCGAAAGAGCGGTTCGAGAACATCGATGGCCTGCTTTTGCTTCGCATGCGTCTTGTCGGCGGGAGACGTGTTTGAAAGAAGCGAGACGGCGTAGAACACCTGCGATTCGACGTCATTTCCGTTCCGCAGAGCGACCTCTGCCATCGCTTGCTCGTAAGCCAGCGTGCGCTGACCAGGCTTGAGATGGGGGTTCTGCTGATAGAGCAAGCCGAGGGCATGGATGAACTGCCGTTCCCGGTCGGAACCGGCGCCGAGGCGTGTCGCTTCGAGCATCTCTCTCTGAGCTAGGGGAAATGTTTCGGGCGGTAGCGACGGCGACCATACTTGATGAAAATAGGTCATCGCCGCACCCCAGTGGGCCATTCCACAGTGCGGGTCTGTCTTGGCTATGGCTTGAAAGGCTTCTTCAGCGGACGCATAGGCGAAGGAATGGAGCAAAGCCACGCCGCGGTTGAATTGTTCCTGCACCGCCGGTGCGCAGGAGATGGGAAAGGATACCCTTCCGAGTTTTTCAGGGATGCCGTGGATGTGCGCTTCCTGAGCGGATGACAACGAAGCGACGAACAGAAGACTGAGCGAGACTCGCCGAAGACGGAGCATTTTTCCCTTTCACGGGTGCATGGCCTATGGTGAAGGCAGATGCGCAATCATGACAGGTTTCGGGGGATGTTTGACCTTCCCGGGGTGAAGGGTGTCGAAGCCGGTTTCAACTGCCGGGGGGGGGTTGCGGAGGCTTTGAGCGCATTTAGGGCAGAGAATATGTTCGCGAGATGTTGATGGGAATTAGCTCTTCATGACCGAGGTGAAGTCGGACCACTGCTCGACGCGGAAGGCGCGGATGTCGCGAACGGACGCGGGAAACCAGGGAAGGGCTTTGAGGTCGGTCACCACGAGGTAGAATGTGGCCAGGTTATTGTCTCCACCGACATAGACGCTGCCCTGTTTCCATTCGTAGCCGTGCCGGGCGAGAACTCTGCCGATCTCTGCATAGGCTGCCGAGACGCTGCGGGGATGAAGGCGTTCCACTTCGGAGACGGTGAGATCGAAGGCGATCGCCAGCATTAGGGCTTCAGCGGATCAGCAAACACGTCGTTGAGAGGATAGTCGAGTTCTTCTTCGGTGAAGAAGACGCGGATGTGGGCCATTTCGCCTTTGGGTCCGCGCGGTGCGGGGCCAAGGACTTCGTACATGGGACCTTGTTCGCCAAAGGTGCGGATCGAACCGATGGCGGTCTGTGCGTGATGGTGAACGGGTTGTGTGGCCATGAGCGGCGGCTCCTTAGCTGAAGTGATCATACAACTGAGGCTATTGGGGCTATGAAGCTTAGAGACTTACGGGCCACCGGGCGCTAGGTTCGGGGGACGGTGCGGAGGCTTAGGTCGCGGAGTTGCTGGGCGCTGACGGGGGTGGGGGCGTCGACCATGAGGTCGATGGCTCGGGCGGTTTTGGGGAAGGCGATGACTTCGCGGAGGGATTGGGCGCCGGCGAGGATCATGACGATGCGGTCGAGGCCGAGGGCGATGCCGCCGTGCGGTGGGGTGCCGAAGTCGAGGGCGTCGAGGAAGAAGCCGAAGCGGGCGCGGGCTTCTTCGTCCGTCATGCCTAAGGAGCGGAAGATTTCGGCCTGGACATCTTTGCGGTGGATGCGGATGGAGCCGGAGCCCAGCTCGGTGCCGTTGAGGACGATGTCGTAGGCGAGGGCGCGGACGGCGCCTTTGTCGGAGACGAGGCGGCCGGAGGTGATGTCGTCTTCGTGGGGAGAGGTGAAGGGGTGGTGGGCGGCGTCCCAGGTTTGGGTGTCTTCGTTCCACTCGTACATGGGGAAGTCGGTGACCCAGAGGAATTTGTAATCGTTGGGGGTGCCTGTTTTTTCGAACAGCTTGTGTTTGTCGGCGAATTTGCGGGCGAGATCGAGGCGGAGGGCTCCGACGCGTTTGTGGATCCAGTGCGGGTCGTGGTTCCAGAGGTTGGGGGTGCCGAGTTTGGGGGTGATGACGACGGCGAGGTCTTCGGTGGTGAGGGGGAGGCCGGAGAAGACGATCTGCTCGGCGGTGAGTTTCGCGGCGATGGCTTCGGCGAGCGGGTGGAAGGCTTCGTTGGTGCGGAGGCGGGTTAGGTCGAGAAAGTCGAGGCCGGTGGTGCCCAGATGGACGCGGATTTCGTCGATGAGACTGCGGCGCTGGGTGCCGGAGAGCGCACCGACGCGGGGGATGGTGAAGCCGAGGATGGGAAGCGACTGCTCGATCTTGAGGGTGGAGCGGAGGTCTGGGGTGAGGGTTTCGGTGAGGTCGACGAGGGCGGGGAGGCGCATGTCGGGTTTGTCGATGCCGTAGCGGCGGATGGCCTGGTCGTAGGTCATCTGCGGGAAGGGCGGAGAGAGTGTAACTCCGGCGGTTCGAAATGCGGCGGAGAGGAAGCCTTCGACGAGGCGGAAGATGTTGGCTTGCTGGGGGAAGGTGGTTTCGAGGTCGATCTGGGTGAACTCGGGCTGGCGGTCGGCGCGGAGGTCTTCGTCGCGGAAGCAGCGGGCGATCTGAAAGTAGCGGTCGAAGCCGGAGATCATGAGGATCTGTTTGAAGATTTGGGGGGATTGGGGGAGGGCGTAGAACTCGCCGGGGTGGACGCGGGAGGGGACGAGGTAGTCTCGGGCGCCTTCGGGGGTGGAGCGGGTCATGAAGGGGGTTTCGATTTCCAGGAAGCCTTCGCCGACGAGGTAGTTGCGAATGGACATGGCGACTTTGCTACGTAGGGCAAAGTTTTGTTGCATTTCGGACCGGCGGAGGTCGAGGTAGCGGTATTTGAGGCGTACCTCTTCGTTCGCGATGGCGTCTTCGGCGGGCGAGAAGGGCGGTGTGCGGGCGTCGTTGAGGAGGAGGAGGCTGGTGGCGAGGAGTTCGACTTCGCCGGTGGGCATGTTGGGGTTTTCGAGGCCGGGGGAGCGGCGGCGGACGGTGCCGGTGACGGCGACGACGAACTCGGGGCGGGCGGCCTCGGCCTTGAGGTGGGCGTCGGGGGCGGAGGACTTGTCGAGGACGATCTGGGTGATGCCGGAGCGGTCGCGGAGGTCGAGGAAGATGAGGTCGCCGTGGTCGCGGCGGCGGTTGACCCAGCCCATGAGGGTGACGGTTTGGCTGGCGTCGGAGGGGCGGAGGTCGCCGCACATGTCCGTGCGGGTGAGGGTGCCTAGGAAGTCGAGCTGCATGTTGTTTCTAGTATGAGGGAAGTCCCTGGGCTGGGCCACTAGCAACACCAGGCTCCGTGTCGCCACTGTCAAAGACAGTATTCTGCAATTGATGATTCGTACGGTCGCTGTCCACGGCTATCGATCTCTTCGCGATCTCGTTCTGCCGCTTGGGCAGATCAGCCTGATCACGGGAGCGAACGGAAGCGGGAAGTCGAGCGTGTACCGTTCGCTGCGTCTGCTGGCGGATGCCGCTCAGAACGCGGCAGTGGCTTCTCTTGCTCATGAGGGGGGCCTCTCGTCTACCTTTTGGGCGGGTCCGGAGACGATTGCGCGAGGCGTTCGTCAGGGCACATATGCTGTGGAGCCGCTCGCAAACCAGAAGGTCGCCAGCCTGAAGCTCGGCTTTGGTAGCGATGTCTATGGCTACAGCATCGACTTCGGGTATCCTCCGCCACCTCCTCCGGCGACGATGTTTGAGCTTGATCCGCGTGTGAAGAGGGAATGTATCTGGCACGGGGCTGTCTTTCGGAAGGCGTCGGCGCTGGTCGACCGGAGGAATAACTTTGTATGGCTGTCCACGATGCGGGACGAAGAGCCCGTGATGCTGACGCAGCACCTGGCCGATACAGATAGCATGCTCGCCAGCGTTGCTGATCCTCAGCGGGCGCCGGAGATGCTGGATCTTCGCGAAGCTGTGCGCGGCTGGCGGTTCTACGATCACTTCCGGACTGACCCCGACTCACCCGCAAGAGCTGCCCAGATCGGTACGTTCACGCCGGTTCTGCATCATGACGGAAGCAATCTTGCGGCCGCCTTGCAGACGATCCTTGAGATGAGGTCTGACGAGGCGTTGGCTCGGACACTTACAGATGCCTTTGCCGGCAGCGAACTCTCGATCGAAGCGCAGAATGGCCGCTTCGAGGTGAAGTTACGGCAGCATGGTTTGCTGCGTTCGCTTTCCGCAGCCGAGCTCTCGGACGGCACGCTGCGTTATCTCCTGTGGACGGCAGCTCTTTTGAGCCCTCGCCCACCGGAACTGATGGTACTCAACGAGCCAGAGACAAGCCTGCACCCGGACCTGCTGGCGGCACTCTCAAGACTGATTGTGGCAGCGGCAAAGCATACGCAGATCATTGTCGTTTCGCATGCGCCGCTTTTGGTAGAGGCTCTTTCCCGGGAACCGCTCTGCACTCACCTTCGCCTTATCAAGGAGTTCGGGGAGACCAAGCTGGAAGGCGCGACGCCATTTAACACGCCGAAGTGGAACTGGCCTGCACGGTAGCAGATGTGCGCTCCCACGGCGCCGCCCCGCGGAACGGACCAAACCTTGAGGGGTCAGGCGCAGCGCAGGGCGGATTGGCAGGAATTCCGGTTAGAACTTCACGAGGAAGGCGAAGGTCATGCGGTTCTCGCTCTTGCGGAGGTCGGGCGTCCAACCGGCGACGACTGAGCCTGGAGCCCCGAAGGTGTTTCCACCGGGGGGTGTGACGCCACCGGGGCCGCTGAAGTAAGGTACGTTGGCGGCACGGTGGTTGTACTCGAGCCGGTAGGTGAAGTACTGGCTGGGCATGTAGTCTCCTGTGACCGAGGCGTCCCAGGCTTTGTAGGGATCGCCGGGGTTTTCGGTGAAGTAGGGGGTTCCGGAGGCGGCGGTGGCGCCGTTGATGGGGGGCAGAAGGACAAGGTATCGGCCAGGGTTGTTGATGCGACCGCCGCCGAGGGTGAGGGCGTACTTATCCCGATCGAACCAGAGGCGATTG
Source organism: uncultured Acidobacteriaceae bacterium (assembly GCA_964236945.1). Taxonomy (GTDB): domain Bacteria; phylum Acidobacteriota; class Terriglobia; order Terriglobales; family Acidobacteriaceae; genus Edaphobacter. The sequence continues at coordinate 35,990 of CAXSGC010000011.1, read as the reverse complement.
TAGATCATGAAGCCGAGAAAGCTCTGTTTCGGGCCATTTTTGCCGTTGCCGAAGCAGCTGACGCCGCCGCCGGTCTCGCAGCCCGCGTCGCCGGTGAGGGTGAGCGCTGCCTTGCTGACGGTGGACAGAGGCCGATCGAGGTACTTGTACTCGATGCTGTCGTCGGTGTGGTAGCGGGTGCGCTGGCCGATGCCGAGGGCGTCACGGCCATAGCCGTACTGGTTGCCGAGGATTTCGAGTTTTCCGTTGGGGCGATAGAGGATCTGGCCACCGAGACCGGGGCGGTTGTTGAAGCGGCCATAGGACTGCCAGCCGTTGATGAACCAGGGCTCGATTTTGAGCTTGGCGGTTGGAAACCATTGCACGCGCACGCCGTTGAAGAACCAGGGAGTGTTGGAGGAGACATAGGAGGGCTGGTAGGCCCAGTTATCGAACTGATAGTAGGAGAACAGGCCGACATAGGACATGAAGATGCCGGCATCGATGTTGATTCCGTGCTGGACGTTGAAGTGATATCCGCCGTAAGCCTCGGAGAGGTAGCGATAGGCGTTGTCGAGGTTCCACTGTCCACGGGCGGGGCTGGCGTCATTGCGCGGCGTGGTCTGGGAGTAGAGGCCGAACTGGGTGAGGACGCGGGCACGGACGTTGTCGTAGTGGAAGTCTCCGCCGACGCCGAGCTGGGTGACCTGGACCTCGCTGGAGCGAAAGACCTCGCTTGAACCGCCGATGGTGTCGTCCTGCGGGTGGCGGAAGTCGTAGGTGTAATTGACGTCTGCGCGGACCTCGGGCGTGAAGAATTTGGTGGCGTACGGGGTATCTTTGGTCCGGGCGTTTCCGTTGAGCCAGGTGAAATCGGCGAAGCTGAAGGGTTCGGAGTGGGGGTTGTTCGGATCCGTAGAAGGGCTCGCGACGGCCATGCTGTCGGCGGCGGGCTGCTCAGTGGCAGCCGGGGAGACGGGAGCGGAGGCTTTGGGGGTTGATGCACCCATGGTTGTTGTAGTGGCGGGAGTCGGGTTTATGGATGCGGGCTGGGCCGAATTGCCCTGATTTTTCAGATCGGTCAGTTGGCGCTGGATGCTCTCAAGCTGTTGCTGCAGGTTTTGAATGATCTGGTCGCGCGATGGCTGCGCCTGTTCGGTTGCAGGAGTTGCAGAGGTGTCAGGCGCCTGCGCATGGGCGGAGCTTGCGTGCAGAACGATGCCCGCGCCCAAGACCAGCCAAAGGAGGCCGGAATGGTGGGGCTGGGGAGGACTTTGTGGGTGGTGACAGGCGGATACGCCCAGGCGGCGTCCGGGTGCTGTGAGCTGTTGTCGCGTTGTGTGGTGCATACATCTCCTGCCGTGGATCCAAGGGTTGCGCCTCGGGCATGTGGGACACCGAAGGCACCTGGGTCAGGTGCGGCATAAGAGAGCTTAGATGGAATGCGCGTAAGAAATCAGTAAAGAGGGCTGAGAGATGCATGACAAAGATAACCGCGGCCCAGAATGGGATTTTCGGGCAGTCGGCTTCGATCTGGGGTTTAGTCTTGGGGTTTAGCCTTGGGGGACGGGGAAAGGGTTGCGGTCTTTGAACTGGACCTGGTGCCAGTAGGGGTAGGCCAGGGGGGTGGCGCTGGCCTGGTCGAGTTTGGCGGTTTGGTCGGGGGTGAGTTTCCAGCCGGTGGAAGCGAGGTTGGCGCGGAGCTGATCTTCGTTGCGGGCGCCGATGATGACGGTGGAGACGGTGGGGCGGTGGAGGACCCAGTTGAGGGCGATCTGGGGGACGGACTTGCCGGTTTCGGCGGCGACTTCGTCAAGGGCGTCGACGACTTTGTAGAGGTACTCCTCGTCGGGGCGGGGTCCGGCGTCGGCGACGGCTTTGGTTTGGAGGCGGGACTGCTCGGGGAGGGGCTGGCCGCGGCGGATTTTTCCGGTGAGGCGGCCCCAACCGAGGGGGCTCCAGACGAGGGCGCCGACGCCCTGATCGGCGGCGAGCGGCATGAGTTCCCACTCGTAGTCGCGGCCGATCAGTGAGTAGTAGACCTGGTGACCGACGTAGCGGGCCCAGCCGTAGCGCTCGGAGACGGAGAGGGACTTCATGAGGTGCCAGCCGGAGAAGTTGGAGCAGGCGATGTAGCGGACCTTGCCGGCGAGGACGAGGTGGTTGAGGGTCTGGAGGGTCTCTTCGATGGGGGTGAGGGCGTCGAAGGCGTGGAGGTGATAAACATCGATGTAGTCGGTGTTGAGGCGTTTGAGCGAGGCTTCGATGGACTGGATGAGGTGATAGCGGGAGGAGCCGAGGTTGTTGGGTCCGGGGCCGAAGCGGAAGGTGGATTTGGTGGAGAGCAGGACGTCTTCGCGGTGGAGGTGGGCGATGGCCCGGCCGAGCATGGACTCGCTTCTGCCGGAGGAGTAGACGTCGGCGGTGTCGAAGAAGTTGAGGCCGGCTTCCATGCAGATGTCGATGAGTTTGCGGGCTTCAGCCTCGGAGGTTTCTCCCCAGGCTTTGAAGAATTCGCTGCCTGCGCCGAAGGTGCCCGTGCCGAAGCAGAGCTCCGGGACCATGATGCCTGATCTGCCTAGCTGTCTGGATTCCATGATGGGGTTGGATGCGTGGGACGGTGAGGTCGAGGTGGGTGGTGCTGACGACGCTGTTATTTTGCGTCTTCGAACTCTTCGTGCCAGGCGGTCTGGATGGCTTCGAGGAGGCTTTCGGTGGATTTGGCGGGGTTGCCGATGAAGCCCGGGATCTCGGTGACGTAGCGGTGGAGGTCGGTGAAGCGGACGGTGTAGGGGTCGAGCTGGGGGTATATTTCCTGGAGCTGGATGCCGATCTCTTCGGTGTCGGTCCAATCGATTTCGCGGGGCATGGGAGTCTCCTTGGCGGGGCGGTGAGGGAAGCTCTGATTCTTGCTGTGCTGGCCGAAAGCGTACCTCAGCGGCTAAAGCCGCGTCGCATCTGTTGCACTTACGGCACGGCTGAAGCCGTGCCCTTAACAAAGCGCGACTTGATCAGAGTTCCTGCGGTCAGGCTCCGGGGCCGTGGGCGGAACTGCAAAAGCGACGCTAGGCTCCGGGGCCGTGGGCGGGCTTGCCTTCCTGGACGTAGTTGCGGTTCCACTTGGGGATTTCGACGATGTAGGTTCCGGGGCGTTCGATGACGGCCTGGCAGCCGAGGCGTGAGTTGAGCTGGATGTCGGCGGCGGTTTCCATGCGATCGAGTTCGAGGTCTTCGGGTTCGGAGATGCCGGCGGCGCCTTCTTTGACCCATAGATGGCAGGTGGTGCAGGCGCAGACGCCGCCGCAGGCGTGGTCGAGGAAGATGCCGAAGTTTTCGGCGACGTCGAGGAACGACATCGGCAGGCCGTGGCCTTCGTAGGGGAGAGCGTCGAAGGGGAACTCGACGGTGCGGCCTTCGGGCTGGAAGGTGACGCGGACCATGCCTTCGGCTGCGGGTTGGGTGAGATCGACGATGTGGATGTTCGCTATGGTTTTTTCGGACATATTCCTCGGCGTTCGTGGTGCATGGTTCGCGTGGTTCGTTGTTTTCTCATTGTGCTCGCGACGGTTCTACTGCTTAACGGGGTCGTCGGAATTTGCGGTGTCGCTGATCTCGGCTTTGGCGAAGGGGTGCGGCGCGGTTGGGCCGGCGCCGATGCTTTCACCCGCGGACTGCATGGTTTTGCCGGCGATCGCGCCGGTGAGGGCGGAGTCCATCATGAGTTCGGCAAAGCGGCGAGTGGATTTGTCGAGGCGATCGATGGCCTGGCGGAGGACGGTGTGATTGCCGCCGCGAAGGGAGGCTTCGAGCTCCTTCATGCACTGTTCTATGAGTAGGATTTCGTCGCTTGAGAGATCCTGCCAGGCGGGGTTGGACTTGCCTTTTTTGACGGCGGCGAGGATGGTTTCGCCTTCGTTTTTGGCTTCGATGACCTGTCGCTCGCGGATGTCGTCTTCGGCGTTGTCGAAGGAGGAGAGGATCATGGTTTCGACCTGTTCGTCGGTGAGGCCGTAGGTGGGTTTGACGTCGATTTCGGCCTCCTTTCCGCTTCGTTGTTCGCGGGCGGAGACCTTGAGGATGCCGTTGGCGTCGATGAGGAATTTGACTTCGATGCGGGGGAGGCCGGCGACCATGGGCGGGATGCCTTTGAGGTCGAAGCGGGCGAGGGAACGGTTGTCGCGGGCGAGTTCGCGCTCGCCCTGGACGACGTGGATGGCGACGTTGGTCTGGCCGTCGACGCCGGTGGTGAAATGCTCGGTGGAGCTGGCAGGGATGGTGGAGTTGCGGTCGATGATCTTGGCGACGACGCCGCCGAGGGCTTCGATGCCGAGCGAGAGCGGGGTGACGTCGAGGAGGAGGAGGTCGTCGGTGGCGCTGGGGGTGTCGGAGCTGGCGCCGGAGAGGATCTGGGCCTGGACGGCGGCCCCGAGGGCGACGACTTCATCGGGATTGAGTTCGGTGTGAGGGGTTTTGCCGCGGGGTTCGAGGTGGAAGAGCTCCGTGACGAGGGCGCGGACGGCTGGGATGCGCGTCGAACCGCCGACGAGGACGACTTCGTCGATCTCCGACGGATCGAGCCCTGAATCTTTGAGGGCCTGGCGAACGGGAGCGGCGGTGCGGGCGAGGATGGGGGCGGTGAGATCGTCGAACTGGGCGCGGGTGATGTTGCGGGCGTAGGGCTGACCGCCGGGGAGGGTGAGGGCGATGCGGGCGGAGGGCTCGGCGGAGATCTGGATCTTGGCTTCGATGACGGCTTTGCGGAGGGCCTGGATGGCTTGGGGGCTCTGGCGGACTGCGTGGCCGATCTCGGGGCCGAGGTCGCCGGTGATGTCGTCGAGGGCGATGGCGATGAGGAGGTTGTCGATGTCGTCGCCGCCGAGGTGGGTGTCGCCGCCGGTGGCGATGACCTCGAAGATGCCCTCGTGGAGCTTGAGGATGGAGATGTCGAAGGTGCCGCCGCCGAAGTCGTAGACGGCGATGATGCCGTCGCGGCGCTTGTCGAGGCCGTAGGCGAGCGCGGCGGCGGTGGGCTCGTTGACGAGGCGGAGGACGTCGAGGCCGGCGATGCGGCCGGCATCTTTGGTGGCCTGACGCTGGGCGTCGTTGAAGTAGGCGGGGACGGTGATGACGGCGCGGTTGACGGGGGCGCCGCCGAAGAAGCGTTCGGCGTTGCGTTTGAGCTGCTGGAGGATGTAGGCGGAGATCTCGGGGGGCGTGAGGGTGAGGCCGCCGACGTCGAGGCGCAGGACTTCGCCGGGCTGGAGATCGGGGGCGAGGTGGAAGGGGAACAGGGCGAGTTCGGGGGTGATGTCGGCGAGGTCTCGGCCCATGAGGCGTTTGGCGGAATAGACCGCGTTTCCGGGTTTGGTGAGGAGGGTGTTGCGGGCGGCGTTGCCGACGGCAAAGCCCTGGGCGGTGTCGGGGTCGAAGGCGACGACCGAGGGTACGAGCGGCGAGCCGTCTTCGCCGGGAATGACGGTGGGGGTGTCGCCTTCCATGTAGGCGATGAGCGAGTTGGTGGTGCCGAGGTCGATGCCGACGACGCGCTGCGAGGTCTGTTCTGCCATGCTGTGGTGTGCTTTCCTCCGGCGCGCAGGGTCTTGCTCCCGGACGGCGCGCCTTGGTCTGGTTACGCTACCTGGTTACTCTACGCTGGCGAGAAGCTCCTCTATGCGATGCGGACGGAGCTAGCCTGGATGCGTTCGGCGGTGGGATCGGCTTCGCGACCTTTGCAGGGCTGCGGCGCGTCTCAGGGCAGATGGTCAGGCTTCGAGAGCTTGGTTGACGTCGCGGACGAGGTTGCGGAGGTAGGAGCGCTTGTTGAGGAGTGCGACCATGCTGTTTTTGGCGCGGTCCTGTGCGGGCTTATCGTCGTGGTCGAGGGCCGTGTCCCACTGTTGCCAGAGCTCCGTGAGCTCGGTCTGGGTCTCGGACATCTTCCGGTCGAAGGCCTGTTTGGCGGAGGTGAGATCGCGGCGGAGGTCGGGGTCGTCCTCGCCCATCTGTTTTGCGGAGCGCATCTCGGCGAGCTGCATGTTGAGTTCGAAGACCTCTTCGAGGAGCTCGGGCGGGACGATCTGCTTCTTCTCGGTGCCTGAGGTGCGGGCGGCTTCGGTGGCGGCTTTGGACTGCTCTTCGAGTTCGACGCCTTCGAGGGTGAGGAGGTATTGCGTGCGGAGGATGGGGTCTTTGAGGGTGCGGTACGCGTCGTTCAGGTCGGAGGCGGCGGCGAGTGCAGCTTCCTGCTCGGCTGCGGGCTTGGCGGCGAAACGGTCGGGGTGGAGCTTGCGCGATTGGGCGTAGAAGATGCGTTCGAGCGCGACGGTGTCGATCTGGAGGTGGTGTGGGAGGGAGAAGGTGGTGAAGAAGTCGGGCGACATCAAAGCTGTAGGATGCACGCTCAAGCAGGAACTGCAATGCGTGCGGCCATGCTGAGCGGCTCCGGGATTGGCAAGCCATCTTCCTGAAGGCCGGCAATGTGAAGAACGATTCCTTCGCGAATCAACTGTTCCGCTTCTTCGAGTGAGTCGCCGACCACGCCAAGGCCGGGTAGGTCTGGCGCATACGCTCCCCAACCTCCGTCCGGTGCTCGTTCGTAAATAACTATGTACTCGCGCATGACTACTCCATTTGCTTGTTTGAGGATACTCTTGCGAGTTCCCTCAGGAACGTCTTTCCCAGGTTTTCCAGCGATTGTGACCCGACCCTTTTTCAGGGGATGTTTGAATTGCCGATGACTGCCGCCTTGATGGACCAATCGCCAACCATCCTGTTCGACATGCTTGATGAGATCGCGGTATTTCACGATCGCCTCTTCTTTGGATTTGGTTGGGGCTGATCTGCCTCAGGTCGAGAAGGAGGATCCGCAGCCGCAGCTTTTGGTGGAGTTGGGGTTGATGAAGTTGAAGCCTTGGCGCATGAGGGTTTCCTCGAAGTCGAGGACCATTCCGGCGAGGTAGAGGAAGCTTTTGGGGTCGACGAAGATGCGGATGGGGGCGGCGCCGGTGGGGTCGTTGGGGGTGTCGATGCCCCGGCCGAAGAGGAAGGTGCGGTCGCGCTCGCGGGGTTGGGAGTCGAAGCGGATGGAGTAGGAGAGGCCGGAGCAGCCGCCGCCCTGGATGCCGACGCGGAGGCCGCCCTGATCGGGGGAGACGCCTTCCTTGGCCATGGCGACGCGGATGCGTTTGAGGGCGTTGCGGGTGATCTCGATGGCTTGTTTGGCGCGCGGTTGCTGATCTTCGGCGGTGAGGAGGGTCATGCCGGCGAGCGGGTCTTTGGGTGCCTGAGCGGCGGGGTTCGGGGGGGCTGTGCCGGGTTGGAGGAGGGTGTTCATGCGGGGCTTTGGGTGGAGCTTTACCTCAGCGGCTAAAGCCGGTTCTTTGCAGCGAATGTGATTGGCACGGCTGAAGCCGTGCCCTTAAACAAGACCTAAATCGACCTGACCGTGTGTGGCTTGGACGTGCTGCGTGAAGGCTTCAGTCTAGATGGATAAAGGTCAGCGGCAGAGCGCCACTGACCTTTTGCATTGTCGGGGCGGAACTTAGTGAGCGGCTACGGCTTCCAGGGCGTTTGCACCTTCGGGGACGCTGTTCTTCTTTTTCCAGTCGCCGATGGCGGCGCGGATGGCGTCTTCGGCGAGGACCGAGCAGTGGATCTTGACTGGGGGAAGGGCGAGTTCCTTGACGATGTCGGTGTTGGAGATGGTGAGGGCTTCGGAGACGGTCTTGCCTTTGACCCACTCGGTGGCGAGCGAGGAGCTGGCGATGGCGGAGCCGCAGCCGAAGGTTTTGAACTTGGCGTCTTCGATGACCTGGGTTTCGGGGTTGACCTTGATCTGGAGGCGCATGACGTCGCCGCACTCCGGTGCTCCGACGAGGCCGGTGCCGACTTCGGTGGAGCTCTTGTCGAGCGTTCCGACGTTGCGGGGATTCTCGTAGTGATCGACTACCTTGTCGCTGTATGCCATATGGTTTCTCCGTCTAGATAGATGATACTCCGCGCGACGGGGATGCGGGTGTTCTTGTTGCCGGTTCCGATCGCGACGGGCTGAAAGTTTTCAGAGTGCCCTGGGGGTACCCCCCTCCCCCCCGGGGGGGGTTGCCTTGGCGTAAACCTTTGCGAATGAGCGGCTTACGACAGGTCGGTGTCTGTAAGTCATTGTAAAATAATACCTTTACGTCCAAAATAGCCAGAATCAATGACTTACGGGTGATTTACGGGGCACGTTGGTGGCGAAACGTCTTTCTCGGTGTTTTGAGCAAGATCTGCGCGGGCTCGGTCCTCCTCGCTCCTCTTGGAGATTGCTGTCTTTCTAGTTTAGGGCTTTGGGCGAGGTGTTTGCGCCACTTGGATGTGCTTTGTTTAGCCGGAGTTACGGGGTTTAGGGGGTTGACTTGCCGGTTTGTGGGGAGGAGAGCGGTTCGCGTTGGCACGCGAATACCCCACCCTGCACGACGGTGAGGCTGTCGCGGAGGATGGGGCACCCGGGTTTGTGGCGGTCCTCCGGTTGAGGCTGTCGCGGAGGATGGGGTAGTCGGGTTTGTGGCGGTCTCGGGTTGAGGCTGTCGCGGACGATGGGGTAGTCGGGTTTGTGGTTGAGGTGATGAGGGGCGCGGTGGTCTCCGGTTGGGATGACGGGTTTATGGGGAGGAGAGCGGTTCGCGTTGGCACGCGAATACCCCACCCTGCACGACGGTGAGGCTGTCGCGGAGGATGGGGCACCCGGGTTTGTGGCGGTCCTCCGGTTGAGGCTGTCGCGGAGGATGGGGTAGTCGGGTTTGTGGCGGTCTCGGGTTGAGGCTGTCGCGGACGATGGGGTAGTCGGGTTTGTGGTTGAGATGATGAGGGGCGCGGTGGTCTCCGGTTGGGATGACGGGGTTGTTTGGAGGAGAGCGGTTCGCGTTGACACGCGAATACCCACCCTGCACGACGGTGAGGCTGTCGCGGAGGATGGGGCACCCGGTGGTTCTGTCCAGTTAATAGTTGTCAGTGATCAGATTGATAGGTGTCAGTGGTCAGTTAATAGTTGTTAGTGATCAGATTGGTAGGTGTCAGTGGTCAGTTAATAGTTGTTAGTGATCAGATTGGTAGGTGTCAGTGGTCAGTTAATAGTTGTTAGTGATCAGTTGATAGTTGCCGGGGATCAGATTAATAGTTGTCGGTGATCGGACTTCAGCTTGGATCGCGGGGATGCCGGGCTTGATTATGCGGGGAGCAAACTTATTTTTCCTTGTGGCGTTTTCGCGATGCCGAAGAGAAATCGACCGCTGGAATCGAGATGCCGCAGATGGAGCTCGTGCGGGGTGACGGCGAGATGGCTGAAGCCGTGGACCTCTTGCGCGTACGGTCCGCGGTTGAGGCCGGCCACTTTGAGTGTGTAGAGATCGGCGCCGCCGCCGCCGGAGAGGAAGTGGGTGGTTGGGTGATCTTCAAAGTGGAGGACCTGCAGATCGTGGTCGTGCCCGGCCATGTAGAGGTCGACGCGGTACTTGCGGAAGAGCGGATCCCAGTCGCGGATGAGGACCGGGTGATCGCCGTGCGGACCGTTGGAGTAGACGGGGTGATGGGCCATGACGACGAGGAAGGGGGCGGTGCGCGGGCGTTGGAGCTGCACCTCGAACCAGCGGAGCTGCTCGGCCTGTTGATCGGGGGTGAGGGTGAAGTTGGCTCCGTGCGGAGCTCGACCGTCGGTGGGCGGCATGTTGCTGTCGAGGACGATGCAGTGCATGAGCGGTGCGTGGGCGGGGAAATCGAAGGTGTACCAGCGCGCGGGAAGGGTCCAGCGGGTGGGTTTGCCGTCGGGGCCGCGGCCGGTGCGGGCGTACTCGAGCTCGGCCTCGACCTTGTCGACGGTGGGTGGGAGGCGCTGGTAGTCGTGGTTGCCGAGCATGGTGTAGGCGCGACCGGGAAAGAGGTCGGCGGGGTACATTTGTTCGAACTGGGTGAGCCAGCGGGGGGATTGCGCGCCGCCTGGAAGATCGCCGTACCAGCTATCGCCGAGGAGAAACAGGGCGTGTGAGCGGAGGGCGCGGCTTTGGACGAAGTGGCGCATGCCCTGGGCTACCTGGGTCTGTGCCGCGAAGCCGGCGCCGCCGCGCAGGTCGTTGGGGCCGATGACGTCGAGCCAACCCCAATCGCCGAGGATGAGTGCCTGCGCGGCGTCGCTGCCGGGAGGATGTGGCCTGAGCTCTGCTGCAAGGAGAGGGGAAGAAGCGGCGACGGCGCTCCAGGCCAGCATCTGGCGGAGAAAGCGGCGGCGGGAGGCGGGGATCATTGGGAGATTGCAGCACAGAGGGATGAATGGTGCATGACACGCGCGGCGGGGCTGTGAGAGGCCGGGGTGGAAGGCGGATCGTCGCGCCCGGTTTCGCGCAATTGCAACACGGCTGAAACCTTACGTCTATCTTTCCGCGCTAGGTTGGGGATGTTCACTCACTTTCTCGCGACTGCTCGTCCTTTGGAGGGACGAGGCCGCGCGCCTGTGTCTATCTGAGACCTGTCTGGAGTTTGCCTGTGAAGCGATGTTTGTTGGTTGTGCTCGTCCTGCTGCTGGTGTTTGTTTCGCCGGTGCGCGCTCAATTTGAGACGGCCTCTGTGCTGGGGTATGTGCGGGATAGCTCGGGGGCGGTGGTTCCGGGCGCGGATGTGACGCTGACGAACCAGGGCACGCAGACCAGGCAGGTCGTCCAGACCGATGCTGGGGGCGCGTTTGAGTTTACGGATGTGAAGATCGGGCAGTACCGTGTGACGGCGCGGGCCGCCGGCTTCGACCTGAGCATGACGGAGCCGTTTACGGTGCAGGTGCACGCACGGCAGCGGGTCGATGTGTCGCTGCGTGCGGGGACGTCTGAGGTGGTGACGGTGACGGACGCGGCTTCGTTGCTGAATACGGAAGACAGCGAGCGTGGGCAGGTGATTGGCGCCCGTGAGGTGGAGAATTTGCCGTTGAACGGACGAGCGTACGCGGACCTGGCGGCGCTGGTGCCGGGGGTGCGGCGGGACGTGCTGGAGAACAGCACGGACACGAGTCGGGATGCTTCGTTCAACGTGAATGGGCAGCGCAGCGAGTTCAATAATTTTCTGCTGGATGGTTTGGATAACAATGCGTATGGGACGTCGAACCAGGGATTTTCGAACCAGGCGATTCCGCCTTCACCGGATGCGATCTCGGAGTTTCGGGTGGAGACGGACAATTACAGCGCCGAGTATGGGCGGTCGGCCGGAGCGGTGATCAACGTGAGCATTCGGAGCGGAACGAACCGCTTTCACGGCCGAGCGTACGACTATATTCGCAACACGGTGTTCAATGCGATCGGGCCGTTTACGCCGCCGACCAATCAGCTGACGCACGCGCCGCAGAAGCCTACGCTGATCCGCAACCAGTTTGGCGGGACGCTGGGCGGTCCGATCTGGAAGGACCACACGTTCTTTTTCGGCGACTATGAGGGCTCACGGCAGATTGTGCATAACGTGATGCAGGCGACGGTGCCGACGGCGAATCAGAACGGCACGGGTGCGCTGGCGAAGGCAAACGGCGGATATACCTTTCTGACGGCGGTGGGCGGTGCGGAGTCGGCGACGCCGGTGCCGCTGCGCAATCCGCTGACGGGACAGAGCTACGCCAAGGGGATTATTCCGTTCACGGATCCTTCGGTGTCGGCGTTTGCGAAGGGTGTTCTGGCGGCGTTGCCGGGGCCGAATGTCACGGGCAATCCTTTTGCGAACAACTATGCTTCGCTGCCGGCGGACACCATCAATGACGACAAGGGCGACGTTCGGGTGGACCACACGTTTAGCGAGAAGATGACGGCGTTTGCGCGATATAGCCAGCATCAGGTGAGCATTCTGTCGCCGCCGAATATTCAGGGTCCGGCGGGCGGCAACAGCAACGGAAGCGTTCGGATTTTCAATCAGCAGATGGCGGGCGGTGTGACGCGAACGTTGACGCAGAATGCGATCGTGGATGCTCGGTTCGCGTTTACGCGCACGGATGGCGGCAAGTTTCCGTACGGCCAGGCCTTGGCGAGTTTGATGGCGGGGATTCCGGGTTTGCCGACCGATCCCACGGTGGTGCGGAGCCTGAATGTGCAGAGTGTGAATGGGTTTTCGCAGTTTGGCAATCAGGGCAGCAACCCGCAGTTTCAGAATCCGCACATTTACAACCCGAAGGTGAACTTTACGCTGATTCGCGGTCGGAGCAGCTACAAGATGGGGTATGAGTACCAGAGCATCTTTACGACCGTGGACGACTTCAATCCGGTGTATGGGCAGTCGACCTACAACGGCGGTTTCAGTTATGCGGGGACGAATGCCAACACCTTGAGCGCCTCGGACCCGGGCACGCGAGAGGCGGTCGGTCTGGCGGACTTTCTGTTTGGCGCGCAGAACACTTATCAGCTGAACAACTACTCCGTCGTGCACCTGAATCAGCGGATGCACTTTTTGTATTTGCAGGATGATATCAGGGTGAGCTCCCGGCTGACGTTGAATGCGGGGCTGCGGTATGAGCTGGTGACGCCGCAGTGGGAGCGGAACAATCTGTTGTCGAACTTCGATCCGGGGACGAATTCGCTGATTCAGGCGTCGTCGGGATCGATCTACAAGCGGGCTCTGGTGAAGATGCCGAAGCTCGACTTTGCGCCGCGTTTCGGGTTTGCTTTCTCGGTCGATCCGAAGACGGTGATTCGGTCGGCGTACGGGATCAGTTATGCGCAGTTCAACCGGGAAGGCGGCGAGAATTTGCTGGTGTACAACCTGCCCAACGTGGTGAACACGAATGTGAATCAAGCGCCGATCAACGGCAATCCGGGGATTTTGGGAACGACGACGAAGCTGCCGGTGTGCACGGCGGCGCAGGTGGGCGCGAGCTATGATCCGGGCAATCCGACGCCGTGTTTTCGCACGACGGCGCAGGGGTTTCCGAACGGCCTGACGAGTCCGTCCGTGGTGACGGCGAAGAGCAATGCGAACACGCAGGCGCGGTATATTCCGGCCGATCTGCCTACCGGGTATGTGCAGGCGTGGCACCTGACGGTGCAGCGGCAGATCACGCCGTCGAGCACGTTTGAGGTCTCGTATGTGGGCGAGCACGGGGTAAAGATTCAGGTCCTGGCGGATTACAACCAGGCCAGCCCGAATGCGGTGACGGCGACGTGCAACGCGAGGGTGACGACGGGTTGCGTGAACCTGCTGAGCGGCAATGCGGGGCGGCCGCTGAAGACGTTTACGACGATCGAGGAGACGCTGCCGGCGGGCTTTCTCTCGTACAACGCCCTGCAGACGAAGTTCGAGCATCGGACCGCGCACGGGCTGTATCTGTTGAACTCTTTTACGTGGTCGCGAGCGATCGACAATGCGAGCGGTCACCTGGATACGAACAGCGGCGACAATTCGCGCATCAATCTGGCGAACCCGCTGGGGGAGCGAGGGGTTTCCGGGTATAACCAGCCGCTGAACGAGACGCTGTCGCTGGTCTACGACCTGCCGTATGGAAAGGGACGGAGCTTCGGCCAGAGCGCACCGATGGTGTTGCAGGAGGTGCTCGGGGGATGGCAGGTGACGGCGATTGAGAACGCCCAAAGTGGGCAGCCGGTGAACATTACCTACGCGCCGAACGGGTTTCAGGCGGTGAGCACGATCCTGAGCCAGCGACCCAATCAGATGAGCAAGGATGCGGTGATTCCCAAGTCGCAGCGGACGCGGACGGCGGGCAATCAGGGCATCAGCGCCCTGCGGCCGAGCGCTTTCACGCTGCCCGATGTGAATCATCCGTATGGCAATGCGAGTCGCAACTCGGTGCGTTTCGATCCGTTTTACGATCTGGATCTTGGCTTGCACAAAGAGTTCGCGCTGCGCCCGGAGGGCACCGTGTTCGACCTGCGTGTGGAGGGTTTCAATGTGCTGAATCAGGTGAACTACGGATTCCCCGGGTCGGGCAGCTTCAGCCCCACTTCGACCACCTTTGGTGTGGTGACCGCCGCCACAACTTTGCCGGCGCGTGTGTTGCAGTTTGCGGGAAAGATCATTTTCTGAGGGCGGTTCGCGGGTTTTTTGCATGACTGGTGCAGACCGGCGTAGAAAGAGACTTATGCGGTTACATATTGTGAATTCACGGTTACATATTATGAGATCGATGTTACGTATTGTCAGACCGGCGTTTGTCTGTGCGGGCGTGTTGGCGACGCCGGCGCGGGCGCAGACGGCTGTGAATGCACCGATCCAGCTGAATCAGATCAGGCTGAATCAGATTCAGGTGATCGGAACGCACAACAGTTATCATGCGGGGATTTCGCCGAGTGAGGCGAAGCTGTTGCAGCAGAGGAATCCGCAGGCGTTTGCGGGGTTGGACTACAAGCACCTGCCGCTCGCGCAGCAGTTGGACAACGGCGTGCGGCAGATCGAGCTGGACATCTATGCCGACGCGCGGGGCGGTCGATATGCTCACCCGAAGGGGCCTGGGATGGCGGCCGCGGCGGGTCTGCCGGCCGATCCGGAGCCGGACCCGAATGGCCTGATGCTGAAGCCCGGCTTCAAGGTGATGCATGTGCAGGATCTCGATTATCGGAGCACGTGCCAGCCGTTGGTGGAGTGCCTCACGGAGGTGCGTCGATGGTCGAAGGGGCATCCGAGGCACGTACCGATTTTTGTGCTGGTCGAGACCAAGCAGGGATCGCCGAAGGGGATGCAGTTTACCGAGACGGAGCCGTTTACGCCGGCGGTCTTCGACGCCTTGGATGCGGAGATTCGGTCGGTGTTTTCGCCGGCGGAGATGATCGTGCCGGATGATGTGCGCGGGGGTGCGGCGACGCTGAACGAAGCTGTGCTCGCGGGCAGGTGGCCTACGCTCGAGAGTGCTCGGGGGAAGGTGATGTTTTTGATGGATCAGCGGTCGATGACGCCGGTGTACACGGAGGGGCATCCGTCGCTGCGCGGACGCGTGCTGTTCACCAACTCGGCGCCGGGGCAGCCGGATGCGGCGTTTCTTGAACGGAATGAGGGTCCGGCGGAGGAGATTGCGGCACTGGTGCGGCAGGGATATCTGATCCGCGCGCGGACGGATGCAGAGACGAAGCAGGCGCGGGCGAACGACACGACGTTGCGCGATGCGATGCTGGCGAGCGGCGCGCAGATTTTGAGCACGGATTATCCGGCGAATGAGCCGGCGCGTTGGCCGGGGCATTTCTTTGTCGCGCTGCCGAACGGCGTTGAGGCGCGATGCGATCCGGTGAACACATCGCGCGGGTGCTCGGCCGAGTTGGAGCGGTCTCTGCGTTGATGTCGGGGTTGGGTCGACGCTGCGATCGACGCTTCGCTCTGCCTGACAGTCGATTATGGGTTAGTGGGCGGCCCACTCGATTTTGGTGAGGTCGATGCCTTCCTTGACCATTTCGTAGAGGGGGCTGAGTTCGCGGAGTTTGGAGACGACGTCGATGAGTTTGTCGGAGACGTAGTCGACTTCGGCTCGGTTGTTGAAGCGGCCGAGGCCGAAGCGGATGGAGGAGTGGGCGACGTCGTCGCCGAGGCCGAGGGCTTTGAGGACGTAGGAGGGTTCGAGGGTGGCGGAGGTGCAGGCGGAGCCGGAGGAGACGGCGATGTCGTTGATGCCCATGAGGAGAGACTCGCCTTCGACGTAGACGAAGCTCATGTTGAGGTTGCCGGGGAGGTGGTGCTCCATGTTGCCATTGACGTGGACGTAGTCGAGGGCGTTTTCGAATTTCTGGCGCATGTAGTCGCGGAGTTCGCGCTGGCGTTTGCCTTCGGATTCCATTTCGTTCATGGCGAGTTCGCAGGCTTTGCCGAGGCCGACGATGCCGGGGACGTTGAGGGTTCCGGAGCGCATGCCGCGTTCGTGTCCGCCGCCGTCGATCTGCGCCTGGATCTGGACGCGGGGGTTGCGGCGGCGGACGTAGAGGGCGCCGACGCCTTTGGGGCCGTAGATTTTGTGCGCGGTGAGGGAGAGGACGTCGATGTTCATTGCCTGGACGTCGACGGGGATTTTGCCGACGGCCTGGACGGCGTCGGTGTGGAAGAGGACGCCTTTTTCGTGGCAGAGTTTGCCGATTTCGGAGATGGGCTGGACGACGCCGATCTCGTTGTTGGCGAACATGATGGTGACGAGGATGGTTTTTTCGGGGCCTTCGGTGACGATGGCGCGGCGGAGGTCTTCGAGGTCGATGAGGCCGTCGGCCTGGACGGGAAGGTAGGTGACGCGGTAGCCGTTCTTTTCGAGGCGTTTGCAGGTATCGAGGACGGCCTTGTGCTCGGTCACCTGGGTGATGATGTGGTTGCCGCGCTCGCGGTACATTTCGGCGATGCCTTTGATGGCGAGGTTGTTGGACTCGGTGGCGCCGGAGGTGAAGATGATCTCTTTGGGAGTGGCGTTGATGAGTTTGGCGATCTGTTCGCGGGCGGTGTCGACGCCTTTTTCGGCCTCCCAGCCGAAGGCGTGGTTGCGCGAGGCGGCGTTGCCGAAGGTGCCGGTGAAGTAGGGCAGCATGGCTTCGAGGACGCGGGGGTCGAGCGGTGTGGTGGCGTGGTTGTCCATGTAGATGGGGAGCTTGACGCCGGGGGGGAGGGGTGTAGCGGACTCGGTGATGACCATTCCGTTGTCGGTCATGTCGTTGGACATCATGTCGTTGTTCACTTGTGGAGTCTCCTGAAATTTGAAAGCGGTCGGTGGATCTGAACTTGTGGCGCGGTTCCCTGCCCGGGTGCGCTTAGAGGGCGATGCTGACCAGGCCGCCGGCGACGGGGGCGGCCTCTTTGCCGTGGGCGGTGTCGGGTGCTTCGACGAGATCGCCGATGCGGATGGCGCTGAGCAGGTCTTTGATGCTGTCGTTGACTTTGCGCAACGGTTCTTTGATGGTGCAATGGCCGGCGAGGTCGCAGGTTCCGTGGATGGTGATGCAACTGGTGATGAAGAGGGGGCCGTCGATGGCGCGGATGGCTTCGAAGGCGCTGATTTCGGAGGCGGGGCGGGCGAGGGCGTAGCCGCCGTTGGTGCCGGCGTGCGAGATGAGGAGGCCGGACCTGGCGAGGGTTTGGAGGATCTTGGCGAGCAGTTGGGGCGGGATGTGGTAGGCCTCGGCGATGTCTTTGGCGCTTTGGGCGCCGTTGTTGCTCTGCTCGGCGAGGTACTTGAGCGCCATGAGACCGTAGTCGGCTTTTTTGGTCAGACGAAGCATGCTGGCGCCTGGGGGTCTCTTGAGGTTGGAGACGGGCTGTTCTCTAGTGTAAGGGCTGACCCGGGGAGGTGCAATGGTGGGATGAGGTTGGCTCGGACGGGAGGGGGCGAAGGAGCCGGCGGCAGATGGAGAATTTCCGATGAAAATGGCCATTTCGGTGGTTGACAAGGCGCGGGGGCGGGGGGAGAATCCAACCGTACGATATGGTTGCTCCTCTTAGCACACCTTGCAAGCACCCGGTGGTCCGCATCGTTGCGCGCGACGAGGACGCGGAGTTTGTGGAGTGTCAGCAGTGTGGCGAGGTCTTCGACTCGGTGGAATTCGACGACATGGCGCTTGAGGAGAAGGAAGGTCTGCTTACGGAACACTCTCCGGAGTAGGGAGGACCGCTTCGGGAGTGGTGGAAGCGGTGGGGGTAGTGGAAGCGGGGTTGGTGGAAGCGGGGTTGGGGGCGCCGATGCGTCGGACGACGATCCAGGCATACTGGGCGGCGGAGATCGGGGCGAGCACGGCGATGAGTTTGAGCAGGTCGTCCCGCACGCTGAGCAGATGTCCTGAACGGAAGATTTGCCCGGTGAGGACGGCGATCAGGGCGGCGATCTGGGCGAGGGTGTTGAACTTTCCGAAGAGGCTGGGGCGGAAGTCGCGCAGGGTGCCGGTGGCGAAGAGCAGGGTGCTGATGAGCAGGATGCCGAGGTCGCGGCTGAAGACGAGAACGGTGACGTAGCGCGGGATCAGGGCTTGGTGGGTGAGAACGACGAAGAGGGTGCTGAGAAGGAGCTTGTCGGCGATGGGGTCGAGGTACTGTCCGAGGCGGGTTTGCTGGCCGAGGGTGCGGGCGAGCAGGCCGTCCGAGGCGTCGGAGAAGCCGGCGAGCAGAAAGAGGGCGAAGGCGGTGGTGTAGCGGCCGTCGAGGATTTCGATGACGAGGAACGGGATGATGAAGAGGCGAAAGAGCGTGAGGAGGTTGGGCGCGGCGCGGAACTGCTGGAGCATGGGCACGCCTGGGCGCATGTGCCCATCCTAGATCATTGGAGATCATTGGCGAGCGCACGGGCTTGTGAGAGTTTGCGATGGGCGGAGGCTTGCAGGTACACTTACGAGACGCATAGAGGCGCGTAGCTCAGTTGGTTAGAGCGCTACCTTGACACGGTAGAGGTCAGCGGTTCGAATCCGCTCGTGCCTACCATTTCCCGGTTTTTTTCGAGAGCTCCCCGTTACGCCGTGTCCTCCAGATGCATGAGGATGGGGGTGTGATCGGAGGGCTTTTCTTCGCTGCGTGGACCCTTGTCGATTTCGCAGGCTTTGAGGCGATTTACGAGCGTGGGCGACAGGAGAAAGTGGTCGATGCGGATGCCGCGGTTGTGCTGGAAGGCGTCGCGGAAGTAGTCCCAGTAGGTGAAGTGGCCGGGTTCGTCGGGGTGCAGGGAGCGGAAGGCGTCGGTGTAGCCCAGGTCGAGCATGGCGCGATAGCGGGAGCGCGCTTCGGGTTGAAAGAGGGCGTCGCGAAGCCAATGGGAGGGTTTGTGGCAGTCGATGTCTTCGGGGATGACGTTGAAGTCGCCGCCGATGACGGTGGGTGTGGCGTCGTCGAGCCATTGGCTCATGTGTTCCATGAGGCGGTCCATCCAGGCGAGTTTGTAGCTGAATTTGCCGGTGCCGACGGGGTTGCCGTTGGGGAGATAGATGTTGACCACGCGGAGGCTGCTGATGCGGACTTCGAGAAAACGGGCGTGGCTGTCGGCGATGTCGCCGGCGAGGGTAGTGCAGACGGTTTCGATAGGTTCGCGGGAGAGGATGGCGACGCCGTTGTAGGTTTTTTGGGTCACGGCGGCGCAGTTGTAGCCGAGTTCCTGGAATCGATCGGTGGGGAATTCGGTTCCTTTGAGCTCTTGCAGGAGGAGGATGTCCGGTTTTTGCCGGTCGATCCAGCGCAGGACGTGATCGAGACGGGCACGGATGGAGTTGACGTTCCAGGTAGCGATCCTGATGGTGAGGGCTCCTTTTGAGAATGTTCGACAGAATATAAAGCAAATTACCTGTTGCTATGGAGCGGGAATGTTCGTGCAGAGCCGTTTTCCTCCGGAGAAAACGGCGTTGATCCCTGTGGCTCCCTATACACCGACAGGTAATTTGCTCTAGCGGCGGCAGGAAAGGGGAAAACGGGGTACGGCATAGGGATGTTGCGGGCGCGCGGAAGATGT
This sequence comes from uncultured Acidobacteriaceae bacterium, assembly GCA_964236945.1. GTDB lineage: Bacteria > Acidobacteriota > Terriglobia > Terriglobales > Acidobacteriaceae > Edaphobacter. The sequence continues at coordinate 16,624 of CAXSGC010000011.1, read as the reverse complement.
TGCGGGTCGGGAAGATTTCATCTGCGGCGCATAAATCTTTTGACAGGCTGGAAACGTCTGTTCATAGGGTGACAAGTTGGCGAAGAGGGAAGATGCGATGCGGCGTGCGGATTTGAGCGAGGCAGGTGTGGCGGCTGAGAGTTCGGGGGCTCTGCTGAACGGGGTTTCCGGGCCGAGCGCGGCGGTGGATGCCGATGCCGCGGAGATCTTTATTGCGGAGAAACATATTGGGGACCGGATCAAGCATCTCCGGTTGAAGAAGGCGATGGGGTTGGTGGAGCTGGGCCGGCACACGGGACTTTCGGCGAGTTTTTTGTCGCAGCTGGAGACGGGTCGGGTGGTTCCGACGTTGCGAAATCTGGCTCGGATCGCGATCGTGTTTTCGAAGGATCTGAGTTATTTTTTTGCACCGGAGCCGCAGAAGTTGTTTCGGCTGAACCGGTCCGAGGGCCGGGTTCGTCTGCCGCAGACCGGTGTCGACGATCCGAGCTACTACTTTGAGAGTCTGGGGATTCAGGTGGCCGATCGGCAGCTGCATCCGTATTTTGCGGACTTTTTGCCGGCAAAGCCGGGGCGGGAGCCGAGGGCTCACCAGCATGGGGGATTTGAATTTTTGTACCTGCTTTCGGGACGGCTCGACATCCGGCATGGGGACGTGGTGCATCACGTTGAAAGTGGGGACGGGGTGTACTTTGACGCGAGTCTCTCGCACAGCTACATCTCAGCTTCGGCGGAGTCGGCGACGGCGATTATCGTTACGCTGCAGCAGCCGACGGCGGCGGGAATGCTGGCGAACGGACGGACGCTGACGCCGGGGATCAACAACGTGCGTGGGCTGGGTGGGGAGAAGACGCCGCGACCGGCTCCGCGATCGGCATAGAACGGGCGGGGTTTTTGTAACCGCATCGCAACGAGATTGTGGGGGCGTCTCCGGATGAGGCACCTTGTGTAGGCGAACTGCATCCGACTAGACACAAACTCTTCAGGCGACCCCACGACCGCCGACCGACAACCGACGACCGAAGACCGACGACTGTGGATCGGGCCGCGGAGCCGAGAGGAGATGGAGGTACTACCGATGGCCGCAGCGAGCGGAGTTGGATCTGTTGCGCCGCAGAAGGCGTTTCCGATGGGCGCGGGAAAAGGGGCGCATTACGTGGCGCTACCCGAGACCAAGGATGGTGGGGTCGTGACGGGGCATGCTTTGGAGACGATCCTGGTGGAGCCTGAGGCGTTGTATTCGTTGTGGAAAGAGGTTGAGTCGTTTCCGCGATGGCAGGAGTTTGTGGTTTCGGTGACTCGGAAGGACGACAAGGTGAGCCACTGGGTGATGGGCGATCCGAGCGGCGAAAGTGGGATGCGGTTGGAGTTCGACTCGGAGATTACGGAGGACGTGCCGAACGAAAAGATTGCGTGGCGATCGATTTCGGGCGTGGTTCATCAGGTGGGGGAGGTCCGGTTTGAGAAGACCGGACGAGGGACGCGCGTGACGTTGATCCAGACGGTGAAGGTGCCGGGAGGACAGCTGGGGAACGCGTTTGCGGCGATGGCGGCGCGCAGTCCGCAGCAGATTGTGATTGAAAACTTGCGGCACTTCAAGCAACTGGCGGAGAGTGGCGAGATTCCGTCGGTGGAGGGTCAGCCGCATGGGCCGCGTGGGGCGAGCGGAGCGGTGAAGAGCTGGATGTACGGGGAGACGAATCCGACGCCTCCGGGGACGAGCAGCGAGGCGTAGGCGGGCTGGATTGGGCCGGGATTTTTAATGTGCGCTCGATGGATTGCGTGAGAGCGCGTTCGGTAGATGTCAGTTGGAGACTCGGCCCGGTTGTGGGCCAGGAAAAGAGATCGGTTATGAAGGCTGTTTGCTGGATGGGCAAGAGCACGGTTGAGGTACACGAGGTTCCCGACCCGAAGATTATCAACCCGCACGACGCGATTTTGCGGATCACGCGGACGGCGATCTGCGGGAGCGATCTGCATCTTTACGACGGCTATATTCCGACGATGGAGTCGGGCGACATTCTTGGGCACGAGTTTATGGGGATCGTCGAGGAGGTGGGGAGCGAGGTCAAGAATCTGAAGCGCGGCGATCGCGTGGTGGTGCCGTTTACGATCGCGTGCGGCAGCTGCATGTTCTGTCAGAAGGATCTTTGGAGCTTGTGCGACAACACGAATCCGAACGCGCAGATCGCCGAGAAGATGTATGGGTACTCGGGGTCGGCGCTGTTTGGGTATTCGCATATTTACGGCGGGTATGCGGGGGGGCAGGCGCAGTATGTGCGGGTTCCGTTTGCGGATGTCGGGCCGATCAAGATCGAGAGCGACATCCCGGATGAGAAGGTTTTGTTTCTGTCGGACATCTACCCGACGGGGTATCAGGGCGCGGAGAACTGCAATATCCAGCCGGGCGAGACGGTGGCGGTATGGGGATGCGGGCCGGTGGGTCTGTTTGCGATTGCGAGTGCGTACATGCTGGGCGCGGAGAAGGTGATTGCGATCGATCGGTTTCCGGAGCGGCTGGCGCTGGCGCGGGATTTTTGCGGGGCGACGACGATCGACTACAGCGAGGATGGGGTTACGGTGATTGAGGCGCTGCGCGACCTGACGGGCGGGATCGGGCCGGATGCGTGCATCGATGCGGTGGGGATGGAGGCGCACTCTTCGACGGCGGTGGGGCTGTACGACAAGGTGGAGCAGGCGCTGATGATGGAGACGGATCGTCCGTTTGTGTTGCGGCAGGCGATTCAGGCGATTCGCAAGGGCGGGACGCTGTCGATTCCGGGCGTGTATGGCGGTGTGCTGGACAAGGTGAACTTCGGCGCGGCGTTCGGCAAGGGCGTGAATATGGCCATGGGTCAGACGAACATGATGAAGTATTTGAAGCCTCTGCTGGCGAGTGTGGAAGAGGGCAAGATCGATCCGAGCTTTCTGATTTCGCACCGGGTGGGGATCGAGCAGGTGCCGGAGATGTACAAGATCTGGCGGGACAAGAAGGAGGGTGTCACGAAGATTGTGATCGACCCGTGGCAGGATGCGATTGCGGAGCCGAAGGCGAAGGTGGCGTAGGGGCTGACGGGTCAGGTAGAACCGCAGGTCTCTCCGCTGCGCAGACGATAGGACTGTCTGCTCCGGTCGAGATGACAGAGTTGTAATGGTTAGGCCTGAACTGGATTTATTGGGATGCTTTGTGCCGGTTTTTGAGAGGCGCCGGCGGACGCGGTTGCTATGTGTCTGTCAGCGCCTTATGCTCTTGTTTGAGTGGCGATTTCGACCAAGACTGTCTCTTTGAGCAAGCCGGATCCGGAGCGTCTCGTTTCAGCGGGACGGGTGGACGACGATGCGGCGTTTGAGCTGAAGCTGCGGCCGACGCAGCTGCGGGAGTTTATCGGGCAGGAGCGGGCGAAGGAGCAGCTGGCGATTGCGTTGGAGGCGGCGCGGTCGCGGGGTGAGGCGCTCGATCATGTGCTGCTGTTTGGGCCGCCGGGGCTTGGGAAGACGACGCTGGCGACGATTATCGCGAACGAGCTCGGGGTGGGATTTCAGCAGACTTCGGGGCCGGCGCTGCAGATTCAGGGCGATCTGACGGCGATTCTGACGAATGTGCGGGAGCGGCAGGTGTTGTTTCTGGACGAGATCCATCGGCTGCAGCCGGTGCTCGAGGAGAAGCTGTATACGGCGCTCGAGGACTACAAGCTGGACATCATGATTGGGCAGGGGCCGGCGGCGCGCACGCATGTGATGGAGATCAAGCCGTTTACGTTTGTGGCGGCGACGACGCGGCCGGGTCTGCTGTCGTCTCCGTTGCGGTCGCGGTTTGGGATTTTGTTGCGTCTGGAGTTTTATACCGACGATGAGTTGCGGTATGTGGTGGAGCGGTCGGCGGAGGTGCTGGGGGTGCCGATCGACCGGGACGGTGCGGCGGAGATTGCGATGCGATCGCGGGGGACGCCGCGGATTGCGAACCGGCTTTTGCGGCGCGTGCGCGACTATGCGCAGGTGCGGGCGCAGGGGGCGATCGACCGTCCGGTAGCGGAGGCGGCGCTGAAGCTGCTGGAGGTGGACGCGCATGGTTTCGACGAGCTGGATCGGCGGTTGTTGCGGACGATTATCGAGAAGTACGACGGTGGTCCGGTGGGCCTGAACACGCTGGCGGCGGCTCTGGCGGAGGAGCAGGAGGCGTTGGAGGAGGTGTATGAGCCGTTTCTGATCCAGATCGGGTTTCTGGATCGGACGCCGCGCGGGCGGGTGGCGACGCGGCTGGCGTATGAGCATCTGGGGATTGAGCAGCCGCGCCGGCGGACGCTCTTCGATTAGGGGCTTCGCGGCGAAAGGCGTACCTCAGCGGCTAAAGCCGCACTGCATAACGAAGCGTTTTACGGCACGGCTGAAGCCGTGCCCTTAAGCGAAACGGAATCCTTCCATAGGCTCTTGTATTTCCATAGGCTCTGTACTCAACAGGCTCCTACGGGCTCGGCAGCTTATTGGGTGACGGGCAGGCTGAAGGTGAAGACGGAGCCGTGGTCGGGCTGGCTGGTGACGGTGATGTTGCCATGGTGGGATTCGACGATGGCGCGGCTGATGGCGAGGCCCATGCCTGTTCCTGAGGTGGTGCTGCTGTGGGCGCGGGAGCGGTAGAGGCGGTCGAAGATGAGGGTTTGTTCGGTGGGATCGATGCCGATGCCGCGGTCGGCGATGCTGATGGCGACGAGGCCGTCTTTCTGTTCGGCGGAGATGAAGATGGGGGATTCGGCTCGGGAGTATTTGGCGGCGTTTTCGAGGAGGTTGCAGAGCACCTTGCCGATCATCTCGGGGTCGGCGGCGATGTTGGGGAGAGTTCCGAGTTTGACGTTGATGGGGTGGTTCGCGCGCACGGCGTTGCAGCTTTCGAGAGCGGTCTGGACGAGGTCGGCGACGGCGACGGGGGTGAAGTTCATGTGCACTTCCTGGGCTTCAATCTGCGCCATCTCGACGGCCTGGCCGACGAGCCGGTTGAGCCGGTCGCTTTCTTCGTCGACGATGGTAAGGAGCTCCTGACGGTCGGCGGGGTTGATGTCGTTGCGGCCGAGCAGGGTGGTGGCGGCGCCTTTGATGGAGGTGAGCGGGGTTCGGAGTTGGTGGGTGATGGAGTCGAGGATGAGGGTGCGGAGGCGCTCGCTTTCCTTGTTGGCCTCGTTTTTGGCGACATCTTCGAGCGCTTGTGCGCGGTCGAGCGCGATCGAGACGAGGCCGCCGATGGCCTGGTAGCTTTCTGCCGAGAGGCGGACGTTTTTGAGCAGCAGAAGACCGCGGGGGCGGACACCGGCGCGCAGGGGGATGCGGGTCTCGCCGTCGGGGGTGTCCTCCGGGCGGGAGAGGCTGAGGGCGAGCTGGCGGAAGTGGGGGATTTCGATGGTTGCGGCGCGCTCGACGCCGGCCTGGTAGACGCGGTCTCCGGCGAGGAGGTAGAGCACGACGGACTCGGCCGCGGCGGAGATGCGGATCAGGTTGGGAAGGGAGTTGACGAGGGCGGCGATGTTTTCGGTTTGGAGGAGTTCGCGGCTGAGGGTGAAGAGGACTTCGAGTTCCTGCTGACGGTTTCGGGCGTCGCGGGCTTCGTCGCGGGCTTTCTGCGAGAGCCGGCTGCCGATGACGCTGGTGGCAAGGAAGGCGAAGAGGGCGAGCCAGTTCTGCGGGTCGGCGATGGTGAAGGTGCCGATGGGCGGAAGGAAGTAGAAGTTATAGAGGGCGGTTGCTACGATCGAGACGGCGACGGAGATGCGGAGGCTCCATCGTGCTGCGAGGAGGAGGATGAAGAGCAGAAGGGTAAGCGCGACGGTCGTCGGATTGACGTGGAGCCAGCGGCGGTAGAGAAGTACAATTCCGGCGAGAGCGCAAAACGCCAGCACCCAACGGGTGGTTGCAACAAAGCGCCGCGAGTTCATAAGAGGTATTTTACGGCGTGACCGAGATGCGACAGGATGTGAGGAAGACACCGGAGGACTGGCTGCTGACGAGCCAGCCGGAGGAGAAGCGCGGCCGGCTGAAGGTTTTTCTGGGGTATGCACCGGGCGTGGGAAAGACGTACAGCATGTTGAGCGAGGGGATTCGCCGGAGGAGTCGCGGCGAAGATGTTGTGGTCGGGGTTGTGGAGACGCACGGGCGAGCGGGGACGGCGGAGCTTGCGGGAAAGCTGGAGCAGGTGGCTCGGAGCGAGGTGGAGTACAAGGGGACGCTGTTTTCCGAGATGGACGTGGATGCGATTGTGAGGCGGGCGCCCCAGGTGGTGCTGGTGGATGAACTGGCGCACACGAACATTGAGGGGAGCCGGTTTCCGAAGCGTTGGGAGGACGTTCTGATGCTTCTGGATAACGGGATCGATGTTTTGAGCACGATCAATATTCAGCATGTCGAGAGTCTTTCGCCGCGGGTGCAGGCGTTGACCGGCATCAGTGTTCGCGAGCAGGTGCCGGACTGGGTGCTGGACCGGGCGGACGAGATTGTGATCAGCGATCTGACGCCCGAGGCTTTGGTGACGCGGATGCGGCGGGGGGATATTTATCCGAGCGAGCGGGTGGAGCGATCGCTGGCGAACTTTTTTCGGCGGGGGAATTTGATTGCGCTGCGGGAGATGGCGCTGCAGCGGGTGACGCGAGCGGTCGACCGGACCTTGGACGACTATGTGAAGCGCAAGCGGCTGGGGTCGCAGTGGACGGTGGCGGAGAAGGTGGCGGTGTGCATCAGTTCGAACGCGCAGGCGCGGGATTTGATTGCGCGGGGGGCGCGGCTGGCGGAGGCGTTGAGCGCGGAGTTGTATGTACTGCATGTCAGCAGCGATCGGGATGCGGAGCCGGAGCGGAGGCGTTCGCTCGAGATGAGTGTGCAGCTGGCGCGCAACCTGGGGGCGCAGATTGTGACCCTGGATGGGAGCGATACGGCGCGGACGACGGCGCGGTACATCCGGGATCATCGGATGACGCAGGCGATCGTCGGTCGATCGGCGACGCACGGTTTGCGGTCGTACATGTACTACTTCGCTTTGCAGAAGTTTATGGCGGAGGCGCCGCATATCGACTTGCACATTGTGACGCAGGAGGCCCATTGAAGCGTATTTTGGTGGTCGACGACGAGCGGCAGATTACGCGGATGTTGCGGACTTCGTTGCAGAGCAGCGGATACGGTGTGGCGGTGGCGAACAATGGCATGGAGGGTTTTGAGTGCTTTCGGACGGAGGAGCCGGACCTGATTATTACGGATCTGGCGATGCCGGAGATGAACGGTTTGGAGTTGACGGAGGCGGTGCGGAGGGTCGCGAGGACGCCGATTATTGTGTTGAGTGTGCGCGACACGGAGGCGATGAAGGTGACGGCGCTGGACGAGGGGGCGGACGATTATCTGACGAAGCCGTTCAGTATGCCGGAGTTGCTGGCGCGGGTTCGAGTGCAGCTTCGGCGGGCGGAGACCGCGGAGCCGGCCGAGGCGCGTGTGGAGGTCGGGGATTTTCTGATCGACGTGGACGCGCACACTGCGACGCTGTGTGGGCAGCCTCTGCACCTTACGCCGAAGGAGTTCGATTTGCTGGCGGTGTTGCTGCGCAATCCGGAGCGCGTGATGACGCACAAGGTGTTGCTGCGCGCGGTATGGGGGCCAGCGGGGGAGGAGCAGCCGGAGTACCTGCGGGTGCTGGTGGGGCAGCTGCGCAAGAAGCTGAGCGGCAATGGGAAGAACTACATTCAGAGCGAGCCGTGGGTGGGGTATCGGCTGCGTCCGGGTGGGGAGGCTCAGGCTCTGGATCGAGGGTGAGCCGGAGATTGAGGACGGCGACGCGGTGAGAAGCCGTGCCCGGGTGGGGCGATCCGGTGCAGAAGGGGCGCACTTCACTTACAAGTTCTTTACGGCTTTTCTACGGACTTTCTATGGCATTTTGCTGTGAGATGGATGGAGGCGGAAATGAGGTTGTCGGTGCGTAAGGCGTCGCTTGGATTTTCTGCCCTGTGTTTTGCCGCGGCGTTGGAGGCGCAGACCGCGGTTCCGCAAAGCTCGGGTGCTCCGATGAGCCATGATGTTGAAATTCGCGAGTTGCGCCGGGAGGTGGAGCGGATCTCTGCGCGGCTGGCGGCGTTGGAGGCGGAGGAGCATGCGGGTCAGAAGGCCGGCCCGGGCACGGAGGCTGCGGCTTCCGGTGCTGCGCCTCCCAGCAACACGGCGGCGGCGTCGTCTGTACCGTCTGTACCGTCTGCGTCATCGTCTGCATCGGCGAGCGCGCCGGCGACATCGTCGAGTTCACCGGCGTCATCGAGGAGCACGCTGGCGTCAGAAGCGGCTCTCCCTCAACTTACGGCCGCCGACGCGCCGACGCTTCAGTTCTTTCGGGGCACGACCTTTGCGGTTGGAGTGGATGGATATTACGGCTACAACTTCAACGAGCCGGTGGGCCGGGTGAATCTTTTGCGCGCCTATGCTGTCTCGAGCAACAGCTTCAGTCTGAATCAGGTCAGCCTGATTGCCGAGCATCTGCCTTCGACCGAGAGCCGATTTGGGGGTCGTGTGGATCTGCAATTCGGGCAGGCTCCGGAGACGCTGCAAGGGTCGAGTGGGAACGAGCAGCGGCCGCAGGTTTGGCGCAATGTGTTTCAGGCCTACGGCAGCTATCTGGCGCCGGTTGGATCGGGCCTCGAGCTCGATTTCGGCAAGTTTGCCAGTTCCCTGGGAAATGAGGGCAACTATACCAAGGATCAGGTGGCGTACTCGCGCGCGTACAGCTTCAATTATCTGCCGTTTTACCACATGGGCCTGCGCGCGAACTACAACGTGACGCCCAAGGTGAATGTTGCGTACTGGCTGGTGAATGGAGCGAACGACACGGAAGATCTGAACGGATTCAAGTCGCAGGCGTTTCTGTTTACGCTGAAGCCGAAGTCCACGGTCACCTGGACCATCAACTATTATTTCGGGCAGGAGGCTCGGGATGTGCAGCCCACGTTGAACCCTGGGCTGCCCATTCTGCCGACGCAGCCCGGCCTGCCGACGACGAACATCTCGCCCGCGCCGAATGGCCGCGAACACATCTTCGACACGTACGCCACGTGGCAGGCGACGCCGAAGCTTACGGTGATCGGCGAAGCGGATTATGTGGTGAACCGCGCCTATGCGCGTGACCGACCGGGACGCGTCGCGATCGGTGGGCTGACTGCCAAGTATGCGCTGGGGCGTGGGTGGAATGTTGGCGGACGGACGGAGTACCTCGACGATCGGGGCGGCTTGTTCAGCGGAAGGACGCAGGCCCTGAAGGAAGTGACCGCGGTGCTCGATCACACGTTTGCGGGCGGCTTCATCACGCGCGCGGAGTATCGCCGCGACTGGTCCAACCAGCGATTTTTTCTGAGTGACACCGCCGGGATTCTGAAGCCGGCGCAAACGACCGCCATCCTTGGCCTCGTGTACTGGTGGGGCACCAAGCAGGGTAGCTGGTAAGACAGGAGACTGGATTTATGTTCGACGTTATCGCTTTGATCGTGCTATCCGCCATGTTTGCGGTTGGCTTCGCTTATGTGCGTGGATGTGATGGCTTGAGGGGGAGACACTCGTGATCCTGAATGTGGTTCTGCTTGTGATCTCCGCTTTGCTGATGATCTATCTTGTCTACGCTTTACTTCGTCCGGAGAAGTTTTAATTATGTCTCTCAATGGTTGGCTTCAAATTGGCCTGTTTATCGCCTTGATTCTGTCTCTGGCGAAACCGATGGGCAGCTACATGACGCGGGTTTTTGAACGTCGTCGCACGTTTCTCGATCCGGTGATGGCGCCGTGTGAGCGTCTGTTGTATCGCCTGACCGGCGTGAAGGCCGACGAGGAGATGCGATGGACGGAGTACGTGACGGCGATGCTGATCTTCAGCGCGGCGACGCTGCTCCTGACGTATGCGGTGGAGCGGATACAGCATGTTTTGCCGCTGAATCCGCAGCATCTTGCGGGTGTGGAGCCGGTGCTGGCGTTGAATACGGCGATCTCGTTTACGACGAACACGAACTGGCAGTCGTATGTGCCTGAGTCGACGATGAGCTATCTGACGCAGATGCTGGGTCTGGCGACGCACAACTTCTGGTCGGCGGCGGTGGGTCTGGCGCTGGCGATCGCGTTTGTGCGGGGAATCGCCCGACGGGAGATGAAGACGCTGGGGAACTTCTGGGTGGATCTGACGCGCGGCATCTTGTGGGTGCTCTTGCCGATTTCAATTGTGTTTGCGCTGGTTCTGGTGTCGCAGGGGGTGGTGCAGAATTTTCGCGGATATGAGACGGCGAAGCTGGTTGAGGCGCAGAAGGTGACCGGGACGGACGGCAAGACGACGGACGTGACGACGCAGACGATCGCGCAGGGGCCGGTGGCCTCGCAGGAGGCGATCAAGATGCTGGGGACCAATGGCGGCGGTTTTTTCAATGCCAACAGCGCGCATCCGTTTGAGAACCCGACGCCGCTCACGAACTTTCTTCAGATGCTTTCGATCTTTCTGATCCCTGCCGGGCTGGCCGTGACGCTGGGGCAGATGGTGGGTTCGCCGAAGCATGGATGGGCGGTGTTGGCGGCGATGGTGGTGTTGTGGTTTGCGGGTACGTTGACGACGTACTGGGCGGAGTCGCATGCGAATCCGCTGCTGCACAATGTCGACGCTCGGGTGTCGGCTGCGCAGAGCGGCGGCAACATGGAGGGCAAGGAGGTCCGGTTCGGGATTGCGAACTCGGCCTTGTTCGCGACCGTGACGACCGATGCGAGCTGCGGCGCTGTGAACGGCATGCATGACAGCTTTATGCCGATGGGCGGCATGGTGCCGATGGTCAACATCCTGCTGGGCGAGGTGGTGTTCGGCGGCGTCGGAGCGGGGCTCTACGGGATGCTGGTGTTTGTGGTCATGTCGGTGTTTATCGCGGGTTTGATGGTGGGCCGGACGCCCGAGTATCTCGGCAAAAAGATTGAAGCGTACGACGTGCAGATGGCGATGCTGTACTTACTGATCTTTCCGCTGCTGATTCTGGGATTTTCGGCGGTGACGATCCTGATGCCGAACCTTGGGCTCGCGAGCTTGGCGAACCATGGGCCGCATGGCTTGAGCGAGATTCTGTATGCGTATACGTCGGCGACCGGCAACAACGGATCGGCCTTTGCGGGTCTGTCTGCGAACACGCACTGGTACAACTTTTCGCTCGGCGTTGCGATGTTTTTCGGGCGATTTTTGATGATCGTGCCGATGCTGGCGATTGCCGGCAACCTGGCCGGTAAGAAGATTGTGCCAGCCTCGGCGGGGACGTTTCCGGTGACCACGCCGTTGTTTACGGTGTTGCTGACGGGCGTGATTTTGATTGTCGGCGCGCTCACCTTTTTTCCCGTGCTTTCGCTGGGACCGGTGCTGGAGCACCTGGTGATGCGAGCCGGTCAAAGCTTCTAAACGCCTGAGCAAGTTGAGTCAAGAAAGAGACACGAAGATGGCAACACGACGATCGCTGTTCGACCAGAAGATTATGCGCCGCGCCGGCGTCGATGCTTTGCGCAAGCTGAGCCCGCGCGTGATGATGAAGAACCCGGTGATGTTTGTGGTGGAGATCGGCAGCGTCTTGACGACGGTGCTTCTGCTGCTCGATGTCGCGACGCATCGCGGTCACTTCCGCTTCGATCTGCAGATCACCTTGTGGCTGTGGTTTACGGTGCTGTTTGCGAACTTTGCCGAGGCGATGGCGGAGGGCCGGGGCAAGGCGCAGGCGGACGCGTTGCGACAGGCGAAGTCGGAGACGACGGCGTATCGGCTCAACAAGGGAGGTGCGATCGAGGAGGTGCCGAGTTCGCAGCTGCGGGTGGACGACGTGGTTCGGGTGACGGCGGGGCAGATGATTCCGGGCGACGGCGAGGTGGTCGAGGGCGTTGCGTCGGTCGACGAGTCCGCGATCACGGGCGAGTCGGCGCCTGTGATCCGCGAGGCGGGCGGTGACCGGTCGGCGGTGACGGGCGGGACGCGCGTGCTGTCGGACGTGATTACGGTGCGGGTGACTTCGAATCCGGGAGAGACGTTTCTGGACCGGATGATTGCGCTGGTGGAAGGGGCGGAGCGGCAGAAGACGCCGAACGAGATTGCCCTGAATATATTGCTGGCCGGGTTGACGATTATCTTCCTGCTGGCGGTGGTGACGTTGCAGCCGTTTGCGATCTACTCGGGCGCTCCGCAGACGGTGTTTGTGCTGATTTCGCTGCTGGTGTGTCTGATTCCGACGACGATCGGCGGCCTGTTTTCGGCGATCGGTATCGCGGGCATGGACCGGCTGGTGCAGCACAATGTGCTGGCAACTTCGGGCCGGGCGGTGGAGGCGGCGGGCGACGTGAATACGCTGCTTCTGGACAAGACGGGGACGATCACGATCGGCAACCGGCAGGCGGCGGAGTTTCTGCCGGCTCCGGGCGTTTCGGCGGAGCAGCTGGCCGATGCGGCGCAGCTTTCGTCGTTGTCGGACGAGACGCCGGAGGGGCGATCGATTGTGGTGCTGGCGAAGGAGCAGTACAACCTGCGCGGGCGAGAGCTGGGGCAGTTGAACGCGGAGTTTGTTCCGTTTTCGGCGACGACGCGGATGAGCGGCATCGAGGTGGATGGGCGATCGATCCGCAAAGGCGCGACGGACGCCATTGGGCGCTACCTGAACGAGCATGGGTCGCAGATGCCGGAGGCGGTGCGGACTTCGGTGGAGGAGATTGCGCGCAAGGGCGGGACGCCTCTGGTGGTGGCTGAGAATGGGCGCGCGATGGGTGTGATTTATCTGAAGGATGTGGTGAAGGGCGGGATGAAGGAGCGGTTCGAGCAGCTGCGCGCGATGGGCATACGAACGGTGATGATTACGGGCGACAATCCGCTGACGGCAGCGGCGATCGCTCGCGAGGCCGGGGTGGATGATTTTCTGGCCGAGGCCAAGCCCAAGGACAAGATGGATCTGATCCGGCGCGAGCAGGCGGACGGCAAGCTGGTGGCGATGACGGGGGATGGAACGAACGACGCTCCGGCGCTGGCGCAGGCCGACGTAGGGGTCGCGATGAACTCGGGGACGCAGGCGGCGAAGGAGGCCGGCAACATGGTCGATCTGGACTCGAACCCGACCAAGTTGATTGAGATTGTCGGGATCGGGAAGCAGCTCCTGATGACGCGCGGGGCCCTGACGACGTTTTCGATTTCAAACGACGTTGCCAAGTACTTTGCGATTATTCCGGCGATGTTTGCGGGTGCGTTTCCGGTCTTGAACGCGCTCAACATTATGCATTTGCACAATGCGGAGTCGGCGGTGTTGTCGGCGGTGATCTTCAACGCGTTGATTATCGTGGGCCTGATTCCGCTGGCTCTGCGCGGTGTTGCCTACCGGCCGATGTCGGCGTCCGCGCTTCTGCAGAGGAATCTGCTGGTGTATGGGCTGGGCGGCATCATTGTGCCGTTTATCGGGATCAAGCTGCTGGACATGCTGATCTTTGCTCTTCATCTCGCGTAGATGCGTTGCTCTTCATCTCGCGTAGGTGTGTCGATCCGGTCTGGTCTGGGCTTTGGGAGAATTTTTATGATGAAGAAACATCTGATTACGGCTTGTTTGTACACCGTTGTGACGGGGCTGGTGCTGGGCCTGGGATATCCGCTTTTGATTACCGGGATCGCGCACCTCTTGATGCCGAGCAAGGCGGAGGGCAGCCTCCTTACGCGCAATGGAGATCTGATCGGGTCGACGTTGATTGGCCAGCCGTTTACGGGGGCGGGGTACTTTCACAGCAGGCCGTCGGCGGCGGGGACGGGGTATGATGCGTCGGCGTCTTCGGGCTCGAACCTGGGGCCGACCAACAAGACTCTGATCGACCGTGTGGACGCGAGCGTGAAGAGTGAGGGCAATGGAGCTCCGGTGCCGGTGGACCTGGTGACGGCGTCCGGGTCGGGCCTCGATCCGGACATTACGCCGGCCGCGGCGATGTATCAGGTGCGTCGTGTGGCCGCTGAGCGTCATCTCGCGGACGCGGCTGTTCAGGATCTGGTGCAGAGAAACATCACGCCTCGTCAATTTGGGTTGTTGGGGGAGCCGCGGGTGAATGTGCTTCGGCTGAATCTGGCGCTGGACGAGACGACTGGCGCGCATCGGTAGAAGACGTCAGGAGATAGGGGTCGGGGAGATTCGTGAGGGGGCCGTTTTCCTAGGGAGACATCGATACCTGTGGCTGCGTATACGCGGACCGGCAATTTGCTCTAGCCTGAAGGGGATGACGATCTCTCCTGCGCGGTCGGTGCGGAGCCGTGGCGAGCCGTGGTGTGGGTGGACCACTGTGGGCCTGGTTACCGCTGCCGCTTTCGGTCTGGCCGGGGCGGTGGGATGTGCGAGTCCTGGGCCGCCGCGTCCGCCGACGCTGTCTCTCCCGGCGGTGGTTGGGGACCTATCTGCCGAGCGTGTGGGGGACAACGTGGTTTTGCGCTGGACCGCCTCGGCGGAGACGACGGACGGCCTGCCGGTGGGCGATCGAGCGATGACCGCGGAGCTTTGCCGGGAGAGAGGGTCGGCCACGGCGGGACAGGCTGCATGTCTGCCGGTGGCGCGGTTGGCGGTCTCTCCTGGACCGAGTTCTGCGACGGACGTACTGCCGGGGCCGATGGTGGGGGGAAGACCGGAGATGCTGGCGTATCGGGTTCGGCTTTTGAATGGGGCGGGGCGAGCTGCGGGCTGGTCGGGTGTGGCGATTTCGGCTGGGGGTGCGGCGCCGCCGCCGGTGAGTCGGGTAGAGGTGCGACCGACGGAACGAGGGGCCGAGATCACGTGGGCAGCGGAGCCAGGGGCGGCCAGCTTCGAGATGGAGCGGGTTGCGGGTGAGGGTCCGGCGAGTGCAGGCGCCGCGGGTAAAAATGCCAAAGGGGCCGCGGCGGCGAAGAAGGCCGCGAAGGAGGTACGGCTTCTCGTGCCGGGCAAGTCAGGCGGATCGGACGCGGATGGGACGGGGGATCCGGGCGGGGCTCTCGACCCGGGCGCCGCAGTTGGAGAGACGTATGTGTATCGGGTGCAGAGGGTGAGGACGGTGGCGGTAGGGGGGCACACGGTGGCGGTCCGCGGGCCGATGTCGGAGCCGGTGGAGGTGCGGATGCGGGATGTGTTTCCGCCCGGGGCGCCGACGGGTTTGGCTGGGATTCCGGCGTGCGTGGAGGGCAAGCTGGGGGTCGATCTTTCGTGGGAAGCCAACGGGGAAAGCGATCTTGCGGGCTATTTTGTGTATCGGGCGGAAGGCCTGGATGGCGCGGCGTGGACGAAGCGGATGGAGCGCCCGGAGCGTCCGTTGGAGGCGCCCGCGTTTCGGGATCCCGACGTTGGGGGAGGGGGGGTGCGTTACCGGGTCACGGCGGTGGATCGAGCCGGAAATGAGAGTGCGCCGAGCGCGGTGTTTTCGGTGGCTGGGGAGGAGTTGCGATCGGTGTCGTGCCCGGCACCGAGATAGGGAGTCGCCCTCAGCGACGATTGCATCCAATCCCTGTATGCGGCTTTGTGCTAATGGGCGTGTGGACATCGTTTGTTAGAATCGGAGACGCAGCAAAGGAGCTCCTTATGGCGTCGTTACTGGAACAGCTTCGCAGCATGACGATTGTGGTTGCCGACTCGGGCGATATCAACTCCATCAAGCGGTTTAAGCCGCAGGATTCGACCACGAATCCATCGCTGATTCAGGCAGCGGCCGGGATGCCGGAGTATCAGTCCATCATCGATGACGTGTTGAAGCAGGCCCGGGAGCATGCGGGCGAGAACGCCGGCGACAAGGATGTCGCTGCGCTTGCGTTCAAGACGCTTGCGGTGGCGTTCGGCCGAAAGATTCTGGAGATTGTTCCGGGACGTGTGTCGACCGAGGTGGATGCGCGGATGTCTTACGACACCGAGAAGACGCTGGAGCAGGCGCGCGACATTATCTCGCAGTACGACCAGGCGGGGATCTCGCGGGATCGCGTGCTGATCAAGATTGCGTCGACGTGGGAAGGGATCAAGGCGGCGGAGATTCTGGAGAAGGAAGGCATTCACTGCAATCTGACGCTGCTGTTTGGGTTGCACCAGGCGATCGCCTGCGCGGAGGCGAAGGTAACGCTGATCTCGCCGTTTGTGGGCCGCATTCTGGACTGGTACAAGAAGGATACGGGCAAGGATTACCAAGGTGCGGACGACCCTGGAATTCAGTCGGTGACGACGATCTTCAACTACTACAAGAAGTTCGATTACAAGACGGTCGTGATGGGTGCGAGCTTCCGGAATATGGGCGAGATCCAGGAGCTGGCGGGTTGCGATCTGTTGACGATCTCTCCCAAGTTGCTGGGCGAGCTGGACGACGCACAGGGTGAGCTGCCGCGGAAGTTGGACCCGGCGAATGCCAAGAACCTGCAGATTGAGCGGATTCCGATGGACAAGGCGACGTTTGACAAGATGCACGCTGAGGATCGGATGGCGCACGACAAGCTGAAGGAAGGCATCGAGGGCTTCTCCAAGGCGCTCGAGGAGTTGGAGCAGATGCTTGCTAAACGCGTGAGTGAGCTGGCGGCTGAGCAGCCGCAGCCGGTGGGCGCGCACTAGAGCAAATTACCTGTTTGCTATGGAGCGGGGATATCTGTGCAGAGCCGTTTTCCT
>CAXSGC010000010.1:0-110517 GCA_964236945.1 uncultured Acidobacteriaceae bacterium | reverse complement strand
CGCAAAAAAGCCAGACTCAAACTAAAGTACAAACTCATGCGGTCGTGATACTAGACGCGTTCGATGGTGATGGATTCGAGGGTGACTGGGGTTTTGGGGCGGTCGGAGCCGTCTTTGGGGAGTTTGGAGATTTTTTCCGCGACGTCGTAGCCTTCGACGACTTCGCCGAAGATGGTGTGTTTGCCGGTGAGCCAGGAGGTGTCGGCGACGGTGATGAAGAACTGGGAGCCGTTGGTGTTGGGTCCGGAGTTGGCCATGGCGAGCTTGCCTTTGCCGTTGAAGCTGTGTTTGGAGCCCTTGGTTTCGTCGGCGAATTTGTAGCCGGGGCCGCCCATGCCGGTGCCTTCGGGGTCGCCGCCCTGGATCATGAACTGGGGGATGATGCGGTGAAAGACGGTGCCGTCGTAGAGCTTGGCGCCCTTCTTCGAGCGGGAGTTCCACTCCTTTGAGCCTTCGGCGAGTTCGATGAAGTTCTTGACGGTTGCGGGGGCGTCCTGTTCAAAGAGCTGGGCGACGATGTTGCCTTCGGAGGTCTTG
Source organism: uncultured Acidobacteriaceae bacterium (assembly GCA_964236945.1). Lineage (GTDB taxonomy): Bacteria > Acidobacteriota > Terriglobia > Terriglobales > Acidobacteriaceae > Edaphobacter. The sequence continues at coordinate 109,980 of CAXSGC010000010.1, read as the reverse complement.
AAGATGGCGTAGGTGCCGGGATTTCTGGGCATGATTTCTGATCTCTTTCCTGTTCCGGTGGAGTTTCTTGTATTGGATGCGGGGCGGTGCCGGTCTGATCTCTACCTGGGCTGCGCGGCGGTGGTGGTGCTGCTGCCGGCGGGCTGGGGTGGGATGGGCTGGCCTTCGCGGACGACGGTGATGCGATCGATGACGACGGGCGTGATGGGTTTGTCGTTGGGGCCGCGCTCGACGCGAGCGATGGAGCTGACGAGGAGGTCCGAGTGGGCGTCGCACTGGCCGAAGATGGTGTGGAGGCCGTTGAGGTGCTCGGCGGGCCCATCGGTGATGAAGAACTGGGAGCCGTTGGTGTTGGGGCCGGAGTTGGCCATGGCGAGGCGGCCGGGGCCGTCGAAGGTGAGGGTCGGGTCGATCTCGTCGGCGAAGAGGTAGCCGGGATCTCCGGTGCCGTTGCCGGCGCGGTCGCCGCCCTGAATCATGAAGTCGGGGATGACGCGGTGGAAGGTGGTGCCGTTGTAGAAGGGGCGGCCGTGGACTTTTTTGAGGGTGAGCGGGTCGGTCCAGTCTTTGGCGCCCTGGGCGAGGCCGATGAAGTTGGCGACGGTGATGGGGGCTTGTTTGTCGTAGAGCTTGCAGGTGAGCCGGCCCATGGTGGTGTCGAAGAGGACGGTGGGGCCGGTGGGTACGACGGGGGCGTGCGCGTTGATGGAGGTGCTGGGGGAGTCGGGGAGGTCGGAGGTTTGGGCGGGCGTTGTGGTTTGGGTTGGAGGCGGTGTTGTGGGGGTTTGGGCGAGCAGAGGTGCGGTCGAGAGGGCGAGCAGGAGGGTGCGAAGGTGCATGTGGGTGGTCGAGAGCTCCCCTTCAAGATTAACCCAGCTTTTGCGAGTGGGCAAAGGTAGAGACGGCCTGGGGAGCTGGAAGTGGAGGCTTCTGGAGCCGGTTTTGCCATCCAAAGTGAGCAGAGGACGGAACCATGGCAAAGTTGGCGTTGTATGGAGAGATGAAGGTCAGGCCGGGCAAAGAGGCCGAGGTGGAGGCGTTCTTGAAGCAGGCGGCGGAGATGGCCGCGAAGGAGTCGGGAACGATCAGCTGGTACGCGATTCGGGAGGACAAGCCGGGGACGTATGGGATCTTCGACACGTTTGACGACGAGAAGGCGCGGGAGGCGCATCTGGGAGGGCCGATCGCTCAGGCGTTGATGTCGAAGTCGAGCGAATACTTCACGGAGCCGCCGAAGATCCGGAAGATCAGTCTGGTTGCGGAGAAGGTGTAGGGGCTCGGAGCCGGGGTGAGAGCGTGCCGGGACAGGATGGCCGAGACAACTGCTTTTGGCTGGAATCGATCTTATTAGGTGTGAGGTGAGCGTATGAGCAGCAGCAGCGATGGATCGTCGAACCTGAATTTGAATTCCACGAAGAGCGCCGTTCGGCCGTCGCATGAGGCGATTGTGTCGAACACGGGCGATGCGACGGATGTGACCAAGACGGAGGAGAAGAAGATGGATCGCGCGGCGGACGAGATGGCAAACCGAGCGTCGAACCGGATTCACCAGGGCGAGCAGCGGAATCCGGAGGATACGTTGTTTACGAAGTAGCCTCGAGGTGTTTGGAATGTGAAAAGCCCCGCTTCGGTGCGGGGCTTTTCTGTTTGAGGCGGATCCGGTATTAGAGCGCGGCGGCGGCGGCTTCGGCGACGGCCTGATCCTGTTTGCCGAGGCCGCCGGAGACGCCGACGGCGCCGACTACCTGTCCATTTTGCTTGAGCGGGATGCCGCCGGCGAAGATCATGACCTTGCCGCCGTTGGAGGCGTGGATGCCGAAGAACTGGTCGCCGGATTGCGAGTTTTCGCCGAGGTCTTTGGTGGTGATGTCGAAGGCGCGCGAGGTCCAGGCCTTTTTCTGGGCGATGTCGATCGATCCGCGCCAGGCGTTTTCCATGCGTTCGAAGGCGAGGAGGTTGCCGCCCTCGTCGACGACGGCGACACACATGGGTTGGCCGATGTCCTGGGCTTTCTTTTGGGCGGCGGCGATGACGCGGCGGGCGTCTGCGAGTTGAAGCATGGGGATGTCTCTCCTGGGACTGATATGCGGTTTGGATGCGGTTTGCGGCGGCGCGGTCTTGACTCTGCTGTGGAGGCGGCAGGAGCGAAAAGGTACCTCAGCGGCTGAAGCCGCGGTCTCACTGGAGTTCTTACGGCACGGCTGAAGCCGTGCCCTTAACGGAGCTGTAAGCGGGTCTAGGAGCGGGGGTGCGCGAGGGGGGTGAGTGGGTCGGGTTGGGGGTCGGGGCTCTTCCAGCCGTAGGTCTCGTAGTGCCAGTGGGCGTGGCCGTCGGCGAGATCGAGGACGGTGAAGCCTTCGGGGGTGCCCCATCGGGAGCCGCGCCACCAGTTGCCGCAGACGGCTCCCGAGGTGATGTAGGGGATGTCGCGCCAGAAGACGGTTTCGTTGATGTGGATGTGCCCTTGGAGGACGGCGATGATGTTGTGCGCTTCGAAGAGGGGGAGGACGTCGCTGGTGTTGTCCATGAGGAAGGCGCGGCCGGGGACGTGGAGGCCGGAGGGAAGGCCGGCGTACTGCGGTGCGGCGGAGACGAGCGGGACGTGGGTGGTGATGAGGATGGGTGTGCCGGCGGGGGTGCTTTTGAGGTCGGCGGCGAGCCATGTGAGCTGGGCGGGGTCGATGGCGGCTTCGAAGTCGCGCTCGGGGGTGATCTGGATGGAGTCGAGGATGATGAAGTGATAGCCGGCCTGGTTGAAGGAGCGGTAGGTCCTGGTCTGGAAGCGGTCTTCAAAGGCTTTTTTGCCGTAGAGCGGGTCGGAGGTGGAGACGCCGGAGCTGGGGTCACGGCCGAAGACGTCGTGGTTGCCGAGGGTGTGCTGGACCGGGATGCCGTCGAGGGCGCGCTCGGTTTTTTGGTAGAGGTCGAGGAGCATGAGCGAGCGGTCGCGCGGGGCGGCGGCGAGGTCGAAGGCGTGGTCACCGCCCTGGATGCAGAGGTCGGGTTTGAGGGATTTGATTTTGGCGAGGGCGAGAGCGGTGCCCTGGGCGGCGGAGAGCTCGGGTTCGGTGTGGGTGTCGGTGAAGAAGATGAGTTTGAGGCGGCCGGGAGCGGTGGTTTGGGCGCTGGTTTGGGCGTGGGCTGCGGGAAGGGCGGAGGCGGCGAGGGCGGCGGTGGAGAGCGAGAGGAAGGCGCGGCGGTTGAGGAGTCCGGTGGAGGGGTTGCCGTTGGGACGGCGGCGCGGGAGGTTCATAGGGCGATGGTACCGGAGCGGCTACAGGAGGAAGACGTACGGGTTAGAGAAGAAGATGTAGGCCGGGATGCGGGTCAGAGGTCGCGCAGGAGGTCGCCGACCGTAATCTGCTTCTGCCGCGCGATGTATTTCAGCAGACCGTGCAAGGTTCCAGGTTTGACGGGTTTGTGAGCGGGAACAGCGACCGTATGTCTCTGAGGTATTTCACTGCGAAGAATGATGTGGCTGCCGGTCTGGTGAAGTTCCCGAAACTGCCAGCGACGGATCAGGTGGTTCGCAAACTCTCGGCCGTGAACGTTTCGCGGTATTTTCACGCCACAGCAAGGATTTCGTCGCGGATCAGGTGAAGCCGGATCTGGGACGGTGGTTCGGAGTCGAAGAAGTATCCCTTGGTTGCGTCGAGCACCATCTCGCGCAGTTCTTCCCAGGTGTCGCCCTGCGTCGCGATTCCTTCGCCGATGGCAACTGCGGAAAAGCCGCCGTCTTCTTCCTGCATGACTTCGAACACGAGTTCGCTCATACACCGAGAGTACGCGTTTCCTGTCGGGGGAATCAAGAAGGATGTTTGTCCGTCAGCGGGTGAAGAAGTCTTTGACTTGCTGGATGAAGACGTCGCGGCCCATGTCGGAGATGGCCTCGGTGAGGGGGAGTTGTTTGGGGCAGGCCTGGACGCAGTTCTGGGCGAAGGAGCACTCCTGGACGCCGCCGTCGCCGGCGAGGGCGCGGAGGCGATCTTCCTTGAGGACGGCGCCGGTGGGGTGGAGGTTGAAGAGCTTGGCCTGGGCGATGGTGGCGGCGCCGACGAAGTTGGTGACGTCGTTGAACTGCGGGCAGACCTCCATGCAGATGGTGCAGGAGATGCAGTTCGAGAGGGGGTAGAGCTGTTCCTGGAGCTGGGGATGCTGGCGGGGGCCTTCGCCGAGGTCGTAGCTTCCGTCGACGGGGACCCAGGCTTTGACCTTTTTGAGGTTTTCGAAGAGGACGGAGCGGTCGACGGCCAGGTCGCGGACGACGGGGAATTTGGAGAGGGGCGCGAGGGTGATGGGCTGGTCGCCGTTGGGGCCTGTCAGCTTGTCGACGAGGGCGGAGCAGGCCATGCGGGCGCGGCCGTTGATCAACATGGCGCAGGAGCCGCAGATCTCTTCGAGGCAGTTGGCGTCGTAGGCGATGGGTGTGGTTTGGGTGCCGTCGGCGGTGACGGGGTCGCAGGCGATCTCGCCGAGGACGGAGGTGATGTTCATGTTGGGGCGGTAGGGGATTCTGAAGTGCTCGGTGCGGGCGAGGGCGTCGGGGGTCGCCTGGCGTTTGATCTGGATCTTGATGGTGCGTTGCGAGGTGTGGGCAGCGGCGGCGGATTGCGCGACGGGGGTGTGGGTGGAGGTGGGGGTCTGGACGGCGGTGGCCATTATCTTTATCTCTCTAGTTGACGTTCTAATTGGCGGGCACACGAAGAGTTTTGAGAATGCTCAGTGCAGTTTTCTCGTAGTGATTGTGCTTCGGATCGCCCTTCCAGTGACTGAGTAACAAAGTAAACCGTTTTGTTCCTTCAACGCAGTCATAGGATGTGCTGTCTTTATAGACAGCAACGTGACTAGGTACTTCGTTTGCTCTAACGACAGAACTCTCGACCCTGTCAACGGTGACAATCGAACAAAACTGAGCGGAGGCAAGCTGGACAGTTCGGTGCTCGATCAACTTGTCTCCTTCCTGCAACTCGAGGCTTCCATGGCGAGGCTGCAGGCTGATTGCTGCTCCCCCATGCTTAATGACCACGGCTTCCACTCGCTGAGAATTAGGAGAACTTAGAATGTACAGCTTGTCACGATCAGTAGTTCCGTCGATTGATCCTCGAAATAAATGCCAGCTGGCTGGATAGTCTACTGAAAATGACTGATCTTGAGATTCAAAATGACGAACGCCTGCACTAACGATTGCTAAAGCGAAAGTGGCGAGAACATAATGCATAGCTTCAATGCGGTCCCGGCGTAGTTTCGGGGGCAGGGTTAGATGTGTCTGATGTCGACCGATCTTCGATCGGGGCTAGCGGCGGCGCTTGCGGTTGTAGAGGAACATGTAGCTGAGGAAGCAGGCGAAGACGATCGCCAGGCCGGTGTAGACAAGGTCGATGTGATGGGAGATGGGGATGGTCGAGAAGTAGACGACGAGCGCTGGGAGGAGGAGATGGAGTGCGGAGAGGAGAGACATTGGGTCTGGTTTCCCTTCTTGGGTCGGTGACTTAGGCAGTGGCGGCGTAGTTGCGGGCGCGGGGTGGGATGTGGCTGATGTCGACTTCTTCCCAGGTGATTTGGGGGGCTCCGTCGACGAAGTTGGCTTTGGTGGTTTTGAGGAATTTTTCGTCGTTGCGGTCGGGGAAGTCGGGTTTGTAGTGGGCCCCGCGGCTCTCGTCGCGGAGGGCGGCGCCCTGGACGACGACGCGCGAGAGGTGGAGCATGTTGTCGAGCTGGCGGGCGAAGGCGAAGGAGGTGTTGGCCCACTGGCTCTTGTCGGAGAGGTTGATGTTCCGGGAGCGTTGCTGGAGCTCGACGATCTTGCTGTCGGCTTCGGCGAGGCCGGAGTTGTAGCGGATGATGGTGGCGTGGCGGGTCATGGTGTCGCCGAGTTCGCGCCAGAGTTTGAAGGGGTTTTCGGTTCCGGAGCTGGTGAGGAGTGCGGTGTTCTTCTCGTGCTGGCGCTCGAGCTCTGCGGAGTGGCCGCCGTCTCCGGGCTGCGGTGCGAGCGAGCGGGCATACTCGAGGGCGCAGGGGCCGGCGACGAAGCCGCCGTAGATGCAGGAGAGGAGCGAGTTGGCGCCGAGGCGGTTGGCGCCGTGGATGGAGTAGTCGGCCTCGCCGGCGGCGAAGATGCCGGGCACGTTGGTCTGTTGGTGGATGTCGACCCACAGACCGCCCATGGTGTAGTGCATGCCGGGGAAGATCTTCATGGGGACTTCGCGAGGGTCGTCGCCGACGAACTTCTCGTAGATCTCGAGAATGCCTTCGAGCTTGCGGTTGAGCGTCGCCTTATCGATGTGCGTGAGGTCGAGGTAGACCATGGGCTGGCCGTCGATGCCTAGGTTTTCCTGGTAGACGATGCGATGAATGGCACGGGTGGCGATGTCGCGGGGGACCAAGTTGCCGTATTTGGGGTACCACTCTTCGAGGAAGTAGAAGCGGTCGGCTTCGGGGATGGAGCGGGCGAGGCGCTTGTCGTTGACGTCGCGCGGGACCCAGACGCGGCCGCCTTCGCCGCGGGCGGATTCGCTCATGAGGCGGAGCTTGTCTTCGCCAGGGATGGCGGTAGGGTGGACCTGGATGAACTCGCCGTTAGCGTAGGCGACGCCTTGCTGGTAGAGCGCGGACTGGGCGGAGCCCGTACACACGACCGAATTCGTCGACTTTCCAAAGATGGCGCCGATGCCGCCGGTGCAGACGATCAACGCGTCGGCGGGGAAGGTGCGGGTCTCCATGGTGCGAAGGTCCATCGCGCAGATGCCGCGGGCGGCGCCGTTTTGGTCGAGGACGGCGGAGAGGAACTCCCACCCTTCGTACTTGGTGACTTTGCCTTCGGACTCGTAGCGGCGGACCTGCTCATCGAGGGCGTAGAGCAGTTGTTGGCCGGTGGTGGCTCCGGCGAAGGCGGTGCGGTGGTAGAGCGTGCCGCCGAAGCGGCGGAAGTCGAGCAGGCCTTCGGGGGTGCGGTTGAAGGGGACGCCGTAGCGGTCGAGGAGGTCGATGATGGCGGGGCCCTGGGCGGTCATCTGCTTGACGGGGGTCTGGTTGGCGAGGAAGTCGCCGCCGTAGACGGTGTCGTCGAAGTGCTTGAGGACGTTGTCGCCTTCGCCTTTGAGGTTTTTGGCGGCGTTGATGCCTCCCTGGGCGCAGACGGAGTGCGATCGCTTGACGGGGACGATGGAGAAGAGGTCGACCTTGCCGCCGGCTTCGGCGATTTTGATGACGGCGGAGAGGCCGGCTAGGCCTCCGCCTACGACGATGATTCGGGGTGTTGCTGGCATTCGCGCTTCCTTGTGAAACTTCACTACTTTGAGCGGTTGTCAGGGACGCAATATCGGTCGACATCTACGCATACACGAGAGCTACTCCGCGTCTCCCAAAAGAGTCCTTAGGTGCGGATCGTTGTTCCAACCGAAATCGGGTTGCAAGATCACACGAGGTGTCCTTGATATCGGAGTTTCTGCCACAAAACCCGGCGCTCTTGTCCTAGCCTTCGAGATCACTAGGTCCAGAGCTTCGAGAAGTTTCTCATCAGGTTTCGAGCGTTTTGCCTCGAATTGTCTCCACTCTGTCACGAGTCTTGCCGTTTCGAGCGGAGCTAGAGCGATTTCTGCAGACAGGCCTCCATCGACACTGAGTAGCGACCGAACGCAACCAAACCGTAGAATCCGAATCCTTTTGTCTTTCGGTATTTTCACTGTCTTAGCCATATAAATTCATTCTCGTTTGCTAATTAGTCGATGCGATTGGGACGTGCCTAGGTGAGCGACTGCTTGTATGTGACTACCGCTGAGGCTCTAGTTCGGCTTTTTCGGCTGGCGATTCGTGTCCTGCTGATAAGCGCCTGCGTTTTGCCGCAAGCTGTTGTTTGCTCCTAGCTGCGATGGATTGGTGGTGCCTGGTGCAGCGGAGGTCGGGGCAGGTAAAGCGACGCCAGCGGGTTGGGCGGGCATGACATTTTCGGGGGCGTTGGGGTACTTCCAGACGACGGCGTAGATGCTGATGAGGCCCATGAGGCAGAGGGCGGTGCCGAGGGCTCCGCAGACGTAGCCGAAGCGTCGGCGGGCGCGTTCGCCGGGGGTGATGCCCCATTTCGCGGCGAAGAGCCAGATGCCGTAGCTGAAGTGCCATGTGGTGGCGACCATGGCGATGACGTAGATGGCGAGCATCCAGGGGTTGGAGAGTTCCGCCTGGACTTTGTGGAAGGCGGCGCCGGGGTTTTCGGGGAGCGAGACGCCGGAGAAGCGTTGGCGCCAGACGTGCTGGACGATGTAGGCGAGGGCGATGACGCCGGTGACGCGCTGGGAGATGTACATCCAGTTGCCGGCCCAGGGGTAGAGGTTGACGTTGGAGCGGCCGCGGACGGTGATCCAGACGCCGTAGAGAGCGTGAAAGGCGAGGGGGAGGAAGATGAAGGCCCACTCGAGGACGCGGACGAGGGGGAGGGCGTTGAGGAATTTGACCTGCTGGGCGTAGGCGAGGGGGCCGTTCCAGGTTTCGAAGTTGGAGACGATGTGCTCGACGAGGAAGGCGCCGATGGGGATGATGCCGGAGAGGGAGTGGAGGCGGCGCCAGAGGTAGGAGTGGCCCGCGCCGGGCTGGAGGGGGGCGACGGGTTTTTGGCCGCGGGCGCTTCTTTGGCCGCGGGCGCCGGTCTGGGAGCCGGTGGGCCGGGCGTTATCGGCGGGAGCTACGGGGGCGGCTGCGGCCATGGGGGCTCCTTCGGAGTGCGGGAACGCCCGGGGGGGTGCGGGCGTGCCGCTGAGGCTGTGAGCCTGGGGTGGGCTCAAGGAGCGGCGACTCTGATTATTTCGCCGGGGTGGGGGAGCGTCAAGGAGATGCGGAGGGGTTGTGCGGTTACCGGCGGGTTTGTGCGAAGTTGTTCGCGGAGGAGTAGCAGTGAGGAGACGCAGATCCCCTTTCGGGGGATGACAACAAGCGAAGCAAAGGCCACGACAGCGGTTCAGGCGAGCAGTTTCGTGAGGAGGTCGCGGAGGGCTCGGCCGCGGTGGCTGAAGGCGAGTTTCTCGGCGGTGGGGAGTTCGGCCATGGTGAGGCCCAGGTCGCGGAGGAGGAAGACGGGGTCGTAGCCGAAGCCCAAGTTGCCGCGGGGGACGGCGAGGATTTCGCCTTCGACCGTGCCTTCGGCGGTGGCGAGGAGGTTGCCGTCGCGGGCGACGGCGAGGACCGAGCGGTAGCGGGCGGAGCGGCTGCCGTCGCGGGTGGAGGCGAGGGCGTCGAGCAGGCAGAGGAGGTTGCGGGCGTCGGTGGGCATGGACTGGCGTGGGGTGAAGTTCGAGACTTTTGAGTAATCCTGGGCGAAGCGGGCGGAGCGGACGCCGGGGGCTCCGTGGAGCGCGTCGACTTCGAGGCCGGAGTCGTCGGCGAGGACGGTGAGGCCAGGTGCTGCTTGGGAGTAGAAGAGGGCCTTCGCGATGGCGTTGGCGTGAAAGGTGGGGGCGTCTTCGGGCGGGGCGGGGAGGTTGGCGAGGTTGGGCAGGGGCTCGATGGTGAAACCGGGTGCGGTGGCGGCGGCGAAGTCGCGGAGTTTGCCGGGGTTGGTGGTGGCGATGTAGAGGTGCATGGGTCTGAGGGTATCGCGGCGAGTCATGGGCCGGGCCTTCAGACCTTCGACTCTGGGCCGGATGCTCCCTGGGGCTGCGCCCCAGGCTGGTATCGGGCGCGCCTTTTGGCGCTTGCTTAGGGTGCCTTGGTGAGGGCTTCGGGGCGGAGGCGGCCGATGCGGCCGTGCGGGCCGACGACGAAGGGGAGGGAGAGGGCGTTCCAATTGCGGTCGGCGTCGGGCGGGTCGTTGGAGTTGGAATCGGATTCGGGGTGGGGTTTGAGGGGGCGCCAGTTTTTGCCGTCGTCGGTGGAGATGTCGGTGCCGTTTGGGCCTACGGTGATCCAGGTTTTGTGGGTGGGGGCGTAGGCGACAGCGGAGCGGTAGCCGTGAGGTGGGGTTTGGGCCTGGTGCCACGGGTTAGGCGGCTTCGGCGGCGTACCCGTGAACCAGGGCGTCGAAATGAAATTCGACTCTTTGAAGTACCATGCAGTTGCAGCGGAGGAGTCTGGGCGTTTGTAGTCGCCTCCGACGATGACATCTCTTCGGCCATTCGTGGCGAGTGAGAAAGCTCCCGACGAGTCTGTACGAGCAGTTCTCGGAAGCGAGACTGCGCCAACGGATCGTCTTTGGAAGTGAAATTCCTTCGCTCCGGGCGCTACTTGCGAGGGATCAAGCGGCATGGTGTCCTCGTGCGCGGATCCAAAGCCACACAGGCGAGCGCCGGCGACCCCACCGGTCACGAACTCTCTGTGCGATAGATCGCTTACGACCAGGGCCGAGTTGCTGGCGGCAAAGACCGCTTCCCTCGGTTTCGTTGCGGGTATTTGCATGATTTGACGCGCCCAGTGCTCGCCGCAATTGAAAGTCAGGAAGATGACGAATCGACCGTCCACAGGATCTCCAATGAGTGTTCCGAAGCAAGGGTCATGCGGTGGATAATTGCCTTTCCTTTCTCTCGCCCGATCGAATTGGATCGCGTCCCAGAAGCCTTCTTTGTCGGGGTTGGTGAAGACGAGCTTCCAGGTTTGGCAGCTGTCGGTGGTTTTGTAGAGGCGGGAGAGGTCTCCTCGGCCGGAGGACATGACGATGGCGGTGGCGGCGTCGAAGGCCTGGATGCCGCGGAAGTCGAGGTGTTCGGCGGCGGGGGGTGTGGTGCAGCGTTGCCAGGTTTGGCCGTTGTCGGCGGTGCGGAGGACGGTGCCTTCGGTGCCGGAGGCCCAGGCGATGCCGTCTGAGACGGCGTGGATGCCGCGGAGGTCGGCGGTGGTCTGGGCGTCGAGGATCTGCCACTGGGCTCTGGACGGAATGGACGCGGCGGTCGCGAGGAGGGCGGCGAGCACAAGGTGGAGGGGGCGGTGCATGGTTTGGAGTGTATCGCCTGTTTTTCCGACATTTTCAGAGGGCGACATGTGAACCATCCCGCAGGATTACGGTGGCCGGGCTTTCGCCTTGGGTGTAAGGGCGGGGTCGTGACTTGCCGGAGTCGCGATGTGCAGGGAGCGGAGCAAAGGCTAGAAGTGGGCTAGGTGTGGGCTGGGGGCGCGGGCGTGGCTTGGCAGGAGTGTTGGGCGGGGCCGGCGGATGGGTTTGCGCTCATCATGCGCAGCATGGCGGGGCCGCCGGTTTTCAGGAAGCGGATGAGGAGGATGGCGGTGACGAGGAGGAAGAGGATGTTGAGGACCGTGGTGTAGTTCCAGCTGACGGATTCTTGCATGATGCGGGCGTGGCCATGAGTGGGGATGAGGTGGAGGGCGGAGAAGAGGAACTCGACGGCGAGGGCGGCGAGCGACATGGAGGCGTAGAAGACGACGAACAGGAGGGCGGCGACTTTGAGGCCGTAGTACTTGCGATAGATGTTGAGGATGGGGAGGATGATGAGGTCGGCGAAGAGAAAGGCGATGACGCCGCCGAAGGAGATGCCACCGTTCCAGAGAACGGCGGCGAGGGGGACGTTGCCGACGGAGCAGACGAAGGAGAGGATGGCGACGAAGGGACCGATGACGGGTCCCCAGAAGCGGGTGAGGACGGGGTGGCCGGCGAGGAAGAGGCCTTGCCAGAAGGTTTGCGGGACCCAGGCGGCGAGGCAGCCGGCGATGAGGAGGCCGCCGCCGATGTCGGGCCAGAGGGAGTCCCAGTCCATCCAGTAATAGTGCGAGGTGGAGGTGAAGCCTTTGGAGGAGGTGAGTTTTTGCCACAAGGTGCCGGTGTGGAGGCTCATATCCATGGCGGCGTGGCCTTCCATTTTGCCGGGGAGGTTTTGCTCGGCGTGGCGTCGGGCGGCTCGGAGGAGTTTGGGTTTGAGGGTGAGGCGAAGGAGGACGACGAGGAGGCCGATCATGATGGGGCCACCGACGAACTCGGCCAGGGTGAACTGCCATCCGAGGAGGACGGCGAGGAGGACGGCGAGTTCGACGACGAGGTTGGTGGAGGCGAACTGGAAGGCGATGGCGGCGATGAAATCCGCGCCTTTGCGGAAGAGGGATCGGGCGAGGGCGGTGGCGGCGTAGGAGCAGGAGGAGCTGGCGGCGCCGAGGGCGGAGGCAATGAGGATGGTCTTCGGGGAGGAGTCGGGGAGGAGCCGGCCGACTTTTTCTTTGGAGACGACGGCTTCGACGATGGCGGAGAGGAGGAAGCCGAGGCAGAGGGCCCAGAGGAGCTCCCAGGCCATGATGCCGGACATGCGGAGGGCCATGAGGATGGGGTGCAGCATCGTGCGGGATTCTCCTTTGCCTACGGACGTGGGCGAGAGATATGGGATGCGGGGGCGGGCGGCCCGGATTCGGCCTTGGGGTGTCCTATGCTGGAGGAAGGGGGAGCGAGATGGAGATGAAGGCGCATACGGAGTATCTGGAGATGAACACTCGGGAGCGGTACGAGATGGTGCATCTGACGCCGGCGGTGGAGGCGATTGTCGGGCGGAGTGGGGTGGAGGACGGGCTGTGCTTTGTTTCGCCGATGCATATTACGGCGGCGATCTATGTCAATGACAATGAGGACGGTCTGATTGAGGATATTGGGGTGTGGCTCGAGAAGCTGGCGCCGCGGTGGCCGGGGTACAAGCATCATCGGACGGGCGAGGACAACGCGGACGCGCACCTGAAGGCGCTCCTGCTGCACCATGAGACGACGTTGCCGGTGACTCGCGGGAAGCTGGATTTAGGACGTTGGCAGAGGGTGTTTTATGCGGAGTTCGACGGGCAGCGGCCCAAGCGGGTGATTGTGAAGGTGCTGGGGGTAGGGCGGTAGCGGAGGTACCCCCCACCCCCTCCCCTGTTTTGTGGCAAAATATTCGATTCGTTGGGGTTAGGTTTGGACCTGTATGGATCTAGGTGGTGTTGTTTGGACTGTGCCTGGACCTCTTGCGGTTGAACTCGTGGGCCAAACGCGCCTGATTGCCGGGACCGACTCGCCTCTACTCCAGTATAGAGAGCCGGGATAGGAGATGCGCCAGGTGCTCGGTAGTTTCCTGTCAGTCAAATCGTGCAGATGATCTTGAGGGCTTTCCGGCTTCCCTGTGCTTGACACTTTGCATTGCAAAGTTTAGAGTTTGCTTTGCAACACAAAATTCGGACACTTATGACCGATCTTGACCGAGCACTCGTCGACATCCGCAGCATTCGCCGTCAGGTAGCTCAGACAAGTGAGTTCCACGGTTATGGCCCTTTCACTCTCTCGGCGACGGCTGTTCTGGCTCTTCTCACGGGGGTGGCTCAGTCTTTCTGGCTACCGACGCCAGCAACTCACCCAAGTCAGTACGTTGGCCTTTGGCTTACCACTGGCGTATTTTTGTGCGGCACTCATAGCTACGCAGATGCTCACGCGGGCTAGCCGCCTCCACGCCGGCATGGCGGACGAGATGGTTCGGATGGCCGTTGCGGAGTTTCTTCCTGCGGGCGTCGCAGGGGTGGTTCTGCCTATCGTTCTCTTACACGTGAAGCACGACGTCTTTTGGATGCTCCCTGGCCTGTGGCAGATCATATTTAGTCTCGGCGTCTTCGCTTCGTGCCGCTGTTTGCCACGCCCTATGCTCCTGGTAGGTGGTTGGTTCTTTGTAACCGGCTTGGCCTGCGTCTTTCTAGGAGACATCCGCGCGCTTGCTCCGGTGACGATGGGTGGTGCGTACGCTATTGGCATGGCGCTTGTTGCGGCCATTCATTCCATTTCTGCGAGGAAGGCGTTTACCGATGAAGTCAAAAGGCTTTAAGACTACAGCTCCGTTCGCCTACGAAGGCTTAGATCGCGTCATCCACGAGCGCGCACGTCTCAGCGTTCTCACCTCACTAATGACGCACCCTAACGGTCTCAGTTTTGTTGAACTCAAGCAGTTCTGCGCGCTGACTGACGGCAATCTGGCGCGCCATCTTCAGGTGCTCGAAGAAGAAAAGATGGTCTGTCTCACCAAGGAGGCAGACACTGGACGAGCTCAGACCACCGCGCGCGTCACTGTCTCTGGACGCAAGCGCTACCTGGAATATTTGACCATTTTAGAGAAGGTCGTTAGTGATGCTGCGTCGTTCGACTACGCATACGAAGAGAGACAACTTCGTAACAAGCTCTTACATCTGCCCGCCTAAGAGGTTCGCTCGTGCGCTCTACAGAGCGCTGCCTTTCGTCCTTTAACTTTGTAGCGCAAAGTATGTAATTAGGAGAATGTCGCAATGAGTAACGTCGTCCCGTCCCAGTTCCCTTTGACAAGTGTCCGCTCCCGCTCTTTGGGAGTTAAGTTCTTCGTCGTCCTCCTGCTTGCCCTCGTGATGAGCATTTCGGGCTTCTTCGTTGAGGGTCTGACGTCTGAGCGAGCGGACCGACGCGGCGTTCTTGCAGCGTCCTCGGAGCAGCCTTCCGAGCAGCCGACGACCGTTCTTGGCATTCGCCTTGCCGATTCGTACCGATCCATCCGTCGCTCGGTGCACTACATCACGCTGTTCCTGGGCCTCGTCTTTCTCACCTATTTTCTTTTCGAGGTCCTGACAGCAAAGAGCGTCCATCCTGCGCAGTACGCTCTGGTGGGCATCGCTCAAACGATCTTCTACCTTCTCCTGCTCTCCCTAGCCGAGCACTTCGGTTTTGATCTTAGCTTTCTGATTGCCGGTGCATGCACTGTCGGGCTGTTCGCAGTGAATACCGAATGGGTCTTCCGCAGCCGCAAGCTTGCTATCCGGTCGCTCGCGGTATTTAGCAGCCTGTACGCCTTTATCTATGTTCTTTTGCGCGTCGAAGCTTACGCTCTCCTAGTCGGGCTATCGCCAGCTTCGCAGCCATCGCTGCCGCTATGTACATCACGCGGAATGTGGACTGGTACGGAAACGACGTGCCGGTACCAACCTTGGCCACCGCACCTCCCGCGTCGGAATCCAGTACTCGCGAATCATGGCTGGAGTAAGCGTTTTGCTTTGGGTTAGGCGGTGATGGCTAGTTCTTCTTAGAGTTGTTGTTTTTCGGCATGGGGTTGGGCCCGGAGAAAGGGATTCGGTGAGGGATCGGCTGGGCGTGTCGGCTCTTGTCGATCCCTCTCCGTCCGTGGTTGTTAGGAGACGGTTGTTTTGACCTTTATGGGCGTGTTGGCTTCGGCGGGGGTGACTACGGGTTTGCTGAAGGCGGAGGGCTGATCCTTGGCGGGGATCTGGGCTTGCATCTTGGTGTCGGGGGCCTTTTCGGCGAGTTTCGCGTTGGCCGGTTCGCTGCCGGCGATGGACTGGAAGATGGCTGGGGTGTCGGCGACCTTGAGGCCGTAGAGGTTGATCCAGCTGCCGACGCCGTCGTTGCCGAGCGCGCCCGAACCGGTCGAGTCGTTGTAGTACTGGTCGACGATGCCGGGGGTGGGAGGGAGCATGCCGATCTGGAAGCGATCCTGACCGAGGCTGTCGAGGGCGGCGCTGAAGGCCTTCAGGTGGGTGATCTCGCGGGTCATGAGGAACTGGAGGGCGTCGAGGCTGCCGCGATCGTCGGTGAGGTGCATGAGGCGTTCGTAGGTGATCTTGGCGCGGGCTTCGGCGGCGATGTTGTTGCGGAGGTCGACGTCGAGTTCGCCGCTGATTTTGAGGTAATCGGCGGTCCAGGGATTGCCGTTGGAGTTGTAGAGGTTGATGCCGCCGCCGCCGGTGACCGCGAGCAGGGGGTCCATCTCGGCGTTGTCGAGGGTCTTTTTTTGCGGGTTCAGGTGCATGCGGATGAGGGCGCCGACCACTTCGAGGTGGCTGATCTCTTCGGTTCCGATGTCCATGAGCAGGTCTTTGCGTTCCGGGTCGTCGCAGTTCCATCCCTGGATGGTGTACTGCATGGCGGCGGCGAGCTCGCCGTTGGCGCCGCCGAACTGCTCAAGCAAGAGGTTGCCGAAGCGGATGTCGGGGGTGTCGACGGTGACGTCGTACATGAGTTTTTTTACGTGATGGTACATCGAGAGATCTCCTTGTGAAGACGGGTGATTAGAAGACGGTAGCCTGGGTTCGGCTCGGTTTGACGTGCGCGCGTTTGGGCGCTGACGATTCGGATGGCGAGAGAGGGAATGCAGATGTCCCGGGGGACGAAGTTGAGGGATTGGATGGGGGCCAAACGACGCCTGCGCTAGGCGGTGACGGCGAGCTCTTCTTCGAGCTGCTGTTTTTCGGCGAGTGAGGTGTAGTAGCCGTCGCGGGCGATGAGTTGGTCGTGGGTGCCCTGTTCGGCGATCTGGCCGTCGACGAGCACGGCGATCTGGTCGGCGTTGCGGGCGGTGGAGACGCGGTGGGAGATGAGGATGGTGGTGCGGCCGGCCATGATGTGGCGGAGGTTGGCGAGGATTTGTTCTTCGGTGGCGGTGTCGACGGAGGCGAGGGCGTCGTCGAGGATGAGGATGCGGGGCGATCGGAGGACGGCTCGGGCGATGGCGGAGCGTTGTTTCTGGCCGCCGGAGAGGGTGATGCCGCGTTCGCCGACGACGGTCCGGAAGCCGGCGGGGAAGTCCTCGATTTCGGCGGCGATGTGGGCGATGCGGGCGGCTTCGCGGACCTCCGCGGGGGTGGCGTCGGGGGCGCCGAGGGCAATGTTCCGTTCGACGGTGGAGGAGAAGAGAAAGGTTTCCTGGGGGACGAAGCCGATGCTCGCGCGGAGCTGGGCGAGGGGGAAGGAGCGGATGGGGCGGCGGTCGATGAGGAGATCTCCGGCAGGGGCGTCGAGCAGACGCGGGATGAGGTGGACGAGGGTGGATTTGCCGGAGCCGGTGGGGCCGACGATGGCGAGGGAG
The DNA here is from genome assembly GCA_964236945.1 of uncultured Acidobacteriaceae bacterium. Taxonomy (GTDB): domain Bacteria; phylum Acidobacteriota; class Terriglobia; order Terriglobales; family Acidobacteriaceae; genus Edaphobacter. The sequence continues at coordinate 93,208 of CAXSGC010000010.1, read as the reverse complement.
GTGCCGGCGGGGATGTGGAGGTTGATGTCGCGGAGGACCGGGGTGGAGGGGATGTAGGAGAAGTTGAGGTGCTGGAAGGTGATGTCGCCGTGGATGGTGGTGGCTGAAGCAGGTTCGGGGCTTTGCGGTAGAGAAGCAGGTCCCTCCACTGCGCTACGCTTCGGTCGGGATGACAGATCTTCGGAAGCAGGTCCCTCCGCTGCGCGCGGTGCGCTCCGGTCGGGATGACAGGCCGCGGTGGAGAGCGAGGAGATCAGGTCGGGGTCGTCGGCGATGTCGGGTTTTTGCTGGAGGAGTTCGTCGATGCGGACGACGGAGGCGGTGCCGCGCTGGAACAGATTGACGACCCAACCGATCGCGATCATGGGCCATGTGAGCTGGACCATGTAGACGTTGAAGGCGGTGAACTGGCCGATGGTGATGCGGTGACGGAGGACCTCATGGCCGCCGACGAGGAGCGTGATCATGAGGGAAAGGCCGAGGACGAACTCGAGGGTGGGCCAGAGCATGGCCATGAGTCGGACGAGGTGGAGGGAGCGCTCGATGTATTCGAGATTGGCGAGCTCGAAGCGCTCGGACTCGGCTTCTTCCTGGGCGAAGGCGCGGATGAGGCGGGCGCCCGAGAAGTTCTCCTGGGCGCGGGCGGAGATCTCCGAGAACATGGCCTGGATGCGCTCGAAGCGGGTGTGAATGCGGTTGCCGAAGTACTGGACGACGACCGACGCGATGGGGAGCGGGACGAAGGCGAAGAAGGTGAGCCGCGGCGAGATGTGGAGCATGAAGGGAAGGGCGGCGGCGGTGAAGACGACGGTGTTGGCCGAGTACATGATGGCCGGGCCGAGGAGCTGGCGGACGGCGTTGAGGTCGTTGGTGGTGCGGGCCATGATGTCGCCGGTGCGGTGGGTGTGGTAGAAGGTGGGCGACTGCCGTTCGAGGTTTTGGAAGAGGTCGTTGCGGAGGTCGAACTCGATCTCGCGCGAGACGCCGATGATGACCTGGCGGGTGAGATAGAGGAAGATGGCCGAGAGCACGGCGATGCCGAGCAGCCGAAGCGCGTGGTGGAGGACCTTGGTTTCGGTGAGGCCGTGGCGCATGTCCTCGACGGCATGGCCGATGACAAAGGGGATGAGGACTTTGATGGTGTTGTAGAGCAGAACGGCGACGCCGCCCCAGGCGAGGGGGCGCCAGTAGCGGCGGAGGTAGGGGAGGAGGGGTTTGAGCTTTTTGAACATGCGATGGGGGAGGCGTGAGGGACCGGCGGTCTTGGCGGCCTGAGCCCCTCTCGAGATCGGACGCTGCTGAGAGCTTCAGGGATTCGGAGTTGTTTTGGCAGCGGGGTTGGGGCTGGATTTAGGCGGCGTGGTGCTGTCGGGCGTGGTGGACTGCGCGGGTGGGGGTGCGGATGGATTTGAGGACGGCGACGCGGCGCCGGCGGGCGGGGTGGCGGGCTTCGGGGAGCTGGGGGGGGGGTTGGGAGCCTGCGCGTCGGCTGGAGGGGGTTTGGGGGCGGGCTGTGTGTCGGAGAAGGAGACGAGCTCGACGTCGAAGATGAGGTCGGACTTGGGCGGGATGACGGGTGGCCGGCCCTGTTCGCCGTAGGCCAGCTGGTAGGGGATGTAGAGGCGGCGTTTGCCGCCGACGTGCATGCCGGTGAAGCCGGTGTCCCATCCGGGGATGACCTGGTGCATGCCGTAGGGGAAGGAGATGGGTTCTTTTCCGGGGTGGTCGGACGAGGAATCGAATTTGGTGCCGTCGGTGAGCCAGCCGGTGTAGCGGACGGTGTACCACTTTTGCGGCTCGGCGAGCGGACCGTTGCCGACGAGGGTATCGATGTAGCGGAGGGAGTAGAGGGGCTTGGGGGTGCCGGTGACGTGGGGGATGTTGGGTGGATTGTCGGCGGGGTTCGGCGCGGGGGCGGCGGGTGTTGCGGTGGTGGAGGTGTGGTGCGTAGCGGGGCGTCTGGGGGTGGCTTTGGTGGTTTGAGCGAGGGCGGCGGTGCTGACTGTGGTGAGGAGGATGCCGGTTGCGGCGAGCTTGTTCATCGTGGTTCTAGTTTAGAGCGGTTTTCCTGTTCCTGTGAGCCGGATAGAGTATGGGAGTGCCGTTTTCATTGGGGAAAACGTCCATGGAACCCTTTCGTTTCGGTTTACACCTGCAGGAGAACCGCTCTAGCGGCAGATGAGGGCTAGCGATGAGCTTCGGCAGTTGCGATGCGCTCACGCATGTTTGCCAGTTCGCCGAGAATGGCAGCCTGGAATGAGAGCATGTCGCTGTGCATGGACCGTTGGAGGTCGTCCATGCGGCGATTGGTGGCGTCCGAAGCGGCTCCCACGCGGCTCAGTCTGGTGTTGTTGTGGATCCACGACAGTATGATGAGCAGACTTGGGAGGCCGATAGACAAGGCTGACTGCAGGTTATTCATATCGGATCGACACCTCCGTCTGAGCAAAGATTATCAGACTGCATTTTTACGTCGGCGTGCGGAGGAGGAGGTAGGTGCCGGCGATCGCGAACAGCAGATCGGGCGACCAGGCGGCGAGCATGGCGGGGAGCGTGTTGACGTTGCCCATCGCCTGGAAGAGGCCGTCGACGACCCAGTAGCCGATGGCGAGTGCGATGGCGGTGGCGATGCCGGCGAGCGAGCCGCGTTTGCCCATCGAGACCGAGAACGGGACGGCGAGGATGGCCATGACGAGGGTGATGAGTGGGTAGGCGATTTTGCGGTTGAGCTGGACGCGGAGGCGCATGGTGTCGAAGCCGGATTGCGAGAGGTCGGCGATGTAGCGGGAGAGTTCGCCGTAGCTCATCTGCTGCGAGGGGCGGTCTTCTTTTTTGAAGTAGGCGGGCTGTTCGCGGATCTCGGGGAAAGAGGAATGGGTGAAGGGCTGAAAGGAGGAGATGGTTTCGCCGGAGAAGGTGCGCTGCCAGCCGTTTTCGAAGATCCACCGGTTGACGGCGGGGTCCCAGTGGGCGGAGGTGGCGAAGACGCGGCGCTGGAGGGCGAAGGTGCCGGGGGTGAACTCAAAGACGGTGAGGTTGGCGAAGACGTCCTTGTCGGGGTCGAAGAACTGGTAGTAGAAGATGCGGCTGGGATCGCCGGAGCGGGCGGTCTGGCCGGAGATCCACTTGCGATCGGGGCGCAAGAAGGTCTGGGCGGGCTTGCCTTTGATGGTGGATCGAAGGGCCTCCTGTCGGCGGTTGGCGGCGGGGAGGTAGAACTCGTCGAAGGCGAAGAGGCCGGCGGCCATGACGGTGGTGAGAAGGAGGACGGGGACGACGACGCGGTAGAGGCTGACCCCGGTGGCCTTCATGGCGGTGAGTTCGGAGGTGCGGTTGAGGGCGCCGAAGGTGATGAGGACGGCGACGAGGGAACACAGGGGTGTGGTGTTGTAGAGGATGTAGGGAAGGAGGTTGAGGAGGTAGTCGCCGACGGTGACGAGGGGCGTGCGGTTGCGGATGATGTCGCCGATGAGCTCGAAGAAGGTGAAGATGAGGAAGAGGGTCGAGAAGGTGAAGAGGACCAGAGCGAAGTTGGTGGTGTACTCGCGGAGGACGTAGTCGTCGAGCAGAAGAGGGAAGCGGGTGTGGGCGACCGATCGGACGCGGCGGAGGGTGGTCGCGATGGTGGGAAGACGGGAGCGGAAGCTGGTTTGGGATGTCTGGTTGGCGGTGGGGTTTGGGGTGAGGTTTGGGTCGGTGCCGCGGCCGGAGAGGAGGCCGCGGAGGCGAGCTGCGACGGAGGTGAAGACGCTGAGGCCGACGGCTCCGCGGGAGAGCTGAAAGAGCAGGGCGGCTCCGGCGGCGGCGAAGAGGAGGTTTGCGCCCCAGACGCCGAGAAAGGGCGAGAGCTTGCCGGTCTTGCTGAAGGCGACGCCGACCGAGGAGAGGAGGTAGTAGCCGAAGACGAGCAGGATGGTGAGGACGAAGCCGGTGGATTTGCCGCCGCGACGGGAGGAGAGGCCGAGCGGGACGCCGACGAGCATGAGGACAAAGCAGGCGAGCGGGTAGGAGAAACGCTTGTTGAACTCGATGCGGTACTGGTCGGCGATGCGCCGAGCCGAGCGTGTGGGGGTGGGGACGTTGCCGCGGCGCCAGAGCTCGGGAAGCGACATGGCGAGGAGAGGTGTGTCGGAGCGGGAGACGTGGGTGTCTTCGCCGGCGTTGGTCTGGATGGGGAAGTCGGTGGAGCTGAAGGTGGAGACGTTGTACTGGTTGGGGTCGCTGGCCGAGGTCTGGTGCTGGACGGCGGTGATGAGGTGGAGGCGGATGGTTTGCGCGTCGCCGGTGGTGGCGGAGCCGTTGACGACGATGGCGCTTTCGGCGGCTGTGACGCGGGGAGCTTCGGGGTCGGACAGGTCGGCGAGAAAGACGTGGTGCCAAAGGGCGGCGCCGGCGGCGGGTCGGACGTCCTGGATATAGAGGACGTAATTTTTGAGGTCCTCGTAGAAGACGCGCGGCTGGATTTCGAAGGTGGCTTGTGAGGACTTCAGCGAGCTTTCGAGGTGGAGGAGCGCGGCGGCGGAGCGCGGGGCGAGATAGAGCGAGTTGACGAGGCCGAGCGAGACAGCAGCGACTGAGAGGATGGAGATGATGCCGACGAAGTCGATGGCGCCCATGCCGGCGGCGCGCATGGCGGTGATCTCGGCGTCGGCGGCGAGGCGGGACAGGCCGAGCAGGATACCGACGAGCAGCGCCATCGGGATGGTGACGGTGAGGAAGTTGGGGAGGAGATAGGCGAAGATGCGGAGGACGTCGGTGAGTGAGGCGGAGTTGCGGACGACGAGCTCCAGGATGGAGTTGAGCCGCGGCATGAAGAGGATAAAGGTGAAGAGGAAGCCGCCCAGCAGAGCGTGGTAGAGAACTTCGCCGAGGATGTAGCGGGTGAGGATGCGCATGAGGGCGTGGATGCTGGTGTTTTGAGTGTATCGGGTGGCGTGGCTGGGATCGATCGGAGGGCGCGGTGCGAGAGGGGAGCGTGGGGTCCGGCTCGGGGCGCGGTCAGGCCGGGTTGGCGAGGAAGCGGTAGCCGACGCCTCGGATCGTGACCAGGTGCTGTGGGTTGGCGGGGTCGTCTTCGATGTAGCGGCGCAGGCGGACGATGAAGTTGTCGATGGCGCGCGTGTCGGTATCTTCGTGGACGCGCCAGACCTGCTCGAGGAGGTCCTTGCGCGGGACGACCTGGCCCTCGTGTTCGGTGAGGTAGCGGAGGAGGTCGGCTTCCATCAGGGTGAGTTGCGTGGTGCGGTTGGGGGCGACGAGCTCGAGTTCGTCGAAGCGGACGGTGCGATGGTTGAAGGTGTACTCGGATGTGGGGTCGGGGAGGTCGGGGGCTGGTGGGGGCGTGCTGGTGTGCCAGGCGGCGCGGCGAAGGAGGCTTTTGAGGCGGGCGAGAAGGATGTTGAGATCGAAGGGCTTGGGGAGGTAGTCGTCGGCGCCGGCTTCGATGCCGAGAAGGACGTCCTCGGGGCGGGAGCGCGCGGTGAGCATGAGGATGGGGGTGTAGCGTTTGGCGTCGCGCAAGGTGCGTGCGATGGTGAAGCCGTCGGCGCCGGGGAGCATGCAGTCGAGCAGAACGGCGGAGGGCGCGTCCGGGCCGTCGGTGGGGGCGGCGAGCAGGTGTGCGAGCGCGAGGTCACCGTCGGCGAAGTGCTCGGTGCGATAGCCTTCGGCCCCGAGGTTGAAGAGCAGGCCCTGGGCGAGGTGGGCTTCGTCTTCGACGAGGGTGATGAGGGGGTCGGGGAGGGACATGCTTTTCAGGCCTTCGCCTTGGTCGGGAGGAACTCGATCCGGATGTCGCCTTCGGCTGGTTTGACGTCGAAGTCGGCGGTCACGAGGATGTGATCTGGAGAGTCTCCGGCCAGTTCGACTCCGAATGCGTCGGCGTACGGGATGTGGTGCTTCGCTTTGATCTCAGCCGCTCGCTCACAACGCCTGGCCGTGGCCGGAACGACTTCAAAGGTGAGATCGCGTAGCCTTTCCATCGCCTCGGACGCGGCGGCTGGACTTCCTCGTCTTATTAGAGTACCCAGGATTTCGCCCCAGTTTACGGCAGAGACGAGGATGTGGGCCTCAAGGTTGACGTGCGACTTGATGATGTCGCGCATGCGATCGGCACCTTCTTCGTCGTCTAGATAACGGAGGAGTGCGCTCGCATCGAGGACGTACGTCACCATCCGTATTTTGCGAGATACCGAGCTTCGTCCTGGCGACGTTCCTCGATCAGGTCGTCGCAGAGAGAGGGGCCGCCTTGGAAGATGCCGCGCAGGTTGTCGACCATCTGCTCGGTCGCAACCGGTTTCAGAGTCACTTGCCCATCCTGGAGCGTGACAACAACTCGGGAGCCGGCGCGGATGCCGAGTGTCTCCTGCGCTTGAGCGGGAAGCGTTAGTTCCCCATTTGTTCCCAGGACGGCGATGAAGTGATCGTCAGCCAGCGCGCTCATTGTGTGATCGTAAATGATCGCGCGTCACGGGTTCTGAAGTTGCTACCGGAAGGGCGAGGGTGACGGTGGTTCCTTTGCCGGGGCCGGGGCTTTCGGCGGTGGCGTCGCCGCCGTGCTGTCGGGCGATGGTGCGGACGAGAAAGAGGCCCAGGCCGGTGCCTTTGATGCGCGCCATGGAGCGTCCCGGGACGCGGTAGAAGCGCTTGAAGATGCGTTTCGCGTGGCCAGGCGGAAGTCCGATGCCGGTATCGGTGATCCGGAGCGTGAAGCGGGTGGGGTCTTCGAGGGCCAGCGTGCAGCGGATGTGCACGCCCTCGGGCGAGTATTTCACGGCATTGTCGAGGAGGTTGAGAACGGCGGTGCGGAGGTCTTCGGGGATGCCGAGAACGTAGATCGGCATGGCGGGTGCGGCGGTGGGAAGTAGATCGATGCTTTCGGGCGCGAGATGGTGACGTTGCCGCGTGATCGCGATGAGTTCGGCGAGCATGGGGCGGAGGTCGATGAGGGTGCGGTTCTGCTGACGCTCGCGCTGGCCGAGTTCGCCTGCCTTGAGGACCTGCTCGACGGTGGCCAGGAGGCGGTCCGAGTCCGAGAGCATGATGGCGTAAAACTCTTGCCGCTGGGCGTCGGGGACCGGGCGGCGCTGGAGGGTTTCGAGGTAAAGGCGGATGGAGGCGATGGGGGTCTTGAGTTCGTGTGTGACCGCGTTGAGAAAGGAGTCCTGGCGCTCGTTGCGGCGGACCTCGCGGACCAGAAAGACGGTGTTGAGAACGACGCCAGTGAGAAGGGCGGCGAAGCAGATGATGCCGAGGACGAGAAGGGCGACGCGGCGCTCGTTGAGGATGATCCAGCCGATGTTGAGGGTGACGGTGACGCCGGTGAGGACGGCGCCGAGCGTGATGAAGAGGGCGACGGCACCGCGGCGGCGGGTGAGGTTCATTGGCTTAGGGCGAGTATATCGGCAGGGCTTGGGGAGGTCTGGGCTGGGCCGTTAGCGGGACGTGATTTTGACGACGGTGGCGCCGCAGGTGCGGACGTTCCGGCAGGCTCCGGGATGGAGGGACTTCGAGAGGCAGACCTCGACGGCGGTGAGGTAGTTGCGACCGCAGCTGATGGCGACGCTGCCAGGGGGCAGGCTGGGGTTGGCGGCGGTGAAGTCGGCGACGATGGAGCTTGGGGCGAGGCTGGCGGGCTGGTGGGCGCCGCTGAAATCGGCGGGGATGCGGAGGGCGTGGAAGGCGGTGCCGATCTCGGCGAAGTAGGCGTCGGGGGCGAGGCCGGAGCAGGTGCCGTGGGTGGACCACTCGTGCTCGACGAGCGAGGCGGTGGGGAGGAGGTCGGTGTACTGCCCGGGGTTGGCCGGGCCAGGGGCGGAGGAGCAGTTTTCGGGGTAGGTGCCGTCGTTGTTCTGGGGCCAGAGGCCGTGGACGACGAAGCCCGGGTGGGCGGAGCACTCGGGGCTGCCAGAGTGGGTGGCGCAGAACTCGGGCGACCAGGAGAGGGCGAGGAGATAGAAGTCGAAGACGCCGGGCTGGGCGTTGGCGGAGGGCCGGGCGCGGCGGGGACGTTGGCCCTCCGGTCCGGGTTCACGGGGGGACGCGCGCGTTGAGTCGAGATTGGGTTGGGGATTGCCGGTCTGCTGCGCGGTGGAGGGCGGGGCGGTTTGCGGTTTGTCGCAGCCGCCGAGGAAGGTGCCGAGCGTGACGACGAGGGCAGTGGCATCGCGGCAGCGGGCGAGGTTCATAGGTCGGTCCTCCGTCCGATGCCTCTGGACGTGTGTCAGGATACATCCGCGGGGGTCGAGCAGAGCTCCGGCGGGCAGCAGGTTACGATGTTTGTCATGTCTACTGTCTCCCGAAGGAGAAGCGATCTTGGCCGGATTTTGGCTCAGCTGCGATGGTCGGTGAGGCAGCGAGGCTTGGGGCCTACCGTGCGCACGGGGTTTGCGAGGATGTTGGGCAGGGCACGCGGCGCTCCGGCGGCGTTTGTTCCTCGGTTCGACATCGAGCACGGAACGGACACCGGGGGTCTGATCGGCGGTCGCGAGCTGGCGGGCGGGCACCCGCACGACATCTTCAACAAGGCGTACTTCGGTGTGCCGCCGTCGCGGCTGCTGAACGCGGTGGAGCGATGGAGAGCGACGAGGGGATCGCGTGCGGTCGGGGAGTACGCTTTTGTGGATCTTGGGTGCGGCAAGGGGCGGGCTGTTCTGCTGGCGTCCGAGCTGGGATTTCGGGAAGTTCTGGGGGTGGAGCTGAACCGGGGCCTCGCGGAGACGGCGGTGCGGAACCTGGAGCTTTGGCGGAGGCAAGGAAAAGTGGCGGCGTCGGTCGAGGTAGTCTGCGCGGACGCGGCGGAAGCCGAGTTTCCGCGGCCGCCGCTGCTGGTGTATCTGTACAACTCATTTCATGCGCCGGTGCTGCGGCGGGTGCTGGATCGGCTTGAAGCGGTTGGACGTGCGGAAGGGGGAACGATCGACGTGCTCTATCTGGTTCCGGAGCAGGAGGCAGTGTTCGGGGAGTTTCCGCAGTTTGCGCGGGTCTGGACGGAAGGGATCGGGATCTCGGAGGCGGATGCGGCCGGGGATACGGTGTCGTCGCGAGAGGATCAGTGCAGCTTGTTTCGGCGCGAGTCAGACAGGGACGGTCGACCGGGTCGGACGCTTCTGTAGCGTGCCCCGACGACCGTGTCGGCACAAAACAGAGAGCGCAGAGCATATGCTCTGCGCCCTTTGGGATGCGACCGGGATCAGGCTAGAGGATGCCGGCTGGCTTGGGGTTGCTGGGGTCGAATTTGGCGATCTGGACTTTTTTGGCGAGCCCGACTTTTTCGAGCATCCAGATGCCGTAGTAGTTGACGTCGAACTCGTACCAGGCGAGGCCGTGGCGGGCGGAGACGGGGTGGGCGTGGTGGTTGTTGTGCCAGCCTTCGCCGCCGGTGAGCAGGGCGACCCACCAGTTGTTGCGGGAGTCGTCCTTGGTTTCGAAGCGGCGAGCGCCCCAGAGGTGGGTGGCGGAGTTGACGAGCCAGGTGGCGTGCAGGCCGACTGTGGTGCGGAGAAAGGTTCCCCAGAGGACCATGCCGAGGGCGCCGATGACGCGGTGTCCGGAGGGAGCGACGGCGGCGCCGATGGCGATCTGGAGGAGGCCGGTGACGATCAGCGGAAGGTAGTGGAACTTCGAGAGCCAGACGTGGCCTTTGTCGCGGGTGAGGTCGGGGGCGTAGCGGCCGAGCAGAGCGGTTTCGGAGTGCAGAGCGCGGCCGGAGAGGATCCAACCGGCGTGGGCCCACCAGGTGCCATCGTGCGGCGTATGCGGGTCGCCTTCGTGGTCGGAGTTCTGGTGATGGACGCGATGCGTGGCCACCCAGAAGATCGGTCCGCCTTCAAGCGCCAGGCAGCCGCAGGCGGTGACGAAGTACTCGAGCCACTTGGGGATTTTGTAACCGCGATGGGTCAAGAGCCGGTGGTACGCCATGCCGATGCCGACGTTGATGGCGAAGAAGTACATGATCGCGAAGCAGAGGAGATTCTTCCACGAGAAGAAGAAGAGCGCGGCGATGGCGCCGACGTGAAACGCGCCCATGGCGATCGATGTGATCCAGTTGATACGGCCCTCCTGGTGCTCGCGGCCCATGCGGAGGTCCTGCTTGACGAGACGGGCCTTTTCGGCGGCGAGCACGTAGGCGGGCATCGTGGAGGTGACAGCCGCTTCGTAGGCATCCTGGTCAGATCTCTGGTCCAGTCTCTGGTCGAATTTCTGCTGCACCTCTTCCTGTGCAGATTTCTGTGCATCTTTCTGTGCAGAGGTGAGGGTCTGGTCGGTGTGTTCGTAGGTGGTTTCTTCGGGGGAAAGAACGGAGTTCGTCAGGGAAGTCATGTCCGGTTTCGGGGGCCTCATTTACTGCTTCTTTCACGCTATCAGGGAGTGATGGAGGGACGTTGTAAGAGTTTTGTAATGCTCCCGTGCAGGTGTGCGCTGTACCGTAGTGGGATGGTGAAACAGAGGGTGTTTGGGGCGATTGTGGCTGGTGTGTGTCTCGCCGCAGGGACGGGGCAGGGACGTGCGCAGGTCGGTGCAGGCGGCGATGGGGCGGGCATGGTCGACTTGCCGACGAGCAAGGGCTTGCCGGGGGATCTTCCGGGAGCGCCCGAGCGGCTGAACAGCCTGCCGATGTCGATGGCGGCGAGCCCGGACGGACGGTATGTGGTGACGGTGAACGCGGGCTTTGGGACGTTTGAGTCGGGGTACATGCAGTCGCTCGCGGTGCTGGATACGCGGACGGGCGCGGTGACGGATTTTCCCGACGACCGGACGGGTCTCGAGGCCAAGCAGACGCTCTACTCCGGTCTGGCGTTTTCGGCCGATGGACGCCATGTTTACGCGAGCGTGGCGTCGCTCTCGGACCCTCTGGGGACCAAGCCGGGCGACACGGGAAGCGGTGTGGTGGTTTACGGATTTGCGGACGGCAAGATCACGAAAGAACGTGTGCTCAAGATCCCCTTGCAGCCGTTGGCTGGAGGGCGACGGACGCTGTTGAAGCCGGGGTCGAACCGGGAAGGCGAGGGAGGCCGGCCGAGCGACCAGGGAATGCCGTATCCGGCGGCGATCGCGGTGGTGCGGACAGGGGACAGGGAGCAGGGGGCAGGGAACAGGGAACAGGGAGGCGTGAAGGAGAGGCTGCTGGTTGCGGACAATCTGTCGGACGATGCTCTGCTGATGGAAGCTTCGACCGGCGCGATTGTGACACGGTTCGACCTGTCGGAGAACGATGCTGTGCCGTCGACGTTTCCGGTGGCGGTGGCGGTTTCGGCCGACGGTCGGCGCGGGTTTGTGGCGCTTTGGAACGCGAGCGAGGTGGTGGAGCTCGATCTCGGGAAGGGAACGGTTGCGCGCAAGCTGCCGCTGTTGAAGCCTGTCGGGGTGATGGCGGCCGGGACGCATCCGTGTGCGCTCCTGCTTTCGCCCGATGGACGTACGTTGTATGTGGCGCTGTCGAACCGGGACGCGGTGGCGGCGGTGGATGTGGGCGAGGGGCGGTTCGCCGTGAAGGGGTACTTCGACACGCGGCTGCCGGGGCAGAGCTACTTCGGCGCGGAGCCCGAGGCGCTGGCCGTGAGCGGGGACGGTCGGCGGCTGTATGTGGCGGATCTGGCGACGGACGCGGTCGCCGTCTTGGACACCGCCAGGCTGACACCGAAAGCAGCGAAGCGCGGCATGGTGGAACCGATCGGGTTTGTGCCGACGGAGTGGATGCCGATGAGCATGACGATGGCGGGCTCCGGCCGTGCCGCGAAGCTGTATGTCGCGACCGCGAAGGGCAAGGGGACGGGGCCGAACAACTATCCGCAGCGGGTGGTTGCGGGAAAGAAACCGGCCCGCAAGCGGGATTTCACCTATATTGCGACGCTGCTCCATGGATCGCTGGCGACGCTCGATCCGGCGGCGATGGAACGGCAGCTACCGGCGTTGACCGAGGTGGTGCTCGAATCGAACCGGATGAAGGCAGGGGCGGAGAAGCTGCCGTTTGCCGGCGGCGACAGCCGGATCAAGCATGTGATCTACATCATCAAGGAGAACCGGACGTACGACCAGGTGTTTGGGGATTTGCGGAAGAACGGGCAGGCCGTCGGCAATGGTGATCCGAGTTTGACGATGTATGGCGCGGAGATAACGCCGAACCAGCACAAACTGGCCCTGCAGTTTGGTGTGCTGGACAACTTCTTCGACTCCGGTGAGGTGTCCGGCGACGGGCATGTGTGGTCGAATGCGGCGATCGGGACGGACTACCTGGAGAAGGCGTGGCAGCTGAGCTATCGCGGGGCGGAGCATACGTACGACTTCGAGGGCGTGGTGGCGCAGGGATATCCGATCGAGCAGCATATTCCGGATGTCGACGAGCCGGCGAGTGGGTATCTGTGGGGCAATCTCGCACGGCACGGGAAGTCGCTTTACCACTTCGGCGAGTTCATCTCATCGACGTTTTGCAGTGGCAAACGGACGAGTCCGCAGGAGGGTCCGGTGCTTGAGGGCGGCGGTGGATGCGCGCGGCCGGAGATCGGGCCGGGCGAGGCGATTCCCGAGATGTGGGGCGGCGGCGTGAACCGTTGGCCGTGGGCGATTCCGATGCTCGCGCGCAATGTGGCGACCAAGCCGGAGTTGGTGGGGCACTTCGCCGAGGAGGCGCCGGACTTCAATCTCCGCGTGCCGGACCAGATCCGCGCCGAGATCTTTCTCAAGCACTTCAAGGGATGGGTGGCGGATCGGGCGGACGGGCGCGATACGATGCCGAATTTTGTGATGCTGCGCTTGGGCAACGATCATACGGCCGGCACGACGCCGGGCGGGCCGACGCCGAAGTCGTCGGTGGCCGACAATGACCTCGCGATCGGTCGGGCGGTGGAGGCGGTCTCGCACTCTGCCTTCTGGGACGACACAGCGTTCTTTATTCTGGAGGACGATGCGCAGAATGGCGCCGACCATGTGGATGCGCATCGCAGCCTGGCGCTGGTGGTGAGCAAGTACGCTCCGCGGGCGACGGGCGGGGGCGTGTTTGTGGACAGCCGGTTCTACTCGACCGTGTCGATGATTCGGACGATGGAGACGGTGCTGGGCTTGCCGCCGATGAACAACAACGACGCGTTCAGTTCGCTGATGGCGCCGGAGTTTTCGGGGCCGGGCGATCAGGCGGCGTTTGTCGCGGACGCACGGAATCGGGAGAATGGTCTGATCTACACGGCGAACGCGAAGTCGGCACCGGGGGCGAGCGATTCGATGAAGTTGGACTTTCGGCACCCGGATCGGGCGGACGCGCAGAAGTTGAACGTGATTCTGTGGCGGGATGCGATGGGCGATCGCCCGGTGCCGGCGACTTTGACGGAGAGGCGAAGGCGGGTGAAGAAGGATGACGATGACTGAGGGAGCAGGGAACAGGGGACAGCAGAAAGGGACCGGAGGCGGTTTGGTTCCGTTCCGGCTGGCGCCGTTTTTCAGTGAACGCGTTTGGGGCAGGGCGAGCCTGGAGCCGTGGTTCAGCGAGACCGGGACGACGGAGCGGGTCGGCGAGGCGTGGCTGACCGGGCCGGAGAGTGTGGTCGACACGGGGCCGCTCGCCGGAAAGACGCTGGCCGAGGTGGCGCGGGAGTTTGGGGCCGAGCTTTTGGGAGTGCAGGGCTCAGCGGACCTCGCCGAGTTCCCGCTGCTGGTGAAGATTTTGTTTCCGTCCGACAAGCTGTCCGTGCAGGTGCATCCCGACGATGCAGAGGCGCGGGCGATGGGAGAGGCGCGCGGAAAGACGGAGTGCTGGTATGTGCTCGAAGCCGAGCCGGGGGCGACGGTTGCCTTGGGGATGCGGCCCGAGGCGACGCCCGATCGGGTGCGAGCCGCGGTCGCGGACGGGACGCTCGAGAGCCTGATGAGGATGGTGCCGGTCAGCCGCGGCGACATGGTGTTTGTCGATGCCGGCACGGTGCATGCGATCGGTCCGGGCGTGACGTTGCTGGAGACGCAGCAGACCTCGGATATCACGTTTCGGATGTTCGACTATGGCCGGGCGCGGGAGCTGCATGTCGAGCAGGGGTTGGCGGTGATGCGATCGGAGACGCGTGCTGGAAAGGTGCTGCCGCGCCCGATGAACGGGTTCACGCGGCTGATCGAGGAGGTGTACTTCACGGTCGACCGGTTCGATCTTGCGGCCGGCGAGGTGGAGGTCGCCATGGAAGGTCCGGGGTGCCTGGTCGGTCTGGGCGGAGCTGCGGCGGTCCTCTCGGACGAGGGACAGGAGGGGCAGGTAGCGATGGAGAAAGGTCGGGCGATTGTTGTGCCGGCAGGGCGGAGGGTTGGGGTGAGGACGGAGGCGGGCGTCAGCTTTGCACGTTGCGTGGCGCCGCCAAGTTAGGCAAGGCGGCCCCCGCGGCTACCGGAGAAAGATGCTGAGTTCGGACGCGGCCGTGCGCAGCAGGGGGAGAAAGCGCGTCTGCATGTCGAGCACCGAGAGTCGGGGGGCGCTTCCGCTCAGGTTGAGCGTGGCGACGACGCGGCCCGAGGTGGCGAAGACGGGAACGGCGAGCGATCGGAGGCCGACCTCGAACTCCTGGTCGCAGAGAGCGTAGCCGTTGCGGCGTACTGTCCTGAGGATCATGCGGAGGCGGTCGACCGAGGTGATGGTGCGTGTGGTGTGGGGCGTAAGGACGGCGCGCGCGAGGTACTGCTCGGTCTGCTCGGGCGGGAGAAAGGCCAGGAGGATGCGTCCCATGCTGGTGCAGTAGGCGGGCAGACGGCTGCCGATGTGGAGGTCGACGGCCATGACGCGGTTGGCCGACGAGCGCGCGATGTAGACGATATCGTCGCCGTCGAGCGTGGCGACGGAGAAGCTCTCCTGGGTGGCGGCGGACATGCGCTCAAGCACCGGCTGGGCGGCGGAGGACAGGGTGTTTGAGGTGGTAAATGTGTGCGAAAGCGAGAGCATGCGCGGACGGAGAGCGTAGCGCGAACCGTCGTCGGTTCCGGCAAAGCCGAGCTTCGAGAGGGTGTACAGGCAGCGACGGACGGCTGCGCGCGACAGACCGGTGCGCACGCTGACCTGCGAGATGGTCATCGACGGATGTTGCTGGCTGAAGGCCTGAATGACGAGCAGGCCGCGCGCCAGGGATGTCATGAAGTTTGGGTCGCCGGCGAAGATGTCGAGGCTGGCGGAGGGGCTGGGCCGGTCTATGGCCGGTGCAGGTGTTGGGGCGGCTGGCGCAGATGTTAGGGCGGCCGGTGCAGATGTTGGGGCGGCCGGTGCAGATGTTCGGGCGGCTGGTGTTGGCGCTATGGACGGCGGTGGGGGCAAGACCCCGCGGGCGGGAGGAGCGAGGTCAGGCATCCGTTCGGTCGCGATCTCCGCTTGGTTGGACGATACTCGCACACCCATTACGATAAACGGACTGGGCGGCCGGGGCAATGGGAAACGGAGGCTACCTTCGAGGAGCTTCGAGGTCATCAAAAACTCTCTGCCGGAAGTTGTTCGGGGTGCTGTTCGGTAGGTGTCGGTGAAAATTGCGATCCTTGGGACCTAAATTGCGATCCTTGGGACTTTGTGCTGCGAGGCGAACGCATCAGAGTGAGGGAGGAACGACCAATGGCGGCGACGACGGAAGCGGCGGTGACGACGGGAGCAAAGATGTTGGTGGATCAGGATGCCTGGAAGGCGCTCGCAGAGCACGCGCGAGAGATGCGCGATGTGACGCTTCGAGAGCTGTTTGCCAAGGACCCGGGGCGGGCTGAGCGCATGACGGTGGAGGGGCCGGGCCTGCTTCTGGACTACTCGAAGAACCGGGTGACGGAGGAGACGATGTCGCTGCTCCGGGATCTGGCGGAGGCGTGCGGCCTGAGAGAGCGGACCGAGGCGATGTTTACCGGCGAGAAGATCAACGTCACCGAGAACCGCGCGGTCTTGCACGTGGCTCTGCGTGCGCCGGACGACGAAAAGATCTCGGTGGATGGCGTGGATGTTGTGCCCGAGGTGCATGCCGTGCTCGCCAGGATGGCCGGGTTTGCGGACCGGGTGCGATCGGGCGATTGGAAGGGCGCGACCGGAAAGCGGATCCTCAACGTGGTGAACATCGGCATCGGCGGTTCGGACCTGGGGCCGGTGATGGCGTATGAGGCGCTCCGGCACTACAGCGATCGCAACATGACGTTTCGCTTTGTGTCGAACGTCGATGGGACGGACTTCGCCGAGGCGGTGCTCGATCTCGAGGCGGACGAGACGATGTTTCTGGTGGCGTCGAAGACCTTTACCACGCTGGAGACGATGACCAATGCGCACACGGCGCGGCAGTGGCTGCTCGACAACCTGGGCGGCGACGAGTCGGCGATCGCGAAGCACTTTGTGGCCATCTCGACCAACGCCAAGGAGGTCGCGAAGTTCGGCATCGACACGGAGAACATGTTTGGGTTCTGGGACTGGGTGGGTGGGCGCTACTCGATGGACTCGGCCATCGGCCTGTCGACGATGGTGGCGATCGGGCCGCAGAACTTCCGGGCGATGCTCGATGGATTTCATGCGATGGACGTGCACTTCCGGACCACGCCGATCGAGAAGAATCTGCCGGCGCTGATGGGCTTGCTGATCGTCTGGTACACGGACTTTTTCGACGCGCAGACGGTGGCTGTCCTGCCGTATGAGCAGTACCTGAAGCGGTTTCCGGCGTACCTGCAGCAGCTGACGATGGAGTCGAACGGAAAGCATGTGACGCTGGCGGGCGAGCACGTGACGTATGCCACGGGGCCGGTTTACTGGGGCGAGCCGGGGACCAACGGGCAGCACTCGTTCTACCAGTTGATCCATCAGGGGACGCGTCTGATTCCGTGCGACTTTATCGGCTTCTACAAGACGCTGAATCCGCTGGGACGGCATCACGACATCCTGATGGCGAACGTGTTTGCGCAGGCGGAGGCGCTGGCCTTCGGCAAGACAGCGGAAGAAGTAAAGGCCGAAGGCGTGCCGGACGCCTTGGCGCCGCACAAGGTGTTCGAGGGCAACCGACCGTCGAACGTGATCCTGGCGGAGGTGCTGACGCCGCGGCTCCTGGGATCGCTGGTGGCGCTCTATGAACATGCCGTCTTTACCGAGGGCGTGATCTGGGGCATCGACTCGTTCGACCAGTGGGGCGTGGAACTGGGCAAGGTCCTCGCGACTCGCATCCTCGGGGAGATCGAGAGCAAGGACGAGCCGAAAGGAAAGCACGATTCCTCGACGACGGCGTTGGTGGAGCGGTACCGCGAGAATAAGTAGATCGGCGCCGTATGTCTTCAGGCACTGAACGCGCCTTATGTTTTCAGGCACTGAAGGCGCCTTATGTCCTCAGGCACTGAACCCGCCTTCTGTCCTCAGGCACTGAAGAAGATCGGCGGGTTCGGGGCGGACGCGGAAGTCGGCGTATGCCTCGCTGAAGGCGACGGTGTTGTCGGGGCGGATGAGGAAGGTGGCCGGGAGAGGCAGGCGCCAGTCGGCTTCCTTTGCGGTCGCGTAGCTTCGGCCGCCGTTGGCGTGCGGGATGTTGACCAGGATGCTTTGGAAGTAGAGGCGATCGCGCTCCGGGATGGTGTGGGCGATGCCGAAGGTGGCGGCGACGGCGGCTCCAGCGTCGGAGAGCAGGGGGAAGGGCAGAGCGTGCTGCTCGGCGGTGAAGCTGTTCTGGCGCGTGGTCTGCGGGGAGATGGCGACGAGGTTGGCGCGATGTCGGCGAAGCTCGGGCAGGAGTTCGCGCCAGGCTTCGAGCTCGGTCATGCAGTAGGGGCACCACCGGCCGCGAAAGAAGCTAAGGACCAAGGGGCCGAGGGCGAGGAGGTCCGACGATCGGACGAGCTTGCCGGAGCGGCTGTCTGACATCGAGGAGGCGGGGAGCGCAAAGGCGGGAGCTTGGGCGCCGACGGGCAGGATCCGGTCTTCGATGCCGGTGTGGAAGAGCGCTGCGATGCTCGCCTCGGAGACGGCGAGGCGTTCGGGCTGCACGAGTTTTCGGGTGTTCTGCGTGATCCGATCGAGTTGATCCTGCAGCTTCGGCATACGTTTTTCTCCTCTCTCTCAGGCCCCACCCTATCCTTCACCTTTTTTTTTGGAAAACGCCGAGGATGCGGCAAATTTCTCGGCGCTGTACCACTGCGATCTGCTCGCGATCGCAGCGGGCCAGAGCAAATTACCTGTTGCTGTGAAGCGGGCGTATACGTGCAGAGCCGTTTTCCTTGGGAGAAAACGGCGTTGGGACCTGTGGCTCCCTCTACACCCGCAGGTAATTTGCTCTAGCCGTGTTGATCTTCCTGCAAACTTTTCCTAGTAGTATCAAGGGCGTAGAGCGTAGTGGCCCGCTTGGAAGCGCACAAAGCGGTTGCGTCGATGGATGGTTCAACTTTATCAGTGCAACAAGACATCCTGTACCCGTCCGCCTGTCTGCCCGGCCGGGATATCACGAGCAGCCTCCCACCATCTTCCTAAGGAGAGTTTATGCGCTTGAAACGCCCATCTGTGTTCGCCAAGGCTGTACAGACCAAACCTAGCGACGCCCCCGTACCTGCGGCCGGCCATGAGAAGAAGAACCGCCGGAAAACCCTCGCCGCTCTCGTTGCCGTCTTCTGTGGCGGTCTCTGCGCCTCGCAAGCCGAAGCTCAGCTCAGCCCGTTGCATGCCAGTGGCACTTCGATCGTCAACGCGAACGGAACCGTCGTCCCTCTTCGCGGCGTCAACCTGGGCGGCCTGTTCGTGATGGAGCAGTGGATGTCGCCGTTGGACAGCGGGAACAGCCACAACGATACGTACAATGTGATCAAGACACTGGACTCCCGCTTTGGCGTGGCGACCGAGCAGAGCCTGATCAGCACGTATCAAAACAGCTGGATTCAAGCCGGCGATCTGGACAATATCAAGAACGCGGGTTTCAACGTCATTCGTGTTCCGGTGTGGTGGGGACAGTTCTACACGATGGCGGACCACTCCCCTACGGGCTGGCGTAGCGACGCGTTTACCTACCTCGACTGGCTGGTGAGCGCTGCCGGGGCTCGCGGCATTTACGTCATCATCGACATGCATGGCGCGGTCGGATTTCAGAGCAATTCCGACTCTACCGGAGCTTACAACCAGAACCAGTACTGGGGGAGTCAGGACTACCAGGGAAGTACGCAATGGATGTGGTGGAAGATCGCGGACCACTACAAAGGCAACTCCAACATCGCCGGCTTCGACCTGCTCAACGAGCCGGACAATGCGCCCAGCGACGCCCAGGCGGTTTCGGTGCAGAACGATCTTTACAACAGCGTTCGCTCCGCCGATTCAAGCCGCATGTGCATCATGGAGGGAACGTTTGACAGCTGGAACTGGAGCATGTTGCCGCCTCCCTCCCAGTACGGTTGGAGCAATGTCGTTTATTCCATGCATGAATACGCGCAGGGCACCAATGGGCAAGCACCGACCGACGCGCAGGTGCAGGCTGGAACCGCCAACCAGGTCAACGATTTCTACAATCACTCGTACTACAACGTCCCGGGTTATATCGGAGAGTTCAACGACTACCAGTACCTCGATGCCTGGTCCAATGCCGTCAGTTCGTTCAACAACGCCGGTCTAAGTTGGACCATGTGGTCCTACAAGGCGATCCACGGGACCGGGTCCGATAGCTGGGGATACTACAATCCGAAGTTCTATCCGCCGATCCCGAATATCGAGAGCGACTCCGCCGCCACCATTCAGGCCGATTGGCAGCAGTGGACAACCGCGAACGCCTTCGCCTTCAACGGCGACGGCATCAACGGAGGCGGCGTCAACACCGGCGGCGGCACGGGCACGGGAACGGGAACCACCGGAAGCGGCGTTAACCTGAGCTTTACCGCCGGCACGGCAAGTCCCAATATTTCGATGGGATCGTCGCCGTCCTTTGCCACCTTCAACGGCAAGTTGTATGCGGCGTTCCGCGCCAATGACAGCCGCAACATTCTGTTTATTGCAACGTCGACCGACGGCGTGAACTTCGGTTCGGCGACCGGCTACGGCAACATTCAGATGGGTTCGGCGCCGTCGCTGGCGGTATACAACAACAAGCTGTATGTGGCTTTCCAGGCTAACGATTCCAGTCATAAACTCTTCATCACCTCCTCGACCGATGGGGTTACATTCCCTGCGGCGACGGGCTACAGCAACATCCAGATCGGCAGCTCGCCGTCGCTGGCGGCCTTGAATGGCGTCCTGTACGTCGCCTTTCAAGCCAACGATCCTGGCAATGCTCTGTGGATCGGCCAATCGTCGGATGGCGTCAACTTCTCGACCGGCGTCACCGGCGATTCGACCAACGCCGCGCCGTCTCTCGCTGCCTTCAACAACAACTTGTACCTGGGATTCCGTAGCAACGACACTCGCAATATCTTGTTTGTGAGCTCGTCGAGCAACGGCAATTTTGGGAGCTCCACCTCCTACTCCAACATCGCGATGGGGTCGTCTCCCGCATTGGCCGCCGCCAATGGAGCGTTGTACGTCACCTTCCAGGCCAACGATCCGAGCCACTGGCTCTTTGTGACCGGATCCAGCACGGGAACGGCTTTTCCGGCAGCTACGGGCTTCGGCAACATCAGCATCGGCGGGGCTCCAACGGCGGCGGCCTTCGGCAGCAACCTGTCGATCGGCTTTAAATCCGACGACTCGAGGAACATTCTGTTTACAACAGTCAACTAAGCGTTGATTCCTTAACCTTCCAACCTCCAACCATGGCTAGCCGAAGATCCTCGGCTAGCCATGAACATTTGCCTGGGCGAGCGCGACTGTGGCTGCGCCACGCGGGGCGAGATATTTTGAGCCCACGCACTTCCGTACCGCACGCGCGGTGTTTCGCTCGTGCCTGTGGATCTTCGGTGAGCCTATAATCGTGCTGTTTTCCGCACATGAAAGCCCCTGTGATGAGGGTGGAGGTCCTATGAGGACAAAGACGGACGCGCGATCGGTAGCAGCTTTCGGGGCGGTGGTGCTGTGTGGGATGGTGTCGCTGCTGCCGGCCGATCTCCGCGGGCAGGCTCCGGCGCAGGGAGGCGGGGCGGCGACGTCTCCGAGCGCCGGGGCGGCCGCAAAGCCGGAGGGCAGGGCGGAGGTGGAGGCGCTGGGGGCGGCGCTCGACGAAGCGGCCGGACCGCCGACGAATTCAGGATCGGCGCCCGGGGGACCTCGGCGGGGGTGTCGGGGAGGGCGAGCGATGGCGTGCGGATTGTGCGGTTGAGCCAGGTCAAGGGTGAGGTCAAGCTCGATCGAGGGACGGGGCATGGCCTGGAGGCGGCGTTCGCGAACCTGCCGATCGCGCGCGGGCAGCGGCTTGAGACCATGTTGGGCGTGGCGGAGGTGGAGTTCGAGGACAACAGTTCGGTGCGCCTGACGCCCGACACGACGGTTGAGTTTCCGACGTTGAGCCGGAGCGCCACGGGGGCGACGACAACCGGTGTGACGCTGTTGCACGGGATGATGTTTGCCAGTCTGGCGAACAGCAAGGGCAACGATTTTTCGGTGACGCTGGGGCGGGCGACGATCCGGTTGACGCCGGGCAGCCATATCCGGCTGGAGACGGGTCTGGCGGCGGCCGGGGAGGGCGCCCAGCAGGTGGCGGCAACGCAGGCAACTTCCAGGCTGACGGTGCTGGCCGGAAGCGTGCAGGTCGAAAATCCGTCGGGCACGGTGACGGTCGAGAAGAAGAAGTCGTTGCTGTTCGACGCCGCGGGCGGAACTCCGCCGGTGATGGCAAAGGGGGGCGATCGGACGGCGTTTGACGACTGGGACAAGACGGCGACCGATTATCACAAGAATGTGAGCCTGGCGGCGTTCGGCGGCGTTGGATCGGGGTATGCGTATGAGGTGAACGACCTGAACTACTACGGTTCGTTTGCCGATCTGCCAGGGTGCGGGTCAGTGTGGAGACCGTACTTTGCGAGCGCATCGTTTGATCCGTTTGCGAACGGCGTCTGGGCGTGGTATCCGGGCGCCGGCTATTCCTGGGTGTCGCCATATCCGTGGGGTTGGACGCCGTTTCACTCGGGCAGCTGGGCGATGTGCGGAGGCGGTGCGGGCGGCGGTGGGGTCTGGGGTTGGCGGCCGGGCGGCGCCTGGCAGGGGTTGAGGAACGGCGGTGTGTACCCAGTACGAAGTCCGATCCATCCGAGGCCGCCGGCGCCGCCGGTGGCGGGCCGGCCGACGTACCAGGTGGTGAGCATAAAGCCGCTGGCCGTGTCGACGGTTGCGGCTGCGGGCGCGGGTGCCGGCCGGTTCGAGTTTCGCAACGATTCGGCGGGGCTGGGCGTTCCGCGCGACGGCTTCGGGAAGCTGAACAAGATCTCCGCGGGCGTTCAGGCGCATGGGATGGTTTCGCGGCCGGCTGGGCCGATGGCAATGTCGGCGGCGCCTTCTGCCGCAGCGGCTACACGGGGTACTGGAACTCCTGGAGCTTCTGGAACTTCTGGAGCTGCGAACCGGGGTGCGGCGGGCGTGGCCCTGGTGGCTCCGGTGAGCGGGCGTGGGGCAAACTCCGCGGCAGCGAACGGCGCGGCGAGGTCCGGTGCGGCGGGGTCGTCTCCTGGACCGAGTGGCGGCAGTATGGGTTCGATGGGCGGCGGCGGGTCGCACGGCTCGGGCGGAGGTTCGCGCGGATCTGGCGGAGGACCGTCTGGACCGTCTGGATCAGGCGACGGCGGCCGCCCATCGATGGGTTCGATGGGCGGCGGCTCGCGTGGGCCGTCGGGCGGCTCGGGGCCATCTGGAGGAGGCGCTTCGCGGAGGTAGCTGCGGACGTATGAGGCCGGTGGGGCTGGTCCGACCGGCAGAGCTGCAGGGGCTCTCCACTCCGCAGACAACAACGGCTCTCTGCTCCGGGCGGAGACGACACGGCTGTACGGAGGCGAGAACCGCTTTGGGGCGAGGCGGTGGTTCGGGATCTGTTCGGTTGTCTCTCTTAGCTGATGGCGCGGCGGACGGGCGTGGCGCGAAGGCCTCGTTTCTTGGTGGGTGGCGCGGAGTTGGGGGGGCGGGTGCCGTTGTTGCGGCGGCGTTTGGGCTTGTTTTCCTCGACGACGCCGCGCATCCAGTAGTTTCCATCGGCGTCGACCTCGATGCCGTGGACCTCGCGCTCGAAGCCTGGGAAGCGTTTGCCGAACTCTTCCATGGCGAGAATGAGTTTGATCACCGGGCTCTCGGCCGATCCGAGGCGCTCCCCGGGCATGGACATCGGGATCCCGGGCGGGTAGGGGACGAGCATCACGGCGGCGATGCGTCCGGCCATCTCGGCGAAGCGGAGCTTTTCGGTCTGGTTGCGGAGGAGCTTCTGGTACGTCTGGCTGGGGGTGAGGATGGGGTCGAAGTCTTCGTCGCAGGCAGCGTTCACCAGGCCGGCGAGGTCGAGCTGAATCATGGCGGCGTGCATCTCGTCCGAGAGCTCGCGCAGAGTGACGTTGCGGTACCGCGTGGGATATTTGCGGGCGAGGTCGGGGAGGGCCTCTTCGACCGGCGCGTCGGTGTCGTAGAGGCGCTTGAACTCGAACAGGTTTTCGAGCAGCGAGCCCCACTTGCCTTTCGACGTCCCGACCGAGAAGAGGACCAGAACGGTGTAGTCGCCGGTGCGGGCGATCTCGACGCGGCGGCCGTCGAGGAATTCAGTGAGGATGGCAGCCGGAATGCCCCAGTCGGTGACCACGCCCTGGGCGTTGACGCCGGGGGTAAGGATGGTGACCTTGGCGGGGTCGAGCATGGAGTAGTCGCCGGCGATGTCGTCGTCCTGGTAGCCGTGCCAGTCCTCGCCGGGGGTCAGCGTCCAGCAGGACGGGTTGTTCATCAGGAGCTCGTCTTCGGCGTCTTCAAAGAGGATCCGATCGCCGGTGACGGGGTCCGTGACGGAGTCGGGTTGGTAGACGCGGAAGAACCAGCCGTCGCCGTTTTCGGTCTCGGAGCGGAGGCGGTGGGCGATGGAACTCATGGCCTGGCGGAAGGAGATGGCGTCCTGGATGGTTTCGTCCATGAGGGTGGGTCCGGCGGGCTCGTCCATCATGGCGGCGGCGACGTCGAGCGATGCGATGAGCGGATAAAACGGCGATGTCGTCCCGTGCATCATGAAGGCTTCGTTGAACTGGTCGAAGTCGAGCGGGGCTCGGGGTGAGAGCTTGACGTGGATCATGGAGCCCATGGAGAAGGCGGCGAGCATTTTGTGAGTCGACTGCACTGAGAAAATCGCAGGCCGGTCCGGCATATCGTCGGGGACGCCCATGGCGTAGCGGCCGCGATAGATGGGGTGGAACTTGGCGTAGGCGTACCAGGCCTCGTCGAAGTGGACGCGGGGTACGGATTTGGCGAGTTCCGCGACGACCTGGTCGACGTTGTAGCAGAGGCCGTCGTAGGTGGAGTTGGTGACGACGGCGTAGGTGGGGTTGGGCGAGGTGGCGCCGGCGGTGAAGGGCGATCGCGCGATCAACTCCTGGACGGATTCGGGCGAGAAGCGTTTGAGCGGGACCAGGCCGATCATGCCATAGCCGTTGCGGGTGGGTTTGAAGTAGACGGGCCGGGCGCCGGTGACGGTCAGCGAGTGGCAGATCGATTTATGGCAGTTGGCGTCGGCGAGGACGATGTCGTCCTGGGCGATGACTCCATGGCCGATGATCTGGTTGGAGTTTGAAGACCCGCCGAGGACGTAAAAGGTCCAGTCGGCGCCGAAGATGCGGGCGGCGTTGCGTTCGGATTCGCCCGGGGGTCCGATGTGGTCGAGCCAGGAGCCGAGCGGCGCGGTCGAGATGCCGAGGTCGGAGCGGAGGAGGTTTTCGCCGAAGAAACGGTGGAACTCCTGGCCGACGGGGTGTTTGAGGAAGGCGACGCCGCCCATGTGGCCGGGAGCGTCCCACGAGTAGGCGCCCTGGTCGGTATATTTTTTGAGTTCGCGGAAGTAGGGCGGGAGGAGCTGCTCGTGGTAGCGCTCGACGGCGAAGTCGACGCGATTGGCGATAAAGGCGGGGGTATCGCCGAAGAGGTGGATGTACTCGTGGACCTGGCGGACGACTTCGAGGGGCAGCTCGGAGACGAGGGTGCGGTCGGCGATGAGGAAGATGGGGACGCGTTTGTTGCGATGGCGGACGGCGCGCATAACGTCGAGGGCGGCGCGTTCGTCGAATTTTTCGTCGCCTTCGAGGTCCCAGTCGAGCAGGATGGCGGAGTAGGAGGGGTCGGAGGTGACGAGCGACACGCCGTCTTCGGGGGTGGAGGTGCGGACGACCTCGTAGCCCTCGTCGGAGATGGCTTCGACGAGGCGCTCCATGGCGCGGTCGGAGACGGAGTCGGTGCCACCGACTTCGCTTGCAATCAACAGGACCCAACGGCCTTCGCTCAACTCTTCTCCTTGGTGTGTTCGACGGTGTGTGCGGCGGTAGTGTGCGGCGGCGCTGCGGACCCCATGTGTCTGGGCGAGTCTGGCGCCCATGTGATGGTAAAGCTTATTGGATGAGACGTGTACGGTTGGTGAATACGACTTTTCGGTGTGGGTAGAATTGGGCCATGAGCGAGGCTCCGGGAGTCGCGGCCACGCCTTCGTGCGCATGGAGCAGCAGGAGTGGGCGATGGTGCGCGAAATCTTGAGCAGGTGCGCTGCGGGGAGAGCGGTGTGGGCGTATGGATCGCGAGCGACGGACCGTCGGTTGAAGCAGTATTCGGATCTGGATCTGGTCGTAGGTCCGCCCGCCTTGTCCGGTCTGGAGCATGCGAACCTGATCGATGCGTTTCGACGAGTCGCGTCTGCCGTTCAAGGTCGAGTTCCAAGGAGTGGGAGCGGATCAGAGGGGAGTTTCGGGCTCGGATCGAGCCGGATCTGGTGCTGGTGCGGGCGGGATCGGCGGTCCGGTTTTGAGGGGATTTCGCGGGAGTTTGGCCGCGTATCGATCGCGGACGTTCTGGTTGACAAAGGTGGTGAGTCCTCTTCCGCCCAGGGCAAGCTGCTGCATCCTGGCGACCTGTTCCAGGCCGGGGCGGTGGGCGTCGTAGCGATATCGCGAACCGTCGCGGAATTCAAGCTCGATGGAGTCTTCGCCGAGGTCGAAGGCGACGACACCCGAGTTGCGCGAGCGGCTCTGGTACGGCTGCATGGTGGTCAGTAAGATGTGGCTGGTTCAAGTGGGATGCTGCCAGCCGGGTTCGCTCGAAATTCCGCGTGAAGTTCGGTGAAGACGGTCTGCGGTGCCCCGGAAGTTGTATAAAGTTATCTCTGATTCCGCCGATGTAGGAGATATGCGACACGACCAGCTCTTATATGAGCGCAACCGCGAAGCGACAGGGCAACCGATCTCGTTGTCGGAGATCCTGTCGGCACTCTCGTTTGCGCTGGATCTTACGGAAGGCGCGGTGCCGGGCCACGCTCTTCGATGCTGCCTGCTCGGGATGCGTCTGGCCGACGAGGCACAGATCTCGGCCGAGGACCGATGCAGCCTGTACTACGCCCTGTTGTTGAAAGATATCGGTTGCAGCAGCAACGCTGCACGGATCTGTCAGATTATCGGCGGAGACGACCGGGCGCTGAAGGCCGGCATCAAGCGGGTGGATTGGACACGAACGAACCGACCATCGCCATCGATGCTTCGATTTCTGTGGCAGCAGGTGCTCCCGGGAGGCGGTGTGGGCGGGAAGATTGTGCGAATCGGCCGAATGGCGCTTTCGCAGGAGAAGGACAACACGGAGATGATCACGCTTCGCTGCGATCGGGGGGCGGCGATCGTACGAAAGCTGGGGATGTCGATGGCGACCGCGGAGGCGGTTCGATCGCTGGACGAGCATTGGGACGGCTCCGGCTACCCGGAGCACCGCAAAAAAGGAAAAATCTCGCGATTGTCACAGATGTGTGCGGTGGCGCAGCACCTGGACGTGTTCGCAACGGAGCACGGCCCCGAGAAGGCGATGGATGTGCTGTCGGAGCGCAGCGGCCTCTGGTTTGATCCGGATCTGGTGCGGCTCGCGAAGGCGGTGCACGCGAGGGGGAGCCTGTGGACGTTGTGCACGGCCGAAACGGACGTCGAGGAGCTGCGGAAAGCGGCTGTGGAGCTTGCGCCGTGGTCAGGAAAGATGCTGGCGCCAGGGGAGATCGACACGATCTGCGAGGCGTTTGCGGATGTGGTCGACGCGAAGTCGCCGTTCACCTACCGGCACTCGGTCGGTGTGGCTGAAGCCGCGGTTTTGATCGCAGGAGAGATGGGGTTCTCGGGTGGCCGGCTGGAGCTGGTGCGACGCGCCGCTCTTCTGCACGATGTGGGCAAGCTGAGCGTCTCCAACCTGATCCTCGACAAGCCGGGCAAGCTATCGGCGGAGGAGTGGGCCAGTGTCCGGGAGCATCCCGGGCAGACGCGACGGATTCTCGGGCGCATCTCGGCGTTTCGCGAACTGGCCACGATCGCCGGGGAACATCATGAGAAGCTCGATGGAAGCGGATATCCCGATCGGCGGGTGGGAGGCGAGTTGTGCCTGGAGTCGAGGATCATCGCGGTGGCGGACATCTACGGCGCGCTGGCGGAGACTCGATCGTACCGCCCAGGCTTGGATCTCGATCAGATCGTCGCGATCATGCAGAAGGATGTTCCGGAGAAGCTGGACGAGGACTGCTTCCGATCGCTTCTCCGCGGCATTGCGAAGCGGGGTGGGGACTTCGCCGGCGGGGAGGTGGCTTTGGCAGCGGCGAGTTGATGGCCGCGGCTGGCAAGTGGTCTCTGAGGACCGCAGCCCAGCACGCCGGAATGCCGCTCTTTCACACACTTCGACGGTAGTTGTAGACAGAGAACAAACGTTTGCCTAAACTTGGGCGACTGTCTTTCTCTGCCGGACCTTTGCCGTCAGCACACGCCATATCGGCACACCAGCCAGGTTATCGTTCGCGACTGGAGCCGTGTGGAACCTGAACCTCTTCAATTTTTTTGGAGCCGTCTTTGACCTCATCGTCTGTTGTTTTGCGTCGCGCCGCCGCCGTGCTTCTTGCACTCACCGTCCCTGCACAGATCTCGCTTCCTCGCACGGCAGGGGCGGCACCGCTCTCTCCGGCTCCCGCCGCCGCCGCTCCTCAGGCCCCATCGTCGCCTGACCGGACCACCGAGGCCTTTGTGGACGCTCTGCTTGCGAAGATGACCCTGAGCGAAAAGCTGGGTCAGATGACCCAGGTCGCCCTGAACGGCCCGGGGGACGCTATCTCGCCCGACGACCGCACGCGCCGCGGCGACGTCGGCTCCTTTCTGTTTGTCAAGGACCCCGCCCGCATCTCGCAGCTGCAGCACATTGCGGTTGAGCAGAGCCGACTGCACATCCCCTTGATCTTCGGCTTCGACGTCATCCACGGTCTCCGCACGATCTACCCCGTGCCGATCGCGCTTGCGGCCTCCTGGGATCCGTCGCAGGCCGAGCGCGCCCAGACGATGGCCGCCCGCGAAGCCTCCGCGTTCGGCATCCAGTGGACCTTCGCGCCCATGCTCGACATCGCCCGCGATCCGCGTTGGGGACGCATGATGGAAGGCGCCGGGGAAGATCCCTATCTGGGCGCGCGCATGGCCGAGGCTCAGGTCCGTGGATTTCAGGGCGACCACATCGGAGCCCCGGGACACATTCTCGCCTGCATCAAGCACTTTGCGGGCTACGGCGCCGCCTCCGGAGGTCGCGATTACGAGCAAGCCGACATCTCCGACGAGCAGCTCTGGAACGTGTATCTCCCGCCGTTTCACGCCGCGATCCGGGCCGGCGCAGGCTCGCTGATGAGCGCCTACACCGACATCAACGGCGTCCCCGCCACGGGCAATCGATGGCTGCTCCACGACGTTCTTCGCGAGCAGTGGGGTTTTCGCGGCTTTGTCGTATCCGACTGGGAGTCGGTTAGCAGCCTCACCACCCACGGCTTCGCCTCCAGCGCGCAAGACGCCGCCGTCCGGGCCGTCAACGCCGGCGTCGACATGGAGATGACCAGCCACGTCATGCGCGACGGCCTGCCGCAGGCCCTCCGCGACGGAACGGTCCAGCAAAGCACCATCGACGACGCCGTTCGCGATATCCTCCGGGTGAAATACCAGCTCGGCCTCTTTCAGCATCCCTACGCAGACCTCACCAAGGTGAGCAGCGAACTCGTCACCCCGGAGCAGCGATCGGCCGCGCGCGCCGTCGCCGACCGCACCGCCGTCCTTCTTCGCAACGAAGGGCAAACGCTTCCGTTGCGAAAGAATCTCTCCTCCATCGCTGTCATCGGGCCGCTCGCCGACTCCAAGGCCGACACCATGGGCTCCTGGAGCCTGATGGGTCGCTACGACGACACCGTCACCATTCTCGAAGCGATGCACCGCCGCTTTCCCACTGGCGTCACCATCAACTCGACGAAGGGGGTCGAGATCGATCGCGGCTCCCCCACCATCTTCGACGAACAATTTGTGAGCCCGAAACCCACGCTCACCACCGACGCCCAGCGACAGGCTGAGTTCCAGCACGCCATCGACATGGTCAAGCAATCGGACGTCGCCGTCCTTGTGCTCGGCGAAGAGCAGAGCATGAGCGGTGAACGCGCCAGCCGCGCCCATCTCAATCTGCCCGGCCGCCAGCAGGAGCTTCTCGAAGCCGCCGTGGCGACGGGCAAACCCGTCGTCCTCGTCCTGATGAACGCCCGTCCGCTCGACATCACCTGGGCCTCCACGCATGTGCCGGCGATCCTCGAACTCTGGTACCCCGGCACTGAAGGTGGCAACGCCGCGGTCGATCTGCTCTTCGGCGACGCTGTTCCTGGCGGCAAACTGCCTTTCGCGTGGCCGCGTTCCGTCGGACAGATTCCCATCAACTACGCCCGCAACCTGACCCAGATTCCCGAAGATCCCGCGCACCGGTACTGGGACGAGTCGAGCCTTCCGCTTTACCCGTTCGGCTACGGCCTCAGCTACACGAGCTTCACCGTCTCCGAACCGAAATCGAGCGCAACCAGCGTCAAGGCCGGCCAGTCGATGGAGGTCTCCGTCTCTGTCACCAACACCGGCAAGATCGCGGGCGACCAGGTGCTCCAGCTGTACACGCATCAGCGCTCCGGTTCGGCCTCGCGTCCGATTCGCGAACTGAAAGGCTTTCAACGCATCACGCTCGCTCCCGGGGAGACCCGCTCTGTCAACCTCAAGCTCAACACGGAGGAGCTCGCGTTCTGGAGCCCGCAGACGCATCAGCGAGCCATCGAACCGGGCATCTTCGACCTGTGGGTCGGCACCGACGAAACTGCCACCGGCCACACCACCTTCACGGTCACGCCGTAAGCTGCCTTGATGTGCAGGACCTCCCCAAAATGACTGCGAAATCGCCCCTCATCATCGTCCTTCTCCTGCTCACGATGTCTGTCGCCGGCGGGGCGCAAGCCAGCAAACCTGCCCAAACCGCCACCCAGGCTGGCTTCGCCCACATTCACGGGCGCGACATCCTCGACGGGGCGGGCCGGCCGATCCACATGCGCGGCACCTCGATCGGCAACTGGATGGTGACCGAAGGCTACATGTTCGGCTTTGAAGCCGGACCGCAGTCGAAATCCGAGATCGAAGCTCTTACGCTCGAGCTCCTGGGCCCCGAGCGCTCCGCCGACTTCTGGCGCCAGTACCGAAAGCTCTGGGTCACCGCCGCCGACATCCACCTGCTTCACCTCACCGGCAGCAACACCCTGCGGGTGCCGCTCCACTACAGCTTCTTTGAGACCGATGAGACCGACGGCTTCCGCCTCATCGACCAACTGATCGACTGGTGCCGCGCCGAAGATATCTATGTGATCCTCGATCTTCACGCTGCTCCCGGCGGGCAGACCGGCAGCAACATCGACGACAGCGCCGGCTACCCCTGGCTCTATCGCAGCCCGGAGTCGCAGGCGCACCTGATCGCCGTGTGGCAGCGCCTTGCCCGGCACTATCGCGACAACCCGACGGTGCTTGGCTACGACCTCCTTAACGAGCCGATCCCGCATTACGCTCGTCTCCGCCAGTTCAACCCCGACCTCGAACCTATCTACAAGAAGCTGACCGCAGCCATCCGCCCCATCGATCCGAACCACATCCTCTTCCTCGGCGGAGCGCAGTGGGACACCAACTTCGAGGTCTTCGGACCCCCGTTCGATCCCAACACTGCCTACACCTTTCACACCTACTGGGCCCCGCCCGAGCAGGCCACAATCCAGAAATTCGTCGACTTCGGCACGAAGTACAACGTCCCCCTCTGGCTCGGGGAGTCTGGCGAAAACACCGACGACTGGATCAAGAGCTTCCGCATTCTGCTTGAAGCCGACAACATCGGATGGACCTTCTGGCCGTACAAAAAGCTGACCAAGACCTCCGCCTTCGTCACGGTCAAAGCTCCTGAGGGTTGGGCCGAGATCGTCGCCTTCAGCAAACTTCCGCGTGGCACCGGAGCCGCTGAAGACCGTCTGCGCGCCCGTCCGGATCAGGACCTGATCGACCGGGCCTTTGCGGAGCTGCTCATCAACATGGCGCTGAGTCACGCAACCGTGAACGCCGGGTACCTGACGGCGCTTGGCCTCAGCATACCTCCAAAGTAGACCACCAGCAGAGAGCACCGCAAACCTCGCAACGCTTTACGAACATCCGAAGCCCGGCCCGCAACCCCGTGATCACGCCCGAAGACCGCCGCACCCTGCTTGACTCGCACCCCGCCCCGCTTCTAGCCTCCGCCTCAGCCGTCCTTCTCTCCGCGCTGTTCGCCCTGACCGGTGTCGGCATCGCGCTGCTCGGATCGGCGCTGCCGGCCTTTCTCGCCCACTGGTCTCTTTCCGATCGCGACGGCGGGCTCCTGCTCTTCTGCTCGTGGCTGGGATCTGCCCTTGGAGCCCTGATGAGCCGTGGCCGGCCCGCGAGCTCGATCGCGCGGGGGATCACGCTCGTCGCCGTGGCGTGTCTCGCGCTTGTCCACGCCGGTCGACTAGCCGTGTTTCCTCTGATGCTCTGCTACGGCCTGGGCCTGGGCATCACGATGACGTCCATCAGCCTCGTTCGCTCCGAGCGTGCCGCGAGCCGTCGGACCGGCGAGCTCAACCGCCTGAACCTGCTCTGGGCGCTGGGGGCGCTCGGCTGTCCCACCCTCGCCGCGCACGCGCTCGTCACCTCGGACGTACGCTACCTCTTCTTCTCGCTCGCCCTCACCTTTTTTGTCTTCGACGTGTGGGTCGTCGCTGTCGAATCTCGCTTCTCAACGGCCCCCGCCCCCTATGCGATCCCTACGACCGCCGCCGCCACCAGCGCCGACCGCCGGCCAGCGCTGCCGGTTCGCCTGTGCCTCACCTCCGCCCTCGTGGTCGGCGTCGAAGCCTGCCTCGGCGGCTGGCTTACCACCTACGTCCGCCGCGCCGACCACACGGTTGCCGGCGCCGTGACCGCTACCTCCGCGTTCTGGGCCGGCCTCCTGCTGAGCCGCCTGCTCCACAGCACGCCGATCGCGGCGCGCTGGCCGGCCCTTCAAATTATCCGGACCTACGTCGCCCTTGTCACCGCAGCTCTCCTCCTGTTGACCCTGACCCGACAACCCGCGGCTCTGCTTGTGCTTGCCGCGATCCTCGGCTTCGGTCTGGGACCGCTTTACCCGCTTTTGCTCGCGCTCGTTCTGCCCAGATTTCGCGGCACCCGGGTCTTTTTCTTCGCAGGCGTCGGGTCGGCTGTGCTTCCGTGGCTCACCGGCGTCGTCTCGACCTCGGCCGGATCGCTGCGCGCCGGTCTCGCGATCCCGTGCGCGGCGGTGTGCCTTCTTCTGCTCCTGCTCACACGCTCCATGCCCTCAGATCTCTAAAGCAGATCTCCTGATGATGTGGCTCAGGTCAAAGTTGCGGACTGCCAGTTTTCTTGGGGAAGACTAGCGCAAATTACCTGTTGCTATGGAGCGGGAATGTTCGTGCTGAGCCGTTTTCCTTGGGAGAAAACGGCGTTGATTACCTGTGGCTCCCTATACACCTACAGGTAATTTGCTCTAGCGCAGTCAGAGTTGGCTCGACATACACCTTCAGGAGAACTGCTGTAGCGGATCGAAGATCCCACCCGCGCGCGCAAGTCTTTCGCGAGCGATGTCGGCTTGTCTCCGCGGAGCAAGCTCTTCCCCGGACAACTCGGCTCTAATCATTTTTTTCTTGCATTCTGATTAATCCTCAAATAAGTTGGCATTACTTCTTACCTCAAAAAGGCTTCAGCACCGTTCTCTAACCTTTCACCGCCGTTCTGGAATGAATTTCTTAAGTCCAGAAGTCCAGAAAGTTCGGCCTTGAAGTTTCGGAGTAACTCCTTCGCAGATCTCACCTCTGCGAACCAGGCGTAGCTCTGCCGATTTAGCCAATGATCTCGGAGCCTCTCGCAAACGATTCCATCGCGAGAGGCTATGTACGGAGCTCGTCCGGATGCAGATCGTAGATCGTCTCCCTGTAGATCTGTAGCTATCGACCGTATTGCCGCAACGTACTGGAAGAACCTACTTGCACCCCTTTTTGGAGGCTTAATGCACCATCCGACCCACCGTCTTCGCATTCTTCTTTCCCTCGCCGTGTCGGTGCTCCTTCTCCTTTGCTCTCCGCTCCTGCTCGCGCAGACCTTTCGCGGAGGCATCAACGGCACCGTGACGGATGCGACCGGAGCCACCGTTCCCGGGGCCAGCGTCACCGCCATCAACGTCGGCACCCAAGCCCATCTCTCCGCCGCGGCCACCTCGGCCGGCGAGTTTCTTTTTCAGGATCTCCCCCTCGGCACCTACAGCATCACTGTCTCCGCGACCGGCTTCAGCACGGTAAAAGTCGACAACGTCAATGTCTCGGCGGGATCGATCTACACCTTGCCGGTGAAGCTCGCGGTTTCAAGCTCCGCCACCACCATCGAGGTCGACGCCGCGGCCATCGCGCTCGACACCACCACCGTCACCCAGACCACGGTTCTCGACGCCAAAGCGGTCGAGAACCTCCCGCTCAACGGACGCGACTTCACGCAGATGCTTCAGCTCACCCCAGGGTACGCCGGATACTCCGGCAACGGCTTTGGATCGCTGAACGGAACGCGCGCCAACCAGCTCAACTGGCAGATCGACGGCGTCGACAACAACGACCTGTGGCACAACGTCCCGGCGGTCAACCAGGGTGGCGTCTCCGGCATTGCCGGCATCATCCTTCCGATCGACGCGGTCGACCAGTTCTCCGCGCAGACTCAGTCCGGTCCGGAGGGCGGTCGAAACCCCGGCGGCACCATCAACCTGACCCTGCGCTCCGGCACCAACTCCCTCCACGGCACCGTCTACTATTTCAATCGCAACGAACTCTTCGGCGCCCGGAACCCGTTCGACACCAACCCTGGAAGCAAGCAGAAGATTCGCAACTACAACACCGGATTTTCGGTGGGCGGACCGTTTGTCAAAGACAAGCTCTTCGGCTTTCTTACCTTTGAACATCAGCGTTTCGTGATCGGTCAATCCAACACCACCACCGAGCCCTCGGTCGGCTGGCAGACCCAGGCCAAAGCCATCCTCGCCAACCAGGGCGTCACCGCTCTTCCCGTAATGCAGACTGTGCTCAACACGCTATGGGGCACCGGCATCCTCGCCCAGGACACCGTCGGAGCCAAGAATAATTACCACTCCACCGACCCCGAGTTCGGCTACAGCTGGAACGGCCTGGCCAAGATCGACTGGCACATCACCGACAAGGACAGCCTGACCGCACACTGGTTTGTCGGCCAGGGCAACCAGGTCGCGCCGGTCGGCTCGCAGCTCCTCTCGTACTACGAAGTCGCACCCATTCACGTGCAGAACATCGCCATTGTCTACACCCGCGTTCTCAACTCCAATCTCACCAACACCGTTCTGGCCGGCGTCAACTACTTCAATCAGGTCTTCGACGACTTCAACACCGACTTCAACGTCCAAAGCCTTGGTTTCGTCACCGGCGCC
This sequence comes from uncultured Acidobacteriaceae bacterium, assembly GCA_964236945.1. GTDB lineage: Bacteria > Acidobacteriota > Terriglobia > Terriglobales > Acidobacteriaceae > Edaphobacter. Next base: position 58,338 of record CAXSGC010000010.1, on the reverse strand, counting down.
AGCTTCACCAACGCCCCCAACATCGTCATTCGCGGCTTCGACAAGGTCGGTCTCACACCGCCCGAGGGCCGCAACGACATCACCGGGCATATCACCGACCAGCTCTCCTGGGTGAAGGGCAAGCACCAGTTCCGCTTTGGCGGAGAGTATCGGCAGGCGCAGCTGGACGAGTTCTACCATCGTCACGCCACCGGCTCCTTCAACTTCGACGCGACACGCATTACACGCAAAGCCGGAGATCCGGTCTACGTCGACGGCGGCACCGCCAACCAGTACGATACGTATCGCTACTCGCTCGCCGCCTTCCTCGCCGGGGAGACGTCCAGCAACTCCATCACGATCGGCGACCCTGAGCGTCAGGTCTTCGTCAACACGTGGTACCTCAACGCCGGCGACTCCTGGCAGGTCTCCTCGAAACTCAACTTCAACTACGGCGTTCGCTACGACTACGAGGGTCCGCTTCACGACAGCAAGAAGGACCTTTCCGTCTTCCGACCGGAGCTCACATCGACCGGCGGCCTCGCCATCCAGGGCGCCCAGATCAGCTCGCTCTACGAGCGCTACTACAAGAGCGTCAGCCCGCGCCTCGGCCTGAGCTACCAACTCGGTCCCACGACCGTTCTGCGCGCCGCCTACGGTTGGTACTTCGACACACCGAACCTGAATCCCTTTCTCGACAACCGTCCCGGCAACTCGGCTCCCAACGGCGTCGAAGGCAATCCCGCCGGTCCCAACCCGGTCGCCAGCATCAGCGCCAACGGCGGCAAAACCCAGATCGTCCAGGGCCAGAACATCTTCGGCGGAACGACGCCCTCCTGTAACCGCACCAACGTCTGCAGCATCTTTTCCGTCGATCGCAACTTCCGTCCCTCCTACAACCAGAACTACTCCTTCAACGTGGAGCAGACGCTTTCGCCCAACGTCATCGCCCAGATCGGCTATGTCGGCAGCGAAGGCCGCCGGCTTCTCGCGCTTCTCGACATCAACCAGGCCTTGCCTCAGGCCAACCCTACCGGCGCCCAGGTTCAGGCAGCTCGGCCGTACACGCGCAACGGCGCCTATCCCCAATATGGAAACATCAACCAGATTGAAAGCATCGGCACCTCCAACTACAACGCTCTGCAGACGCAGATCCGCCTGCAGAACTTTCACCGCCTCTCCGCCTCCGCCATCTACACCTGGAGCCACAATCTGGACGAGGTCACGGCCTACCGCGGCGCACTTCCGCAGGACAGCACGAACTTCAAGGGCGACTACGGCAACTCCGACTATGACGTGCGCAATACGTTTGTCGCGTTTCTGAACTATGAGGTCCCCGGCTCTTCCCACGGACCGCGCGTGCTCTCGAACGGCTGGATGGTCAACGCTCTGTTCTCCTTCCACGGCGGTCAACCCTTCTCGGTGGCCGCCTCAGGCGACGTCAGCGGCACCGGCGAAGGCAACGATCGCGCGGTGCAGGTCGCTCCCGTTCACACCGGCTACCTGGGCCGGGCTCCGGGTGTCAACTGGGTCGATCCGGCCGCCTTTGCCGACGCGGCCTTCGGCACCTTCGGCACATCGCACCGCAATGCGTACTACGGCCCCGGATTCTCGGATGTCGACCTCTCGGTCTTCAAGGACACCCGCATCCACGAGCGTCTCACCATCCAGCTGCGCGCCGAGATGTTCAACCTCTTCAACCGCGTCAACTACGGTCCTCCGGGCTACGGCAGCGTAAACCCCGCAGGCGGCAACCTCTCCGTCGGCGGCGACTTCACGCTCGACAGCACCATCGGCGGCTACAACGGAGCCCCCGGCATCGGCGCCGGCGAACCCTTCAACACGCAGTTCGGGGCGAAGATCATCTTCTGATCGCGCCTGGTCGGACCGAAACAAACTAAACCAACCGGACTAAGCCAACCGGACTAAGCCAACCCGCCGCCGTCGCGCTCCCCATCCAGGAGCACGACGGCGGCCCAACCCTCACCTACCGCAGGTAAGCATCGTCCTTGGCAATCCAGTCCTCCCGCGGCGGTGCAAAGACATCCAGATTCACCGTGTCCTCCAGAGCCTCGGCCGAATGCGGGACACCGCCCGGAATGACCAGCATCCCACCCGCTTCGACCACGCGCTCCGTGCCCCCAAACACGAACCGCAACCGACCTTCCTGGATCAACGAGATCTGCTCATTCGCATGCGCGTGCTCCGGCACCACACACCCCTTGCGCAAGACGATCCGCGCCAGCATCGCCCGCTCACCCGCGACAAACTGCCGCGTCAGGAGCGGATTCAGATGCTCGCGCTCCACCTCATCCCACCGATACGACTTCACCTCAGCCACAGCTCCACCTCCTCTTCCCTCTGGGATCCAGCCGCCCCGAGCAAAATTGCTCTTGCTTCCAAGCGCCTCTCCTGTAAGAGTAAGCCAAACACAACACCCAAATGCCGGCGTCTCGAAACTGTCCGGATCGCCTCAAGCCCGCTTTGCGCAAACCCGCATCGCGGACCTGCCGCAAAATCCCGTTCTGCCAGGCGTCGTTTTTCTACTTCAAACACAGGTGTCTGACCTCATGCGTCTCCCGGCATCCAAGCTCGTCTTCACTCTCCTCCTCGCTCTCTTTAGCTGCTCGTTTGTCGTCGGCCCAGCCCCGGCCCGCGCGCAGATGCCCGGCACCGCGAGCACCGACCGCATTGCCGCGCTCGAGAAGCAAAACACCGACACCGCCGCGAGCATCGCCGCCGCCCAGACCGCCGGCGACAACGCCTGGATGCTCGTCTCTTCCGCCCTCGTCCTCATGATGAGCGGCCCCGGCCTCGCGCTCTTCTACGGTGGCCTCGTCCGCAAAAAAAATGTCCTCGCCACCTTCATGCAGACGTTCGCGATGATGGCCGTCATCACCGTGCTCTGGGCGCTCGTCACCTACTCGCTCGCCTTTGGCGACGGCAACGCCTTCCTCGGCGGCCTGCACAACGTCTTCCTCCACGGCGTCGGCCTCGCCCCCGACAAGGACTACGCCGCCACCATCCCGCTGCAGACCTTTATGGTCTACCAGCTCATGTTCGCCATCATCACACCCGCGCTCATCACCGGCGCCTTCGCCGAGCGCATGAAGTTCTCCGCCATGCTCGTCTTCATGATCCTGTGGGCCATCTGCGTCTACAGCCCCATGGCGCACATGGTGTGGGGCAAGCACGGCCTGCTCAACGCCACGCTCGGCGGCCGCTTCCCGACCCTCGACTTCGCCGGCGGCACCGTCGTCCACGTCACCTCGGGCGTCTCCGCCCTGGTGTGCGCGCTCTACTTGGGCAAACGCCTCGGCTACCCCAAGGTCGCCATGCCCCCGCACTCGGTCGTCCTGTCGTTTATCGGCGCGTGCCTGCTGTGGGTGGGATGGTTCGGCTTCAACGCGGGATCGGCGCTCGGCTCGGGCACCCTCGCCACCTCCGCCTTTGTCGCCACCCACTTCGCCGCCGCCGCCGCCGCCATCGGCTGGGGCGCCGCCGAGTGGATTCGCCAGGGCAAACCCTCCGCCCTCGGAGCCATCTCCGGAGCCGTCGCCGGCCTCGTCGCCATCACCCCCGCCGCCGGCTTCGTCACCCCCATGTCCGCGCTCTTCATCGGCCTCGTCGCCGGCATCTTCTGCTACTTCATGGTCGTCAAGGTGAAAGCCATCTTCGGCTACGACGATTCGCTCGATGCCTTCGGCGTCCACGGGGCCGGCGGAACCCTCGGCGCCATCCTCACCGGCATCTTCGCGAACTCCGTCATCAATCCCATCTTCGGCGCCGGCAAACCCACCGGCCTGCTCGAAGGCAACGCGCACCAGCTCGTGAACCAGATCGTCGGCGTCGCCATCGCCTGGAGCCTGTCGATCGTCGGCACCCTCGCGATCCTCTTCGTCGTCGACAAGCTGATCGGCCTCCGCGTCTCCGAAGCCGACGAACGCGAAGGCCTCGACGTGTCGCAACACGGCGAAGAAGGATACGATTACGCAAACTGATTCGAGACGGGCGCGCCTACACCGAACGCCGCCTGGCAACGCATCCAAAGGATCACTATGCAAAAGATTGAAGCCGTCATCCAGCCCTCGAAACTCGACGCCGTCAAGGACGCCCTCGTCGAGATCGGCGTCGAGGGCATCACCATCACCGAAGCCCGCGGCCACGGCCGCCAAAAGGGCCACACCGAGTTCTACCGCGGCCGCGAGTACTCCGTCGACCTCCTACCCAAAGTCAAACTCGAAACCGTCGTCCCCGACAACCTCCTCGACCGAGCCGTCCAAGCCATCCTCACCACCGCCCGCACCGGCTCCATCGGCGACGGCAAAATCTTCATCTCGCGCATCGACGAAGCCATCCGCATCCGCAACGACGAACGCGGCGAAATCGCTTTGTAACTTCAAGACGTTGTCATCTCGACCGAAGCGGAGAGCGGCGAGCGGCGTAGCGGAGAGATCTGCAGCTGCCCTCCCGCGTTTAATGGGCGCTAGACAAATGTCTAAGACCGTATGCTAACTATTTTTCGCGCCTACAGCGAGCGCTACTTCCGACTAGCCGACAACCGAGAGTGAAGTGACGAGAAGGGCAATAAGCTCATCGCCCTGGCGTCTGCATCCGAGAACCTCGTTAGCCCTGTTGCAGAGCGATTCTCTCCAGTAGTGCAAATGGCCAACTGGCGAATCCCTGGAGATGAACTCGGGTTGACCCATTTCCGCCGGCTCGGTTCCGACGCTCACAACTTCGCCTTGTAGACTGTCTCGACTTGCAAAAGATGGAGAATCCTATGGTCTGGCTGCTGCTGGTTACTCTTGCTGTTCTGGCGATTTTGTTCTTCCGTGTTCGCAAGACGCTCCGGGCGGAAGAGGACGTTAACGCTAGGTTGAGAGCCGAGAATGAGGCTCTAGCGCAGTTCCGGGATATCGTCGACGCTAAGGTAGAAGCTGAGCGAATACTGACAGAAGCACGCGTGCGTTCAGACGAATCGACGCGAGCAGCCGCTGCCGCACGTGCAGAAGCTCGAGAGAATGCTGAGCAAATACTGACAGAAGCACGCGTGCGTTCAGATGAATCGACGCGAGCAGCCGCTGCCGCACTTGCAGAAGCTCAAGAGAATGCGGCGCGCCTGAGGCAACAGGCGCAGCAAAGCAGTACCGAAGAGCTTTCGCAGGCCCGTCTTGAAGCGAAAACACTACGTTTGCGAGCCCAGACAGCATTCAATGACGCCCAGAACAAAGTGGAATCAATCTTGCGATCTGCTCAGCAGGAAGCAAAGAAGGTCATAGAGAGCGCCAGAAAGCGCGGCGAGGAGATCGCGGGAAAAGCCTTTGAAGCAGTGGAGAATGCTGAACACTTTCAGCAGATTGCCGAGGCCATGAAGAACCTGATTAATGGCTATGGCGATCGGTACGTTATTTCTTCCCGCGGGCTTCTCGATGAGCTCGCCGCATCTTACGGCTTCACGAACGCCGGAACAGAACTCAAGAATGCTATTGAGCGGTCGAGGATGATGGTTACGAATGAGATGGCCGCAACCTGTGATTACGTTGAGAGGAATAGACGCGAGACTGCCATACGTTTTGTCACGGATGCCTTCAATGGAAAGGTTGACAGCATCCTTTCCAAGGTCAAAGACGACAATGCTGGCACGCTCGAGAAGGCCATTCAAGATGCTTTCACGCTCGTTAACTACAATGGCGCGGCTTTTCGTAACGCCAGAATTCTCGACAGCTACTTGGAAAGCCGCCTTATGGAGTTGCGATGGGCTGTGGCGGTGCAAGAGATTAGATTGCGCGAGAAAGAGGAGCAGCGACAAATGAAAGAGCAGATTCGGGAGGAAGAGCGTGCGCAGCGAGAGTTCCAGCGCGCGATTCGCGATGCGGCTCGCGAGGAAGAAGCCCTCCGTAAGGCAATGGAGAAGGTGCAGGGTCAGGTGGAACGGGCATCTGCCGAGCAACGTGAGAAGTACGAGGCACAGCTGGAAGAGTTGGCAGAGCGGCTGCGGCAGGCAGAGGAGCGAAATCAACGCGCCCTGTCGATGGCCCAGCAAACTAAGATCGGACACGTCTATATCATTTCCAACGTCGGTTCCTTTGGCGAAGACGTGTACAAGATCGGATTGACACGCCGGCTCGATCCGATAGACCGTGTCCACGAGCTAAGTAGTGCCAGCGTGCCATTCAGCTTCGACGTCCACGCGATGATGTTCAGCGAAAATGCACCAGAGCTGGAAACGGCACTCCACCGCCATTTCCTGACCTCCCAGATAAATAAGGTCAATCCGCGGAAAGAGTTTTTCCGTGTGTCAATTACGACGATCCGCGAAGAACTCGAGAAGCTCAACATCATGACGCGATGGACCATGACCGCGGCAGCCAAGGAGTACAGAGAAACACTCGCACTGGAGCGCACCCTGCAGGAAGACCCTGAAAAGGGCTATGAACTGCTCCAACAGCAAATAATCGACATTCCCTTCCCAAGTATCAACTCCGAGGAAGAGGAGGAAGATGCTGGAACATTGGTATAGGGCTTCGCGCAATCTCTTGTGTGGATTCAGGAGAGTCCCCGACCTCTCGCGCTTGGGGGTAAGGAATCACGTGCCTCATCGATCCGCTCGTTCCATGCCCAAAATGCCTGTTGCCTAGTAACGGCAACAGACGTACGAGTTTCCCTCGGCTCGCGGATCATCGCCAGGTCACTCGTCGACCTCGGTTTAGGAACGACAAGCCGCAATAGCGGAAGTGATGTGCGGATTCGTGCCTCTCAAAATCGACCAACCCGTCATCTCGACCGGACACTCAGCTCTTCGAAACCGCAGTGAAGAGAGGCTCGCACTTTCCCGCGCCTTAAGCATTGTCATCTCGACCGCAGCCGAGACACCTGACCTTGCGTTTTCACCCCCATCCAGCATCGCCTCGGGGCACGGCATCAGCCGTGCCGTATCCTGCTGAATAGCAGGCCATCCGCCCGAGGGACGCACACCATGCCGACAGAGGAGGTCCAAACCAACACCGGCCCCGACCTCTACGCCGCCCGCATGCGCGAGGCCCGCGAAGCGTTCAACCACCACGGCTCCGGCGCCGACTTCGTCCAGGCCCGCACCTCTGCCGTCGACGACCTTCTCCTCGACCTCTGGCGCCGGACATCGATCGCTTACCCCAACCTGAACCACGCCGCGCTGCTCGCCGTCGGTGGCTATGGCCGCCGCCAACTCTGCCCCTACTCCGACATCGACCTCCTCTTTCTCCTCGGCCCGCGCACCTCCGAGAAGGACCTCAAAGACCCCATCCGCTCGCTCACCCAAACGCTGTGGGACGCCGGCCTGCGCGTCTCTCCCATCACGCGCCGCATCTCAGAGTGCGACCGCTTCAACCCCGAAAACACCGAGTTCACCCTCTCTCTGCTCGACCAGCGATTCCTTGCCGGCAACGCCGACCTCCATCGCGAACTTGCCACCAAATCTCTCCCCAAACTCCTCGCCCGCGACAGCAAATCCATCCTCGCTCGCCTCGTCGAGATCACGGACAACCGCCACGCCCGCTTCGGCGACACCCTCTTCCACCTCGAACCCAACATCAAGGAGTGCCCCGGCGGCCTTCGCGACGCGCAGCTCTGCCACTGGATCGAGACCCTCGATCGCGCCGCGAGCACACCGCGTCCCCACACCTTCGAAGACACGGAGTTCCAGGAGGCCGAGGAGTTCCTGCTTCAGCTCCGCTGCTTTCTCCATCTCCGCCACGAGCGCGACGACAACACGCTGGACTGGAAGGCCCAGGACCAGGCCGCCCGACAGAGCATCGGCCTGCCGAACCCCCATTCCAAAGGCCATCCCGGCCAGGCAGACACCGCCTCCTGGATGCGCGTCTACTTCCGCCACGCGCGGGTTGTCAGCCGCCGCGCCTCGCAGCGACTGGACGAGCTGACACCGCCCGCCCCCAAGCCCGTTCTGAGCAAGCCCGCCCTTCTCGCCTCCTGGCGCCGCCACCGCTCAGGGCAGGGAACCGATCCCGCCGCATCGCCGCCCAGCCCGAACGGATTCCGCATCCACGCCGGTCGCATCTCGCTCGATCCCGCCCCAAATCTCACGCCAGACTCGGCGCAAGACCCGGCTCAAGACCCAGATCAAGACCCGGCTCAGGACCCCGAGATCGTCCTCAACCTCTTCGCCACCCTCGCCCAAGCCAGCGCCCAAGTCAGCAGGCAGGCCGGCAGCCAGTCCGGGTTCCAACTCGACCGCGCGACCGAGACCCGCATCTCCGAAGCTCTGCCCGCGCTCGCCGCCCACATCGAGGACGGCCCCGCCCTTTGGCGGCACCTCCGTCACATCCTGCTTGGACCGCACGCCGGTCGCGCCCTCCGGCTCATGCACGCCATCGGCCTGCTCGACCTCTTGCTCCCCGAGTTCCACGGCATCGACGCCCTCGTCATCCGCGACAGCTACCACCGCTACACCGTCGACGAACACACCTTTGTCGTCATCGACACGCTTCACGGCCTCGCCGATCTCCCACCTTCAACGCCCACCCCTCACAGCGCAGTCCAGACCGGCTCCCTGGCCGACTGGACCGGCCGCTTCCAGCCGCTGCTCCACGACCTCCAGCACCCCGACCTCCTCTACCTCGCGGCTCTCCTCCACGACACCGGCAAGGCCCGCCGCTCGGGCGACCACGCCCAGGAGAGCGTCCGCTTGACCGCCCAGGTCCTCGCCCGCCTCCAGTTCGATCCCTACGAGGCCAACCTCGTCACCAACCTGATCGCCCACCACCTTGAAATGTCGGCCGCTCTCCGCCGCGACATCTTCGACGCCGAAACCGTCCAGACCTTCGCCGCGAAAGTCGGCACCCCCGAAGCCCTCCGCATGCTCGCCCTCTTCACCTACGCCGACCTCAACGCCGTCCACCCCGACGCCCTCACCCCCTGGAAGGCCGAAAATCTCTGGCGCCTCTACATCGCCGCCTCGAATGCGCTCGACCGCTCCGTCGACGAGGAACGCGTCGGCTCCCGCGCCACCGATCTGATCGACCGCGTCGCCGCCACCCTGCCCAAGGAGCGCCTCGCCATCGGCCAGTTCCTCGAAGGCTTCCCCGAACGCTACGTCCGCACCCGCTCGCCCGCCGAGGTTCAGACCCACTTCCTCATGAGCCAGGAGCTCGCCGCCGACCCCGTTCAGCTCAGCTTTGAAGCCGCCCCGCACCTCAGCCGGCTCACCCTGGTCACCCGCGATCGACCGCTCCTGTTCGCCAACATCGCCGGCGTCCTCGCCTCCTGGGGCATGAACATCGTCACCGCCGAAGCCTTCTCCAACCGCCTCGGCACCGTTGTCGATACCTTCCGCTTCACCGATCCCTTTCGCACCCTTGAGATGAACCTCTCCGAGCACAAGCGCTTCGTCGACACCATCCACGACGTGCTCCTCGGCGCCACACCGCTCGACAAGCTCCTCAGCGGACGCAGACGCAACCGCGGCGCGCCCACCAAAATCAACGTCGACGCCAGCATCACCTTCAACCAGACCGCCTCCACGCACACGACGCTGCTTGAAGTCACCGCGCAGGACACCCCCGGCCTGCTTCACGCGCTGTCCCTCGCCCTCAGCACGCACGACGCCAACATCGAAGTCGCTCTGATCGACACCGAAGGCGAAACTGCGATCGACGTCTTCTATCTCACCCAAGCCGGCGCGAAACTCGAAGCGGCCCAAACCGCCACGCTCCGCTCTGCGCTCATCTCTGCCATAGAGGCCAACGCCCAATAGCTCCTCCCGCCCTCTGCACGGATCACTGACATGCAGACTGAAAACGGGCCAGAAACTTAGGACCGGCCGAGATCTGGAACGGAGCCGACCGCGCCCTGGCCTCCATCGCAGACATCGTCCCCGCACCGGATGAGCCCGCGATCTATACTCAACCTTGTATGCCTACGCCAGCCGAGCCAACCGCCCCCAACACCAGCAACGGTCGTCCCGTCGCATCGGAGAATCACGATCGCCGCATCTTCGGCACGCTCGACTCATTTGCCAAAAACCAGACCAAGGTCAACGAGGTCAGCTGGGGCTACGACCAGCCGGAAGGCATCGTGCTTGCCTCGCTCGATGCGGCGATCAACTGGGTCCGCAAAAACTCCGTCTGGCCCATGACCTTTGGGCTCGCCTGCTGCGCCATTGAGATGATGTCCATGGGCGGATCGCGCTACGACATCGCCCGCTTCGGCGCCGAGGTCTTCCGTCCCTCGCCCCGGCAGAGCGACCTGATGATCATCGCCGGCCGCGTCTCGCAGAAGATGGCCCCGGTGATCCGCCGCCTCTACGAACAGATGCCCGAGCCCAAATGGGTCATCTCGATGGGCGCCTGCGCCACCTCGGGCGGCGTCTTCAACAACTACGCTCTGCTCCAGGGCGTCAATCAGATCATCCCGGTCGACATCTATGTCCCCGGCTGCCCACCCCGGCCGGAGCAGCTTCTGTACGCCATCACCCTGCTTCAGGAAAAAATTCAGCACGAACGTGGAACCATTCGCAAGACTCTGAATCTGTCATAGTCAGAGGCGCCAGAGCTCGGCGGGAGACCCGAGATTTCGCCTCTTTCCCAAGCGTTTCAGTACAAAAGTGCAGTTTTTGTTACTCGCGAGGTTCGCCTTTTGTAGAACTTTGCCGATATACGGCTACAGTGAGGAATCGAAAGCTCTGCAACTGTTTGCACGAATACTCTCGATATTGTCTGCAACTGCGCTAAACTTTATCGAATCATAATTAAACGAACCGAGCTATATCTTTCCCCAGCTCGTGACCTAAAAATACAAGCTTCATTTTGTGGAGGAGTCGAATGGATCATCGCCCGAATCATCGTCTAGGCCGGTTTGTACTGGCTGCATGTGCAGTCAGCCTTGGTGCAGCAAGCCTGGGTGCACAGACCACGCCCAGCACATCCGCCCCCGGTGGGCCAACCCCATCCGCTCCCACGGGTCCAAACCCGTCGCGCATCGACATCTTCACCGGTTACTCGTACTTCGGGGCCCATGGCCAGGTGAAGCCCGCGGGCATCAACTACTCTTCGATCGACTACGGTGCGATCGGCAGCGTTGCGTTCTACTTCAACAAGTACGTCGGCGGAGAGTTCGTCGGCACAGCGCATCCGGACGGCAAGAATGACGGGCTCTACACCGGAAACGCCGGTCCCATCTTCCGCGCTCCGATGGACAACTTCACCGTCTTCGCCCACGCCCTCGGCGGCGGCGCGCGGATCGGCGGCCCCAACAACTCAGGCGTTCCCTTCTACCACGAGCCTTACACCTGGGGACCCACCGTGGCTGTCGGCGGCGGCATGGACTACGACATCCCGTTCATGAACCACCTGTTCTCCGTCCGGCTCTTTGAGGCCGACTACCGTTACATTCACGCCGACTTCGGCCCCGCCACCACCGTTCCCACACCCGGTGTGCTCGGTGGCCGCACCAATATGTCGTCCGTGGAACTCTCGGCCGGCCTGGTGACGCACTTCGGCCATATCATCCCGCCGCCGCCCGTCACGCTCTCCTGCGTCGCGTCGCCAACCACCGGCTACCCCGGTGACCCCATCACCATCACCGGCACCGCGCTCAACCTGAACCCCAAGAAGACCGCCAACTACACCTGGACCACCGACGCCGCGGGCGGAACGATCTCCGGAACGTCCAACGTCGCCAACATCGACACCCACAGCTCGACGCCAGGCTCCTACAACGCCAAGGGTCACGTGGCCGAGGGCAACAAGCCCGGCCAGATGGCCGATTGCGCCGCACCGTACACCGTCAAGGCCTTTGAACCGCCGACCATCTCCTGCTCGGCCAATCCGTCCACCGTCAACCCCGGCGACTCCTCGACCATCACCGCTCAAGGCGTCAGCCCGCAGAATCGTCCTCTGACCTACAGCTATAGCTCCACGTCCGGCTCGGTCTCAGGCAACACCTCCACCGCCACCCTCACCACCGCCGGTGCAGCTCCTGGAACGATCACGGTCACCTGCAACGTCGTCGACGACAAGGGTCAGACCGCGTCCAGCACCACCACCGTCACGGTCAACGCTCCAGTAGCCGCCGCCGCGCCCTCCACCCAGAGCCTCTGCGCCCTCAACTTCGATCGCGAACCGCGCCGTCCGGCACGTGTCAACAACGAAGCCAAGGCCTGCCTGGATGACATCTCCCTCAACCTCCAGCGCACCACCGACGCGAAGTTGGCCATCGTCGGCAACGCCTCCGCCGGCGAGAAGAACGGAACCACCGTCGCTGCGGAACGCGCTGTCAACGCCAAGGCTTACCTCGTCGGAGAGAAGGGCATCGATGCTTCCCGCATCTCGGTCTACACCGGAACGCAGGACAGCAAGACTGCAACCGATACCCTGATCCCGGCCGGCGCAACCATGGACAACACGGGAGCGACACCGGTGGATGAGTCTGCAATTCATTCTCAGCCCCGCAACGCTCCGGCCGGCCGCTCCAGGCACGGTCGTCACCACCGCCACCACCACGACAAGGCAGCGCAGTAAATCGCGCTCCCTCGCAGCAGGCAAAGGCTGACTGGTCTCTCCAGTCAGCCTTTGTTTTGCTCCAACCCTGATTCCGAAACTTGCAGTCCAAAAACAGCGTTGAGACCTCCATCCAGCATGACGTTTCCGCCTCACAGCCAGTCCGCGCGATCTCTCCGGTTCGCCATTTCGCGCCCCGTGTTCGCCCTTCTGCTTCTGGCGTCCGCTGTCCTGGCGACCGCTCCGCACGCCTCCGCGGCCGCGCCCTGGATCCCCTTCGGTCCCTTCGGCGGCGACGCTCGCTCCTTTGCGGTCGACCCCAAAGACCATCAGCACCTCTATCTCGGCACCGCCAACGGATGGATCTACGAGTCGCGCAACGGCGGCGAGCGATGGGCGCGGCTCGCGGAGATCGGCAAACGCGACGACCTCGTCCTCGACCACATCGTTGTCGATCGCGACAACCCGAAGCGCCTCCTCGTCGGTGTCTGGGTCCTCGGCCAAGTCGGTGGCGGCCTCTACGTCTCCACCGACGGCGGCCACACCTGGAAGCCCAACCCCGAGCTCGATGGACAGTCCGTCCGCGCCCTCTCGGCCGCTCCCTCCGACTCTAAAATCGTCGTCGCCGGCACGCTCGACGGCGTCTTCCGCTCCACCGACGCCGGCAATCACTGGAAGCTCATCAGCCCCGAAGGTTCCACCGAGATCCACGAAGTCGAGTCGGTCGCCATCGACCCCGACAACCCCAGCGTCATCTACGCCGGCACCTGGCACCTCCCCTGGAAGACCGGCGACAGCGGCGAACACTGGAACAACATCAAGGAAGGCATCATCGACGACTCCGACGTCTTCTCGATCATCGTCGACCCCAAAAACCCATCGATCGTCTACGCCAGCGCCTGCTCCGGCATCTACAAGAGCGACGACGCGGGCGACCGGTTCCACAAGATTCAGGGCATCCCCTCCACCGCCCGCCGCACCCGCGTCCTCGCCCAGGACCCCCAGCAGCAGAACGTCGTCTACGCCGGCACCACTGAAGGCCTCTTTCGCACCGAAGACTCCGGAAAATCGTGGACCCGCACCACCGGCCCCGAACTCATCGTCAACGACGTCTACATCGACCCCGCCGACTCCACCCACATCCTGCTCGCCACCGATCGCGGCGGCGTCCTCGCCAGCCACGATACCGGATCGACCTTTACCCCATCGAACGACGGCTTCACCGCCCGCCAGATCACCGGCTACGTCGCCGACGCGGACAACCGAACCATCTACGTCTCGGTCGTCAACGACAAGCAGTGGGGGGGCGTCTTCCTCAGCGACAACGGCGGCCTCACCTGGACGCAGCAGAGCGCCGGCCTCGAAGGCCGCGACGTCTTCTCGCTCGGACGCGCGCCCGACGGCGCCGTTCTCGCCGGAACCAACCACGGCATCTTTCGCCTCTCCGACAGCACCTGGACCCGTGCCGACGTCGCGTTCGACCCCATCGACGGCACAGTCCCGCGCGTCACTTCGGCAAAGAAAGGCGCTCCGGCGAAAGCGAAACCCCCTGCCCGCACCCCCGCACCTGCCGCGCATACGACGCCCCGGCCGGCGCCGCGACCGGCTCACCCCACCCCACCGAAGCATCCCAGGGAAACCGCCTTCCCCGCAAGCCACGGCCTCGCGCGCTTCCGGACGGCCAGCCTCTTCCTCCCGCCGCGACAGGCCTCCGCCGCAAAGTCCAGGCTCGCCGCCACAAAGCGCAAATCGGGATCAGCCGAGGCAAAACCCGCCGGCAAACATCCCAAAGCCGCCTCAACCGCGCACGCCGTCGCGCCCAAGCCCCCATCCCGAATCCACCACGCCGCCCCCGCACACGCAGCCCCGCGACCAGTCGGACATGCAGCGAAGGAGCAAACCTCGCGCGGAGGCGAGTTCACCGCCGCCTCGCCCGCCCGCCCGAGCCCCGGTCCCGCCGCCGCTCCCAAGCCAGCCTTCGACAGCAGCACCTTCGCCCTCATTCCCCTCGGTCAAGCCACCCTCGCCGCCACCTCACAGGGCCTCCTCAAGAGCACAGACTCCGGCCAAACCTGGACAACCGTCCCCGGCGTCGATCGCCAACCCTGGCAGTTCCTCGCCGCCGACGGCAGCGTCGTCGTCGTCGCAAACCTCAAAACCCTGCTCCGCTCCACAGACTCCGGAGAGACCTGGACCAACGAAGACCTCCCCGACGTCCTCACGCAGATCACCGCGCTCGCCGTCGACAACACCGGCGCCACCTGGGTCGGCGGTCGCGAGGGCATCTACAGCTCCGCCGACGCCGGCCGGCACTGGGAAGCGCCGAAAAATCTCTACCTCCGCGACGTCAACAGCATCTACTTCGACGCCCGGACCCAACAGCTCCTCATCACCGGCAACCGGTCCAGCAGCATCGCCTTCGCGCTCCACCTCCCGGACGGCAGACTCAGCTTCTGGGACACCGGCTGGAACCTCCGCTTCTTCCGTCCCGTCGCGGACCACTACATCGGCGCCACCCTCTTCGATGGCATGGTCGTGCAGCCGCGGATGATCGACTCGCCCGAAACCCCCACGCGCAAGTAGCTCCACCTCGCCCCGTCCAAGAGCATAGAATCTCCATATGAGCTCGAGCCTCGCACATCGGCCGGTACACACCCGACACGCCTTTCAGACCGACGACCGGAGGCTCCTTCCGATCGCCGCCAAGGTTGAAGCCGGCGATCGGCTCACCTTCGACGACGGCGTCGATCTGTACCGCACCGGCGACATCCTGGCCGTCGGCTGGCTCGCCAATCTCGTCCGCGAGCGCCTCCACGGCGACATCGCCTACTTCAACGTCAATCGCCACATCAACCCCACCAACGTCTGCATCGCCTCCTGCCGCCTGTGCGCCTTCGGCCGCAAAAAAGGCGAGCCCGGCACCTACACCATGGCGCTCGAAGAGGCCTGGTCCACCGCCGCCTCCGGCTACACCGAAGCCGTCACCGAGTTCCACATCGTCGGCGGCCTCCATCCCGACCTCCCCTTCGAATACTTCGAAGACCTCGTTCGCGGCCTCAAACTCCGCTTCCCCCAGGTCCACGTCAAAGCCTTCACCATGGTCGAGGTCGCCTTCCTCGCTAAACGCGCCAAACTCACCATTCCCGAAACCCTCCTCCGCATCAAGGCCGCCGGCGTCGACTCGCTGCCCGGCGGCGGCGCGGAAATCTTCGCCGACCGCGTCCGCCACATCATCTGCGACCACAAGATCGACGGCTCCGAATGGCTCTCGACCGCCCGCGAAGCCCACAAAATCGGCCTCCGTTCCAATGCGACGATGCTGTACGGCCACATCGAAAACGACGAGGACCGCGTCGACCACATGCTCAAACTCCGCGACGTCCAGGATGAGACCGGCGGCTTCCAGACCTTTATCCCCCTCGCCTTCCACCCGGACCACACCGTCCTCGAGCACCTCCCCCGCACCACCGGCATGCTCGACATCAAACAGATCGCCGTCGGCCGCCTCCTGCTCGACAACTTCGCGCACATCAAGGCCTACTGGCAGATGATGACCGCCAAGATCGCCCAGATCGCCCTCCGCTTCGGCGCCGACGACATCGACGGCACCGTCATCGAGGAAAAAATCTACCACGACGCCGGCGCCACCACCCCCCAGGGCATGCGCCGCGCCGACCTAGTCCGCCTCATTACCGAAGCCGGCCGCGTCCCCTTCGAGCGCGACACCCTCTACCGCGCCGTCACCCGCGCCGAAGCGGCAGACGGAGCCCCACACGGAGCCACAGACACCTTCACCATCGCCGTCTAGATGTGAGGTTCAATAGGTTGTCCAACGTTCGTTTGCGCAATGCTATACGGGCTGCCTTCCGGCTTGCCACCCACCAATACCTTCCGCTAATGCGACATATCAGGACTAAGCTAAGATCACGCGGGTAGCAGCACCGCATATATTTGGCCTATGAAACTGAAAGGCACCCTCACGAAGACGGATCGCTGGTCGCTCAAGCCCGCGTTCGTTGCGCTGGTGATCGTTGCCGCATTGAACCTCGTCTGTCAGCTTCCGGGGCTGGTTAGCTTTTTCCTGATTCCTCTCACGGGGCTTGGTTACGTCCTTACGTCGATCGCCATCCTGGCGATAGGAGTGTATTGCGTAGTCAGAAAACGTCCACGCAGAGGAGCTTCCGTTCTCTTCGTGCTTCTACTTCCTCTGTTGTTATGGCAGCCAATGAAGTGGGCCGACAACGTAGCCCACCTTGGGCTGACAGTCGGCTTTGGAATTGGTCAGCTTGGCTCTTCGTCAAGGTCGAATGACGATAGTTTTTTTATTTATGACTGGTCCACAGGACTTGCTGGGGCAAACACTTTCCTGATCCACGACGTGACCGACGAGATTGTTTTGCCGATGTCGCAACACACGCATCCTCCAAGCTCCGAAAATGGTTTCGGGGAAGAATGTGCGGGAAATGTTCAGCGTTTGGTCAAGCACTACTATCTCTGCAACTTCTGAGGGTCAGTTCCGAAACGCCGCTCACGCCAGTCAGCGAAGCAGCCCAGTCTAAATTGCCTCCGGGGCGGCAAACGTTCGCCTGTGCGACTTGACGGTACCGACCGGGCCTGGAGAGTACCACGGAAATCAGGCACTTACCGGGCCTGCATAGATGGAGTTACACTCCCACAACGGGCTGAATTTTCAAACATGTGCGGTTTTGATACTGCGCAGCCAGTCAAAGCGGAATCTTCCTCGTATAAGTCTGGACTCAAGGGAGTGGCATGATCGATTTTGTCGGGGATCAAGAGGGACTGATCCTCAGATATTCCGAGATGCGAGATCCCGATTGGATTTCGGGGAAGTTAAAGACCTCGGGAGAGGTGACGATCGGTCGGGTGTTCACGCTGGAGCGCGGAGACCTGATCGAACAACCCGCTGAAGACGAATACCAGTTCCGATTCGCAAAGTGGGACGGTGAATACCATCGGATTGAGGGTCGGGTATTCGGCATACGTAACGGCGTGCTGCTCACAGGCAGCGGCATTAAGCTCGACCGCAAGCTCTTTGTCGCCGAGCGCAACGTCTCGATTTTTCGGCGTTTAGCCGAGGTCATAGGACGAGGCCAAGACATAGTTGTCGGTGGCACCCGGTCCGACAGCATTCCTATCGAGGTGTTTCAACAACTTCTTAGAAAGTTTCCCAACTCCACTGAGCTTGACCGCTATGCCAATGCCCGCGTATCAAACATCATTGGTGAATACTTCGACGGTATGAGGGATTTTAGGGCGCACTACGAGGCCTATCTAAGCCGGCGCAAGTCTGTGATCTCGGCACCCACGTTACGTCCTGAGGAACTCCTGCAAGCCGAATTGGCTAAGTTCATCTTTATCCGCGACACAATCCGTCAGTGGCTCAACTCGTCAGGAGGTCACACCGAGAAGGAGTGGCAGCTCATGATTCTCGACTTCATCCTGCTGATCTTCCCCAAGTACATCGCAGTGCTGGAAAACGTGAAGATTGAAGATCGCTACTCGACACCAGGCACGGCTCGCGATCGCTTGATCGACATCGCCCTGGTGGACGCCAATGGCAACCTCGACGTCATCGAGATCAAACGGCCCTTCGATGACATACTCCTTTCGAAGACGACGTACCGCGACAATTTCGTGCCAACAAGGGACTTATCCGGCACGATCATGCAAGCTGAGAAGTACCTGTTTCATCTTTCGAAGTGGGGCGTCGCCGGAGAGGACAAGCTCACCGAGAGACACGGCGGGCAGTTGCCGCCAGGGATGCCTATTCGGATTACCAATCCCAAAGCGCTGCTCATTCTGGGTCGCGATCAAACATCTGACGGTGGCGCGGCCCTCGACCAGCGTCAAACATTCGATTTGGAAATCATCAAGCGCAAGTACGCGAACATGATGGATATCATTACCTACGACGACTTGCTACGTAGGCTCGACAATACCATCGCGTCGCTGCAACGTAGATCCGCGGTGAACCGAAGCTGATCGCTGCCAGAGTGTTCGTCCAGTGAGCGCGTACTTCACTAGTCCTGATAAACGCCCTTGTCGGAAGTTGGCTGTACTCAGCCTCGGAGAGTGAGCGTACGATTTTTGACGTTTGGTGTAGGCCCACAGTAACGGTCCGTTATTCAAACAATCCCTAGATCGGTCGACTCCTGATAGAAACGGTGTGCTGCTACAGGACGCCGCTCAACGACGGAAACGCTATACTTCTTAGGTTTCCGTCTCGCGTAAGCTCGCCAACCCAGAGGTGCTCCATGCGCAGCCCCAGTGTCATCCGTCTCCTCGCGCTGATGGCCGCCGGCCTTTCTCTCAGCCATCCTCCGTCCTTACGAGCGCAAGCGGACGGCGGTGTGACCTCGACCGACGGTGGCGGCACAGGCGTGCTCGAAAGCATCTACATCCCCAACCTCCCGAATGCTCCCTTCAGCCTCGCTCTACGCACCGAATGGGTGCACACGCTGCCGAACGGCGGTACCTTTACCGAGGTCAACGCGCGACCCATCATGCGCGATCGCGCGGGCCGCATCTACCAGGAGCGCTGGCTGTTAGTCCCCAAGGGCAGTGGAATTCCGTCGCAAATGACCACGATCCAGGTCGATGACCCCGTCGCCCACATCTTCTATCAGTGTCGCGTGCGGCAAAAAGTCTGCGAGCTCTACACCTCTGTTGCGGGCCTCGGTCACTACGACCCAACCCGTCTCAAATCAGGCCCACTCAAAGACGGCAAAGGTACCTTTCTCCACGAGGACCTCGGAGAGCAGAGCTTTGCCGGCCTCCCCGTTCATGGCTACCGCGATACCACCACCCTTGATGCCGGCGCCCTCGGAAACGATATGCCGATGGCAAGCGTGCGTGAGTTTCGTTACAGCGCTGAACTCGGCTTCAACCTCTACTCTGTCCTCGAAGCAGCCCAGGTAGGACGAGAAATCTTCACCGTCGAAGGTCTAAGTACCGGCGATCCGGATCGCAAATTCTTTGCGCCTCCCGAGGGCTACAAACTCATCGACAAGCGCAAACCGGCCAGCCCCGCACCGTAGTCTCTTTCCTGCTCTATGCAGTCGGCCGGATAGCCATGCAAGACATCGCGAGCGCTGTGGCCGTGGACAGCAACCGCGCCCCGCAATGCTGATCAAGCGCTACTGCACACGGCGCTGAGAGCTTCGAAGTACTCTGCGGACCGCCTCAGGATGGACGGCCGAGAGAACATCTTCTCCCACCGCAGCACCCACATAGGAAGCAAACTTCCCACCAGCGCGCACCGCTGCGCCTCTGCGCGTTTCAAAGCGGCAGGACGGCCTCGGAATCGCTACCCCAACGCTGTAAATCTGTCCAGAAAAGCGACACTCGCTGTCGCATACTGCGGATGCAAAGTTTTGCAGGTTTGGTCCTCCGCTTGCTACCTACCTATGTGTAAGCAACAAGGCCACACCCATCAAAACAGGAGCTTTACCGTGAAAATCAAATCTGCCGTCCTTGCCTCACTTGTCTGCCTCGCTTCCGTCTCTGCCTCCGCCTTCGCGACCACACTTTCCCTGGTCTCCACCTCAGGGGTCGCCTCGGACGGCGAATACGTCTACCCCTACAACTTCAGCATCGACGGCTCCAGCACCCTCACCAGCCTGATGTGCCTCGATTTCAACCGCACCGTCACCCTCGGCGAAACCTGGAACGTCACCGCCTCCGCCATCCCCACCGGCACCTCCCAGACTGCCCTCGACTACGAGGCCGCCGCCATCATCTTCTCCAAAGTGCAAAGCGGCGCGGCGTCCACCATCGATGCCCAGTTCGCTGCATGGAGCCTCTTCGACCCGACCGATGTCCAGGGCAAGGCCGGCTTCACCACCTCCGCACAGAACCTCGCCGCCTCCGCTCTCACCCTCGCCGCCGGCAACACCCTGGGCGCCAGCTTCTACTCCCAGTATCAGATCTACCTGCCCACCTCCAACACCGCCGGCTGGACCAAAGGCATCCCGCAGGAGTTCATCGGCGCCGCCCAGGTTGCCCAGACGCCCGAGCCCTCCAGCCTCTTCCTCCTCGGCTCCGGCCTCCTCGGCGTCGCCGGCTCGCTCCGCCGCCGCCTGGTGCGCGCATAAACCCCAAAACGGCGCGACCGGATCGCGCACCAACACCAGCACATGTGTACAAGGGAGCAGCCTCAGCGGGCCGCTCCCTCTCCTTTTAACCCGCCCCTCTGCCCGGCTACCGCCGCACATAAATCCGGTACGCCGAAGGAATCTCCTGCCCCTCCCCCGTCCACATCCCATTCACATCCCCAAGCAAGGTCCGCGACTCCACCAGCCGATAGTTCCGACCCAGATACTCCACAAACTCAGGCCACGTCTCCATCTTGCTGAAGCTGTTCGACCCATAAAACCACTCATTGCTGATCACCAGAACGCGCGCCGGATCGGCCCTCTGGCTCGCCCAGAACATCTCCCGATACCGCTCGACCACCGGCCCATCCACCGGCGAAAACCACAACAGATCCCCCGTAAATCCGGTGTTCTGCACCAGCCCAAGATGGAGGAGCGCGTTCATGCAGCCATACACCAGGTCGAAGCACTGCACCTGCCGTTGCAGCCCGGCCACACCTCCATCCAGCCCCCGCAGATCGCCCTCCAGCGCCTCGGCAAAATCGTTGCCCGCATAGATCGTCCGGATCTCCCGCGTATACCGCGGCACCACGTACCCGATCGTCAGCACGATGGCCGTCGCGCCCACCCACCGCGCCCAACCACACCGCCGGATCGCCGTCAGAAACTCCACGCCCAGAAGCATCACAAGAAACAACACAAACGTGTACCGGTGATACTGAAATCCCTTGTGCTGCGCAAAGTAGGAAAAGAAACCGAACCCCATCCCCAGAAGCAGCGCCCACCTCTCCCAACTCGCCCAACCCCTCCAACCTCGGTTCAAGATCGCCACCACCACACCCATTGGCGCCAGCACCATCAAGCTGCGCGGCAAGCTGTTGCGCAGCATCGTCAGCAACGTCGGATGCTTCAGACCCGCGTACACCGGAACCACCGTCCGCAGCAACACCAGAAACGCCCCAACCCCGCCGCTTCGCTCCAGAAACCAAACCACCACAATCGCCGGAACCGCGATCCCGCCCAGCCCCCACAGAACATACCCCCACATCCGCTCGCCCCGCCGCCAAACCACAAACGCTGCCATCCCCAGCAAGAGCAGCGCCAGCGGTCCCACCGTCGGCTTGATCGCACTCGCCATCCCGACGCACAGGCCAAACAGCGACATCATCCAGGCCCGCCTCTTTCGCAGCGCCACGAACAAAAACGCGTACCCCACCAGCAGCAGGATCGTCATCACCTCATCCCGCTCCACCGCCATCCGCGGACCCTCACTGCCATGAAAGAGGAGAAAGAAAACGCCCGCATACACGCCGGCCATCCAGTCGTACGGCCGCGCAATCGCCACCGCCGCCCACGTCATCGCCCCCAGAAGCAAAAATTCATACACCCGCCAAAGCACGTCGCTCCCGCCAAACAGCCGCATCGCCCACCCCTCCATCAGGTAGGCCCCCGGCATATTCAGGTCCGAAATCTCCCTGTACGGCCGCATCCCGTGGTCCATCAAGAAGTTCACGTAGTGCATGATGGGACCGTCCCACACCAGCGGCCAGCGGAGCGACGTCGCCACATACACCCCCGTCGCCGCCGCCAGAACCAGCAGCAACACCATCCGCAGCCCATCCATCGCCCGATCCGGCAACAACTTCGGCATCTCACCTCCCCCTGCTCCCGATCATAGTGTCGGCGACGCCGGCCAGAACCCGCGCTAGGACCAAAGCCCCGCACCAGCCCGCATCAAGACGTCCAAGCGAGCTCCGGCGCCCGGCCCGGCAAACACGGCCCATACTCCGGAGCGATACTATAAGCCGGGACCGGAGGCCGGAGCACCCGGCCGACCCCAACAAAACAAACCGCCCCAGGAGATTTCAGTGAACATCGAAAGCGCCTCCCACCGCCGTTGGAACCCCCTCACGCGCGCCTGGGTTCTCGTCTCCCCCAACCGCACCGACCGCCCCTGGCAGGGCCAGACCGAGACCCCCTCCGCCCCAGCCGCCCTCCAGTACGACCCCAACTGCTATCTCTGCCCCGGCAACCAGCGCGCCGGCGGCAACCAGACGCCCAAATACACCAGCACCTACGTCTTTGAAAACGACTTCGCCGCCCTCAAGCCCGGCGTCCCCTCGGACCTCCTAGACCTCTCCGACGGCCTCTCCGACCAGCACGGCCTCCTCGTCGCCCAGGGCGAAAGCGGCACCTGCCGCGTCCTCTGCTTCTCCCCCCGGCACGACCTCACGCTCGCCAAAATGGACGTGCCTTCCATCCGCACCGTCGTCGACGCCTGGAGCGAGCAGGCCGAGGAGCTCTCCGCCCGCCCCGACATCGGCTACGTTCAGATCTTTGAGAACCGAGGCGCCATGATGGGCGCCTCCAACCCTCACCCGCACGGCCAGATCTGGGCCACCCGGTCGCTCCCCGACGAAATCCTCCTCGAACTCGCCGGCCAGACCACCTACCGGGCCGAACACGGCGGCCAATGCCTCCTCTGCGCCTACCTCGCCGTCGAACTCACAAAATCCGAGCGCGTCGTCGCCCAAAACGACCACTTCGTCGCCGTGGTCCCCTTCTGGGCGGTCTGGCCGTTCGAGACCCTCGTCCTCCCCCGCCAACACGCCGGCCGCCTCGCCGACCTCACCCCCGAGCAGCGCGACGGCCTCGCCGCCGTCCTCCAGGAAGTCACCTCCACCTACGACCAGGTCTTCGCGACGCCGTTTCCCTACTCCATGGGCCTCCACCCCGCGCCCGCCGACGGCCAGCCTTACCCCGAGTGGCACTTCCACCTGCACTTCTACCCACCCCTGCTCCGCTCCGCCACCGTTCGCAAATTCATGGTCGGCTTCGAACTCCTCGGCTCCCCGCAACGCGACATCACCCCCGAAACCGCCGCCCAAACCCTCCGCGAAGCCGCCAAACGTAGATCGGCCCCATCAACCACCGCCCCAACCTCCGTGCCGTCGCCTTCCTGAAGCAACGAAAGTGAAGGAAGATGGCGCAACTAACCTTCCCAACACATAAACTGGAAGTAGCTCAACCACTCTCATCTCGACAGAGTAGGACAGACCGGGCGGGTGCCCCATCCTCTCCGACAGCTCCATCGTCGGAAAGGGTGGGGTATTCGCGCGGCGACGCGCGAACCTGCTTCTGTTCTTTTCTGCTCTGCTCTGCTTTGTTCGAGAGCTCTTCAGACCTGCAACCTTTGGATCTCCGAACCCGCTGAGATCCAAGTCTAAGTCGCCTATTCTGAATACTTTGACCACAAACGCCAGGGGGGGAGGGGGGTACCCCCAACTCCAGGAGAAGACCCGAGATGCCCGAGCCGACGCCGAACTTCACCCCCCGCGAAGCCGCCCGCCTGCTCGGCATCAGCTACCCCACCATCAAGGGGTGGATCCTCTCCGGCAAGCTCCCGACCCACCCCACCCCCGGCGGCCACCACCGCATCTCCGAAGAAGCCCTCGCTCCCTTCCGCGACGCCCCAGCCGGCACCCCCTCGGCCAAGACCCGCGACCGCTTTCGCAAGGTGAGTGGACGCAACCAGATCGTCGGCAGGGTGGTCAGCGTCCGCATCGAAGGCCTACTCGCCCAGGTCGTCCTCTCCCTCCCCGGCGGCGGCGAGATCACCTCCATCATCACCGCCGACGCCGCCCGCGAGATGAGCCTGAAGAAAGGGGACGAGGCCGCTGCCCTGGTCAAATCCACCGACATCATGATCGAACGCCTCTGAACCGCGGCTCCCGCAAGGAGACAGATCCAATCGTGTAAAGTCGAAGGGCACGCCCCAGGCTCCGGAGCTGTCCCTTGACCCCGATCCCGTCCTTGCTCCAACGAGTCCTGCTCGCCGCTCTCCTCGGCCTCGGCACCGGCACCGCCCCCGCCCAGATCGCCGGCACCCTCCGCGGCCAGGTCCTCGACACCGCGGACCTCGGACTCCAGAACGCAGAGATCACCAGTACAGAGCAGGCGACCGGAACGGCCCGCACCACGACCACCGCCGGTGCCGGCGAGTTCCTGCAGCCCGGCCTCCTCCCCGGCCGCTACCAGATCGAGGTCGCCGCGCCCGGCTTCTCCCGCCTCCTCCGCCGCGATGTCACGGTCGCGACCGGCCTCACCACCGACCTCAACCTCCACCTCACCCCCGGCGCCCCCGGAGAGACCGTCACCGTCTCCGCCGACGCCCCTCTCCTTCAGGCCGCCGGGAGCGACATCCAGACCTCCATCCCCCGCGCGGCGGTGCTCGGGCTCCCGCTCAACGGACGCAACTTCATCCAGCTCGCCACCCTCGCCCCGGGCGTCTCGCTCCCCCCCGGCACCCTCCTTCCAAGAATCAACGGCGGCCGCCCCCGCACGAACGAGTATCTTTTCGACGGAATCTCCGCCCTGCAGCCCGAGCCCGGACAGGTCGCCTTCTTTCCCATCCTCGACGATATCCAGGAGTTCACCGTCGAGACCAACAACGTCCCTGCCGAGTTCGGCCGCTTCAACGGTGGCGTCGTCAACCTCGCCACCCGCTCCGGGTCCAACACCCTCCACGGCTCGATCTACGACTTCTTCCGCAACGAAGCCCTCAACGCCCGCAACTACTTCGCGGCACCGACCTCCCGCAGGCCCGAGTACCGTCGCAACCAGTTCGGCGGCACCCTCGGCGCCCCCATCCTCCACAACCGCCTGTTCTTCTTCGGCGGCTACCAAGGCCAGAAGCAGGCCATCGCGATCCCGCGCATCTCGACGGTCCCCACCCTCGCCCAGCGCCAGGGCATCTTCACCGGCACCGCCCACATCTTCGACCCCGCCACCACCGTCTTCTCGAACGGCGCCTACACCCGCCGCGAGTTCCCGGACGACGTCATCACCAGACCCTTCGATCCCGCCGCTGCCGGCCTGCTCGCCCGCATTCCGCTTCCCACCAGCACCGCGACGACGAACAACTACAGCCGCACCGCCAATGACCTCGACCACCAGAACCAGGCAGACGTTCGGGTCGACGCCAACCTTCTCCGCCGCGACCGCATCTTCGCCCGCTACTCATACTTCCACGATGTCGAGCAGCCCGTCTCCCCGTTCCCCGACGGCTCCGGCGCCATCCCCGGCTCGGTTACCGGCACCGGCAACGTCGCCGGCCTCTCGCACGTCCTCGGACAGCAGATCGTCCTCGGCGAGACCCATACCTTCGGCGCCCGCATGCTCAACGACGCCCGCCTGGGCTACACGCGACGCTCCAACAACATCCGGGGTGCCACCCTCCCCGCCTCCGCCACCCTCGGCATCCCCGGCATTCCGGCCAACGTCGCCTTCTCACACGCCCTCCCGCTCTTCACCATCACGGGAGAGCAGCAGATCGGCTCCTCGGGGAGCGTCTTCTCCCGGTACCAGACGGGCGTGTGGGAGGCGGTCGATAGCTTCGAAGTCACCGCCGGACGCCACGCCCTCAAGTTCGGCGGCGACCTCCGATGGTACCAGCTCAACGCCATCGCCCCGCCTAACCCCACCGGCGCCTTCAGCTTCACTTCCACCGGCACCAACCAGCAGGGCCTCACTCTGCCATCCACGGACAAGCGGTCGAACGGCAACGCCCTCGCCTCCTTCCTGCTTGGACAGGTCGACAGCTTTTCGATCGACCTCCAGAGCAGCATTTTGCGCCCGCGCGACAACATCCAGGAGATCTTTGCCCAAGACGACTGGCGCGTCACACCGCGGCTCACGCTGAACCTCGGCGCCCGCTATACCCTCAACCACGCCTCCATCGAGAAGAACAACCAGGGCGCCATCTTCAACCTCGCGACGCAGCAGCTCCAGTACCTTGGCGCCGACAGCTTCTCTCGCTCCGCGCGCGAGCTGCACTACGACAACCTCGCTCCGCGCTTCGGCTTCACGTACCTCGTCACTCCCCGCACCGTCGTTCGCTCCGGCTTCGGCATCGTCTTTATCGACCAGTCCGGCATCACCACTCCCTTCACCGCGCCGCAGTTTCCCTTCATCCAGAACGTGCGTCAGGCCACGCAGGACAGCATCAACGCCGCTTTCACGCTCTCCTCCGGGCCGACGGTGACACCCATCGCGTTCACCCCGAACGCCGGCCTCGGCCAGAGCGTCTACACCGCCAACCGCGCGCTCGGCTCCGGGTACGTCGAGCAGTGGAACCTCGCCGTCCAGCGCGAGCTCAAGCCAAACCTCTCCATCGAGATCGCCTATGTTGGCTCGCACATCGTTCACGTCGGCATCCCCGACGCAAACCTGAACCAGATCCCGGTCTCGAGCCTCCCGGCCGAGTCCACCCCCGCCGGCCTCGCCGCGCTTAAGGCTCTCCAGGCCAAGGTCGCCAACCCTTTGTTCGGCCAGATTCCGGCCTCTTCCGGCATTGGCGGACGCACCGTCGCCGCCGCCCAGCTGCTGAAACCCTTCCCCCGGTTCCAGAACGTCGCGTACTACCGCAACAACACGGGCACCACCAACTTCAACGCCATCGAGGTAAAGGTCGAGCGACGGCTCTCGGAGGGCCTCTCGTTTCTCCTGAGTTACACCCACTCCAAGCTGATCGATGACGCGTCCTCGGTCTTTTCCTCTACCGTCTTCTCGTCCCCAAGCTCGAACAGCCTTGTCGCGGCCGACGTCAACCGGCCGTACCTTGAGCGCGACAGATCGACCGGCGACGTCCCCAACGTCACCTCCTTCAGCGCGCTTTATCGGATCCCAGCCGGCCGCGGCCATCGCTTCGGATCTTCTGGCGTCTCTTCGGTTGTCGCCGGTGGATGGAACGTCAACGC
The DNA here is from genome assembly GCA_964236945.1 of uncultured Acidobacteriaceae bacterium. GTDB lineage: Bacteria > Acidobacteriota > Terriglobia > Terriglobales > Acidobacteriaceae > Edaphobacter. The sequence continues at coordinate 30,993 of CAXSGC010000010.1, read as the reverse complement.
CGTCGCCTCGCTGCAATCCGGCATGCCCGTCACCATCACGATGGCCAGCAACGACTACGCTTTTGCCGGCATTGTGACCCGCCGGCCCGACCTGGTCGCTCGACCGTCGCTTGCATCGGGCGGTCGAACACCGCAGATCTTCTTCAACACCGCCGCCTTTGCCGCCCCCATCGGCGTCCTCGGCACTGCTTCCCGCAATCCGGTGCGCGGCTCCGCTTACCGCGATCTGGACCTCGCCGCCATCAAGCACACACCGCTGACCGAGCGCACGGACTTCGAGTTTCGCGCCGAAATCTTCAACATCACCAACACACCGGCGTTTGCGCAGCCCAATGGCAGCTTTGGAACCACTGGTTTTGGCAGCATCACCTCGACCGCGACGGACCCGCGCGTCGTTCAATTTGCGCTTCGGCTCAGCCGTTAGGGTACCGTGTCGGACCGTACGAAAACGCTGTACTCGTTTCTGCTTTTATTCCCACAGCTTCAACGAAGCTTGGCAGAGACAAAGCAAGGCTGCTAAGCTACATACAATCTTGACGCGCTGTTACATGCAAGTCGTTGATCGGGCCAGAGCTTCCTCTACTTCCCCTCTTGGGGGAAGAAGTGTTCTCCGATCGGTGATCGGTGCAGCGAGCGAATCGCTCCTCGGCAGAGATGCGCGATGGGAAAGGTCTGTGGAATGGTTGAAGCTGTAGTGCTCTGGAACGAGCCGAACAATCTTTCGCACTGGAACTTTCATCTCGATCCCAAGTGGGTCACGTTTGCCGAAATGCTCAAAGCCGCCGCCGCCAGCATCCGCCGGGCGAATCCCGCGCTTCCGATCGTTCTGGGCGGTGTCTCGTCGGGCGACCCTGAATTTCTGCGTCTGATGCGCACCTACGGGATGATGAAAGTGGTTGACGCCGTGGCCGTTCACGGATTTCCGCTCGACTGGAATCACTGGCAGATCAGCGAGTGGCCGGCCAAGATCGCCGAAGCCGCAGAGATTTCGGGACTTCCTGTCTGGGTCACGGAAGTGGGCGCGTCGTCGTTCGGGGCCGAGGAGGTAGCGGCGTTCGGGCTGGATCGCACCCTCGACCTCATCCGCGACCATGCCGATCGCATCCACTGGTACTCGCTGTTCGACCTCCCGCCAACCTGGCCGGCGGAGACGCGCCACAAGGAGGCTGAGGGATCTTCCTACTACCGCCACTACTATCTGGGTCTGCTCACCCACGACGGCAAACCGAAACTTGCGGCCGAGAAATTCCCGACCAACGGCGAGGTGGGCCTGTGTCAGTGGTTCCACTTTGAAGACCATCGCCTCGATGCCGCCGTCGAGTGGATGAAGGCGCACAACGTCCGGTACCTCCGCACCGGCCTCAGCTGGGCCGACAGCTTCCGTCCCAACGCCCAGGCCTGGTTCGACCGCATGATGACCGCCCTTGAACCGTTCGACGTTGCACTCACGCTTTGCTTCACCCCCGGTCACCTGGGCGTCGAAGATCATCACACCAGCCCCCCCAGAGATGTCCAGACGTTTGCCGACTTTGCCTCCTGGGCGGTCGCGCGATATGCTCCCCAAGCGGTTACACATTCCGAGGTGACCAATCCCGACCGGGAGGTGGCCGCCGCTCTATGAGCAAGACAGTCCTCATCACCGGAGGCGCCGGTTTCGTCGGCTCGCACCTCGCCGACGGCCTCCTTGCCGCCGGCCACCAGGTCCGCGTCGTCGACGATCTTCACCCGCAGGTGCACCCGGAAGGCAAGCGGCCGGACTATCTCTCACCCGAGGTGGAACTTCTGGTCGGCGACGTGCGCGACCCCAACCTCCTCCGCGATGCACTCGACAAAGTCGACGTCATCTACCACTTCGCTGCCGCCGTCGGCGTCGGTCAGTCCATGTACGAGATCAGCCGCTACATGAGTGTCAATACCCAGGGCACCGCCGAACTCCTGCAGGCTCTGCTCGACAATCGCCTTCGCCCCGAAAAGCTCATCGTCGCCTCCTCGATGTCCATCTACGGGGAGGGCCGCTACATCTGCACCAAGTGCAGCCAGCCCGCCGCTCCGCCCGTGCGCCCCGTCCAGCAGCTCCGGGAAGGGAAGTGGGACGTCAGCTGCCCGCACTGCTCGGGCAAGCTCCGGCCCGTGCCCACCGACGAGTCCAAGCCCTCCGAGATCAATTCCATGTACGCTCTCTCCAAGCGCGACCAGGAAGAGCTCTGCATGATCTACGGACGCACCTACGGCCTGCCTGTCACGGCTCTGCGCTTCTTCAATATCTACGGAACTCGGCAGGCGCTCTCGAATCCCTACACCGGTGTGGCCGCCATCTTCGCCGCGCGCCTCATCAACGGCCAGGCGCCGCTGGTCTTTGAAGACGGCGAACAGATGCGCGACTTCGTCAGCGTCCACGACATCGTGCGCGCCAACCTGCTTGCCATGACGAGCCCCGCCTCCGACGGCGAGGTCATCAACATCGGTTGCGGCCAGCCCATCACCATCCGAGAGGTCGCCGAGATCCTCGCCAGGTCGCTCGGCGTCTCGGTCGAGCCGGTCATCACCGGCAAGTACCGGGCCGGCGACATCCGCCACGCCTACGCCGACATCACCCGCGCCCGCGCGCTGCTCGGCTACGAGCCGGAGATCACTCATGAGGCGGGTTTCCGCGAGCTCGCCGGCTGGCTCCGCTGCCAAACCGCCGAGGACAAGGCCGACACCATGCTTCAGCAACTCAGCACCTACGGTCTTACGGCCTAAACTTCAGAGGACGAGGACAAACAAGCGAAATGCCAAGAGATCGCAGCGAGATCGGCCGCAACGTCCTGATCACCGGCGGAGCTGGATTCATCGGCTCAAACCTGGCAGCCCGGCTTCTCCAAGCACCGGACACCCGCATCACCGTCTTCGACAACCTCTCCCGGCAGGGCTCCGAACACAACGTCCGCTGGCTCGAAAGCCTTCCCGGCGCCGACCGTCTGAACCTCCATCACGGAGACGTCCGGGACGCGGCACAGATCACCGAAGCCGCCCGCGAAGCGACCGAGGTCTACCACCTCGCCGCGCAGGTTGCCGTCACCACCTCCATCGATGCGCCTCGCGATGACTTCGAGACCAACGCCCTCGGCACCTTCAACGTTCTTGAAGCTGCTCGCCGCTCCGGTCGCCGACCGCTCGTGCTCTTTACCTCCACCAACAAGGTTTACGGCGGCCTCGAGTCCGTCCCGGTCAGAGCGGACGGCAGCCGCTACCAGGCCTTGGAACCTGGCTTCCAAGGCGCCAGCGAAGGGACGCTGCTTGACTTCCACTCGCCTTATGGCTGCTCCAAAGGAGCGGCCGACCAGTACGTCCGCGACTACGCCCGTATCTACAACCTGCCCACGGTTGTCTTTCGCATGTCTTGCATTGCAGGCCCGCGGCAGTTCGGCAACGAGGACCAGGGATGGGTCGCCCACTTCCTCTACTCCGTCCTCGCCGGACGCCCCATCAACATCTACGGCAACGGCCTTCAGGTCCGCGACATCCTCCACGTGGCGGACGTTGTGGACGCGATGGAAGCCGCCCGCGCCCACCTTTCCCGCACCGCCGGTCAGGTCTACAACGTCGGCGGCGGCCTCGCCCGAGCCTTCTCCATCATCGAGATGCTCTCCGAGATTGAGAAACGTACCGGCCTTCGTTGCCAGTTCAGCCATTCGCAAGTTCGCCCCGGCGACCAGCCCCTTTACATCTCCGATACGGCCAAACTCACGGCCGACACCGGCTGGCAGCCGCGCCGCTGCCTCCCCGAGATCCTCGCCGACATGCACGAGTTCTGGATCGCGAACCGGGAGCGGATCGAAAGCCCTGTCGCTAAACAAAAGTCGAAGACCTCCGGTCGGCCCTCCCTCGCCAAACCGCTCCCCTCGCCTGAGCTCGTCGCCGAGGCGCTCGCGTGAAGTACGCCCTCGTCAACCCGCGCTGGAGCTTCGATGGCTCCACTTACTTCGGCTGCGCTGAGCCCCACTTCCCGCTCGAACTCCTCTCCGCCCGCGAGTTCCTCCGTTCGGCGAGGCAGGACGTCCTCCTCATCGACGCCTGGATGGAGGACCTCACCCCCGATCAGGTCCGCTCCCGCCTCGACGCCTTTGGTGAAGATTTCCTCGTCATCCCCACCGCCCCGTCGTATCTCTTCTGGCGCTGCCCTCAGCCTGAGCTTCGCGTTCCTCGTCAATGGCTCCAAGCTCTTACACCCGGGGCCCTCAGCCGCCCCTCGAAATCTGTCATCATCGGCCCTCACGGCTCCGTCACCCCGATCGCCACACTCTCCAAAACGGGCGCCGACATCGTCCTGCGCGGCGAACCCGACCAAACCTTGCCGCAGCTCGCCACCACGCCCTGGGAGATGATCCCCGGATGCGTCTGGCGCGACGCGCAAAACGTCATCCGCTCCACCCCCGGCCTGGGCGCCACCGACATGCGCCTCCTCGGCCCGCTCGACTATTCGGACTACCCCGTCGAACGCCACACCCATCTTCACCACATCTTCCCCAACAACGGCGCCGACCACCTCCACCGCGGCGCCGAGGTCGAGTTCGCCCGCGGCTGCCCCTACGCCTGCACCTTTTGCAACAAGACGCTGTTCCGCAACAAGTACCGCGAACGCCCGCTCGCCGCCGTGCTCACCGAAATCGACGCCCTCATCGCCCGCGGCGTCGATTACATCTACTTTATCGACGAGATCTTCGGCGTCGGCAAACAGGTCCGCGAGCTCCTCGAAGCGCTCGTCGGCCGTCCCGTCTCAATCGGCTTTCAGAGCCGGATCGACCTCTGGGACGAGAGCTCGCTCGACCTCCTCGCGCGCGCCGGTTGCGTCTCCTTCGAGTGCGGCGTCGAGTCCATCACCGATGTCGGCCGCGATGCCATGAACAAGAACTGCCGCATCTCGACCGACCGCATCGCCGGCCTGCTCGCCTATGCCAAGCAGCGCATCCCGTGGGTCCAGGCCAACCTCATCAAGACGCCCGAAGACGATCCCGCGCTCGTCGCGGCGTGGCAGACCGACCTCAAGCGCCACGGCGTCTGGGTCTCGGAGCCGGTCCCCATGTTCCCCTTTCCCGGCAGCCCGGAGTACGTCACCACCTTTGGCGCGCAGCCCGATGAACAGGCGTGGGAGCGCGCCCACGCCCACTATCTCGAAATCTTTGCGGCAAAAGGCTTCAGCGACATCCAGTCCGTCCAGCCCCGCTCGCTCGCTGATCTCGAAGCCGAAACGCAGCAGGACCTCGCATGCGCGTCCTTCTGACGACCGACACCATCGGCGGCGTCTGGACCTTTACGCAAGAACTCGCATCCGGCCTGCTCGATCGTGGCAACCAGGTCGCTCTCGTGAGCTTCGGCCGGCGACCCTCTCCCGCGCAGGATCTCTGGGTCCGCACTATGCGCACTCGCTGGGGAGACAGCATCCGCTCTGACGCCTCCGAAGCGCCTTTAGAGTGGATGGATGCGAACGTCCACGCGTATACCTCTGGCGCCGACCTGCTCGAAAGCATCTGCTTCGACGTTCAGCCCGATATCCTCCACACCAGCCAGTTCTGCTGGGGCGCACTTCCGCTCGGCATCCCCTGCGTGATCACCGCCCATTCCGACGTTCTCAGCTGGGCCGAGGCCTGCCGCTCCGAACCCCTCGCCGACTCACCCTGGCTGCGCCAGTACGTCCGCCTCGTCGAGGCCGGCCTGCGTAACTCAACCGCCGTCGTCGTTCCCACCCGATCAATGCTCGGCGCCCTAGCCCGCAACTTCCCCCTCTCAACCCGCGCCGAAGTGATTCCCAACGGCCGCCAACTCCCTGAACCGCGCCCCACACACGTCGACCGCAAACTCGCTGCCATCTCCGTCGGCCGCCTCTGGGACGAAGCAAAAAACATCCGCATCCTGGGCGAGATCACACCGCCCCTCCCCATCTCGGTCGCCGGCGAAACGGAACTCACCGCCAACTCACCCGCGCAGCCGCTCCGGAACGTCACCGCCCTCGGCGTCCTCAGCCCGGATCAACTGCTCCTCGCCCTACGCGCAAGCAGCATCTGCATCGCACCCGCGCTCTATGAGCCCTTTGGCCTGGCGCCTCTCGAAGCGGCTCTCTGTGGCTGCGCCGTCGTTTTGAACGACATCCCGTCGCTCCGTGAAGTCTGGGGCGATGCGGCCCTCTACTTCCAGGGCGCTGCCGAACTCCAGGCGCTCCTCGAAGACCTCGTCCGCTCCCCCGCCCGCCTCGGCGCGGCGCAGAGCCGAGCCACCGCTCGCGCCCGCACCTTCACCGCGCGCCGTATGGCCGCAGCCTACGAAGCCCTCTATCGGGACCTCCTCGCCTCCGTCTCGCCGCAGCTCGCAAACGCAGGCGCCGCCCATGCCTGACCCCCTCCGCATCGCCTACTTCGCCCACACCCTTCGCTCCGACTGGAACAACGGCAACGCCCACTTTCTTCGGGGCCTCGTTCGGGCGCTCATCGCCCAGGGCCACGAGGTCACGGTGTTCGAGCAGCCCCAAAACTGGTCCGCCGAGAACCTCCTCAGCGAGGGCGATCTCGGCGCCCTATCGCTCGCCGACTTCGATCAAACCTACCCCGAGATCCCCATCCAGCACTACACGCTCGATTCGGGCGTCCTCGCCGCCCACCTCGGCGGTGCCGACATCGTCATCGTCCACGAGTGGAATCCGCCGGAACTCATTGACCAGCTCCTCAATCTCCGCGACCAACTCCACTTCCGCGCCCTCTTCCACGACACGCATCACCGCGCCAGCTCCACCCCCGAATCGATCAAACTCCTCCAGGTCTGGCGCTTCGACGGCGTCCTCGCCTTTGGCGCCGCCCTGCGCGCCGTCTACCTCCAGCGCTTCGGCCTCGAACACGTCTGGACCCTCCACGAAGCCGCCGACACCACCATCTTCAGCCCGCCCATAAAGCCCACAGCCGGTCCCGAACAGGACGTCGTCTGGATCGGCAATTGGGGCGACGACGAACGCGCCGCCGAGATCGCGCACTTCCTTCTCGCACCCGCCGCCCAGCTCCGCACCGAAGCCCGCTTTACCATCTACGGCGTCCGCTACCCCGAGGCCGCCCTCGCCGCCCTCAACCAGGCAGGCGTCCACTACGCCGGCTACCTGCCCAACCTCCACGCCCCTGCGGCTTACAGCCGATCGCGCCTGACCCTCCACATCCCGCGTCAGCACTACACCGGCGCCATGACGGGCATCCCCACTATCCGCGTCTTCGAAGCCCTCGCCGCGGGCATCCCCCTCATCTCCGCCCCCTGGCACGATGTCGAACACCTCTTCTCCGAAGGCGACTTTCTCGTCGCCCAGGACACCGCGGAGATGACCGCCCACATCAGACACCTTCTCGACCATCCAGCGGAGGCCCAGGCCCAGGCCGACCGCGGCCTCGCCACCGTGCTCGCCCACCACACATGCAGCCACCGCGCCGAGCAACTCGCCGGCATCTGCCACGAGGTCCTCGCCCAATGAAGTTCTTCGTCTTCGGCTCCTCCCTCGTCTCCTCCTACTGGAACGGCGCCGCCACCTACTACCGCGGTATCTGGAAGTACCTCGCCCGTCGTGGCCACGCCGTCACCTTTGCCGAGCCGGACGCCTACGGCCGCCAGCAGCATCGCGACGACGTCGACACCAGCTACGCCACCTCCATCGTCTACCAGCCCGGCGTCGACCTCGATCGCATGATCGCCCTCGCCAAGCAGGCCGACGTCATCGTCAAACACTCCGGCATCGGTGTCGACGACACCGAGCTCGAGCGCCTCATCCTCACCTGCCAACCCAAGTCGATCGTGCTCACCTGGGACGTCGACTCGCCCGCCACCGTCGCCCGCATGGACGCCGACCCGGCCGACCCCTACCGCGCCGTCGTCCCGCGCCTCGACGCTCTGTTCACGTACGGCGGCGGACCGATGGTCAAAGAAGGCTTCGCCCGCTACGGCGCCCGCTTCTACGCCTCCATCTACAACGGCCTCGACCCCGAAACCCACTTTCCCGTCCCTCCCGACCCCAGCTTCGCCGCCGATCTCGTCTTCCTTGGCAATCGCCTGCCCGACCGCGAAACTCGCGTCGAAGAGCTCTTCCTCCGCGCCGCCACGCTCGCCCCTGAGCTCAGCTTTCTGCTCGGCGGCGAAGGTTGGCATGATAAGCCCATGCCGCCCAACGTCCGCTATCTCGGCCACGTCCCCACCGCCGACCACAACCGCGTCAACAGCTCCGCGCGCATGGTCCTCAATATCAACCGCGCCTCCATGGCGAACTCCGGCTTCTCCCCGCCGACCCGTGTCTTCGAGGCCGCCGGCGCCGGGGCCTGCCTCATCTGCGATTTCTGGGCCGGCATTGACGACTGCTTCGAGCCCGAAAAAGAGATCCTTGTCGCCCACACCGCCGAAGACGTCGTCCAGGCGCTCCGCACGCACGCCGTCGCCTCAGCCCGCGCCATCGGCCAGGCCTTTCTCGCCCGCGCTCTCCGCGACCACACCTACGCCGCCCGCGCCGTGCAGGCCGAACTCGCCCTCGCCGACCTCCTCGCCACGAAACGCAGCTTGCTTCCACCCGCCGAACCTCTGCCGTCGCCCCAACTAACCAGACGCCCATGAAGATCACCATCCTCGGGCTCACCATCACCTCGTCCTGGGGCAACGGTCACGCCACCACCTTTCGCTCGCTCTGCCGAGCGCTCCACGCCCTCGGCCACCGGATCAGCTTCATCGAGCGAGACGTCGAGTGGTACCGCTCCAACCGCGACCTCCCCTCGCCTCTCTACGTCCAACTCTTCCTCTACGAAGACTGGCAGACCGACGGCCACGCCCTCGTCATCCGGCAAGCCGCGGACGCCGAGGTCATCGTCATTGGATCCTACTTCCCCGACGCCATCGCTGCCGCCGCCCTTCTGCGCGACGTCGTCCGGGCGCCAATCCTCTTCTACGACATCGACACGCCCATCACTCTCGCCCAGCTCCGCGCCAACGGCCGCACCGACTACCTCCTCGGCTCCGACATCCCCCACTACACCGCCTACATGAGCTTCACTGGCGGCCCCGCCCTCGATGAACTCCGCACCCGCTTCGGCTCCCCCTACCCGGTCCCGCTCTTCTGCTCCGTCGACCCAGCTCATCACGGCCGCACCGCTCCCTCCCCCGAGTACACCGCCGACCTCTCCTACCTCGGCACCTACGCTCCCGACCGTCAGCGAAGCCTGATGCGCATGCTCGACGACCCCGCCCGCCGGCTCGGAGGCCAGAGCTTCCTCGTCGCGGGGCCCATGTACCCCGCCGACATCAGCTGGTCCCGCAACGTCCGCCGCCTCACCCACGTCAGCCCGCGCGACCACTCCACGTTCTATTCAAGCTCGCGGTTCACCCTGAACCTCACCCGCAGCGACATGATCCAGGCCGGCTTCTCTCCCTCGGTTCGCCTGTTTGAGGCCTCCGCGTGCGCCGCCACCATTGTCTCCGACCCGTGGCCCGGCCTTGACACATTCCTCACCCCGGGCCAAGAGATCCTTCTGGCCTCGACGGCCGACGAGGTCGCCGACATCCTCACCGGCCTCTCCGAACAGGAACGCAAGGAGATCGGCGCCCGAGCGCGCGACCGCATCCTCTCCACCCACACCGCCGCGCACCGCGCCCGCGAGTTCGAGCAGATCGTCGAACATATCCAATCGCGCTAACCCCCTATTTCCAGCAATTCCTTCATCGAGTCCACCAGCAAGTCAGGCATCGATTTCCCCAAAATTTCGCGCGAAAAGATCCCGGTCGCGACCGCAATCACGTCCAGACCATTCTCTCGAGCCGCCCGGATATCGGACGGCGTATCGCCCACGACGCACACCGCCGCACCGTCTCCCGCAACGGCCCTCGCCTTCCGGAGCGCACCGCCGATCATCACTCCCCGGTACTCGTAGTCGTCGCTGAATCCTCCAAAGGCGAAGCTCTCCCGCAGCCCGGCTCGATCGAGCTTCGCCCACCCAATCCGCTCCAGATTTCCCGTTGCTACACCGAGCTTCGCCTCACGTCCGCGCAGGTGTTCAAGAACCTCGCGCACACCGGGCAGCACATCGATGCACAACTCCTCCCGCCGCGCCTCCACGAAGCTCGCCAGCGCCTTACGCATCTCCGGCAAGCGGGGGCGCCAAGTCGCATCCTCAACGCCTGCCAGAGCCAACGCGTCGCGCAAGATTCCAACGTCGACGTTTCCATGCGCCAGCACGCCATCCAGATTCAACGGGCGCCCCGCGACGCCCGAAAGCACCTCACAGAAGCCGAAGAAGTGCACCGCATCCGTGCAGTTCAGCAGCGTCCCATCGATGTCGAAGAGGTACGCATCGTAAGCATCCCAGGCCCTCACCGCTGTTCACCCTGCGCGGCAAAACGCTCCCGAAGCCCCTCTCGCACACGCCCGATCAGCTCCGGCCAACCACCGCCGCCCGCCGCCCGAAACAATCGCATCGTCGGGTACCATGGCGAGTCTTCCCGCCCCATCATCCATCGCCAGTCGGCAGTTTCCTGGAGCAACATCCACACCGGCTTTCCCAAAGCTCCCGCCAGATGCGCTGCAAACGTATCCACTGTAATCACCAGATCCATCCCGTCCATCATCGCTGCCGTCTCTTCCGCGGCGCCCTCTCCAGCTACGCGTACGGGCTGGTCGTGCGCGTAGCTCCACGACCTCAACGGTGCGTTATCGGACGCAGTCTGCAAGCTCCAGAACTCCACGCCGTCACACTCAAGCAGCCCGCGTAGAAGCGGGAAGGGAACTGACCGCGTCGCATCCCACCCGCTTGAAGCCCACACAAGGCCCACCTTGGGCAGCCTCCGCGCACCAAGCCTCGCCGCGGCCTCCAACCGCAATCGATCGGGCAACCGCAGGTACGGCACCCGCGCCGGAACGCTCTCCACCGTCGACCGAAACAGGTACGGCAGCTCCGTCACCTCCACCTGCACATCCCAGTCCGGCTCCACCCTCGGAGCGCCCGGCCCCCACGTCACTACCTCTCCCGCACCCGCAAAGCACCGGACAAGTCCGACGATCTCCGGCGCCACCTCCACCACAACTTCGCTTGCCCGCTCCCGCAGCATCGGCAGATACCGCAGATTCTGCACGGCATCGCCGAAGCCATGCAGGGATCGCAGCATCACCCGCTTCCGATCGACCGAAGCGCCATCCCAGAACCGATGCACATCTACCAGACCCCGCGCGCGGATCGCATCACTCTCGCGCCACGCCCGCTCAAACTCCCCGAGCAACATCCAGCACATCCACCGCCCGGCCGCGCACCGGTCGGCCTCTGCCCCAACGCGCTCCGCCTCATCAAACGCGGCGCCCGCGCCCGCGATATCGCGCGCCGTCAGCCGGTCTTCCGCCAGCAAGATCAGATCTTCGGCACTGACCGGCGCCGCCGCCGCAACCAGCCGCGTCACCTCCGCCGCACCCACTCCGGGGCATCCTGAAACAGCGCCGTCGGCGCCACCTGACACAGATACGGCGTAGCGTTACCTGGCAAAGATCTGCCCCATGTCCTGAAACGCCTTGAACTCCAGAGCGTTCCCTGCGGGATCGAGAAAGAACATGGTCGCCTGCTCCCCCACCTCGCCGCGAAACCGCACATACGGCTCAATCACGAACTCCGTCCCGGCCGCGAGCAACCGCTCCGCCAGCTCTTCCCACTGCCTCATCTCCAGCACAACGCCAAAGTGCGGCACCGGCACCGCATGGCCATCCACCTGATTCGCATGTGACGCGGAGCGCTCCAGGCCCAGCTTCAGATGAGCGACGATCTGATGTCCAAACAGGTTGAAGTCGATCCACTGGTCCGAACTCCGCCCTTCCTCACACCCGAGAACACCGCTATAAAACCGACGCGCCGCCGCTAAATCGTCAACCGGAAACGCGAGATGAAAGGGTGTGATCGTCACGCTCTAAGGGACTCCCGCTGTCCATCATAGCGTGGGACCAGGTTCATATAGCGTGAGACCAGGTTCGACCCGGGTCAGCCACGATCTCTCGAGAAGAGAAAGAGAGAAGAACCTACCCCCGCCGCACCGGCAGCATCACCACAAACTCCGTCTCTCCCGGCGCGGAACTAGATCGAATCGTCCCACCAAACTGATCCATAATCCGCTGGACAATATAGAGCCCCAGCCCGGTCCCCACCCCCGCCGCCTTGGTCGTATAGTACGGCTCAAAGATCCGCCCTTGACTCTCAAGCGGAATCCCACCGCCATCATCCGTGATCGCAACCCACACGCGAACCCCACCCCCCGACTCGCCTTCGGGCGCAACATCCGACCAGGTCTTCACACATACCCGCCCACCCTGCCCCACCGCGTCGATGGCGTTATCCAGCAAATTCGTCCAAACCTGGTTCAGCCCCGAACTGTCAGTCTCTACCTGTGGCAGGTCCTTCGCGAGCTTCTTCTCGACCACAACGTCTTTCTCCCGTATCTTGTGCCCAAGCATCACAAGCGTTGCATGGATCCCGCTGTTCACATCGACCCTCTGGATCCGGCCGCGGCCATCATACGCATATGCCTTGACCGCATGAATGAGAGCAGAGACGCGGCCAACAGTCTCTTCGATCGTCCCTGTCAGTTGCAAGCTCGAAACCATCGCCTCGACCCAGCTCAGAGCATCCGCAAACAAATCTTTGCTCAGCTCCCCCCGAGCGCACTCGAGATCACCAATGCCTACACCGGCCGCCACCAGCGCCGGCGCCAGCCTCCAGGAGTCCTCGATGCCCGCCTCGTCCATCCACGCCGCCAACGCGTCTTCCGCATCCGTCTGCTCCAGCGAATTCATCAAGAGCGTGGCCTTCGCCCCCATCGCCCGCTCCTCAAGATCCAGCAAACATCCCTTCTGATCCTTGCTCAACGGAGCCCGCGCAAACTTCACCGAAAGCGCATGCATCCGCTCCAGATTCGACCGCAGCTGCGCCGCCGCCCTCTGCGCCGCCGTCCCTGGATTCTTCAACTCATGCATCACACCCGCCGCCATCGTCCCCAGCCCTCCCATCTCCTCCTGTGGGGCCGCCCGGGTCTGCAGTATCTGCCCCCGCGATGACCAATCCCGCAAAATCGCCTGTCGGACCATAGGGCAGGTCGTCATCATGCTCCAGAACGCCTCCTCCTTCAGCCGCAAAAGCCGGCTCCGCCCCCGGGAGCGAATCCGTCCCTGCCACCTCGATCCACTCATCAAACCGAGATCTCCAAAGGTCGATCCACTCGACCGCGACGCTGTCAACGTCTCTTTCCCATTCGCGGAGACCCCAAAGAAGCTCACCTCGCCGGAAAGTATGATCCAGAAATACGCCCACTCGCCCCCGTCCCCCAGCAGCGCCTCCCCATCTCCGAACTCCAGCACCTCCGATCCGATAAGACAGCAAAGCTGCTCGTCATTCAGAGACGCCAGGACCCGAACCCCATGGAGCTCAGACAGCAGCTTGCCGTCGATCCGTTCGAGCAACTCGCTCCCCAACACGTCGCCGCCGCTCATCACAGCGCCGCCAAATAGTGATGAACAAATTGAACCGCGATCGAGCCCTCTCCGACCGCCGAGGCACATCGCTTCACGGAGTTATGGCGAACATCCCCTGCCACAAAGATTCCCGGCACACTGGTCTCCAGAAGATACGGATCGCGATTCAACCTCCACGCGCCCGGAACCTTTTGCTTCAGATCCGGCCCCGAAAATACGAATCCCCGGTTGTCGACCGCTATCTCCTTCGGCAGCCAGTCCGTTTTTGGGGCCGCTCCGATAAACACAAACAGCGAAGTGACGCGACGTTTCTCCTCACCCCGAGGCGTGCTCAGGGTCACACACTCCATGTGCTCGGCCCCATCCAGTTTTCTTACTTCCGTCCCCGTCTCAACCACAATGTTGTTCGTTCCCTCAACCTGATCGATCAGGTACTTCGACATACTCTTTTCCAGCGACGGTCCTCGCACGAGCATGTGCACCTCTGACGCATACCTTGAAAAATGCATCGCGGCCTGCCCCGCCGAGTTCGCTCCGCCGACGATATACACGCTCTCGTTCGCACAGGAGAGCGCCTCCGTCTGCGCCGCGCCGTAGTACATCCCGGCGCCACTAAACCGGCTCTCGCCCGGAATATCGAGCCTAACGTAGGAAACGCCCGTCGCAATCACGCAAACGTGGCACGTCACCTCGCGACCATCGTTCATCTGGACGATGTGGTACTGGCGCTCGCTGCGGATGCAGGTTACTTTCTGGCTCACAAACTCCGCACCCAGGCGGTTTGCCTGCAGAAACGCTCGTTTTCCCAACTCTTCTCCGCTCAGGCCACTCGGGAAACCGAGGTAGTTCTCGATCCGCGAACTCGACCCCGCCTGTCCGCCCGGCGCCTCTGCCTCGACGATCAGGGTTCGCAGACCCTCGGACGCCCCATATACTCCCGCTGCCAGGCCCGCCGGTCCCGCCCCGATCACCACCAGATCGTAGAACTTCTGCTCGGCCTCGGTTCTGAGCCCCACCTTGCTCGCCAGCTCCGTTGGCGATGGCTGCACGAGTGCCGTTCCGTCGCCAAACAGCACCACGGGCAGCCGCGATCCGTCCAGACCCTTCTCACGCAGCAAGCCCTCCACCTCCGGACTCTGCTCCGGATTGAGCCAGAGATACGGGATTCGGTTGCGCGAAAGGAAATCCCGCACCGCATGATCGGTCGCCGACCAGCGCATCCCAATCACCCGTATTCCCTCAAACGGCGGCGTGTAGCCTTGTTTCCATGCCTCGAGCAGATCGTCCAGAACCGGGTAAAGCTTCTCCTCCGGCGGATCCCATGGCTTGTTCAGGTAGTAGTGGATCTTCGCGGAGTTGATCGCGCGGATCGCCGCTTCGGTATCCGCGTACGCCGTCAAGAGGACGCGCTTCGCCTCGGGATACAGCACCGTCGCCTGCTGCAGGAAGTCGACGCCCGTCATCCCCGGCATACGCTGATCCGACAAAAAGAGCGCCACCGTCTCTCCGCGATCCTTGAGCTGCCGGCAGATGTCCAGCCCGGCCAGACCCGAAGCCGCGCGCACGATCCGGTAGTCCCGTCCATAATGCCGGCGCAGATCCTGAACCACGGCCTCGAGCACACTGACATCGTCGTCGACCGCCAGCAAAGTGGGTTTTGCCATCACTCTTTCTCGACGGGGCCCTCATCCAAACCGCGCGCCCACACGTTAACTCGTATATTCGATTGTCGCAGAGCAGATCGGGGTGCACTAAATTGGTTGCCATGGAGGACCAGGGAACACCGCACCGCCGCCGAGTGTCCGGTTTACGTACACTCCTCTTGCAACGCCATCCTCAGCCGATAAACACAACACGGGGATATCACCCCCGGCAGGAGGAAGACACAGTATGACTCGACTCATTCTCGCTGACAATCAGGCGATCTTCCGGGCAGGCGCAGCGCGCGTCCTGGCCCTCGAAGACGACATCCGAATCGTGGCTCAGTGCGACGATGCCACCAAGCTTTCCGCAGCGATTGACGCCAACCGCAGCTCCGTCATTCTGTTCGCCTCCGGTCTCAAGATCGAGGTGCAGCCCTTGCTCGAACGTGTGCAGGCCGCCGGCAGCCGCGCCGTGCTGATTGCGGAAAACGCAGAAGAAGTCCCCGATCCGGTCGCCGGCATGCTCTTTGGCGTCATCCGCCGCCACATCGCCGGAAGCGACCTCGTGGACTGCATCCGTCGGGTTGCGCGCGGGCACCGCTGCATGCACCACGCCAACGTCACCACACTCCAGACGAGCGACACCGTCGGCGCCCGCGTTCGCGATCGCCTCACACCCAAGGAGATGCAGATCGTCGCTCTGATCGTCCAGGGCTGTAAAAACAAGGACATCGCCCTTCAGCTCGGCACCAAGGAGCAGGTCATCAAAAACTACCTGCGCGGCATTTACGACAAGACCGGCGTCTCTGACCGTCTTGAACTTGCCCTTTTCACCATCCACCACAAGGTCCTGGCCGAAGCCGCCGCAAAGGTCGGAACCCTGATCCAGATGAAAAGCGCCTGATCCCCCGCACGTCCATCTCGGGGCATCAGGCGCTGTCCCCTTTGCTTCGCCTACAGCCCCGGACCAGATTCCTGTTCCTCGGCGACCGATGTACCCTGGCCAGTCTTCTCCGCGATGCTCTTCGCCTGTGTGAAGAGCAGCAGGTAGTCGGGGCCGCCCGCCTTTGAATCCGTTCCGCTCATGTTGAACCCCCCGAAAGGGTGTGCTCCGACCATCGCACCCGTGCACTTCCGGTTCAGGTACAAGTTGCCGACGTGGAACTCGGCCGCGGCCTGTTCGAGCCGCTTCCGCGACCCTGAGTACACTGCGCCCGTCAGCCCGTACTCCGTCCCATTCGCGATTACCAACGCTTCATCGAAGCTCCGCGCCTTGATCACGGCAAGCACCGGCCCAAAGATCTCTTCCTGCGCGATCCGAGCCGTTGGCAGTACATCCGCGATCACCGTCGGGGCAATGTAATACCCGTCTCCCACAGACGGGAGCGGATCTCCTCCCAGCAGCAGCCGGCCCTCCGTCTTTCCTGCCTCGATATAGTCCAGCACCCGCCGGTACGCCCGTTCGCTGATCACCGGTCCGGCATAGAAGTTCTCCGCCGGATCCCCCACCTCGATCGCGCGAACTCGTTCGACAAGCCGTTGGCAGAACGCGTCGTAAACCTTCTCATCCACAATCGCGCGGGAACACGCGGAGCACTTCTGGCCGTTGAAGCCGAACGCACTCAGCGCCACACCCTCGACGGCTGCATCCAGATCGCAGTCGTCCGCTACCACGATGGCGTCTTTGCCCCCGAGTTCAAGAACGGTGCGCTTGATTGATCTCTGCCCCTGCGCCATCTTTGCCGCACGCTCGTGAATCGTCAGACCCACCGTCTTAGACCCGGTGAATGCGATAAAGCGCGTCTGCGGGTGTTCCACCAGGGCATTCCCGAAATCCGGCCCGTCTCCCGCACACAGATTCACCACACCGTTCGGCAGACCGGCTTGCTCAAGGATCTCGAAGAACACAGCCGCAATCGTCGGCGCATCAATCGATGGCTTCACCACCACCGTATTCCCACAGACGATCGAAGCCGCCGTCATCCCAGCCATAATCGCGAGCGGAAAGTTCCACGGCGAGATCACCACCCCCACCCCGAGCGGCAGATACCGCAGCCGGTTCCGTTCCCCCGGAAACTGGATCGGCGTTACCGCCCGGTTGAGCCGCAGCGCCTCCCGCGCATAAAACTCCAGAAAGTCGATCGTCTCCGCGACATCCGCATCCGCCTCGGCCCAGTTCTTCCCAACCTCATAGGTCAGCCAGGCAGAGAGATCGAACTTCCGTTCCCGGACCATCCCAGCGCATCGCGTCAGCAACGCCGCGCGTTCCAGAGCAGAGGTCCGGCTCCAGGATGGAAACGCGTTCTGCGCCGCCTCGATCGCAATCGACGCATGCTCCTCGACGGCTCTCTGGTGAATCCCAATCACCTGGTCGGGTCTGGCGGGATTCACGGAAACGATCTTCTCCGCCGTTCGCAGCCGGTGTCCCCCGATCAGAAGGTCATACTCCCTGCCCAGATTTCCATGGACCTTCCGTAAAGCTGCTTCCATCGCTCGCCTGTTTGCTGGATCGGCGAAGTCAGAGAACGGCTCGTTCACAAAATTGGAGGAAAGATCTGACAGGATCTGCGCTTCGGGAAGGTGGGAGGTCGCCATAACAGCTCGATTCTAGAGCAGATCTCCTGTTCCTGTGAGCCGGAGATAGTATCGCAGTGCTGTTTTCATTGGGGAAAACGGCCATGGACCCCTTCGTTTCGGTGTGCGCCTGCAGGAGATCTGCTCTAGCTCGAACTCCATGCGAGCCGAACAGGTCCGCTCCAGGGGGCACCCGAGCTCCCAGATCCCGCCGCACAGGCTGACCCATCCACTGGCAGCGCAGTCCATTACACGTTCTCTGTCAGCTGCTCCGTCTGCTTGGACATGCGCGCGGTGCGATCCAGCTTGTCCCAGTTGAAGGGCTTTCCGTCAATGGCCCGCTTCAGCGTCTTGAACAAGACCACGGAAAAGACCTGCCGATAAGTAAACCGCTGAATCCAGATATGAAACAGGAGCCATACATCGCCTCGGCTCGCGGGGTGCCTCCTCTCCAGCGCAAACGCAAGCGCAGACGCGGCGAAATCGATGATCAAGAATGCAAAGAAGAAGGTCAGCAACTTGTAAAGATTTGCCGTGGAAGCCGCCTCCGGGTGGAAGTGACGATCCAGGGCATACTGGATGATTCCCACGACAAACATCAGATCGATGAACGGCGAAACAAGAGGCAGCAGAATCTGGAAGATCAGAATATTCGGCAGCGCAAACAGCCCCATTGCACGGTTCTTCACGATCGCTCCACGATGCTTGAAGACGGCCTGCAAAATACCGAAAGACCAGCGAAACCGCTGCCGCATCAGACCGTCTGCGTTGACCGGTGCCTCCGTAAAGGCAAGCGCCTGATCCTCGTAGATCACCGCGTATCCTTGCTCCAGCAGATTCATCGTAAGGTCCGCATCCTCGGCCACCGTATTCGAGTGGTACCCGTCGCCCGCCTGCACTGCCGCCGTTCGCCAAGCGCCGATCGCCCCCGGCACGACCATCACAACATCGAAAAGATCCAACGCTCGCCGTTCAAAATTCTGGCTGGTGATGTACTCCAACGCTTGCCAGCGGGTCCAAAGATTCACGCGATTGCCGACCTTCGCGTTGCCTGCAACCGCGCCTATCTTGGGATTGGCGAAATGCGGCACCAGACGCGCAACCGCATCCCGAGCAATGACCGTGTCCGCATCGATCCCCACGTAAATCGCTTCGTCGATATAGGTCAGCGCGAAGTTGAGAGCCTCGGCCTTGCCAGCATTCTCCTTCGTCAAGACCAACAGCCGCCCCGATTCCATCTCGGCGGGATAAGCCTCGCGAGCAACCTCATACGTCCGGTCCTTGGAACCGTCGTCGATCACGATGATCCTGATGTTTTTGTAGCTGGACAACATGACCGACCGAATGGTCCGGACAATGACCTTCTCCTCGTTATAGGCGGGAATCAGAACAGCTACTTTCGGCTCATAGTCTAGGCCGGCGAAGTTCGGACGCTTGCGAAATCTGTCAATCAACGCACAAATACCAATAATGATCAGGCGTGCGCTCATCAATACGTCGCCGATAAAAAATACAGCAACGACGAAATGGTTGAAGAAAGCCCAGATGAAAAATGTGATGGAGTCCGCCCGCGCCTGCCATCGCTGGCGCGCCGTGAGCCCCGGCATCACCTGGGCTCGCGTCCGCCCCAAAAGCTGCGAAACCGGAACGATCTCGTACCCGCGCGCGCGAAGAGACTGAATGAGGACGGGAAGCGCTGCGACGGTCGCGGACCGGTCTCCTCCACCATCATGCAGCAGGATCACCGAACCACGAGCCCAGGGATGGGCCTGCATGTCATCGATCTGCTGAAAAACACTGTCGGCGATCTCCTGCGGCGACTTCCGCGGATGCTCATCCCAATCATTGGTGTCGATCTTGTCGCCCAGAATCACGTACCCGAGCCCCTGTATTCGATCAAGCGGAGCTGCCTGATCGTTTGTGTCGGGCTCCTGGTCGATCGAGTAGGGAGGTCGGAAATAAAGGGGTTGTACGCCGAGCTTGGACGCGAACAGACGCTCTGTAAGGTTCAGCTGCACGTCCACTTGTCTGTTCGAGATCTCGCTGATGTCCGGGTGGGTAAAGGTGTGGTTCCCAATCTCATGGCCTTCCCGGTACACCCGTTGCAGGATACCGACATTGTTTTGGGCCAGTTCCCCAATCATCAGAAACGTTCCATGAACGCCGTACTGCTTTAAGACGTCCAGCACCTTTGGCGTCCACTCAGGATCAGGCCCATCGTCAAAGGTCAATGCCACCTTTTTCGGAACGTACCCATACTGCTCCACCGTGTACGAGAGCGGATACGCTTCCATCGACTCGTCCGCGATACCCCGAAACTGGTCGGGAACGGACTTGTCATCATCCATCGTCACCACGCGGCGGCCGTTCTGTGGTCTCCGGGTAATTCGAAGGATGTCTCCCTCTCCCTCCGTGTCCACGTCGTACCCCGGCTCCACCTCTGCCAGGTCCTTCACCGGATTGGCATGCAGGGGGCCGTCCCAGATCTTCCAAAGCGAGTTATCTTCCGACCCGAGCCGCCACAAGGCAAAAGTCTGCAATCCCATACTCCGCGCAGCGCGCATCTGGTTCAGCACGGTCACCGCATCGAGAAACCAAACCTGATGGCGCACATGCGCGTCATCATCGTCGTACGCGAAATGTGCGTTCAGGGAGTCGCCATCCAACTCCACCTGCGAATCGGAATCCGATGCTTCCTGCCATGCCTCCTGGGTCGAAAGATTTCTTGCCTGCAAGATTTTCTCGGGCGCGCTCGTCCCGCTCTTGACGCGGTGGCCCTTCTTCGCCGGGACTCCCGGTGGCGGCAAAGGCGTGGTCCAGTCATACCCATAGCTGCCGAGCGAGCAGATAATTTTCTCCTTGGGCACGACCTTCAGCACATTCGTCAGATTCTCGACAAACCAGTCCTGAGCCGCGATCGGGCCCGGCCCGCTCCCCGTCTGGTGCTGGTCATAGTTCATCAACAGCAGACCGTCGGAATGGTCCGCTAAAAACCGCAGATCAAAGTCGTCATCGGCCACCGGCGTGTTGACATACAGCCGCAGCTTGCGCGCGTGTAGATCCGCGTACAACGTAACAATGAGTGCATTGAACCCTTCCTGCGCGTCGCTGGGAATCTCCTCCAGATCCATCGAAAGGCCGTGGTAATCGGGGTTCGCTACAAGAAACCTATCGATCTGACCGATAAAGTTCGACCGCGCCTCGGGATTGTTCAGAAACTGCCCGACTGAAGGCAGAAACACACCCTTGACCGGGTCATAGTTATTGATCAACGGAAATACTT
This sequence comes from uncultured Acidobacteriaceae bacterium, assembly GCA_964236945.1. Classification (GTDB taxonomy): domain Bacteria; phylum Acidobacteriota; class Terriglobia; order Terriglobales; family Acidobacteriaceae; genus Edaphobacter. The sequence goes on along the minus strand of CAXSGC010000010.1, from coordinate 10,010 downwards.
CTGCATCCACCCTGGCCGTCGCTATGGTCCGTCGAACCTTTCCCTCGCGATCGACCTCGTGCACGCCCGCCCGGTCCACCACGGAATAGGCCCGGTTGTCCACGGTGTAGGAAGTGAGACTTCCATCCGGAGTCACCACATGGAGCCACTCCGGGAACAAGAGATCGATCTGCTTAATGTGCGCCTTCAGCGAGGAGTAGCTCGCCGGATCGTCTTCGACGTAATATGCCGCGCGCAATCCCTCGTTTTGGTTCAGCACAACGTCTGAGGGCTTCAAGTCTGTTTTTCGGTGAGCCGACCGATGCAACTTCTGCCCAGGCTTCAGAACCGGCCCTTGCTGGTTCGACAGCGCGCGATAATTGCGCTTCGGCGAGTCCAGCAGAAGCTCCGGCAAGGGTTTCATCCGCAAGAGTCCGACGATAAATACCGTCCCCAAAACCAGCCCAAGCAGGGCCAGAACATCGAAGATGCGTCGGAGTCTCTTCCATCGCTTGCGTTGCGGATCGTAAAAGACTTGCTGTGTCATCAGAAACGTCGGTTCTCGCGTGCCGGCAGATCAGCCTCCATGGTAGGTTGCGACCTCAGGCGAGTCAACGCGCAGAGGTCGTCACTTCTCTTATCGGCGATATCATGCAGAAACATGAGGAACTTTCGGTGGAAAAAGCACTTAAGTTTTATCCTGGTGCTCTCTGCCGGCCTCGCCCTCCGCCTCTGGTTTCTCAAACATGCTCCCAGCGTCGAAGGCGATACCACGATTTATGGCAACATCGCCACAAATCTGCTTCGCTCACACGTTTACGGATATTCGGAAACCGACGCCGGCGTCGAGCCTACACTGATCCGTCTGCCTGGCTACCCTCTCTTCCTGATGCTGTGCTTCCGCCTCTTCGGGGTTGGAAATTACATAGCCGTCATGCTGGTCCAGACCGCGTTCGACCTTGGGACCTGCGTGCTCCTCAGCAGACTCGCTTTCGCACTCTTCGGACGCCGCTCCGCCTTCGCCGCCCTGGTCGCCTCCGCGCTCTGTCCCTTTACTGCTAACTACATTGGCGCCCCCCTCACCGAAACTCTCACCCTCTTCCTGATCACGATCGCTTTGTACAGCCTCTACCAATGGCTCGTCTCCGCGCACCGCTTCGGTCCGTGGCTCTGGTCCCTCTCGGCCGCGCTCGCTTATGCGGCGCTGCTCCGTCCAGAACAGATTCTTCTCGCCGTTTCCATCCTCGGAACCCTGCTCTGGAACTCGCTATCTCGCCCCAAGCATCGACCCCGAGTGTGTCAACTCATGCCCGTCCTCGCCGCCGCTCTTTGCACTCTGCTCCCGCTTGCGCCCTGGACCCTCCGAAATTGGCGCACCTTTCACGTGTTTCAACCGCTCGCACCGCGCTCGGCCACCGATCCCGGCGAGCACGTCCCCACCGGCTTCCAGCACTGGTATCGCAGCTGGGCCGTCGACTTCGCTTCCACCGAAGACGTCTATTGGAAGTACGAAGACACGACTATAGACATCGCCGACCTGCCCCGTCGCGCCTTCGACTCTCCCGCCCAGTACAGAAGCACCGCCGCCCTGCTCCAGGACTACAACCTCACCACCACAGACTCCCCAGACCTCAATCGGCGCTTTGAAGATCTTGCTCGCGAGCGCAACCACACGCATCCGCTTCGCTCCATTCTTCTGCTGCCCCTCGCACGTTTGGCCAACATGCTCCTTCGCCCACGCACCGAGATGACGGGCCTTCCTTCCGACTGGTGGAAAGTTCGGGACCACCTCCGACAAAGCGCCACCGCGGCGGGCTACGCCGCGCTCAACCTCCTCTGGCTCGTCCCGGGCACGATCGGGCTCTACCGCTGGAGCCGCGTCTTACGATCCGAAACGCCTGCCGTGACCGCCGTCTTCGCATCCATGCTCGCCTTTGTCCTCCTTCGATCTCTTCTTCTGCTCACGCTCGACAACTCCGAACCTCGCTACACCCTCGAGTTCTTTCCCATCCTGACCCTGGGGATCGCCTTCCTCTTTCGCCGGACCCGCGCCATCGCGCCTACCGCTTTCCAGGAATAGCAAACCGGGCCAGGTCTGCCTTGGTCAGCTTCTCGTTGTATCGGATGTTCTTGTAAACCGCCGTCTGACGATCGTCCGACGGCGTCACAAACTCCTGCTTGAGAGAGATCCCTCGAACAGGATCGACCCATATACTCACGTGACTAAACGTATTCCGGACATTCGGGTCCTTGGCCACCAGATCCAGCCGCGTCACCTGCACCAACTTCGCCCCGTCAGTCAGCATGGACGTGCCCCCGTCGGTAATGGTCCAGGCTTTGCTCAGATCGCTGCCTCGCCCACCAAAACCAAGCGTGAGGAAGCTCTCGTACGCGGCCTGACTGGCGCCCGCCACAAACTCGCTCAGATGCTTCGATCCAGGCTCATAGATCCGCAGCCGGCCGTCCCGGTACTCGAGCGTACGCGCCTGCGGAGGCGCAATCACAGCGCCCATCTCGATCCCGGACCCGTGCCGCAGAAAATAAATCTGCCCGGTCTGCGTCGTCGTCTGCTTCACCACGCGCTCATACAGATCCTTCGTGAAGTCAGCCTCCGCCGACTCGAACTTCCGGCTCGCGGCGTCCATTTGCTCGAGAACTGCATTCACCTTGTCAAACCCCGACCCAACGCCGACCTGCGCCCACGCACCTCCGCCGGAACCGCACAGAAGCAACAACACACATCCCAGACAGGCGACTATCGTCCGCCTCTCGAAGTTCAGTCTCAAAGGCCCTCCCTCATACTGCCTCACACGGACATATGCACTAGCAACTAACAACCCAAATCCCAACGCTTCAGCTCGGCTCTCGGATCCATTATCGGCAGATCCGACGAAAACTTTAGCCACATTCCTAAAACTTCCCTTACCTCAGTACCCATGCGTCATACGCGATCACTCGCCCCTGGGCGTCTCGAACCTCCTCATACCGCTCCAGCGTCACCTCGCCCGAGATCGGCTCCACCAGGCGCAGGATCGCCGCCCGCCGTTGGGCATCCGTCTTTGCCCCACTCATATCCTCGGCCCGAACCTCGTACATAAACCGGCTGCTCCCGCCTCGGCTCCCCGCCTCCCGAACCAGCACCTCACTCGCATGCAGAGCCACCGTCTCCACCGGCCGGTCCTTGAAGTCGATCAGCCGCGGCGACACAAACAAGAAGATCAGGATCAACGTCACCATCACGTCATAGTGAAAGCTTCCGCGCGCATACGTCCAGAAAACATATCCTCGCAGCAGCTTCATCATCGCACCACCGCCTGCCCGCGCCAGCTCTGGGGTCCGATCACCGTCTCGCCATCCATATACGGCACCAGCGCTTCCGGGACCCGCACCGTCCCATCCGACTGCTGATAGTTCTCGAGCACCGCCAGATACGTCCGGCCCACCGCCAGCCCGCTCCCATTGATCGTATGGAGAAATTCGGTCTTCTTGCCCGCACTCGGCTTGTACCGGATATTCGCCCGCCGCGCCTGAAAACCCTCAAAGTTCGAGCAGCTCGAGATCTCCCGATACAGCCCCTGACCGGGCAGCCAGACCTCCAGATCGAACGTCTTCGCCGAAGCAAACCCCATATCGCCCGTACACAACAGCATCCGACGGTATGACAGCCCGAGCCGCTCCAGCACCGTCTCGGCATCCTGCGTCAGACGCTCGTGCTCGGCATCCGACTCCTCCGGTCGGACAAACTTTACCAGCTCCACCTTTTGAAACTGATGCTGCCGAATCAAACCTCGCACGTCCTTTCCATAACTTCCCGCCTCCGACCGAAAACAGGGCGAGTACGCGCACAAGGAGATCGGCAGCTCCGCCTCCGCCAGCACCTCGTCGCGAAACAGATTCGTCACCGGAACCTCGGCCGTCGGAATCATCCAGTGATCGCTGTCCTTATACTCCCCCGGCGCATACGGCCCAGCGTCGTCGCAGTGGAACAGGTCCTCGGCGAACTTCGGCAGCTGTCCCGTCCCGAACAGGCTCTTCGAGTTGACCATGTACGGCGGCAGCACCTCCGTGTACCCGTGCTCCCGTGTATGGAGGTCGAGCATGAAGTTTGCCAGAGCCCGCTCCAGGCGAGCCCCCTGACCGAAATGAAACACAAACCGCGACCCTGACACCTTGGCCGCCCGCTCGAAATCCATTACTCGGAGCCGCTCCCCAATCTCCCAGTGCGGCAGGGCAGGGAAGTCGAAGCTCGGCTTCTTCCCCCCGACCTTCTCCTCCCGATTCTCCGCCTCAGTCCGACCAACCGGCACCTCGGGCCGCGGAAGGTTCGGAAGCGACGCAAGCGTCTGTCGCAGATCGTCGTCGAGATCGCTCGCCGCCCGCTCGTCGAGAGCGATCCTCTGCTTGAGCTCGGCGAACTCAGACAGATCAAGCTCGACCTCCAGACCAGCCTTCTTCTTCTGCCCGATCTCGGCAGACTTCGCGTTCCGCGACGCCTGCGCCCCCTCAACCCGGGTGATCGCCTCGCGTCGGCGCTGGTCCAGATCCTTGAAGCCCGAGAGCAGAGCGTCCGCGTCGGCGCCTCGGCTTCCGAGCCCCGCTCGAACTTTCTGCAGATTCGCCCTCACAAACCCCAAGTCAAGCATCACTCTGTATTCTAGACGCTCTGCCCCGCCGACTTCCTCACCCGCAATCCCAACCCGCTAAACTACAACCTGATGTCCGAGCCACAAACCATGCCCAGCAAGAGCATCCCCAAAGGCCCGGACATGCACGTGGACCTTGCCGGCGTTCCCCTCGCCTCGCCCGTCATCGCCGCCAGCGGCACCTTCGGCTACGGGCTCGAGTTCGAAGAGATCCTCCGCTTCGACCGCATCGGCGCCTTTGTCACCAAGGGCCTGTCGCGCGAACCCATGGCCGGCAACCCCGCTCCGCGCATCGTCGAAACCCCCGCCGGCATGATCAACGCCATCGGCCTCCAGAACATCGGCGTCCACGCCTTTATCGCAGAGAAACTCCCGCGCCTGCGCGCCATCCGAGGCCTTGTTACCATCGCCAACGTCTTCGGCTTCACGGTTGAGGACTGCGTCGAAGTGATCCACGCTCTCAACGACGCCGAAGGCATCTCCATGATCGAGCTCAACGCCTCCTGCCCCAACACCCGGCACGGCGGGATGGTGTTCGGCACCGACCCCGGGCAGCTCGCCGATCTCACCTCCCGGTGCAAAGCCGTCTCTCGCCGACCGCTCATGGTCAAGCTCTCCCCCAACGTCACCTCCATCGCCCTGATGGCCCGGATCGCGGCCGACGCCGGCGCCGACGCCCTCTCGCTTGTCAACACCTTTCTTGCTCTCGTTATCGACCCCGAAACCCGCCGCCCGCGCATCGCCAACACTACGGGCGGTCTCTCCGGACCGGCCATCAAACCTATCGCCGTCCGCATGGTCCACGACGCGTCCAAAGCCGTCAAGATCCCCATCGTCGGCATGGGCGGCATCACCCGCGCCGCTGACGCCGTCGAATTTCTGCTTGCTGGAGCCACCGCTGTGGAGGTCGGCACCGCCTCCTACGCCGACCCGCGTGCTGTTGAGAATATCAGCGTCTACCTTCGCCGCTGGTGCTCCAGCCACGAGGTGTCGCGGGTCTCCGACCTGACCGGCGCGGCCCTGATCTGACGGGGAAACGGACCCATGGGAGTGGAATGAAGAGGCTGCTCTGAGTTCCGAAAAGGAACCATGGGAGGGGCACCCCACCCCCCCCACCCCGGGGGGGTTGCCTTGGTACAAACCGTGTACTTTCAATCAGATGCAAGGTGCAGGTGTCTGTAACTTATAGCAAACACATACCTTTGCGCGCAAAATAGCCAGATTCAACGACTTAGCCCTATTCCGGGGAACAGATGGACAAGTCTTATCTTTTTCGTAAGAATTTTGGCTGTCGGCGCCTTGCCGGACCTGTGCGGGCAAAGCTCCGTGCTGTACGAACCTTGTCTTTGATCTCTATTTCTATTTTAGCGAATGGGGAAGGGGAGTACGCCAAAGTTGCCCTGATTTTCTTCCCTTGATCGTACGGGGCTCGAGCCTGTTGCTGACGGGGTGTGAGGCGGGGTTGATTTGCGGTGCGGAGAACAGGCAAGAGCAAGAACAGCCGCAGATTCCCTCCGGGAATGACAGAGCAAGAACAAGCGCAGATTCCCTCCGGGAATGACAACAAAAGGAAAGGCTTCCCCATCAACTGTGACGTTGCGCTAAGCCGTTGTGGCTGGAATGCTACCCTCAAACCATCGCCATGCCGCTCGACCTCACGACAGATCCTGCTCAGAAGAACAAGCTTTACTACGGCGACAACCTCCAGGTCTTGCGCGAGTACATCCCGTCCCAGTCGGTTGATCTGATCTATCTCGATCCGCCGTTCAACTCGCGACAGGACTATAACGTTCTCTTTGCCGAGAAGGACGGAACGCGCTCCGCCTCGCAGATTACCGCGTTCAAGGACACGTGGGAGTGGAATGAGGAGGCTGCTCGCTCCTATGAAGAGGTTGTCGAGGCGGGTGGCCGCGTCGCCGATGCGATGCGCGCCTTTCGTACGCTGCTTGGCGGCACGGACATGCTGGCGTATCTGGCGATGATGGCACCGCGTTTGGTTGAGTTACGCCGTGTGCTTAAAGAGACTGGCTCGATTTATCTTCACTGCGATCCGACGGCTAGTCACTATCTCAAGCTAATAATGGACGCTGTGTTTGGCGCTCAGATGTTTCGCACCGAAATCATTTGGAAGCGCACCAACACGCATAGTGATTCGAAGAGATGGAGTGACGTCTCGGATTCCATCCTCTATTACGGGAATACCGGGAATCTAACCTGGAATGGGCTTTACATCGCCCATAGCGACAAGTACATCGCTTCTAAGTACGCGAAGAAAGATGCCGATGGGAGGGCTTTCACTCTTGACAACATGACTAGCCCAAGCCCACGACCTAACATGATGTATGAATGGCGAGGACATAAGTCACCTCCTTTAGGTTGGCGGTACTCAGTGGAGACTATGACCAAGCTGGACGCGGAAGGGCGTGTCTGGTATCCGCAAGACACATCGAAACGCCCCCGCTTAAAGCGCTACCTAGATGAAATGGCCGGTGTGCTGATGGGCAACGTGTGGACTGACATCCCGCCTATCAACTCTCAAGCACAGGAGCGACTGGGCTACCCAACTCAGAAACCCGAGGCTCTCCTTGAACGCATTCTTCGTGCCTCCTCGAACGAGGGTGACGTTGTGCTTGACCCCTTCTGCGGCTGCGGCACCACGGTTCAGGTGGCTCAAAGGCTGAAACGTCGCTGGATCGGCATTGACATCACTCACCTAGCTATCGGTCTTATCAAATACCGTCTAGATGATACTTTTGGCCCCAGGATACGGGAGACCTACCAAGTCATCGGTGAACCCACTGATCTAGCCGGAGCCCAACAACTCGCAAATGAAAACAAATACCAGTTTCAGAACTGGGCTCTAGGTCTTTGCGGAGCACGCCGTGTAGGAGAAATCAAGAAAGGAGCGGACCGTGGCGTCGATGGTCGCCTGAACTTCCACGAAGCGCATGGCGGCGATACGAAGCAGATCATCTTCTCCGTGAAGGGGGGCCAGAACATCGGCGTCTCAGAGGTCCGGGACCTTATCGGTGTTCTTCAGCGCGAAAAGGCAGATATTGGCGTTTATATCTCCTTTGCAGAACCTACCAAGCCGATGCAGAAGGAAGCGGCAGACGCGGGTTTTTACACATCCATCGACGGCTCGCGATATCCTCGTGTCCAACTTCTTACTATCAAAGGTCTTCTAGAAGGCACACAACGGTTGGAACGTCCCTTCCACGTTCGCGACGTAACCTTTAAGCGGGCTCCGCGTGCCCGCCCAGAAGCTGGCAACAACCTTCGACTGGCACTCGGTCACTCCGAAAGCGAAGATTAGCTATGGCCAGAATGAAGCTCACCCACGAGATTGCCTTTGCTGTAAGTCTCGATGCAGGTAACCGGGCAATGGGAGCCGCAGGACGCAAAGCCTGGAGCAAACAAGATCAACGGATTGCCATCGCAGAGTTCAACCGGCTTTGGCCCCTTTGCGTCTATCAGTGTCGCCCAGATCATTGTTGCGGCTCTCCCAGCGAGTGCCCATTCAGTCCGTCTTCAACGCGCAGTGATGAATTGATAGCGATAGCTTCTTAGCGGCCTTTCTCCTATCGGTATAGCCTGAACTTTGTGTCGGGCCTTCAGCCCTTTCAGGAGTTATAGCTTCTTACCTGGGGCCTTGCCCCAGGCTATTATGTGTCGGGCCTTCAGCCCAAAAAGACGGGATCTACAGCCATGGGCTGGATGGCTCTAATCTAGTAGTCGGGCGAGGTGCGAAGTCCAGCCTGCAAACTATAGCTTGTAATAGAAAAGGCTCCGGATTGCTCCGGAGCCCTTTTGTTGCTTGCTTGTGGGGCTTTTGGGGGTTTAGTACATGCCGTCCATGCCGCCGCCGCCGTGCTGGTGTCCGCCGCCGCCTGCTTCTTTTTTCTCCGGGATTTCGGAGATCATGGCTTCGGTGGTGAGCATGAGGCCGGCGATCGAGGCTGCGTTCTGGAGTGCGGTGCGCGTGACCTTGGTGGGGTCGATGACACCGGCGGCGACGAGGTCCTCGTAGGCTCCGGTTCCGGCGTTGTAGCCGAAGTTGGGCTCCTTGGACTCATGGATCTTGCCGATGACGACGGCGCCTTCTTCGCCTGCGTTCGAGACGATCATGCGAAGCGGCTCTTCGAGCGCGCGACGGATGATGTTGGCGCCGATCTTTTCGTCGCCTTCAAGCGTCTTGACGAGCGAATCGACGGCCGCGGCGCAGCGCACCAGGGCGACGCCGCCGCCCGGGACGATGCCTTCCTCAACGGCTGCGCGGGTGGCGTGCATGGCATCCTCGACGCGCGCCTTCTTCTCCTTCATCTCGGTTTCGGTGGCAGCTCCGACCTTGATGACGGCGACGCCGCCGACCAGCTTGGCGAGGCGCTCCTGGAGCTTCTCGCGGTCGTAGTCGGAGGTGGTCTTGTCGACCTGAGCGCGGATCTCCTTGACGCGGCCCTCGATCTCGCCGTCCTGCCCGCCGCCGTCGACGATGGTGGTGTTGTCCTTGTCGATGGTGACGCGCTTGGCGGTGCCGAGGTCCTCGATCTTGACGCCTTCGAGCTTGATGCCGAGGTCTTCGGTGACGGCCTTGCCGCCGGTGAGGATGGCGATGTCCTGGAGCATGGCTTTGCGGCGATCGCCGAAGCCGGGGGCCTTGACGGCGGCGACGTTGAGGGTGCCGCGGAGCTTGTTGACGACCAGGGTGGCGAGTGCCTCACCGTCGACGTCTTCGGCGATGATGACGAGCGGTTTGGCGGTGCGGGCGATCTGCTCGAGGAGCGGGAGGAGGTCCTTCATGGACGAGATTTTCTTCTCGTAGATGAGGATGTAGGGGTTTTCGAGCGCGACTTCCATGCGCTCGGCGTCGGTGACGAAGTAGGGGGAGAGGTAGCCGCGATCGAACTGCATGCCCTCGACGACGTCGAGCTGGGTCTCCATGGTGCGGGACTCTTCGACGGTGATGACGCCGTCCTTGCCGACCTTGTTCATGGCTTCGGCGATGATGACGCCGATCTGGGAGTCGGAGTTAGCGGAGATGGTGCCGACCTGGGCGATCATGTCGCCGGAGACGGGCTTGGAGGGCTTGGAGAGCTCGCCGCCGACGGAGACTCCCTGCTCGTTGCGCTTGCCGATGATGGCCTCGACGGCCTTGTCGATGCCGCGCTTGAGGGCCATGGGATTGGCTCCGGCGGCGACGGTTTTGACGCCTTCGCGGTAGATGGCCTGGGCGAGGACGGTGGCGGTGGTGGTTCCGTCGCCGGCGACGTCGGAGGTTTTGGAGGCGACTTCACGAACCATCTGGGCGCCCATGTTTTCGAGCGCGTCCTTGAGTTCGATCTCCTTGGCGACGGTGACGCCGTCCTTGGTGATGGTGGGGGAGCCGAA
>CAXSGC010000009.1:0-111675 GCA_964236945.1 uncultured Acidobacteriaceae bacterium | reverse complement strand
GGGATCGAACCGCTGACCTCCTCGTTGCGAACGAGGCGCTCTCCCAGCTGAGCTACAGCCCCACATCGGTCGCCTTCGAGGCGCGCCTGGAGCAGACCGGACGGGGCTCGACAAAAGCCTTAAGTCTGGGCCCGAAGCGCGCGCTCAAAAAGAACTCTCTGAGTGTATCAGGGGCAGGGCGCATGTCCAATCTCGGTCCGTTTGGATGATTTCGATGACTTCGGACCTGAGATGGATCACACAGCCACGCCGCGGCTCCGCACCACTCCGGTCACCCTGGTTCCGGTCCCGATCGGCTTTTCGACGACGTGCCAGAGTTCGCCCGCCGCGTCCACCTCGACACGAACGACGGGCACCGCCAGACGAGCGCCGCTCCGGGCTGCCACTGCCTCGATCTCCCCGGCATCTCCGGGCTGAAACTCGGTCTGGTCCAGAGCCACCTGCCAGCGCGCTCGCCCCGCGGTCGCTGCCCGGTCGCGAAGCCGGATATCGGTCACCACGGCTGCGAAGGTCTGCCCCGGGTGTGCCGATGGCTGGTCTGGATTGGGCTGGTCTGGATTGGGCGGCTTCACTGTGGTGATCATACGCCGCCCTGCATCCCTGTTGCGGCGGCTTGGGCGGTTGCGGCGGCTTGGGCGGTTGCGGCGGCTTGGGCGGTTGCGGCGGCTTGCGCGGTTTGCGGCGGCTTGCGCGGTTTGGGTCACGACTCTGAGCACGGAGGAGGGCCGGGCGGACGGACGGGAGCTGGCACAAGACAACTTCTCTGGCCAACTGCAAAACTGTGCACAGAACAAATTCTCACCGACAGGAAAGGCTTGATTTTGCTCGCGATTCTATGTTCCGAGTTTGGTCATTCGATTGCTCCTCCCTCTGTGAATCCAGGCCCTCAAAATTTCATATCAGGAGCTCTCCCGTGCGTTTCTTACGTACCTTCTCACTCTTGGCGCTTGCCGCCATGCCCGGCGCTTTCTGCCACGCCGCCGACTTTTCCTTTACCGGGAACTTTGTCCACGACAACGACGTTCAGGCCTTTGTCTTCAACGTTGGAGCGGCCTCGACGGTCACGTTCGAGACCTTCTCGTATGCCGGGGGCACAAACGCTGCCGGGCAGACGATCGCTCGTGGCGGCTTTGACCCGATTCTCGCCGTCTTCAGCGGCACCGGAAACTCGGCCGTCTTTATCAACCAGAACGATGATGGCGGATCGCTGGTGCCGGCCGACCCGCTGACTGGCCAACACTACGACACCTATCTCAGCACACCGCTCGCTCCCGGAACCTACACCGTCAGCATCATGGAATATAACAATTTCGCAAACGGTCCCACCTTTGGGAGCGGCTTTGTCCATGATGGAGACCCGAACTTTCTGACCGGCGTCTGCACCAACCACCACTTCTGCGACGTAAGTGGCGCAGTACCGTACAACAACCGCGACACGCACTGGGCCTTCGATATCGATGGTGTCAACTCGGCGGCGATCATCCCGAACCCGAACCCGATCCCGATCCCGGAGCCCTCGACCATCACTCTGCTCGGCACGGGCCTGGTCGGAGCGGCAGGCATGCTGCGCCGCCGATTCGCGCGCTAAAGATCCTCTCCCAGGGGGATTGCGAGACCCGTCCAGGCCCGACCGGCTGGACGGGTCTCCTTTTGCGCTGAACCACCACAAGCCCGGTCTCCGCCGAGCGAGCTATCATCGCAGCCGGAGATTCTGTATGCCCGATTTGACACGCCGCACGGTTCTGCAACAAGCATCGATGGCCGCTCTGGCCGCCGCCGCTGGACAGAGGTCCACCACGCCCGGCGCCCCCGCCAAGACCTTCAAGAGCGGACGTCCCGCAAAGGCCGATCGCCACTTCGAAAGCGCCGCCGTCGAGCGCACCATCGCGGAGATCGGGCGCTCTGTTCCGAACCCCGAACTCGCCTGGATGTTCAGCAACTGCTTCCCGAATACGCTCGATACCACGGTCTTTCCGGGCGGCTCCGAAGCGCTCCCCGACACCTTTATTATCACGGGCGACATCGACGCGATGTGGTTGCGCGACTCCTCGGCGCAGGTGATGCCGTACGTCGCCCTGGCTCGCGAGGACGCTCCGCTGCGCCGTCTGATCGCGGGCGTCATCCGCCGCCAGACCCGATGCATTTTGATCGATCCGTATGCCAATGCGTTTATGCGAAGCCCGTCCTCGCCGCCGCTCTCCTGGGCCGTCCACGACGTGACAGACATGCGGCCCGGCGTTGGGGAGCGCAAGTGGGAGCTCGATTCGCTCTGTTTCCCGATCCGTCTGGCGTACGCCTTCTGGAAAGCTACAGGCGATACCGCGCCGTTTGACGCGGAGTGGCGACAGGCCATGACGCTGGTGGTGAGGACCATGCGGGAACAGCAGCGCCGCGACGGCCCTGGACCGTACCGCTTTGAGCGCGAGACCCGGATCGCGACCGACACGCTTTCCCTCTCCGGGCGCGGAAATCTCGGTCGACCGAACGGCATGATCTTCTCGGCGTTCCGGCCTTCGGACGACGCCTGCACCTTTCCTCTGTCTGTGCCGGACAACCTCTTCGCGGTGGTCAGCCTCGGGCAGCTTGCCGATCTGCTCCAGCACACCGGAGCGGGCGCGCGGCACACAGGTAGCGACGCGCGGATCGCGACCGACGCGGGGGCGCTGGCGGCGGAGGTCGCCGCCGCCACCCAACAGAACGGCCGGATGCGGCACCCGACGGCCGGAGAGATCTGGGCCTTTGAGGTCGACGGCTTCGGCGGCCAGGCGTGCATGGACGATGCCGGCGCGCCGGGCCTGCTGAGCCTGCCGTACCTGGGCTGTTGCACCACCGACGATGCTCTCTATCAGCGGACGCGCGGCTTCGTTCTGAGCCCCGAGAATCCGTGGTTCGTGCGCGGATCGGCGGGCGAAGGCATCAGCAGTCCGCACACAGGGACAGGGACGATCTGGCCGATGGGCATCCTCTACCAGGCGCTGACCAGCACCAGCGACGCCGAGATTCTCCACTGCGTGCGGATGCTGATGCGGACGCAGGCCGGCACCGGCTTCATCCACGAGTCGTTCAACAAGGACGATGCGATGGTGTTCACACGTCCCTGGTTTGCCTGGTGCAACTCGTTGTTTGGCGAACTGATCCTGAAGCTTTCTCGCGAACGTCCCGGCATCCTTCAAGCGGTTTAGCGCAACCATGTGGCCGACCCTCGGTAGAATGCCAGCATGCCCACACGCCGAAGTTTCCTTGGAGGCATCGGAGTTGCTGCCGGCGCCTCAGCCGCCCTAGGCTCCTCGAGCCTCTTCGTCCGACGCCGGCCAGAGTCCCAGACGCCGGGGACGACGAAGCTGCCGGCAGCCATCTCCGCGCTGACAGACCGCCGCTCTGAGGCCGTGCCGATCTCGATCGCCGAGCGCGAACACCGCATCGACCGTGCGCGCGAGCTCATGATCCAGAACGATCTCGAGGCGCTCGTCCTCACCGCCGGGACGTCGCTCAGGTACTTCACCGGCCTTCGCTGGAGCCCGTCGGAGCGTCTGCTCGCGTGGCTGCTGCCCGCGCGGGGCAAACCTCTGATGGTATGCCCGGCATTTGAGGAAGCCCGGGTTCGCGAGCTGATGGATGGCCGCCCAGGACAGGGCCCCGTAGCTCCAACGCCCCAGATCTACACCTGGAGCCCCCAGATCTACACCTGGAACGAAGATCAGTCGCCGTACGCGACCGTTGCGCGCGCTCTCAAGGATCGGTCCATCGCGGCCGGTCGCATCGGCGTCGAAGAGCGCACGCCGTTTGTCTTCGCCGATAGCATCGCCCAGGCGCTTCCGGCGGCGCGGCTTGTGAGTGGGACTCCGGTGACCGCGGGTTGCCGGTCGGTCAAGTCTCCGGCGGAGCTGGCGTTGCTGCGGCTGGCGAATCAGGTCACGATGTCCGTCTACAAAGCGGCGTTTCAATCCGCCGAGCCAGGGATGAGCAACCGGCATGTCTCCGATCTGATCGGTCTGGCGTACGAGCGCGTCGGCTTTCCCGGCGAGGCAAGCTGCGAGGTCGGGCCATACTCCGCGCTTCCCCACGGGTCAGTCCAGCCGCAGACCATTCGCACCGGCGAAGTGGTTCTTCTGGATGATGGTTGCACGGTTGAGGGCTACGAATCCGATATCTCCCGAGCCTTCGTGCTCGGACGGGCGACCGACCGTCAGAAGCAGGTCTTCGATCTGGTCCACAAGGCCCAGGCAGCCGCTCTGGCCGCTGCACGCCCGGGCGTGCCCTGCGATCGGATCGATGCGGTCGCGCGCGAGATCATCACTGCGGGAGGCTTCGGCCCGGGATACAAATTCTTCTCGCATCGCGTCGGCCACGGTATTGGCATGGACGGGCACGAGTGGCCCTATCTGGTGGGCGGCAACCACACCCCGCTCGCGCCGGGAATGACCTTCTCGGACGAACCCGGAGTCTACATCCCTGGAGAGTTCGGCATACGGCTCGAAGACTGCTGGTTCGTCACAGCGGATGGCGCGGAGTTCTTTACGCCGCAAAGCCCGTCGCTTGAGCATCCGTTTGGATGAAGGGCTTGGGCGGCGCGCCCGAGAGTTGGGACAATTCCCTTGCATCAATGTGTCGAAGTGTGCGAAGCTTTCGCCCACACCAGAAATCTGTTTCTACACGTCTCTCCGGGCCTCGTTCCTAGTTGAGCTTTCCGCGATCTTCCCGATCCGTGAGAGGACCTATGCGCCTTGTTTTAGTCACTTGTTTTGCTCTGCTCTTCTGCCTTGAAACGGCTCTCGCCCAAACTGCTCCTGCGGCTAAAGCAGCAGGGCATGCGAAAGGCACGAAGCAACAAAAGAGCGATCCGCCGACCGCTGAAACGCCACCAAAGCCGATCACGAAGTACCTGGTTGTAAATGATTTGCTGAGCGACTATGTCGGTCAACGCGACAAGATCAACACCTGTCAAAGCCCCAGAAAAGGCCGCTGCATTCTGCTGGTGAGCAAGACCGGAGAGATCCTCTCTGAAACAGCCTCCGTGGTCTCGCTCGCGGATCATCAGATGGTTCTCAGCTACGAGTCGACCGCGGGCAGTTCGACGCCGGATCTCGTTCTTATGGGGATCGATGAGAAGTCCGACAAGAGGGGCTTTTCTGTAGCGACGAACGGCACAACCCTCCCACACTTTATCGTTGAGGGCAAGTTCTGCACGTCCCCGGATGCTCCGGTTTGCCAGCCCATCGATTTGAAGGAGATCGTCCGCGCCGAGGTCTCGACTGGGGCGAGCTCCGAAGGCAACCTGACGGCAAATGTGCTGGCCTTATCGGTCGATCGAGCGTTGATTGAGTTGGCAGCCGAGCCCAACTTCCGACCAAGCTTCTTCCATTTGATAACGAAGATCGGGGGTCCCCACACGTTTCCGTTTGTGGTCGCCAGGCCGGATGTGACGAGCCAGCTCGTCTTTCAGGGATTCGACCTGCCATCGCTTTTTGAGAAAGGTTCATCGTGCCCCCCGCTGCAGCTCAGCTCTCCCTCTGGATCTCGGGTCCATGTCACCCAGACAGCCGTCGATGGATCGCTTTTGTTTGCGGAGGTAACGGCTCCTCAGGGCCAGGACGTGAACCTGGTCGTTGCATCGTGCCCGGGCACACGAGGAACGTCCGCTACACCGGCGGAGAACGGAAAGGAAGCAAAGCCCGAGACACCGCCCACTCCAGCCAAAAGTATCTTGTTGCGTCGCGTCGCCAAACCGGCCGGAGAGCAATCGCTGCTGGACGTGAACATGACGCCGATGGACCAGGAGACGGTGCAGCGCGACTTCGGGTATCGGATCGCGCAGCACTACTACGCTGTGCAGCTCGATTTAGTGAACCGGACGGGCAAGAAGCTGCAGTTTAACAAGTCGTCACTCACGTTTGACGTGGATTATCGGGCGGTTGGGCACCGGTCGCGGATCAGTCTGTTCAACGAAGATGCTCCGGCCTTGCTGACCGCAGACACCTTTCCACCAAACGTCTATAAAGAGCCGTTTGTGCACTACGGCAAGAAAGAAGTTGAAAGCTGTTACAAGCGGAGCTACATCGCCAGCTCTAAAGTGGCAAAGGCTAGAGCAAAGAACGAGAACGCTATCGGCACACCACCGGATGACATCTGCAAGCAGGTCCTCTACCGCTTCGGCATCGAGCAGACAGCGACGCTGAGCCCGGACAACTACATGGCCATTCTGGCGGCCTACGATTACACCACGGAGCACACGGATCGCGTCCTCCGTCTGATCGAACTCGTTGGCGGCACGCTTCTGCCGCTCTCCACTGGCAGCATCATCGCCCAGGTCAACAACACGGCGTTTCGCGACTCGGTGTCGGTGCTGACGGGAACGTTTTTGCCCGGCTTTCGCGCCCTTACGCTCGACCCTGCCAGAATCAACCGGCTCCGCTCCAATCTTGTCGGTCAGACGATGCAGGAGACGGTTCAGATTCCGCCGAATGGGGCTGCATCGACGGTGGTTCTGCTGCCGCGCGACGGCATCCTGACCATTCGCGGCCTGGAGCAGTCGGTGGTCGTCGACCGGCTCGTGAACGTGCACATCGACCCCGACGTCGTGAACGGGGTAAAGGACGCCGCCGTCCCGCAGAACCACCTGGAACTCGGGTACACCGCCGACCAGGTCAGACAGGCGCTCGGAGATCCGCCGAACGTCACCACCGACGCAAATGGATTGCTGACCTACACGTATTCGAAAGGGCCGTACGATACCGTCAACTTCAACAAGGAAGGCAAGGTGTTCTCCTGGGCGGAGCGGAACCTCGAAAAACAGCTCGAGCAGGCGGAGACGCTGGTTCAGGCGCTCGATCTGCTGCACCAGAACAAGATCGACGTTCCCACGCGTCTTTCACTCTTGAACCAGAACACAATTCTGGTTGACGTTCCCGGTGTCACCAAAATCCTGCAGTACGACCCCAAGGGTGTCCATATTGCCGACTACAAGCTGCTGTACGCGGACATCCAGAAAGCTGCTGATGCAAAGCCAACCGTCAGCGCGTTCGAGAAGACCTTGTCCGACCTTCGCAAGGCAGGCGGCGGACCTCCGTCATCAGGCGACCCCAAGGTCTTCGGAGATAAGATCACCTTTCTCATGCCGGACATCCAGGGCGGGTCGATCGAAGCTGTGCTGCCTGCCCCGGTAGAAGGCGTGAAGGACGCGGACCCAAGAATCGAAAGCATCAGCTTTAGGGGTTTGAAAGCGAACAAGACTGAGTAGGCGTCCCCGGCCGGCTGTCTGAGCGCTGACCAGGCCCTCAGCCTTGCATTACGGCTCGTCTGCGTTGGCCGTCCATGATGCGTTCGCGCCACTTCAGTTCGGAGGCGCTGTCCTGGTCGGGGAGCTTGCCTGTGGTGGCCAGGGCCAGTTCGTCTAGCGGCGCCTTTGGTTCGCGGTCGGCGGTCAGGAGGCCGTTCGCTTCCTGGTACGTGTCGGTGAACTGGGTGTAGCAGAACCCGGCCAGTGCGGGAAGCGTCCGGACCGTTTCCAGGAGGGCTGTGTATCGCTCCAGAAACTGGCCGGCCGACTCCGAGGTGGAGTATCCCCAGGTCTTGTCGGCCACGTCGGAGATGGCGATGCCGCCAAACTCCGTCAGAACGATCGGTTGCCGCGACTTTGCCGCCTCCCCCAAGGTAAGCATGCGTCCGCCTGGACGCTCCGATTTCAGAAGACGGGCTTCCACGTCGTCGGCGCCATAGCGCTTGGCCATGCGCTCCGGGCTGTCGTCGTAGTCGTGAATGCCGATGATGTCGGTCGCCACGCTTTCCCAGCCGTCGTTGCCGATCACCGGGCGGGTGGGATCCATCGTCTTTGTGAGGTGGTAGAGCGCCTGGACGTAGTTTCGCTGGGCCGAGCTGTCCGGAAGATCCGGCACACCCCAGCTCTCGTTGAACGGCACCCAAGAGACGATGCACGGATGGCTCAGGTCGCGCTTCATGATCTCGAGCCACTGTTTTGTCAGTCGCGAGACCGATTTGATCGTGTATCGGTAGGCGCTCGGCATCTCTTCCCAGACCAGGAGACCCATGTGGTCTGCCCAGTAGAGAAATCGCGGATCCTCGATCTTCTGGTGCTTTCGAACGCCGTTGAAGCCGAGGCTCTTGGCCAGGAGCACATCGCGCAAGAAGGCGTTGTCGCTGGGCGCGGTCAGCCCGGACTCCGGCCAGTATCCCTGGTCGAGCACCATGCGAAGCTCGAGCGGACGGCCATTGAGGATGAATCGATCGCCCTGCGTGGAGGTGGATCGGAGCGCCGTGTAGCTTTGCACCTGATCGATGACGTCGCCGCTCGCGTCGCGCAGCTCCAGCTGCACATCGACCAGAGTGGGCGAGGCCGGACTCCACAGGAGCACGTTGCGGTAGTCGTCGATGCCGGGGTCGGAGAGAGCGATGCGGCGGTGCACCTCGCCGGCCACCAGGGAGTAGGTGTCGTTGGCCAGCACCTGATTGCCGGTCTCCATGCGCACGGCCAGGTAGGCGCCTTCGGGCACGGTTCCGCGGACGTGCACCTCCATGCCGATCTCCCAGCGCTTCAGGTTCGCGGACCAGACGATGGAATCGATGGCAGCGAACGGCACAACCTCCATCCACACGGTCTGCCAGATCCCTGTGGTTCGCGGGTACCAGATGGAGTGCGGATCGAGCTTCCAATCCTGCTTGCCTCGCGGCTTGGCCAGATCCTGCGGATCGTCCTCCGCTCGCACGACGATCTCCTGTGGACCGTCGTCGCGGAGGAAGTTGGTGATGTCGACCGAAAAGGGGGCGTACCCGCCTTCGTGCGCGCACACCTCCACACCGTTCAGCCAGACCTTTGCGGTGTAGTCGACGGCGCCGAAGTGGAGCATCACCCGGCTGGGCGCCGTGAACTCCGGGCAGACGACCTCTTTGCGATACCAGACGGCGCGGTAGAAGCCCGTGTCGCCGATGCCGCTCAGGGTGGTTTCGGGGCTGAAAGGAACCTGAATCACTTTGTCCCAGACGACGTCGCTCAGCTGCTCGGCGCGCCCCTCCGGATCGATGGCAAACTCCCACTGGCCGTTGAGCGACACCCAGCCTTCCCGCACCAGTTGCGGCCGGGGATACCCATGCGTCATGCCTTCGGGCTCATCTTTCAGCAGATCTACCACGCCAGTCTCCCAGGGCCCCCCCACGACTGCATCGGGACGCCTCTTTGCCACAACTAGGGCACCTCAAAACAATACGTCAGCCGGAGAGGTCACGCGACCGGAAAGCAGCGACGGATGGGGGGTCGATCTAACACTTTTGGGCTATCTTCGGTCGTGTAGACGCTCCATAGAGCAAATTACCTGTTGCTGTGAAGCGGGCGTATTCGTGCAGAGCCGTTTTCCTCCGGAGAAAACGGCGTCGATCCCTGTGGCTCCCTATACATCGACAGGTAATTTGCTTTAAGGAAGCTCCGATTTAGTGGTGGGCTGTCCGAAAGCGTACCTCAGCGGCTAAAGCCGCGCTGCAAACAAAGCGTTAAGGGCACGGCTGAAGCCGTGCCCTTAACAGAGCGGGGCTTAGAGCAAATTACCTGTTGCTGTGGAGCGGGAATGTCTGTGCAGAGCCGTTTTCCTCCGGAGAAAACGGCGTCAATACCTGTGGCTTCCCTATACACCGACAGGTAATTTGCTCTAATCAGAGGTTCCCTAGGAGTGGTTACCGGGACCGGAGGAATTCGAGAACCGCTCGCACCGCCGCCTCAACAAAGGGTGTCTGCCCGTGCCCGACCCCGGGCAACTCGACAAACCGCTTGTCCCGGGCGCCGCCGGCACGGTACACCTCGCGTCCCTGCCCGATCGGCACCAGGGAGTCGGCGGACCCATGCAGCACAAGCATCGGCGCCAGGCTTTTGTGGACCATTGCCAGTTCGTCGAATGCCGTCTTTGCATCGTCATCCGGCGTCAGCCGCTTCAGGGTCTCGGCATCGATCCCGAGACGCGCGGCGAACACCGGCAGCTCTTCCTCGGCTGTGGCAAAGGGCGCCGCCAGGATCAGGCCGGCGACCGGCCGCTCTGAAGCCACATACGCCGCCATCGCCGTGCCGAGCGAGAATCCGTAGACCACAACGCGTCGACCTGCATACTGCCGCGCCGCCTTGTCGTAGATCCGGAGCGCATCCGAACGAAACGCTGCGACGTCCGCGGTTCCCTCGCTGAAGCCATAGCCGCGGTAGTCATACACCAGCACCTCGGCCCCACGGTCCGACATCGCCCGGTAGAGAGGGTCGGCACGGTCGATCGTCATGGCGTTGCCGTTGAAGAAGAGGACGACGGGAAGATTTCGGCGATCGCGGGCGTCGGCCTTCGTCTGTTTGGTCGCCTCCTCAGATCGCGGCGAATAGACCCATCCACGCAGCGTGGCTCCGTCTGCATCCAGTTCCACCCGTGGCCGGCCGGGACCATCGACCCAATCGCGTATGGGCGCCGACGGCGGAGGCTCGGGGATGACGCCGTTGGCGGGAAGCGCCTGACCGGAGGCAAACCCAACCAGACATCCCGCGCACAGTAAGAGGCCCAAGCCGATCCGCACAGATCTAGGATACTTGCGTCCAGCGCACCGCGGCTTCACTGAAGTAACCTGCAGATCCGTTCCGGGCGCAGCTCAGAAGCTGGGGGACTAGGTTAGATCGTCCGTGTCGAACACCGGCACTTTGCGCCCGAGCGCCGACACATCGCGCGAGTCTGCGACCAGGCTCTCGACCAGTTCGTTCACCTCGTCGACGTCCGCCACCGCCGTCATCGCCTTGGGCTCGTCCGTCGCTTCCAGGCTTTCGAGCAGCACCGTCGCGTGCGCCACGGCAACCCCATCCTGGTTCAGGCCTTCGGGCGTCTTCGCCTTGATGCCGACGCAGTTGGGCTTGATCTCCAGAAGCTCGGCCACGGACGCTCGCAGATCGCCGGCGATGGGAACGATCTTCGGTCGCGCCATCACCAGCACGGTGTCGACGTTGACGATGCGGTACCCGGCCGTGTGCACCTCTTCAAGCGCCGTCCGGAGGAACAGGCTGGACGCCGCTCCCTTCCAGCGGGGATCGGTCGACGGAAAGAACGTCCCGATATCGCCGGCCGAGACCGCACCAAGAAGCGCATCGGTGATGGCGTGGAGCAGGACGTCGCCGTCCGAGTGCCCCGCCAGACCCTCGGTGTGCTCGATCGGGAGGCCGCCGATGATCAACGGCACACCCGCCTCGAACGCGTGCGAGTCGAACCCACACCCGATCCGCATGCTCATCGCGCCCCCAGAAGAACGCCGTCCGCCGGCTGCGGCGGAGCTCCCGAGAGCCCGAGGTAGAACTCCGCGAGTTCAATATCGCCGGGCTGCGTGATTTTGAAGTTGCGCGGCGACCCTGCCACCACGGCCACACCGATGCCCGCCCGCTCGAGCAGGCTCGCCTCGTCGGTCCCGGCGAACCCGTCTGCCTCCGCCTCGGCAAAGGCCTGCCGAAGGAGATCGGCGCGGGCCCCTTGCGGCGTTTGCGCATGCACCACGCGCTCGCGGGGCAGCGTGGCCGTCACAATAGCGCCGTCGGCCGTACGTTCCACCTGCTTGATCGTATCGACCGCGGGAAGGGCAACGATCGCGGCGCCGTGCCGAACGATCGCCTCGATCGTCCGCTCGATGGTTCCCGGCGCGATCAGCGGACGCACGGCGTCGTGGACCAGAACAATATCCTCCGGCTCGCACTGGAGCGCTTGCAGGGCATTCCAGACCGACCCCTGCCGGTGCTCGCCACCCTCGACCAGGTGCACGCGCTCGGCGAGACCATAGTCGGCGATGAGAGCTTGCACCCGCTCCCGCTCCGGGCCACGCACGGCGACGCAGAGCGCTTCTACGCTCTCCACCGCGAGAAACGCCCGCAAGGAATGGATGAGCACAGGAACCCCGGCGACCTCAAGAAATTGCTTGGGCGCACCCGGATGCGCCCCACCGGCCGACATCCGCGTCCCGATCCCGGCAGCCGGAAGAATCACGAAAACCCGCATAACCTCGAAGTATACCAAGCGCCTGGGTCCCCTGGCTCGTGCCCGGGGGGACAGTGTCCATCAGGCATGCTCTCTACACGGTCGCGTCCGCAGCCCCGTCCGTGAGCGTGATCATCTCGTTGTTCAGACGAAATCCGTTCTGCTCATAGAGCGGCTTGCCGAATCTGGAGGCATGGAGCGTCACCACTCGCAGACCAAGGCGCCGCGCGGCCTCGACCGAAACCGCCAGAAGATCTCGCGCCAGACCCCGCCCGCGGTGCGACGGCGCGACATAGAAGTTCAGGAGATAGCCTCGTCCAGCCTCGGGGTGGAGAAAGTGAGGCGGAAAGTCCATCCTCCACAACCCCGCGCCGGCAATGGCGATCCCATCCTCTTCGGCGATCCAACCGAGATAGCTCCCGTTCTCGAGACGCTCCCGCACCCACGGCTCGAAGTGCAAGGCCATCGCGTCCAACGTCGGTGGCGTCGGCAACACGGCTTCCTCAAACATCGCACGGCGCTGCGCGGTAATCAGACCCGCATCCGACCCCGTCGCCGCTCTTGTGGTCAGCATCCTGTACCCTCCCAAGTCTTTAGAGCAAATTCCCTGTTGCTATGGAGCAGGAATGTTCGTGCGGAGCCGTTTTCCTCCGGAGAAAACGGCGTCGATCCCTGTGGCTCCCTATACACCTACAGGTGATTTGCTCTAGCGTAAATGCGCTCTCGGTCGAGAGCCTGAGGCGTGCCGGAGGCGGCAGATGGGGTTTGAGGACGCGCGATCTCGAAGGAGACGCCACCGAAAGAGACGCCGAGCTACGATGGCTCCGTGACCTCCTCGTCGCCCGGCAAAGGCTCTCTCCCGTTCCATCGCGCCTTTCTGCGTTCCGGCGACCGTGTCTGCGTCGCTGTCTCAGGGGGGGCGGACTCGGTTGCTCTGGTTCGCGCGATCCAGGCGGCGAACACGGCCGCCCGCGACGCGCTCGGCGTCGGCCTCTCCGCTGCCCACGTGCATCACGGCATTCGAGGAGAGGAGGCGGAGGAGGATCTCCGCTTTGTCCAGCAACTCTGCGCCAGTCTCGCGATCCCGCTCCACGTCCACCGCGCCGACGTCCCTGCTCTCGCCGAGAGCGCCCGGGAGGGCCTCGAAGAGACCGCCCGCACGGTTCGATACAGCTTCTTCCGCGACCTCATCGAGACCGGCGAGGCCGACGCTGTGCTCACCGCACACACGCTCGACGACCAGGCCGAAACGGTGATGATGAAGCTTCTCCGCGGCGCCTGGACGGAGGGCCTGAGCGGCATCCACCCGGTGGTCGAGGTCCCGGATCTGCGGCAAAGCGGATCGAGCGGATCGAGCGGACGCGCCGGTCGCATCCTTCGACCTCTGCTCGCGACCAGTCGAGCGGAGGTGGTTGCCTACCTCGAAGAACTCGGCCAGCCCTGGCGCGAGGACAGCTCCAACGCCGACCGGAGCTTTACCCGCAACCGCGTGCGTCACGCGCTGATGCCAATCCTCCGCGATCTGAACCCGAACGCTGCGGAGAATCTGGGGCACGTCGCCGAGTTGGCCCGGGAGGACGAGGCTCGTTGGCAGGCCGAGGTCGGCCGCCTCTTGCCGCAGATCCTGCTCCCCGGAAGACCTGTCCGCGGCGGTGGACGCGCCGTCAGTACCACCCCCGGAGACGCCGGCGTGTCGATCGAGCTCGATCGTCTCCGGCCGATGGACCCTGCTCTTCGCCGTCGCATCCTGCGCGCCGCCGCCCGGGAGATCGGCACACGTCTCAGCTTCGACGACACGGTCCGCCTGCTCGACCTGGCGGGCTTCTCCCCGCTCGCTCGGATCGGCTCTAAAGGTACGTCTGCACCCTTGGATCGCCCACCCGCCGTCCGCCCGGGAGCCGTGCTTCACCTCCCCGATGGCCTCCGGGCCGAGCGCACGCTCCGGGAGATACGGCTCTTCCGCGCGAGCCAGCCAGGGGAGACGCCTGAACGGTAACCTTCCAGCCTGTTCCTTGTTGCCCGTTCCTGAAGAGAGAGCCGAGGGGCATCCGTGGCGCGGAAGTTGCAGCATTAATCTCTGCCCGGTTGCGGGTTGGCCGGAGTAGAATCAGATTTGCATCTTCAGAACCTGAGGACACATTTTAGACGTAAGCCCAGGGCCGTCACGGTACTCGGCAAGGTCGCCCCGCCCGCGAATCCTTCCGTGATCCCAGTCGTCTATAGAGAAGGTATTGAAGTTTTGAGAGCAGCAAAACAGAGGAAACGGGACCTTCCGGCGCCGAGACTCTGAAGCAGATGTGGAAGTGGGGTACACCTGAGCCCCATCGCACAAAGGCCGGCCGGGTCGCTCCAGCTGCCACAGGTTGAGATTGGGGATACGCTTGAATTCGACTGTAAAGCAGATTTTGATTTGGGTGTTCATGATCACCTGCCTGATCTTTCTCTGGCAGTTTGTGGTCAAAGGGACTGGATCGAACCAGGAGAAGGCGGTCAGCGTCTCGACGATGCTGAACGATGCCGATCAGGGCAAGATCAGCGAGGTCGTCGTGAATGGTGCTGAGGTCAATGGCAAGTACCGCGACAACGCCGCATTCCGGACGACCATCCCGGCGAACTACCCCGACATGTACAAGACGCTGCGGGATCATGGCGTCAACATCACCATCAAGGACCAGAACTCAAACGCCTGGCTCAGCCTTCTGATCCAGCTCGCGCCCTTTGCGCTTCTGCTCGGCCTCTGGTTCTTCCTTTTGCGGCAGATGCAATCCGGCGGCAACAAGGCGATGAGCTTCGGCAAATCGCGCGCTCGCCTGCTCTCCATGCAGCAGAAGAAGATCACTTTCAAGGACGTCGCCGGCGTCGATGAGGCCAAGGAAGAGCTTAAGGAGATCATCGAGTTTCTTCGCGAGGCTCAGAAGTTCCAGCGTCTCGGCGGTCGGATCCCGAAGGGCGTCCTTCTGGTCGGACCTCCGGGCACCGGCAAAACCCTGCTCGCGCGCGCTGTCGCCGGTGAAGCCAACGTGCCGTTCTTCTCCATCTCCGGCTCGGACTTCGTCGAAATGTTCGTCGGCGTCGGCGCCTCCCGCGTCCGCGACCTGTTCGAGCAGGGCAAGAAAAACGCTCCCTGCATCATCTTCATCGATGAGATCGACGCGGTTGGACGTCATCGCGGCGCCGGCCTCGGCGGTGGACACGACGAGCGCGAGCAGACGCTGAACCAGCTCCTGGTCGAGATGGACGGCTTCGAATCGAACGATGGCGTCATCCTCGTCGCGGCTACCAATCGCCCCGACGTGCTTGATCCGGCGCTGCTCCGGCCCGGCCGGTTCGATCGCCGCGTCATCGTCGATCGCCCGGACATCCGCGGCCGCGAAGAGGTCCTCAAGGTCCACTCGAAGAAGGTGCCGATGGCGGAGGACGTCAACCTCAACATTCTGGCCCGCGGCACACCCGGTTTCTCCGGCGCCGACCTGGCCAACATGGTCAACGAGGCCGCTCTCACCGCTGCCCGCTTCAACCGCAAGTCGGTCCACATGTACGACTTCGAGGTGGCCAAGGACAAGGTGATGATGGGCGCGGAGCGCAAGTCCATGCTGCTCTCGGACGACGACAAGCGCGACACCGCGTACCACGAGGCCGGACACGTCCTCGTGGCTGCGTTGCGGGAGCACTCGGACCCGCTCCACAAGGTCACCATCATCCCGCGCGGCATGGCACTTGGCGTCACGATGCACCTGCCCGAAGAGGACAAGCACACCGTCTCCAAGGACTATCTCGACACCCAGCTCGCCGTCCTGATGGGCGGACGTTGCGCCGAGGAGATCTTTATGCATCGCCAGACGACCGGTGCCGGCAACGACATCGTTCGGGCGACCGAACTCGCACGCAAGATGGTCTGCGAGTACGGCATGTCGTCGATGGGTCCGCTCACCTACGGCAAAAAGGAAGAACAGATCTTTCTTGGCCGCGAGATCGCCCAGGCCCGCGACTACTCCGACGATACCGCCCGGAAGATCGACGCGGAGGTCCGGAACTTCGTCGATACAGGCTACAAGTCGGCCTACTCGATCCTCGAGTCGCACGCCGACATCATGCACCGCATGGCCTCGGCGCTGCTCGAGCGCGAGACCCTCGACGCCGCGGAGATCAAGCTGATCATCGAAGGCAAGGATCTTCCTCCGGTCCGTTCCGCCCTGGCCCACGCAGAAAACGGCCCTGGCGGCGACACGCAGAAGATCCTGAAGCCCGAGCCTGGACCCGCGGGCCGCAAGCCCGGCTTCGGCGAAGGTCAACCCTCCCCCGCGTAATCACTTGCATGCAAAACGTAAGATGAGACGGCAACCAGCCGTCTCATCTTACGTTAATGGCTCTTGAGGATGACGCAACTGCTCGACCGCCCGCTCTTTTCCTACGCTTTGGGGAAGCTGCCTGGCTGGCCCGACCTTCAGGATACCCATCTTCAACATTTCGGCTGAGTGCGACAATAGCACCAGCGGATGCGTCTCCCCCTCCTCACAGCTCTCCTCTTTCTTGCCGGTTGCGGCTACCACACCATCGGTTCCGCAACACATCTTCCTGCAGGCGTCCGCACGGTTGCGGTTCCGGTCTTCGCGACGCATGCCCAGGTCTTTCACACCGAGATGAGTTTTACCGAGGCCACCGTCCGCGAGCTCAACACCCGCACCCGCCTCCGCATCCTGAACTCGGACGCGCCGGACGCAGACGCCACGCTTCACGGCACCATCCTCTCGCAGGCCTCGTCCCCGCTCACCTACGACTCCGCCAGCGGCCAGACCTCCTCGTACCTGCTCACCATCACGGCACGCGTCGTTCTTACCGCCCGCGACGGCCGGGTGCTCTACCGCAACGATGCTCTGCTCTACCGCGCACAGTTCCAATCCACCCAGGACCTGAACGGCTTCATCCAGGAAGACCCCGCCGCGGTCCGCCGTGTCTCGCGCGACTTCGCCCAGGCCGTCGTTTCGGACATCCTGGAGTCCTTCTGATGCCCAACCTCCCCTCCCCTGCACCGCTCGGCCAGCGCAGCTTTGCCTCCCTGCGGTCGTTCGCGTCCGCCGACCGCTTCATCGCCGAGGCCACCGACCCCAACAGGCGCCGCCCCGGCTACGTGCTCGCCAGTGACGACCTCTTCCTGCAGGATCGGTGCCGCCGCGCCGTGCTCGACACCTACGCTCCGGCCGCCGGCGGCCTCCGCGACCTGTGCCTGCACGAGCTCGACCTGGCCGACACCTCCATTTTCGAGGCGCTCGACCGCGCCCAGACGCCGTCGCTGCTCGCGCCCTTTCAGGTCCTCCTCGTTCGCGGCCTGAAGAACCTCTACACGCGCGGCTCCAAGAAGGAAGAGTTCGCGGCCATCGACAGCTACTTCCGCTCGCCCAACCCCCGGGCCCTCCTCGTCTTTATTGCGGACCACCTCCGCATCCCCAACGATCTCCGCCGCATGGACATGCAGGACAAGGAGAGGTACGAGCGCATCCGCGAGACCCTGGGCGACGTCTGCGGCATCGTCGATCTCGCCCGCGTCGAGGACGCCGACGCCGCTCGCTGGGCGATCGAAACCGCCGCGACGCAGGGCGTCCACTTCGACCCCGATGCCGCCCGCGAGCTGGTCGATGCTCTCGGCGCGGACATGATGCTGGTCGCGAGCGAGACCGAAAAACTCCTGCTCTACGCCACGGCGCCTCGGCTTCCGCCACAATCTGGGCAGGGGGAACCTCGCATCAGTCTCGGCACGGTGGAAACCATGGTCCTCGCGGCCAAACAGCGCTCGCTCTACGATCTGACGGACGCCATCACCGCCCGCGACCGTCCCCGTGCCGTCGCTCTGCTCCACGGTCTGCTGAACGCTTCGGACGGTGGCGAGGACGCCGCGATCGGCCATCTGTACCTGCTCGCGCGCACCTTTCGCCAGATGCTCATCATCGTCGAAAAGAACGTTCGCGACTCGCGCGCGTTGTGGACCGTCCTCTGGCAGGGCTTCCGCATGCCGCCCTTCGCCGCCGAAGACCTGATCCGTCAGGCCCGCCGTTACCGCTCCCGCCGCGACCTCACCCGAGCGCTCCGCCTGATCGCCCGAGCCGACCTCGAACTACGCTCCTCGCCCGCCGACAAACGCCTGGTGCTCGAACGCCTCGTGCTGGCCCTGAGCACTGAAGCGAAGGCAAGCCGATATGAGGCGGCAGGCCAGATCGCAATGGAGCTGTAGAGGACTCCATCTTCACCCGCCAGCCTCTGGTACATTCGCCCCTACAAGAGGACCGACGACGTGACTTTATCGCGTCGGCCGCGATCGTGGGCATCGATAACTGTCAACTTTGAGCACCTCGGTCCGGCGATGCAGTCATCGGTCAGATGATCGTCTTCTCGTGCGCGAACAGGAACACCGTCTTCGTCCGATCAAGGAAGTTCTCCTCGTCCTTGGTGACCACGGTCTTGTAGTGATCGGAGGTGAACATGGCGGTCGCGTCGGCGATTCCGTCGAACCAGATCTCGGCGACTCCGTCATAGGGTGCGGTCGCCGTTCCGGGGATGCTGTCCTCCGTGGTGCGCAACTGGATGTAGCGGTACACCTTGGGGCCGCCCGGAGCGGGCTTAGCCAGCATCGGCGTGTGCTTTTCCGTCCAGTAACGAAAGAATTCCTCGTGCGTCAGGTCGGGCCGACGCGTGAGCAGGCAGCTTACCTTGAGTTGCGTTGAATGAGAAGGATCGGAGGGGTCGGAACGACCATCAACAACATGCTCATCTTGCATAAAGGTCTCTTTTCCATCAAGAATTTAGACCAAAGACGTTGGTGTTCGGAGCAACACCTGCAGCCTGGCGCCAACTCAACCAGTTGAGAGGTAAAACAGCACCTAAAAGTTGCAAGCCAACGTCCTGCTCCAGCACGTCTGTCCGCGTGGCTGTACCATACTGATCTAACCGGCTTCGGCGCGCTCCTTAACGTGCATTAATTTCCCTTCTTGAGGCGCCCCGACTGGTCAGTAGCAGCCTCACACCTGCAAGATCGCTACGGCGTACCCCGCCAGCCGCCGATCCGATGTCACCAGGGTGAGCCCTTCCACCATCGCCTGCGCCACCAGCATGCGGTCGAACGGATCGCCATGGAGCATCGGCAGGGCTCGCACGGCACTTGCGTACTTCGATGAGATCGGAAGCTCGGCGAAGCCATAGGTCTTCATCGCGGGCTCGATGCGCAAAGTAGGGTCGATCTTTCCGACGGCTTGTTTGATTGCCAGCTCCCAGAACGAGACCGTGCTGACCCAGAGTGTGAGCTGGACATTCTCAATCAGGTCCATCACAGGCCGTGGAACCAGATTTGCGTCTCTATCCAGCCAGATCACGACGTGGGTGTCGAGGAGATACGTTCTTTCGCGCACAGCTAGATCTCGGGCTCGTCGCGGAGACACTCGAACATCTCGAGCGGCAGATCGTCATAGAAGTCCGGAGCGATCCAGGTAATTCCCATGACATTCTGCCCAAATTCTCGGCGCCCCGGCTTCTTCTGCTTCTCGATCGGCACCATCTTCAGCACGGGCTCGCCGGCCTTGGCGATCACAACCTCTTCACCACGCGTGGCCTCCTCCACCAATCGCGAGAAGTTCGTCTTCGCCTCGTAGATGTTGTAGGTCGCCAAAGGGATCCCCTCACATCGAGTATGAGCGGGCTGGTCAGGTTGGTCAACGCCAAACCCGCTGCTACCATCAAGAGCAAACCTCATGCCAGAACAGCCTGACCAGACCACCTCCGCCCCGGCACCCACGCGCGTCCGCATCGCACCGTCGCCCACCGGCGACCCGCACGTCGGCACCGCCTACATCGGCCTTCTGAACTACATCTTCGCCCGTCAGCGCGGCGGCCAATTCGTCCTGCGCATCGAGGACACCGACCGCGCGCGCTTCGTCGCCACGTCGGAAGAGATGATCTTTCGTTCGCTCCACTGGGTCGGCCTGCGCTGGGACGAGGGCCCCGACATCGGCGGTCCCTTCGGACCGTACCGCCAGTCCGAACGCACGGAGATCTACCGCGAGCACGCTGAAATTCTGCTCGCGAACGGCTCCGCCTACCGGGCCTTCGAGACGCCCGAAGAGCTCGAAGCCGAACGCAAATCCCAGATGGCCGCCAAGCTGCCGCCCAAGTACGCCGGCGCGTCACGCGACCTTTCCCCCGCCGAAATTGAAGCCAACCTGGCCCCCAAGGATGGGAGTCAAGCCAAGCCGTACACCGTCCGTCTTCGCGTGCCCCGCGTTGGCTCCACCACCTTTCGGGACGAACTCCGCGGCAACATCACCTTCGACCACACCAACGTCGACGACCAGGTCTTGCTGAAATCCGACGGCTTCCCCACGTACCACCTCGCCAACGTCGTCGACGACCACCTGATGCAGATCTCCGACGTCATCCGCGCGGAGGAGTGGATCTCCTCCACCCCGAAACACGTCCTGCTCTACCAGGCCTTCGGCTGGCCCGCCCCGCGCTTCTGGCACATGCCACTCTTGCGCAACACCGACAAGAGCAAAATCTCCAAGCGCAAAAACCCCGTCTCTCTCGTCTTCTACGAGCAGGCCGGCTACCTGCCTCAAGCCATGCTCAACTTCCTTGGACTGATGGGTGGAGGCATGCCCGCCGCCGAAGGCAAGGAGGCCGACCTCTTCACGCTCGCGGACATGGAAGAGCGCTTCTCGTTTGAAAAGATCTCGCTGGGCGGCCCCGTCTTCGACCTCACCAAACTCAAGTGGCTCAACGGGGAGTACCTCCGCGCCCTCACCCCCGAGCAGTTCTTCGCCGCCCTCCGAACAAACGTCCTCAGCGACACTTACCTCAGCCAAATCGCCGCCCTCGTCCAGACCCGCGTCGAGACCCTCGGCCAGTTCGGCGACCTCACTGCCTTCTTCTTCGCCGACAACGTCCAGCCCACGCCCGAGGTCTTCCTCCCCAAAAAGCGCACACTCGAAGAAACCCTCAACTTCACCGCCGATCTCCTCCCCGCGCTCGAAGCCGCCGACTGGACCCACGACGGCCTCGACGGGGCGCTCCGCAGACTCGGCGAAGCCCAGACCTGGTCGGTCAAGGAAAGCTTCATGCTCCTCCGCGCCATCCTCACCGGCTCAACCGCGTCCCCACCCCTGCTCGAGTCTCTCGTCATCTTCGGCCGCGCACGATCCATCGACCGCGTGCGCCGCTTTCTGGATGCGCAGAAGAAGGCTGCGTCCGGAAGAAAGTAGCCTCCCCTCGGGAGAGCAGTTCTCCTCTTGAGTCCGGCTACGTGGGTACGGTATGCTCGGCTTGCACCTCGCGAGGCCGGATCGGCTGGCCTCTACCTGTGCCGCAAACTAAAACGCGGCGGCACGGATGGGGGATCGAGCGATCGACTCTCACAACACGCGAGGATACCCATGCCCAAAACACTGATTAGCTATATTGAGCTGCCGTCTACTGACGTCGCAGCAAGCAAAAAGTTCTACGATTCCCTATTCGGTTGGACCTTCGAGGACTTCGGCCCCGATTACGCAGCGTTCGCCGAAGCAGGCTTGGATGGCGGCTTCAACGGAGACGCCGCCGACCGCACAAAGGCGCCTCTCGTCGTCCTCGAAACTAACGATCTGGAAGGTATGGTTACTGAGATCGAAGCCGCAGGCGGCAAGATCACCCGCGCCATCTTTTCGTTCCCGGGCGGCCGTCGGTTTCACTTCACCGATCCCAGCGGCAACGAACTCGCAGCCATGCAAAAGTCTTGACCTGTCCAACTCGCGAAGACTCCTCGTCCGTGCTCTCACAGGCGAGGCGTCTTCGCACACCGCTCTACCTCGCCCGAAATACCACATGCACCGGCAGCGACTTCGGCGGATAGCACGCAGCATGGTCGCAGGCCTGGTAGCGCAGCGTCGCATCGAGCGCATGCTCGCCCGCAGCCGCCGCCGCCACCGGCACCTTCACGGTGAACGCGCCCGTGTACACATCCAGCTTCTCGTCGGGCTCAAAGCTGAAGCTGTACGCCGTTCCCGCCGGATACTCCACCTTCCCCGGCTTCACGTCCGGCCCGGGCTGCAGGTTCAACTGCGTCGGAATCAGGAGCTCCGACCTCGGCGTGTGCGAGTTCACATGAAACCCGTCCGCCACGCGAAAGTGCAACTCCAACACACCCGGCTTGCCGGCCTTCACGTCCTGCGCCTCGGCGGCGTAGATCACATATGTCTTCGGCTTCGGTGCCGTCCCGGCGTCCAGATTCCCCGGCTGCTGCGCCCCGCCCGCCGCCGCGATCGACGTAACCAACAGACCAGCAGCCGCCAGCTTCACTGGCCACCGCCAGCCGGCAAAGTAGCCGAGGCAACTGTCCCGCTTCCCTGCCCCACGATCTTGCGGATGTTGGCTTCCACCTCATCTTTAGAGTTCAGCCCCGCCGTCTCCTCCACCACCTTGCCTGTCCGATCGACATAGAACGACATCGGCAGGTAATCCACGCCACCATACAGCGACGCCACCTTTCCATCGGTCAGCAAAATCGGATACGTCACCCCCGTTTTTCGGACTGCCTTTGCGATCTCGTCCTTGCCTGCGTCGTCCTCCGTGATGCCCAGAATCTCAAACCCCTGCGAGGCATACTGCTTGCGAAAATCCTCAAACCACGGCATCTCGAGCTTGCACGGAGCGCACCAGGTCGCCCAGAAGTTCACCAACACCGGCCGCCCCTTGTAGTCGGCCAGCGACACCCGTTTGCCTTCGAGATTCACCAGAGCAAACCCCGGCGCAGCCTTGCCCTCGAGCCGCGGGGCCTCCGCCGCGCCGCCGCCCTCCTGCCCCTTTCCGGC
Organism: uncultured Acidobacteriaceae bacterium; assembly: GCA_964236945.1. Taxonomy (GTDB): domain Bacteria; phylum Acidobacteriota; class Terriglobia; order Terriglobales; family Acidobacteriaceae; genus Edaphobacter. The sequence continues at coordinate 88,865 of CAXSGC010000009.1, read as the reverse complement.
CGGATTCGCCGGCGTCAGCGTCACCCGATTCTCTGCCGCTTGCTGCATCTGGAGCCGCCGCTCCCGCAGGTTGTGCCACCCCGCCCAAAGCAAAAGCGCGATCCCCAGCACCATCACCGTCCCCACCAACACAGATCTCTTCACGGGACCACCTCCTCGAAGAGCCCGCTGACAAAAGCCACGGAGCTCACTTCCCAGTCTACTGCTGTATCGCGGTAATTAGACGTTGCCCGAGGTCCGACCGAACCACATCCCGACGCGTCCTCTGCTAGCATCACGGTCGATGGACGAGCTCACCGACCAGTCCCGCGCACGCGACGCAAGAGAGCAAACGCAGCCCGAGATGCGCGCCTCCGACCTAGTCCGCGTCGAAGCGTCTGCGCTCGATGCCCTGGCCACCCGTCTCGACGGCCCCATGCAGCAACCCATGCGGCAGGCCGAAGACCTCCTGCTCGCAACCCTCGGCCGGGGCGCCCGCGTGCTCGTCTCGGGCGTCGGCAAGAGCGGCCTGATCGCCCGCAAGATCGCCGCCACCCTCTGCTCGACGGGCACGCCCGCCCACTTCCTCCACCCCGCCGAAGCCTTTCACGGCGACCTCGGCATGCTCACGCCCGGCGACGTCCTGATCGTCCTTTCCGCGAGCGGCGAGACCGACGAGATCCTCGCCCTCCTGCCCGCGCTCCGACGGCTCGGGGCCCCGGTGATCGCCTTTTGCGGATGTTCGACCTCCACGCTCGCCCGCGCCGCCCACATCAGTCTCGACACCAGCTGCTCCGCCGAAGCCTGCCCCAACAACCTCGCCCCCACCGCCTCCACCACAGTCATGCTGGCGCTCGGCGATGCTCTCGCCCTCCGCGTCAGCGCCCGTCGTGGCTTCGAGCCCCAGAACTTCGCCGACCTCCACCCTGGAGGCCGCCTCGGCCGGCGCCTGACCCGCGTCCGCGACCTGATGCATGCGGGCGACGCCCTTCCCCGCGTCCTCGCCGAAACCCCCATGGTCGAGGTCATCTACGAGATGTCCCGCAAAAAACTCGGCATGACCACGGTGCTCTACCGCGAGCCTCCCGTCAGCCCGGATCGCGGCCCCTCAAACCCGAACGCCGAAGCCGGATCAGGCCCCCACCTCCTCGGCCTGATCTCCGACGGCGACCTCCGCCGCCTGCTGGAACGCGACGGCCCGCACGCGCTCGAGCACCGCGCCGGAGAAATCATGAATCCGCACCCCATCACCATCGACGAGAGCGCCTTCGCCACCGCCGCCCTCACCTTGATGGAGCAGAAGAAGATCACCGCCCTGATCGTCACCCGCGGAGGCGCCGAGGTCCTCGGCGTCGTGCACCTTCACGATCTCTGGACCCTGCAACTTGTAAATTAGAGATGCTGCGGTAATGCACGGGAGCCGTGTGGTTTCGAAGCGAGAGTCCGGGGCGGCGATCCCTCTCACAGCGAACCGCGGCTCCCGCGAACGATGCGGCTAGAAAAATTGACGCAGAAGACTCGGGCCAGGAGACTGGGAATCAAAGCCGGCAGGTTCCAATTCGATGTCGCGCTCTCCGATCGGCTCCGTCGCCTCAGCGTGTCTGTCTGCGCCTTGCTTCTACTGTGCGGACCTGTGGCGGGGGGCCAGAGCCCGGCTGCTCGCCCGACCCTGAGTCTTCACGATGCGATCCAACAATCCCAAACCAGTGCGCAGGCGCGCGAGGGACAGGACAGAATCGATGCTGCCCAGGGCCTGGTTGTCGAGGCCGGCTTATGGCCCAACCCTAGGCTCTACCTGCAGTCGGAAGATCTGAGGCCGTGGGCCGGCAACTTCGACTTTTCCAATGCGACCGAAGACTACGCCTATGTCGGCCAGGTCTTCGAGCTGGGCGGCAAGCGACGGAGGCGCATCGAGTTTGCGCGGGCCAACGTCCGGCAGGTGGAAGCAGAGCGTTTGCTCTTGACGCAGCAGATCGCCGGGCGCGTCGCAGCGGCATACTGGGCCGCGGTAGGGAGCGCCAACCTAGCCCGGCTGCTGGAAGAAGACATGAAGGCCGTGGACGAGATCGTTCGGTACAACCGGGCAAGGGTGGACGCGGGCGCGATGCGCGGTGTGGATCTGATCCGGGTCGAGATCGAGCGGGATCGTCTGCTCCTGGCGCTCGAATCGGCTCGCCGCGAGGTCGTCCAGACGCGGATCGATCTGTTTCGCCAGATGGGCCGCACACCGAACCCGAACGTGGAGTTGTCGGATGCGATCGACGCCCTGGTCGCTGTGCCGCCTCAGACCGTGGCCGAGGTCCTGGCCGCCCGCGCCGACATTGCCGTCGCCCGGGAAGCGGTGAGAGCGGCCGAAGCGAACGTACATCTACAGCACGCGGTCGGTGTGCCCGATCTCGATCTGCTGGGCGGCTACAAGCGCAATGCGAGCAACAATACGATCTACAGCAGCCTGCAGATCCCGCTCCCCTTCCGCAATCGCAACCAGGGCGAAGTCGCCCGAGCCGAGGCCAATGTGCGTCTGGCGAAGGATCGTCTCGATCAGATGGAAGTGTCGGTCGGTGCGGATGTGGCGGCCGCTCAGGCGGCGTACACGCACCAGCAGACGGTCGTTCGTGACATCCTTCCGGACATGCGGGCACGAGCGAAACAGAACCTCGTCATCATGGAGGACGCGTACCGGAGTGGCGGTGTGGATCTCCTGCGCTACCTCGACGCGGAGCGCACCGCCTTCGATGTCGAGGTGAGTGCTCTGCGTACCCTGGCCGAGTTTCAGCAGGTCCGGCTTCAGCTTCAGCTTGCGTATGGGGTACAACCATGAATCGTTGGAGGTCCTGTGTTTCAGTGCTTGTGCTCTTGTGCGTGCTCGCCGGATGCTCGAAGAAGCCGGGCGAGGCCGGAGCGCCTGGCAACCGAACGTCGGATGCAGACAAGGACTCGGACAAGTCGGGATCTGTCTCTGCCGGTGGGACCGGGAAGCACCCGGACAAACCGGCCGAGGGTGGAGCCGAGGCGAACGACATCGTCAAAATAAGCCCTGAGGATCAGAAGCGAGGCGGAATCCAGACGGCGTACGTTCTTGTCCAGCGCATGTCCCGCACGATCTCCGTGGCAGGGCAGGTTGTCCTGGATGAGCAGCACACGTCGCATCTGGGAACGGTTGCCGATGGCCGAATCACGGCGGTCGATGTGCTTCCGGGCGCGGCGGTACGCCGGGGACAGGTTCTTGGAAGCCTGCACAGCCACACTGTCCATGAGACGGTGGGCGCTCTGGTGCAGGCCTACGCCGCGGTGGACCGGCAGCGCGGAGCCGTGGTCTTTGCCAAGCAGGCACAGGAGCGATATCACCATCTCTACTCCATCCAGGCGGCTTCGCTTGAGGAATCGCAGCGCTCCGACCAGGAGGTTTTACAGGCGCAGAAGATGCTCGTCGACGCCGAGGCAGACGTGCATATGGAGCGGGAACACCTGTCCGAACTTCTGCAGGTTTCGCCCGATTCGCTCCGTCCCGGCAATCTCTACAACCGGGAGCTGGTCCCGATTCGATCGCCCATCGACGGCGTCGTCATCGCCCGCTACATCAGCGTCGGCCAGGTCGTCGGTACGGGCTTCGTTGCCTTCGATATTTCCAATCTCGCGACGGTCTGGGTGACGGCTTCGGTGAATCAGCAGGACCTCGCCCTGATGCACCAGGGCGCGCGCGCGGATGTGGTGACGGCCGGCTACCCGGACCAGGTCTTTCCCGGCCGGGTTGCGATGGTTGGCGACACTCTCGATCCGCAGACCCGGACCGTGCCTGTCCGCGTGGTTGTCGCAAACCCGGGAACCAGGCTGCGCCCCGGCATGTTCGCGACCGCGCACATTGCGGAGCCGGCGACCCGGGACGCCGTCTTCGTCCCCGAGGACGCCTTGCAAAATATCAATGGCATGACGGTCCTCTTCGTTACCGGCGACGGCGTCACGTTTCAGGCGCGCACCGTCAATGTGGGCACGCGCTCCATGGGCAAGGCCGAGATCGTTGATGGCCTGAAACCCGGCGACCGCATCGTGGTCAACGGCGCATTCATGGTCAAGTCCGAGATGCTGAAGGGCACGATGGGCGAGGGCTAACTGTGCGCAAGCTCGTCGACTTCTTTCTCTCGAATCGCTGGATCGTCGTCGCTCTGCTCGTTGTCCTCGTCATCGGCGGCATCACGGTGATGCTGCGACTTCCGCTGGAGGCATTTCCGGACCTCACCAACAATCAGGTGGTCGTGACCGTGCAGTGCCCCGGCATGTCGCCGGTGGAGGTCGAGCAGCTCGTCACCTACCCTATCGAGACCTCCATGATGGGCATGCCGAAGTTGCAGATGGTGCGATCGACCTCCAAGCTCGACCTCTCGATGGTGACCGTCATCTTCGACGATTCCATGGACAAGTACCTTGTCCGGCAGCTGGTCGCCGAGCGGATCAACCAGGTGCAGAGCCGCATTCCGGCCGGTCTGCAGCCGCAGATGAATCCCATGTCGACCGCGTTCGGCGAGGTGTATCAATACACCGTTTCGGCGCCGAAGATGTCGCTGATGCAGGTGAAGACCCTGCAGGACTGGGTGATCCGGTACGCTCTGCTCACGGTTCCGGGGGTCAGTGAGATTAACTCCTGGGGGGGTGAAACCAAGCAGTACACCGCGGAGATCGACCCGGAAAACCTGCGCCGCTTCCACCTCACCGTACACGACGTCGCCCTGGCCATCGCCAACAACAATGCCAACTTCGGCGGCAGCTACATCGAGCACGCGGAGCAGCAGTACACCGTGCGCGGCCTGGGCAGGGCCGAGAGCATCGACGACCTCGGCAACATCGTTGTGGCGACAAGCAACGGCGTCCCTGTGTTGCTCAAGCAGGTGGCATCGATCCAGACCTCAGCCATGCCGAGGCACGGCGCGGTGATGCGCAACGGCGAGGGCGAGACGGTCTCCGGCATGGTCATCATCCTGCGCGGCGAGAACGGGCAGAAGATCATCGGGGAGATCAAACAAAAGATCGCCGATCTCAAGCTGCCAGGCGGCGCAAAGATCGTGCCGTTCTACGATCAATCCGATGTCATCGACGCCACCACCGCGACGGTTCGACGCAACCTGATCGAGGCAGCCGTTCTCGTGGTCGTGATCCTCTTGATCTTTCTGGGCGACTGGCGCGCGGCCCTGGTCGTGGCCATCACCATCCCTCTGTCGCTGCTCTTCGGCTTCATCGGCATGGATCTGTTTGGCATCTCCGTCAACCTGATGAGCCTCGGCGCGATCGACTTCGGCACCATCGTCGATGGGTCCGTGGTGATGACGGAAAACTGTATGCACCGCCTGGAGACGGGCGATGCGAACCGGCCTCTCGTCGACATTGTGCGCGAGGCAGCGCACGAAGTTTCGCGACCCGTGATCTTTGGCGTCTTGATCATCATCGCCGTTTACCTTCCGGTGCTTACGTTGCAAAGCCTGGAGGGACGCATGTTCCGGCCGATGGCGGTCACCGTGGTGTCGGCGCTGGCGGGATCGCTTCTGCTCGCCTTGTTTGCGGTTCCGACGATGTGTACCGTGGCGTTGCGTCATCGGGCAAAGATTCTCGCGAAGTCCGGAGGGCAGAATAAGGCAGCCGCGCCTACCTGGTTCGATCGTTTGCGCGAGGCGTACGGCCGGTCGCTGGGCAGGAGCGAGCGCCACCGTAAACTGATTCTCATCGTGTCCATGGCCCTCATCGTGGTCGCGCTCGGATCGCTGAAGTTCATCGGCACGGAGTTCATGCCGACGCTCGACGAGGGATCGATGGTTGTGACCTCCAAGCGGCTGCCGGGTATCGCGTTGACAGAATCGGTCTCGATCGGAGACGAGATCGAGAAGACCATCAAGTCGAAGCCCGATGTGACCAGCGTCGTCACCAAGCTGGGCAGGCCCGACCTGGCCACCGAGGCCATGGGCGAGTACGAGTCCGACTCCTATCTGAGTTTCACGCCCAAGCTCCGGAACGCGGACGCAAAGAGCAAGGCGAAGTTTACGGACGATCTCGAAAAGTCGCTCGGCAAAATTCCCGGCGTGACGTATGAGATCACGCAGCCCATGCAGATGCGCATGGACGAGACCATCACGGGAACCCGCGGCGATGTCGCGTTGAAGATCTTCGGCGAAGACCTCGACACGCTCGAACAGATGGCCCACAGCGCGGAGAAGATCATCTCGGGCGTGCCCGGTGCATCGGAGACCCAGATGGAGATCATCTCCGGCGCGCAGGAGCTGCAGGTGCGCGTCGACCGGCAGGCTGCGGCCCGCTATGGCGTGAACGTCTCCGACATCCAGGAGGTGATCGAGACGCTCTACGGGTCCAAACAACTCTCCGAGATGCTCCTGGGCGAGGAGCGGTTTCCGATCGCGATCCGTCTGCCGGCGAGTCTCCGCAACGATCCCGAGCGACTTCGATCGCTCGAGATCAAGACCCCGCAAGGCGAGCTTGTACGGTTGGATCAGATTGCCGAGATCAGGACCGTCGTTGGCCCCATCCTGATCAATCGCGAAGAAGCGCACCGGCGAGCCGTCGTGATGAGCAATGTAAGCGGGAGAGATCTCGGCAGCTTTGTAAAAGATTGCAAGTCCGCCGTGGAACGGAAGCTACCTTTGCCGCCTGGATATCGCCTGGAATGGGGAGGGCAGTATGAGAATCAACAGAGGGCCCAGCAGCGTCTGCTCATCGTCTTCCCCGTCTCTTTGCTTATCATCTCCGCTCTGCTCTACGCGACGTTCAAGAACGCCAGGCAGATGTTTCTCATCCTCCTCATCGTTCCGCTTGCCCTGGTGGGTGGCATCGCTGCTCTGTGGCTGCGCGGGATCAATCTCAACCTCTCCGCCTGCGTTGGATTCATCGCGCTGTTCGGAATCGCCGTTTTGAATGGCGTGGTCATGGTCAGCCACATCAACTCCCTTCGCAAAGACGGCAAGGCGATGGACCGAGCGGTTCGGGAGGGAGCCACGGACCGCCTGCGGCCGGTGCTGATCACGGCTTTGGTGGCCAGCCTGGGCTTTATCCCGATGGCGCTTTCCACATCGCGCGGCGCCGAGGTGGAGCGACCGCTGGCAACGGTTGTCATCGGCGGCCTCCTTACCGCAACTGCGCTCACCCTGTACGTCCTTCCGCTGATGTATCCGTGGTTCAGCAAGCACGTGGAGACCGGCGCGGCGGCGGAGCAGAAGGCGGGATAGAGGCCAACCTGGATGCACCCCTGGCCCCAAAACTTCCGCACCGCGAGGGGCGACATCTTACCGCACGTAGAGGAACAGAAGCGCCACGACAACGCCGACCAGAAAGGCGACAGAAACCATCTGCAGAGTGCGTCTAAAGCAAATTACCTGTCGGTGTATAGGGAGCCACAGGTATCAACGCCGTTTTCTCCCAAGGAAAACGGCTCTGCACGAACATTTCCGCTCCATAGCAACAGGTAATTTGCTCTAGCGCCATGGATTCCGCCTCTTGCTACGTCTGTTCCGCGTTGAGCCGCGGCTTTTTGCGTTGCTTCGGGGTCGCCTCTCTCTAAAGAGATCTCCTGATCCTTTTCGCACGGACCGTGATCGGGGCACAGCGCCCGGATCTCGCGGCAAAGTTAGAATAAGAGAGACACCACACCCCCAGCCTCCCACGGATGAGGCCAGAGAGGCACGCACCCAAACCCATGCACCGCTGGTCCCAGATCTTTATCCCCACACTTCGCGAAGCCCCCACCGACGCCGAGGTCGCCAGCCACAAGCTGCTTCTCCGCGCGGGTTACGTGCGCCAACTCGGCGCCGGCATCTACTCCTTTCTCTTTCTCGGCCAGCGATCGCTCAACAAGATCATCGCCATCATCCGCGAGGAGATGGACACCATCGGCCAGGAATTCCTCCTTCCCACGCTCCACCCGCGCGAGCTGTGGGAAGAGTCCGGCCGATGGTCCGGCATGGGCGACAACATGTTTCGCCTCAAGGACCGCAAAGGGGCCGATCTCGCCCTCGGCATGACCCACGAAGAGGTCATGACCTCGATCGCCCGATCCGAGCTCCGCTCCTACAAGCAGCTCCCGCAGATCTGGTACCAGATCCAGACCAAGTTCCGTGACGAACCCAGGCCGAAGTCCGGCCTGCTCCGCGTCCGCCAGTTCCTCATGAAGGACTCCTACTCCTTCGACCTCGACGAAGCCGGCCTCGACGAAAGCTACCGCAAACACGACGAAGTCTACCGCCGGATCTTCAACCGCTGCGGCCTCGACTTCGTCGCGGTCGACGCCGACTCCGGAGCCATGGGCGGATCGCAATCGCAGGAGTTCATGGTCTACACCGAAGCCGGCGAAGACCTGATCGCCTCGTCCAGCTCCGGCTACGCCGCCAACGTCGAAAAAGCCACAAGCAAGCTAGCGCCCGTCGAAGACCTCGCACCTACCGGCGACGGCACACCTGAGCTCGTCCACACCCCCGGCCAACGCACGATCGAAGAGGTCGGCGCCTTTCTTCAGGTAGCTCCGCAGCACCAGCTCAAGACCATGGCGTATATGGCGATCTACCCGGCTGGACATCCGGACTCGAAGCTCGGGTCGCCTCGGCCAGTGATCGCGTTTCTGCGTGGAGATCACACGTTGAATGAGACGAAGCTCGCGGCGTTGCACAGCGGTGCCGAGCTGCGACCGATGCAGCCCGAAGAGCTCGAATCGATCTTCCACGCTCCCGGCGGTTATCTCGGCCCCTTCGGGCTCGAAAACATCGCCCCACATCCAAAGAAGCCCGGCGTTTTCGCGATTCTGGATGCGGCCCTCAGCGGCCGTACCAACCTCATCGCCGGTGCCAACAAGGCCGAGCACCACCTCCGCAACGTCACCCCTGGCCGCGACTTCACCCCCACCCTCATCGCCGACATCCGCAACGTCACCGAGGGCGAGCCCGACCCCATGGACGGCGCCCCGTTGCGCATCGGCAAAGCCGTCGAGATCGGACACATCTTCAAGCTCGGCCGCAAGTACACCCAGTCCATGGGCGCCACCGTGCTCAACCAGGACGGCAAAGCCACCACCCCCACCATGGGCTCCTACGGCATCGGCGTCGAACGCATCCTCACCGCCGCCATCGAGCAGAGCGCCGCAAAGAACGCTGTCATCTCGACCGGAGGCGCAGCCGGAGCGGAGAGACCTGCAGCTCAAAGCAACACCGAAACCTACGCCCTTCCCCCAGCCATCGCCCCCTTCGAGGTCGTCGTCACCATAACCAACATCAAGGACGGGGCGCTTCTCGCAGCCGGGGAACAGATCGCCCGCGATCTCGAGGCCGCCGGCATCGACGTCCTGCTCGACGACCGCGACGAGCGGGCCGGCGTCAAGTTCAAAGACGCCGACCTGATCGGCATCCCGTACCGCATCAATATTGGCCGGGGCGTCGCTGAAAGCAACGTCGAACTCGTCAACCGGCTCACAAACGGGCCCGAAGACCGGACCATCTCCGTCCCGATCGCCGAGGTCGTCCAGCGCCTGACCGAAACCTTGAGGCAAACCTAACGATCCACCGTGGAGGTACGTCCGTTATCTAGAGCTGTCGATCCGGCCTCGGCACCCAGCCGCACTTCGCTATACTTACCAGCAACGCCGCGCAGCCAACGATCGCCTCGATCGATCGTCAGAGAAGAGGAGCAAGCATGCATGATGCCCTGACCATCGGAGTTCCGGTCCTCGCCATCCTCGCCGGCATCCTGTTCAACCGGAGCGATGTTAAAGATCTGCGGGCCGAGATGCGCGCCCGCTTCGACCGTGTGGACGAGGATTTCGACCGAGTCGACGCCCGAGTCATGGCGCTCTCCGACCGCGTCGACTCCCGCTTCAACCGCGTTGACGCTCGCTTCGACCGCGTTGACGCTCGCTTCGACCAGGTTGATGCTCGCTTCAACCGCGTCGACGTCGACCTCCGCCAGTTCTACGCCGTCACGGGCAAACTCGAAGGTCGCATCGACGAGATCTCCAAAAAATAACCCTCCAAAACCAAGAACCTCCAAACCACGTCGGCACCTCCGAAAGAGCTTCATCTGGCAGTCAAAGTCAAATACGCCCCGGCCGTCACCTCCAGCCGCACACACCGCCCATCCCTGGGCGAACGCCTCTTGCGCGGCCTTCTTCTTCTCTTCTTCGCCGGCGTCATCCTCTTCGCCTGCATCTTCGGATTCTTCTATCTCAAGTACCAGAAGGTCGTTGACGACCGCCTCGCCGCCGGCCCGCTCTTCGCCCCGGTCGCCCAGATCTACGCCGCCCCGCGCGAGGTTCGCGGAGGTCAGCGCCTCACCGCTGCCAGCATCGCGCGCGACCTCCGTCAGGCCGGCTACAACAGCAACCCACAGCTCGGCACCTTTGAGCTCTCGGGCAACGACACCATCACCATCAAGCCGGGCCCGCAATCCTTTCACTCCACCGACGGAGCCACCATCACCTCCGCCGACGGCCAGGTGCAGACCATCACCGCCGACAACGGCGCTCCGCTGCGCGCCTACGAGCTCGAGCCGCAGCTCATCACCGCTCTCTCCGAAGACAAAAATCGCGTCAAGCGCCGCCTCGTCACGTACGCCGACATCCCGCCCCGCCTTGTCCAGGCCGTCACCGCCATCGAAGACCGCCGCTTCTTCGATCACGGCGGCGTCGACTACCACCGCATGGCCGGCGCCATCGTCCACGACCTCGAAGGCAACCACCGCGTCGTCGAGGGCGGCTCCACCATCACCATGCAACTCGCCCGCGGATTCTTTCTCACCCCTGAGCGCCACATCAAGCGCAAGCTGATCGAAATCATGATCACGTTTCAGCTCGAATCGCGCTTCAACAAACAGCAGATCTTCGAGATGTACGCCAACCAGATCAATCTCGGCCAGCGCGGATCCTTCGCCATCAACGGCTTCGGCGAGGCCGCCCAGGCCTTCTTCGGCAAAGACCTCCGTCAGCTCACCACCGCCGACTACGCCCTGCTCGCCGGCATGGTGCAAAGCCCCAATCGCCTGAATCCCTACCGCCACCCCGAGCGCGCCATCGAGCGCCGCAACCTCGTCCTCGACGCCATGGTCGAAACCGACGCGCTCACGCCCAGCGAAGCCGCCCGCGCCAAAGCCGAGCCGCTCCACCTCGCTCCGCAAAACGTCGACAGCTCCGAAGCCCCCTACTTCGTCGACCTCGTCCACGAGCAGCTCCTCCAGCGCACCGGCGAGGCCGAGCTCGCCCACGACTCCCTCCGCATCTACACCTCGCTCGACCCCGATCTCCAGCGCGCCGCCTCCGAAGCCGTCGAGGTCGGTATGCGCAACGTCGATGAACTCGTCCGCAGGCAGCACCGCGCCGGCCCCGGCCCCATCACTTACCCGCAGGTCTCGCTCATCGCCCTCAACCCTCACACCGGACAGGTCCTCGCCCTCGTCGGCGGCCGCAACTACGGCGCCTCGCAGCTGAACCACGCCGTCGCCAAGCGGCCCACCGGATCCATCTTCAAGCCCTTCGTCTACGCCGCCGCCTACAACACCTCGCTCAACGGCATGAGCCTCGGCGAGGACGGCGTCTTCACCGCAGTCAGCAAGCTCAACGACGACCCCCAGAACTTCAGCACCGGCGGCCAATCCTACACCCCGGGCAACTTTCAGCGCGGCGAATACCCCGGCATGGTCACCGCCGCTACGGCCATCGAACACTCGCTCAACATCGCCACCATCGCCCTTGCGCAAAAGGTCGGTTACGAGAATGTCGCCGCCCTCGCCCGCTCCGCCGGCATCGTCGGCGCTCGTGCCACGCCGTCAGTCGCGATCGGAACCTACAGCGCCACACCCCTCGAGATGGCGGGCGCCTACACTGTCTTCGCCAACGGCGGCGTTCACCTCAACCCCTGGATGCTCGCCAGCGTCCGCAACGCCAACGGCGACATCGTCTCCGACTTCGCGCCCGAAGCCCGCCAGGTGATGGACCCCCGCGCCGCCTACCTTACCCAATCCCTGCTCGAAGGCGTCATCGCTCGCGGTACCGGAGCCGCCGTCCGTCGCTTCGGCTTCAACGCTCCCGCCGCCGGCAAAACCGGCACCTCCCACGACGTCTGGTTCGCCGGGTACACCTCCAACCTGCTCTGCATCGTCTGGGTCGGCAACGACGACTACACCAACCTCGAGCTCGAAGGCGCCAAGGCCGCCGCTCCCATCTGGGCCGAGTTCATGAAGCGCGCCATCCTCCTCCCCCAGTACTCCGACGTCCACAGCTTCGCCGCCCCCGAAGGCGTCACCGTCGCCCGCATCAACAAAGAGACCAGCCTCCTCGCCGACACCACTTGCCCCGACAGCTTCACCGCCGCCTTTCTCGACGGCACCCAACCCCAAAACACCTGCTCCCAGATGGGCGAAAGCGCCCAATCCCTGACCGAGCGCCTGTTCAACCTCGGCGGCTCCAGCCCGAACCAGCCTGACAACTCCCTCCCCCAAAACTCCGTCGACGAGCCTGACCCCTCGCAACCCAAAAAGAAAAACTTCCTCCAGAAGCTCTTCGGCGGCGGCGACAGAAGCAAGCAGCCGCCCCCGCAGCCACAACCGTAATCCCCATCTTCACCTATCTTCCGCGACCTCGTTTTATTGTTCACCGCAGCAAATCCAGACAGGTACACTCACGCTCATCAGCCGCTCTCTGGTTCTAAATCCAGCCTGCTCGCACGAGGTCAGAAGTGTCTCCTAACCGCCATCTGCGCGCCAACATCGGCCTTCTGCTCCTCGGCTTCTTTCTTGCCTTTCCAACGATCGCCGCAGCACTTTATCTCTACATCCGCTACGGTCATCCACCCGTCGCGACAGCCGACCCCGCCTTCCCCGACGAAGCCCAGATCGTCCACATCCCTCTGAACGCTCGCATCGACCGCCAACTTCAGTCTCCGCCCATCGGCGTCACACCGGCCGGTCTCGAGGAAGGCGCTCACATCTACATGAGCAGCTGCGTCGCATGCCACGGAAGTCCCGGTCACGACTCCCCGTTTGGCAAGTGGATGTATCCCACAGCCCCGCAGCTGTGGACCAAACACGGCAAAGGCACCATCGGCGTCAGCGACGACGAGACCGGCGAGACCTACTGGAAGGTCGCCAACGGCATCCGCCTCACCGGCATGCCCTCGTTCAATCACCTCCTCTCCACAGACCAGATGTGGCAGGTCTCCCTGCTCCTCAAAAATGCCGACCAGCCCCTCCCTCCGGCGGTCTCAGCCATCCTTAACAGCGCAGACGTCCCGTCCCGCCAAAGCACGGCTCAGCCCACAGAACCACCCGTGCCGCCAAACCACTCGGCACGCTCAGCACGCAAATGACACGACGTATCCCGAGCCCATCGCCCCACCCACTTTGGCTTAGGATTGCCCTAGGTCCAGGTCTCTCAATCCCTCCAGGAACAAGCCGATGAAGATCGAGAAAGCCGATCTGCTCCACCGCCGCACTCTGCTGGTCTGTCTTCTACTCTCCCCCTCCGTCGCTCGATCGCAAGCCCGCCCTTCTGACCCATCGGCTTCGTCGCACGTCGCACGCCAACAGAGTTCCGCGCAGATCGCCGATCTCCTCGGCCTCACGCCCGTCCAGCAGAAGATACTTTTTCTCCAATCGCAGCGCCCCTGTGGCTCCCCCGCAACCCTCGAGGAGCTGACCGCACGTCAAGAACTCGTCGAATCCGTCGAGGCTTCCTCCCTCGACGTCGATAGCGTACTCGCCCAACTTTCCAATGAACGCGGCAAACTCTCCGATCTACGCACCTCCCTCCAGAGTCGCCGCGACCGCTCCGTCGCCCGTCTGAACACGGCTGCTCTCATCGCCGGATCGGGCGTCTCCGCCGCGGTAAGCGCCACCCAATTCACCACCCTCGGCAGCAAAACCCAGAACACCGGCGACGCTATCGGCATCGGAGCCGGGGCCGCCTCCACCATCCTCTCCCTGATGGCGGCCCGCAGGCAGCATGGCCCTGACGCCAGCGTCGGCGCAATGCCCAACATGCTCGCTCCTCTGTTCGACCGCACCCCCGTGCTGGACACCTTCTACCCGCCCGCCGTGCTGCTCTATCTCGACAGCGTTCCACCCACGGAAGACGCCAGCCGCGGAACCCGTCTCGAACAGCTCAAAGCAGAGTGGGTCCGAGCAGGCCGGCTCGATCCGACCGACGACCCGAAACGTCACAGCAAAATCACCGCCCTCACCTCCAGCGAGAACCGGGACGTCAAGGTCTCCATCGACGACCTCACCGACCGCGTCGCCATGCTGAGCGACGTAGCCGGACGCGTGTCCCTGATCAAGCGCGATCTGGCAACCCTGATGCGCACCTACGTCCCCGGCTCCCAAAGCTGCAAACCCCCAACCCAACTCCAGACAGACCCGCACCCCTGACCCCTCGGGCTTGGGAGATTGGCGTAAAGACTGCCCGGCTTCTCTAGAATAGAAATATGGACATCTCTCCTTCCAGAGGCTCTTCCCCTCAGCCGAGTTCGCGTCGCTCGTTTTGCAGCGCTAACTCCTAAAGCAAATTACCTGTAGGGTGTATAGCGAGCCACGGGTCCCAACGCCGTTTTCTCCCAAGGAAAACGGCTCTGCACGAATACGCCCGCTTCACGGCAACAGGTAATTTGCTCTAGAAGGGCTAACTCCTATTGATGGCTTCCGTATCGGAATTGGGGGACCTTTCCGCTACAGTTCAAATCGGGTTCCAGATCTAAGCTCTTTGATTCGAAGACTTTGCACACTTTCGTAGGGGGGGCGGGGGGGCCTACCCGATTGCCGGGAGGTCGCCGCCGGCAGAACACAGATCCGCTCAGCAACCCGCCTTACGCCGCCGCGATCCCCGCACATCGCCGCCCACCGGAGCTGCCAGGCTCTGACCCTCCGCCGCGACCCACGGCTGGCACGTCGGGCACCAGTATGTGGATCGCGCCTGCTCGCCTTGCTTACGCATGTTGACCATCGTCCCGCACCTCCGGCACTCCTGCCCCTGCCGCCCATACACCCACAGACGCTCCTCCCGATCCATCCGGCCGGTGGTACGGCGGTTGCCGGAGTACGTCACGATCCCGTCGCCACCCATGGATGTAGACCCGTCGAGAACATTCGCTTTCATGTAGCGCTGCGAGATCTCCGCCATCTGCTCCAGCTCGCGCGCCGTGATCGTTCGCATCGCCCGGAACGGATTCACCCCAGCGGCAAACGGCACCTCGCTCTTGTACACGTTGCCCAACCCCGCGAGCACGCGCTGGTTCAGCAGCACCACCCCAATCTCCGCGTCCGGATGCTCCAGCCCGTACTCACGCAGACGCGCAACACCGCCCTCAACCGTGTACTGCGCAGACAGCAGGTCCGGCCCCAGCTCTGGCACCTGGCTTGACCGCTCCAGACTTCGCTGGGTGTGGAACTCGCAGATCGGTACGTTGAACGCCACCGCCTCCCACTCCGCCGTACGGATCGCCACCCGCATCCGGCTCCGCCCCATCCACCACTTCTCCCCCGTGCGGTACAGGTGCCACGACCCGCTCATGAGCATGTGCGTCACCAGGATCAGGTCGCCCGAGAAGTACAGGAGGCACCACTTCCCCCGCGACTCCACCCGCTCGACCGTACGGCCCACCAACGGCGTGTCATCATTCACCCGAGCCAACGGAGCCAGGCCAGTGTCAAACCCCGTCACCATACGGCCCCCAATGGCCTTCTGCATCGCCCGCGCCGCCCGAAAGATTGTGTCGCCCTCCGGCATAGCCCCTCGTTTCCTCTACAAAATCTACGCCGTGAAACGCTCCGGCGCAGATCTGCACCATACCCCCGAACGCCGATGTACCTCCCCAGCCAAACGGGTCGTGGCGTCTTCCCGCGCACGATCCGAAAGGAGCCTAAATGAAGCGTCGTCCTCTCACACTCTTCTTCGCCCTGGTTTTCGCGCCCGTCATGGGCTCAGCCACCACCTTCTCATACACCGGCAGCCTCGACCCCACCAACCCCAACGACGTCTTGCTTACCTCCTTCACCCTCGTTGGCCCGGCTGACCTCACCATCCAGAGCTTCGGCTACGGCGGCACCAGCGACGCCCCCGGTGGAACCAACGCCGCCGGGGAGGCGATCGCCGCCGGTGGATTCGACACCTACGTCTCCCTCTTCGTCGGGTCCGGCCCAACCGCCACCTTTGTCGCCTCGAACGACGACGGACCTTGCGGCCCGGCTCACCCCGGACCTGCCTGCAGAGACTCCCGCCTCTCGCTCACCGGCCTCGCCGCCGGCAACTACATCCTCGCCGTCACCCTGCCGAACAACTTCTCCTTCGCGGAAAACTATGGCTCCGGCTCACTGGGCGACGGCTTCATCGGACTCCAGGCGGACTTCTACGACCTGGCCAGCGATTCCACCCGAACCTCCAACTACGCCTTCGACGTTTCTTCCTCCTCCGCGGTCACGCCAGAACCTTCGTCGATAGCACTTCTACTCACTGGAATTGCCGCACCCGCCTGCACCCTCGTTCGTCGCCGGCTCAGCCGCTGACGACCCACAGCCCACCCACCCACACACGGAGATTCCACATGCACCCTCTCGCCCGTACTCTCGCCGCTTTAGCCCTTTTTGCGCCTTCGCTTACGGCTGTCGCTCAAAGACCTGTGCTCACCCGCAACGCCGACGAGCCAGGTCGTAACCCGTACCAACAAACCGTTTTGTTCAACCAGACCGCGGCGAACTGCCCGAACGATTTTTACTGCGTCGCCAACTTCGACATCGTTCCCGCTGGGTACCGGCTCGTCGTCACCTACGCTTCCGCCCGCTTCGTCCAGAACACCGGTTATGTGGGCGCATATGCGAGCCTCATGATCGACGGCTACATCTTCGGACCGGAGATCATGCTCCCCGGCGGCACACTGGACGCCGTCGTACATGAGTACTATTTCGGCGGCGGCCCCGTAACCTTCTATGTCGAGGCCGGACACACCCCCTCCATCGCAGTCTCTGGAGGCAGCGTCCGCCGCAGCAACACTGCGCAGGTCTCCATCGCTGGCTACCTCGTCCCGCTTTCCTGACCTGCCCCAGCCGGAGATCTTCCCTGAATCGCATCGCCCTCGCAGCGCTCCTTCTTCGTCGAGGAAGGACACATCCCGCCCTCTTTATGAGGGGTGACTTCGCCGATTCAGGGGAGGCTCCCAGGCCCTCAATCACGGTTTACCTTGTCGCGTGTGCCAGCCCAATCCGCTGATCGTTCGCGAGCGCCCAGATGCAAATCCACTAGGCGCTCGCCACCGCTCCGCTTCCCGGTAGCCGCGGCAAGTTCCGCCGCACATTGAACCCCAGCGGCGCCGCCTGAAAACCGGCGTCAAGCAGGAAGCGAGACATTGGATGTTCGACGACCGAGACGCCGTTGACCGAGGTGATCAGCATCCCCACGCGGCTGCCGGCGTCGTCTTCGGCCTCCTTCTGCTGCACCCGGCCTACCAGGAACTCCGCCAGATCGCGCGCCACCTGCGATCGTTGCGGCTCCTCCTCGGGCAGGAAGATCTGCAGATTGGGATTGCCGCGGCGCAAGTAGGCCACTAGCGCCCCATCGCGCAGGACGACTCGCGCCCCGACACTCCGCGTAAGCGACGATCCAGCCTCAGCCGCCTGCGGCCACTTCAGCAAGGCGCCATACGGATTCGCCGGGTCGGTGGCTGCCAGCTGCAGCATCTCGGCCTTGTCGTCCACCGGCTGTGAGCGCAGGCTGCGCAGCAGGTCAACTGCCGCCGGCATGGCGAACTGCGTCGCTCCAAGGTCAGCGGCGAAGAATCCCCGGCGGATGCGTCCGCTCTCCTCCATCGCCTTGAGGACGTCGTACACGGCCGAGAAGCCGCCCACGAGACCCTCGACGTGCGCCGTCTCCCGAAAGACCACGCCGTAGCGCGCGAGCAGTTGCTGCGCCTCGGCGTGGCTCCACTCGGTCGACCGCGCCGCCCCGGCCTCCGCGAACGCCGGATCGTTGAGCGACCAGCGCCCCTGCACGGTCGGCGGGGTCGTCCGGCGCGACCGGAATCCGGCCTGGTTATGCACCCGCCGTGCCGCCGGACGACCACTCTTGGCGGTCGAGGCGGTAGCCCGGTCGCAGTACGCCCGCAGCGCCGCCAGACCGTCGTTACGGACCATCCCACGCCAGACGAGCGACCAGAGGGCGTCGATCGTCTCACCCGGATACCCTCCGCCCACACCGTCATGCAGCTCTTGAAAAAAGAGAGCTCCCCGTGCCCGCAAAGAACCAATGACCTCCCGTTCCTTGTCGGACAGCGCCTCTGGGTCGACCGAGGCTTTCTGTTCCCTATTCCCTGTTCCCTGTTCCATGCTTTCAGCTATCTTTGACGGCGGCCAAAGCACGGGCAGTTTCTCCGCCAGATAAAGCCCGATCCGGCCATCCCGCTCGCCCAGCGATTCCAAGCCGCACCAGACGACTTCACCCGCGGCGATCAGCGTGTCGAGATCGGACGACTTGTATCCCGAGACCCGCGCGGGAAGGATCTCCGTCTCGAGAATGGACGCCGGCAGCGGCGCACCTTGCAGGTTCTCGACTGTATCGAGCAGCGCATCGAGCCCTCGGCGCGGCTGCACCACTCCCTGCCACCGCGTAAACAGCCGCGCCAGCACCCTCTGCTCGACCGGCTCGACCTCCTTGCGGAGGCGCGCGAGCGACTTTCGCCGGACCGTTCGCAGGACCTCGACGTCGCACCACTCACGGTGCACCCCGCCGGGCCGGAAGCCACCCTCCTGCACCCGTCCCGCCTGCACCAGACGGTTCAGTACGGCTTCCGCGCTGTCATTCGGCACGGCGAATCGGGTGGCGGCGTCGCGTGTCGTAAACGGTCCGTGGGTGCGCGCAAAACGTCGCACGAGATCGAGCAGAGCGTCGGGAACTTCACTGAGAAATGCCGTCGGCAGACCGGGCGGCAGCGGAACCCCGATCGCGTCTCGATACCGCGCTGCATCTTCGACGGCAATCAATCGCCGCTCGTTCGCGACCTGGACCTCCAGCACGCGCCGAGCCTTGATCAACCGGTCTGCGGATGCCGCTACCTCCTCCGAGACGGTCCGGAGCCGAAGTTCCGCGCGAGAAAGATCGCCCAAACGCAGCAGCAGATCGTGCACACCGTCCATTGAGCGGGCTTTGTAGGTTTCGGCAAGGCACTGCAGCTGCTCCTCGGTCTCCTCGATTGCGGCAAGGTCCAGAAGTTCGCGCAGATCCGCGTCGCCCATCAGTTCGCGGAGTTGATCCTGATCGATCGAAAGCGCCTGAGCCCGGCGCTCGGCCAGAGGCGCATCGCCGTCGTAGATGTAGTTGGCGACATAGCTGAAGAGCAGCGCCGAAGCGAAAGGGCTGGGCGTCCGGGCGTCCACCGTATGGACTCGCAGGCTCCGGTTGCCGATCGAGCGCAGGGTTTCCATCAACGCGGGCATGTCGAACACGTCTCGGAGGACCTCGCGGTAGGCTTCGAGCAGAATGGGGAACGAAGGGTACCGGCTTGCCACACCCAGGAGGTCATACGACCGTTTCCTCTGCTGCCAGAGCGGGGTTCGACCGTCGGCTCGTCGTCGCGGCAGAAGGAGGGCTCGTGCCGCACTCTCACGAAACTTGGCGGCGAACAGCGCCGTCGCGCCCAGTTGCCGCAGCACCAGATCCGCCGCTTCGGCCGGATCGAGCATCAGGCATTCCACATCGGGCGGCTGTTCCGCCTCTGGGAAGCGGAGGCAGAAGCCGTCCTCCGACCACATTGTCTCGACCTCCGGACCACCCTCGGCGCGGATCTTTGCCGTTACGGCCATCGCCCATGGAGCGTGAATTCTGCTGCCGAACGGCGTCAGGCAGCAGACGCGCCAGTCGCCCAATTCATCGCGCACACGTTCAATTACGATGGTTCGATCGTCGGGAACAAATCCGCTTGCCAACTCCTGGTCGGCGAGATAACGCAGCACATTCTCGGCGGCCTTCGGTTCGAGGTCGTGCTCCTGCGTCAGACGGGTGATGGCGACCGAGCGGGGCATCTCTCGGAGTTCTCGCACCAGAGCGCCGATGCGCCGGCCAAACTCGATGGGTCGACCGGCCTGGTCGCCATGCCAGAACGGCATCTTGCCCGGGTCGCCCGGCGCCGGGCTGACGAGAACACGGTCGTGCGTGATCTCCTCTACCCGCCACGTCGAAGCGCCGAGGATGAACGTGTCGCCCGTCCTCTGTTCAAACACCATCTCTTCGTCGAGCTCACCCACACGCACCGGCTTTGCATGCGCGCCGGCAAGGAAGACGCCATACGTGCCGCGGTCGGGGATGGTCCCGCCGTTCAGGATCGCGATCTTCTTGACGCCCTGCCGCGGCGTAATCCAATCCCGCGTTCGATCCCAGGTGACGCGCGGCCGCAGATCGGCGAACTCGTCCGATGGATAGCGACCGGCCAGCATGTCGAGTACGCCATCGAACACCGCCTGGCTCATGGCCGCAAACGGCGCCGCTCCGCGCACCAGCCCCAGAAGCGCGTCATAGCTGATTCCCGGACTCGCCTCCTCGTCCGTCTTGCCCTTTGAGCGCCGATCTGCGTCGTCGACTCCGAGCGGGGGATGCGCGATGACGGCGACCATCTGCTGCGCGAGCACGTCCAACGGATTTCGCAGAAAGCGTGTGGACTCGACGTGACCCTCGTGCATTGCACGCGTCACGGCGGCACACGCAATCAGATCGGCCCGATACTTCGGAAAGATGATCCCGTTTGAGGGCGCGCCGACCTGGTGCCCAGCGCGCCCGATGCGCTGCATCCCGCTCGCCACGCTTGGTGGCGCCTCGATCTGAATGACGAGATCGACGGCGCCCATATCGATGCCGAGCTCAAGCGAACTGGTAGCCACGAGAGCGCGGATCTTACCCGCCTTTAGCAGCTCTTCGATCTCGGACCGCTGCGTGGCGGCCAGCGATCCGTGGTGCGCGCGCGCGATCTGTTCGCCGGCTAGATCGTTCAGAGCGCCGGCCAGACGCTCCGCGACGCGACGCGCATTGACGAAGATCAGCGTGGAAGTTCGGCCTCGAATAATCTCCAGCAACCGCGGATGGATCGATTGCCAGATCGACGTACGCTTGGGTCCCTGGCTCGCGGGTCCGCTCGGTAGATCGTCGATCTCGCCCAGCTTTGCCATATCCTCGACCGGAACTTCGACCCTAAGCTCCAGCATCTTGCGCGCGCCCGCGTTCACGATCGTCACCGGGCGGTAGCGCACGCCGAGGCGCGCATCCTGCTCCGCGGAATCCTCCGGCAGAGCCTCTGTGACCTTCTCCAGACCGACGCTGTTCAGCGCCATCAACCCGGACGTCTCATCTGCGGCTGATCTAGCCCCAAGAAGAGCAGGGTCTGCGTTGCTATTGGAGATCTCGGCAGAGCGCACCTCCGCACCGCCGAGAAAGCGTGCGACCTCCTCAAGCGGCCGCTGCGTTGCGCTAAGACCGACTCTCTGGAGTTTGCGTCCTGTCAGCGCCTCCAAGCGCTCAAGCGACAGCGCCATATGCGCGCCGCGCTTTGAGGGAACCAGCGCATGGATCTCGTCGATAATGACGGTCTCGACGGAGCGAAGCGCCTCGCCCGCCTCCGAGGTCAGCATCAGGTACAGACTCTCGGGGGTGGTAATCAGGATGTCTCCGGGGTGCCGACGAAACCGGGCCCGTTCTTTCTGGCTGGTATCCCCCGTTCGAACGCTGATCTCCGGAATCCGAACTGAGACGCCTTCGCGCCTGGCCACGTTTGCAATGCCTGCCAGAGGCGATCGCAGGTTCCGTTCCACATCCACGGCAAGCGCCTTCAGCGGCGACAGATACAGGACGCGGCACCCACGCTCGGCCTCGGGAGGTGTTCGAAGCATCAACTTATCGAGGCACCAGAGGAACGCGGTGAGCGTCTTTCCGGTGCCTGTGGGCGCGAGAATCAGCGTAGATTCGCCACGCGCGATCGCCGGCCAACCTTCTACCTGAGGCGCGGTCGGACCGTCAAAAACAGCGCGAAACCACTGCGCCGTGACGGGATGAAACAAGCTCAGAACGTCGGGAGAACCGGGGGGGTCAGCAAGCTCAGCTGCGGGAAGCACCGACCCATCTGGATCGGCGATCTGACCCGCGTCGGAAGATCTCTTCGGCTTGCGTTTTGGCGACTTTATGGGCATGCGATATGAGAATGACACCGCGGAACCAGATCCTTCCGCCTCTGTCATACGCTTCCATGTTGTTAGACGCTCCATCCGCCGAGTCTGACCAGAGCGCCTCAACCTCTTGTGTACGTGGCAGAGACTTGCCTTCGCTCTCGGCGAGACGTAGCCTCACTCAAAGCCATGCCAGAAGCTCCTCATCCCAGTGGACTCGAACTCGCGATGATTGTCGACCTCCACCGTCGAGCCAACGTCGCCGCGGAACATGCCTACGCCCCGTACAGCGGATTTCGCGTGGGCGCGGCACTTCTGCTGGCCAGCCCCGAACCTGACCTGATTGTCGCCGGATGTAACGTCGAGAACAGCTCGTTTCGACTTACGACCTGCGCGGAACAGACGGCGATTGTCTCTGCCGTCGCTGCCTTTGGACCTCTGCTCAAACTCCGAGCCGTCGTCATCGCCAACCTCAATCGCGCGTCCTCTTCCCCCTGCGGAGCGTGCCGACAGACTATTCTCGAGTTCAGCACGACTGACACCTGGGTCTTTTACCCGGGCGAGGACGGCAGACAAACCAGTTCGCCGATCAGGGACCTTCTTCCCGCCGGCTTCGCCTTCCAGCTCTAAACTTGACGACCTGACACTATGGCCCCTACCTTTCATCCGCTGGATCTGATCCGTCGCAAACGGGACGGGCTTGAGCTCACCTCCGAGGAGATCGAGTCGTTCGTTCGATCCATCGTCCAGACGTCGCACAACACTTCGTCAGCGACGACAACGATGCCGGACGCGCAGTCGCTCACGTGGACCGAGCCGCAGATTGCGGCATTTCTGATGGCGATCTTTCTCCGCGGTCTCTCGTCCGGAGAGCTCAACACACTTACGCGCGCCATGCGCTTTTCCGGCGAGACGTTTCGGACAACGCTGCCGAAGAGTATCTCTGTCGACAAACATTCGACCGGCGGTGTCGGTGACAAGACCTCACTTTTGATCGCGCCCATCATCGCTGCGGCAAGTTTTGAACTCGCCCCGACACTAGAGGAGCTTCAGACCTCTGCCTTAGCGCAGAGTTTCCCGGTCATTCCGATGATCAGCGGGCGATCTCTCGGCCACACGGGAGGTACGCTCGACAAGCTTGAAACGATCCCTGGATTTCGGACCCAACTTTCGCTCGCCGAGATGGATCAGGTTCTCTGCCAGACACGCGCTGCGCTGGTTGGCCAGACACCGGACCTCGTTCCGGCCGATCGGATTCTCTACGCTCTCCGCGACCACACCGCTACCGTTGAATCGCCTTCCCTCATCTGCGCGAGCATCATGAGCAAAAAGCTCGCCGCGGGACTTCAGGCTCTTGTTCTCGATGTCAAAACAGGCTCCGGTGCGTTTCTCAAGCGGCCGGAGGAAGCCCGCTTTCTTGCCGAGCTTATGGTGCGCACAGGGGAAGCAGCGGGCACGCGCACGGTCGCTCTGCTCACCTCCATGGATCAACCGCTGGGCCGCTTTGGCGGAAACTGGGTCGAAGTGCGGGAGTGTGTCGAGATCCTCCAGGGCAAACCTCATCCCCTCTCTGCCGACCTCATCGAGCTCACGTTCACACTTTCCGGATGGATGCTCCACCTCGCCGGCGTCGCTCCGACACCTGACGCCGGGTTCCGTCTCTCTGACCGCCTGCTGCGAAGCGGGGTAGCGTACCAAGCCTGGCTCAGGATCGTCCAGGCGCAAGGCGGTGATACCTCCGTCTTCAAGGATCCCGCCGAGCTTCACGGTCCATCTGCACAACGAACCCTGACTGCGCCGCGGGCCGGCTTTTTCTCGAGCATGGACTGCACGGAAGTTGGTTGGGCGGTACAGCGTCTCGGCGCCGGTCGCACACGTCCCGGCGATCCGGTCAGCGCTGTCGCGGGTATCGAGATGCACGCCAAGCTGGGTGATGCCATCGAAGATGGCCAGCCTCTCGTGACCCTCTTTGCGGAGGACGGCGGTCTCCTCGATGAACCGGCCCAGATGCTCGCCGGGACGTTTCAGATAAACGCGCATCCGCCGAGCCTCGCACCGCTCGTCCGGGAGATCGTGGCAGAGAGCACCTCGGCCAGCTAGCCAGCGTGGGCGCGTAAGCGGATGCAGTTACACTGCAGGCTGACGTTTCTTCTATCTTCACTCCGTCGGGAGTCTTCTTGCCACGTCTGACTGGCCTTCTCGGCCTCTTCGTTTTTCTAGCTGTTGCCTACGGCTTTTCCACCAACCGCCGCGCCATCCGCTGGCGCACCGTTCTATGGGGTCTAGGGCTGCAGGTCCTGTTTGCCTTTCTCGTCATCAAGTGGACCTTCGGCCAGACCGTTCTGCATGCCGGCTCGCAGTTCGTCACATCGCTGCTGGCGCACTCGGTCGACGGCTCCTCGCTTGTGTTCGGACTGCTCGGAACACCCGGGAACCCCCTCGCCGTCTTGGCCTTTGCCGTGCTCCCCACGATCATCTTCGTTTCGGCGTTCTTTGCTGTGCTGTACCACATCGGGATCATGCAATGGGTCATCCGTGTTGTCGCGTGGATCATGCAACGGACGATGGGCACGAGTGGAGCGGAGAGTACAAACGTCGCTGCCAGCATTTTTATGGGCCAGACGGAGGCTCCGCTCACGATTCGACCGTTCCTCGATGGCGCTACCAATTCCGAGCTGATGACGATCATGACCTCGGGCATGGCTCACGTCTCGGGCGGCATCATGGCGGCTTACATCTCGTTCGGCATCCATGCCCAGGACCTTCTTTCGGCCGTCATCATGACCGCTCCGGGCACTATCCTGGTCGCCAAGATGCTTGTTCCTGAGACCGAAGTTCCCGCCACCGCGGGTACGGTCCATATGCCTCCCGAAGAGGAGCATCGCAACGAGAACCTGCTTTCGGCGATCGCTCGCGGCACCATTGACGGCGGCCAACTCGCCTTTAATGTGGCGATCATGCTCATCAGTTTTCTTGCCCTGGTGGGTCTCGTGAACGCCATTCTGCTCGGGATCTCCAACTTTGCCTGGGCGCACGGCCATCTCCGCACGCCGCACTCGCTCAACTCCATCCTCGGCGTCGTCGGCGCCCCTGTTGCGTGGCTCATCGGAATCCCCTGGCGCGAAGCCCCGGTCATCGGCAACCTTCTCGGCACACGCACTGTCCTGAACGAGTTCATCGCCTTCACCCAGCTTGGTGCGCTCAAGTCCAACTTATCCCCGCGCACGTTTTCAATCGCCACGTTTGCGCTCTGCGGCTTCGCGAACCTCGGCTCCATCGGCATGCAGATCGGCGGTATCGGCGCTCTTGTTCCGCGACGCCGCAACGACCTGGCTCGCCTCGGTCTGCGGGCCATGCTCGCGGGAACGATGGCTAATTTGATGAGCGCCAGCATTGTCTCTCTGCTGCTGCGATAGATACGGAGGTTCGTCCATGCCGATTTCCGCGCGTCTTCGCTTACGTCTTCTAGTCGCATTTGCGCTTTGCTCACTGGCAACAGTCCCATCTGCAGTCGCACAAGGAACTGCTCCAATCACGACCTCACGTGCAGAGGCTGCCGACCGCTCCCACGCGGCCGCCGCTGCCCTGCTCACCCTCTACAACCATGACACCGGCCTGTTCAACACTACGGGTTGGTGGAACTCTGCGAACGCCATCACGGCGCTCACCGACGAGTCGCGCCTGACCCACGACCATGCCGTCCCCCCGGTTCTGAGGAACACCTTCACACAGGCACCTCAACGCTTTCCCAATTTCCTCAACGAGTTCTATGACGACGAAGGCTGGTGGGCGCTGGCCTGGATCGATGCCTACGATCTCACCCGTGACAAACGTTATTTGAACGCCGCCAAGGTCATCTTCACGGACATGAGCGGAGGTTGGGACCAGACCTGCGGCGGTGGCACCTGGTGGAAGAAGGACCGGCACTACAAGAACGCCATCGCCAACGAGCTCTTTCTCGAAGTAGCGGCGAAGCTGGCACTCCACGCCCACCGGTCGGAGCGAGCACGCTACCTGGATTGGGCAAGCCGCGAGTGGCGGTGGTTCTCCGGGTCGGGCATGATCAACGCGGACGGCCTTGTCAACGACGGTCTGGACGACGCCTGCCACAACAATGGAAGAACGACGTGGAGCTACAACCAGGGCGTTATCCTGGGCGGCCTGACCGCATTGAGCCATGCCGCGAAGCAGCCAGACCTGAGACAACCTGCGAACCGCATCGCCATGGCAGCGATCACTCATCTCACTGACGCGAGCGGTGTTTTGCACGATCCCTGCGAGCCTGAATGTGGAGAAGATGGGGTGCAGTTCAAGGGCATCTTCAGCCGTAATCTGGCGCAACTGCAGGAGGCTGCGCCCGATCCGCGCTTTGCCGAGTTCCTCCGGAACAACGCGAATTCGGTCTGGTCGACCGCTCGCACCGCCGACGGCCGCTTCAGTACAGTGTGGTCGGGGCCGCCTACGGTCGGCAATGCGGGTGCCCAGGCCTCCGCTCTCGATGCTCTGAACGCAGATCTCACCATCGCGCGGTGACGGCGCGGATCGGATCCAAGCTCAGTGATGGCGGTAGGGTTCGGTCAAGCTCTCCAGACGAACTGAGGCGAGAAAGCTGCGCAGATTTCCGAGCAGACGTGCGCGGGCGAGGTCGGGAGCGAGGCTGGTGTCGATCGTCTCGACCCGAAGCAGGATGGGAATCGGCCGTTGGTCATCAAGGCTGAGGAGCAGCCCCACGGGATCGGGCTTGCTGTAGACGAACCCCCGCCTGTTGTCCGTAGGCGCGTACTCTCCGCAGGTTGCACCGCGACAGAGGGTAGACGCCTCGACATACTGCGTAGCGCCATCGTTGAAGAACGATGTGCTGAAGCCGGTACTGGGATTTCCAACTGTAGCGATGTCCAGTTGTTCGTGCCAGAGTGGATCCTCGCCGCGAGCAGAGTGGCAGACCAGGGTGTCATGCGCGCCCAGCACAGGGGAGACGCCGATGGCGATGTGAGCGCCGTCGCCTGGAGGAGCGTACTCCGCCCAGTGGTAGACGAGAGCGCCGGCGGGAAGGGACTCATTCCAGGACCGAAGGAGGGTATAAGAGCCGATGTGCTGAGGGAAGCGCCCGAGCTGTCTCTCATCCGGGGACACAGCATGAACCGACCGAGCCTGAACGAGACCATGAACCAGCCGCGAGCCGCCAAAGAGAATCAGCAGCGACATGGCTCCAAAGCGAAGTGCAACGCTCCGTCCTGCCTGGGATGAGGCTCCCACGCTCGCGCGATCAATCGATCTTTTTGTGCCGTTGAAGGGGGCGGCTTCCTGCCCGTCCGGAGGGAGCGGCGCACCAAAGATCCGCACTGCACGGAAGAGCAGCCAAGTTGCAACGACGAAGAGCGCACCACCGATGAGATAGTCCGCCATCTCGGCGTGCCTTTGGAGCCACGTGGATTGGAGCGCAACGATGTAGTAGAGAACGAGGGTGCAGAGACGGACGAAGTTGAAGAGATAGCCAAGAAGAACGGCGGCGATCACGGCAAGAAAACGAGCAGATGGACGGAAGCGGGCGAGGTATCCGACGACGAGGGCGATGATCCCCATGGTGACCGCACCACGGATCCCGTTGCAGCCTGGAGCGATAAACATTCCGAAATCAGGCGTAAACATAAGCCGCATCTGGTCGGGTGTCAGGGGCTGTCCGAGGGCGTGAGCAAAAGCGCGGGCTACGTGTGCGGACATCCGCTGAAGCGGAAGGTCGACGAAGACGTTGAAGATATGGGGAACGGGGTTTACGAGCCAGACTAGCAGAATCGGGAACAAGGCTGCCTGGTACAGGCGGACGCCACCGAAGAGAAGCACGGCTCCAGAGACGTAGCTGAAAGCAACAAGCGAGTGCGGCGGCAGATTGATCGACCAGCTTGGAGACAGGATGTAGAGGAGAACGGCCTGCTCGCGAAGGTGGACGGAGACGGAGGTCAGAAGCAGAAGGACAAGACCCCACCATGTACCTCGCATCTCCCAATGAAGCCGTTGCCAGACGCGCAAGATCAACGCCAGACTAACGAGTGGTATGAACATCCCGATCGACTTGAGAGGGTCTGTCGTCCAAAGCGACCAAAGATAAAGCGCGGTCGGCCAGACAGCAGAGACACCGAGGACGCTGAGCACGGTAGCAATTGCCGCCGACGTTGCCGGCGCAGGCTGGCGAGGGCCGACGGGAACTTTGGTCGGAAAGGAAGCGGCAACTGGAAGTGTGGACATAGGAATCCGCTGCCGATCCTACCCGAAATCGGGCTGCGATCAACACCCACGTTTGGGATATCCGCAGATGGACTGCGAGGTCTACTTGAAAGTGGTGTTGGGTCGTCCAATCCGGACAGTTCGAATAGCGATCCTACCTTCTTCGGCGCATCGAGAGGAAAGCACCGGCAGACCCGAGCAGCGCAAGAATCGCGGTCGGGTTCTCGGGCGAATTGACACACCCGTTGATCGGCGTTTGTGCGTGAAGGGACATCGAGACGGAGAAGAAGAGAGCAGAGCCAAGCAGTAAGAGACCGGTTTTCTTCATGGGGTGTCCTCAGGTTGGAAGTTACTTGCGCCCGGGATGGATGTCAACATCCCCGGCGTTTTAGAGGTCCCTTTTGGTTCAGAAGAATTCTCCAGACCTCGGGACAAAGAACATCAGCGCTGCGCTGAGGTGTGCGCTCCCGCATGGGAGACCGTAGCCTGTTGCCGAAGCCACTCCGCGAGGCTTGGAGCCTGCTCTCGGCGCAGATCTACACAACTTTCGATATTGTCCAGAGCCTTCAGGAGCGTTCGGTCGGCCGCCTCGACCTTGTGTTCGCCGAAGAAGTTGGCAACCTGGTGTTTCTGCTCCTCTGTGCACAGGTTTCCAGTCGCCGCGACGATCCGGGACCCGGAGTTGGTTGTGAACTGCGCCTGAACCAAACCCCAATGCTGCTGGATCCAATTCCAGGCGATATCGCGCGTCTCCCGCCGGGTAAGAAGGACGACCATGGGAATCCAGCTGTCCTGGTTGCGCACCCGCCCGGACGTGCTGTACTCCAGCGTGCGCGTCACCAGTGCCGGATCCGGGAAGAGCGCGAGAGTTCGTAAGGCCTCGGTCTGACGAGCCGGGTCCCGTTCAACCTTGCTCATCTCGAGCACACGGTTGTAGAGGTCGGGAGAACCGTGCGCCGCCGCGACTGCGACGGCAGCATCGGCGAGAGCTGCGTCCTCTTCCCGCATGCTTTTGCGACTTCTGGGGCCTTGCTGCGCGGGGAAGATGCGGTCAGCAGTCTGGCGAGCCTGGCTGAGGACAGCAGGATCGTCGGCAGCACCGAGGAGTTCGAAGAGGCGGGCGCGCCGTTGACTTACGTCCAGGATGTCGCTTTTGCGCGGCCTCCCGAGATCGTTGTAGACGGGGGCGAACTGCTTCTGAAGCGCGGCAGCAAAGGCCTGGCGTTGTGCTGTGTCGGCCGCAAGGCTGTTCCCGATCGCGTCCGTCTTGTCGATCGCCGTGTTGAGAACAGCTGCGCTCGGATCGCCTTTGAGGGCAAGCAGGAGTCCAAGGAAGTCCGCGACGCTCCCGTGGTTTGCGCGCGTCAACGCCCATTGGTCACCGATGAGGCTGATGCGTTCTATCGCGTTGAGGTCCGTTTCCGCCCTCGCCACAATGGCCAGACGCTGCCGAGGAAGATAGGCGGTACGGTAGTAGCCGATGCCACCTGCGTTGGCGTAGAGGGACCCGTTTTGTGGGCTGGCAGAGACAGGCAAAGAGCTCTCCGTCGGTGTGATAAGCGCACAGGCCGACTTGGGCGTAGATGTAACGCAGACCGGGATTGTCCAGGCACGAACCGCGTTTCGTTCCTCGGCGGAATGCACGGTTTCCGGAGAGAGGAAAAAGCGCCCCTGCCGGAGTTGGCCGTCGGTTGTAGACGAGGGAAGCGTGAGGAGTGGAACACCCGGCTGATCGACAAAGCTCTGCATGATCCTGTCGACTGGCTGATGACTGGTGCTGGTCTGCGCGTTCCAGAAATCCTCGGCTGTCGCGTTCGCGTAGAGATGGGCGCTCAGGTAATTGTGCACGCCCTGCCGAAAAGTCTCTTCACCGAGATAATGCTCGACCATACCGAGAACGGCGCCGGCCTTTCCATACGCAATTCCGTCGAAGAGCTCGTTGATCTCTCCAGGAGTTTCGGCCTTTGTTCGTATGGAGCGAGTGATCGCCTGCGCGTCCTCATTCAGCGTGGCGTCCAGACTGCGTGCGGTTTCTTCCGGAATGTGCCACTCGGGATGCCACTGTGCAACCGGTTTGGCTTCCATCCAGGTCGCAAAGCCCTCGTTCAGCCAGAGGTCGTCCCACCAGCGCATCGTCACCATGTCCCCGAACCATTGATGCGCCATCTCGTGGGCGACTACATTGGCGACGCGCATCCGGTCTGCCGTAACCGCCGACTTGGGGTCCAGCAAGAGGTCTGTCTCACGATAGGTGATGCAACCGAAGTTCTCCATCGCTCCAGCCTCAAAGTCGGGGAGAGCGATCATATCGAGCTTGGGCAGGGGGTATTTGATGCCGAAGTATGTGTCGTAGTAGTGCAGGATGTACTTTGCCGATTGGACGGCAAAGCCCGTCATGGAAACTTTGTCCGGTGTGGAACAGGCTCGGATGGGAACGCCGTCCGAAGACCCGCCGGTGCACCGGAAATCGCCGACCAGAAAGGCGACGAGATACGTGGACATCTTCGGTGTGGTCGCTAAACGCAGGGTGTGTTTTCCGGCGCCGGTGGGTGTATCCGCAATCTGGTTCGTATTGGAGATAACCGTGTCGCCGGAGTCCACGGTTAGCTCTATGTCGAAGGTGGCCTTCAAGGCCGGTTCGTCAAAGGCCGGGAAGGCGCGACGAGCATCGGTCGGCTCAAACTGGGTGACAGCGTAGTTGCGGGCCTTCGTCTTTGAGAGATAGAAGCCGCGGAGCTTGTCGTTGAGCACGCCGGTATACCGGACGTGGAGAGTGAGCGGGCCGGCGGCGAGCGGCTGCGGAAACGTGAACGTCGCCTGCTCCTTGCCAGGATCCAGGGTGACTACGGCGGTCTGCTCCTCGGAAGCATGGAGTCTTTCAGGAAAGGGTGTCTCGGCGGGAACTTGGTTCCGTTTCGCGGATGCAGCAGGTGGCCGCGGAACAGAGGGAGGTCCAGGGACTGCGGTCACGGAGGTGAACTGAAGCTCAGCGGCATTCAGTGTGATCGTTCGACCAGGCTCGTCGAGCGTCAGGTCGATCGACTCGCTTCCCGTGAAGGTTGCAGCTCGGAGATCCGGGGTCAGATGGAGGGCATAGTGCCCGGGGCGAGCATTTGTAGGAAGGCGTTGGGCGCGTACGTCTGCTGACAGAAGAACGACCAGAAAAACGAGGGGGATGGGGCAGAAGCGAGCTACAGATCGCATCCGTCGATGCTAAATTGCCGGACGAGATGGGACGAATGGCAACGCGTTCAGCCGGAGATGGATGCGGTTCGAGCGGAGCGGCCCGAGGTCTCGGATGCGCGTGCTTCTGCGTAAGCTGCGGCTCCAAGGAGGGCGCAGGTGTCATCGAGGATCACCCGAACGGGAATCGCATCGAGGACCGAGGACAGCCGGCCCTTGTCCAGGAAGGCCTCGGTGAAAGCACCGTTTGCAAGCGTCTTCAAGATCTTGGGGGCGATACCGCCGCCGAGGTAGATCCCGCCGGCTGCAAGTACCTTGAGAGCAATATTGCCAGCTTCGGCGCCGTAGGCGGCAGAGAAGATCTGCATGGCCTCGAAGCAGATGGGGCTTGATCCGTCTTCCGCGCAGTCGCAGACGACGGTGTTCGGATCGGCGGCGGCAGAGAGGCGTTCGCGGAGCCACGCGGGCTCTTCCCACTTCTGGTCATCCCGGAGGAACGCGTAGATATTCCGGATACCCTGGCCGGAGACGACGCGCTCACAACTCACACGGCCACCGAGCGTGCGACGAAGATATTGGAGCAGAGCCACGTCGGTATCGGTTCGGGGCCCGAAGTCGCAGTGGCCTCCCTCCGACGGAAGCGGCGTGTGACTTTGTTTGCCGTCCCAGATAAGCAAGGCTTCGCCCAAGCCTGTGCCCGCAGCGATAAGGCCGCGATGCCCCACAGCGCTCTCGTCCGCACGGTGCAATGTGTAGATGCTCTCCGGCGCGAGCTCCGGGATGCCGTAGCCGTTTGCCTCGAGATCGTTGATCAGGAAGATCTGCTGAATTTCGAGGCTCTTCGCTAGGTCGTGGACGTCGAGCGTCCAGGGCAGGTTGGTGAGCTTTAGGCGACCGTCGCGAACGGGGCCTGGACAACCGAAGCACGCGGCGACAATGTCATGGGCGTCTCCGCCCGCTTCGGCAGAGAGGAACTTGTTCACGACCAGGTCTAGCGCGGCAAACTCATGCGCGGCAAACTTCTCATCGCGGACCACCCGAAGCCGCCCACCTTCAAAGCTGTAGAGAGCAAGGTGTACCTTGGTACCGCCGATATCGCCTGCAAGGACGAGCGAGCTCATCGCTTATAGCTCCAGGGTGCCAACCCGGTGTGTTCCGCCGGGAGTGACCAGAGTATTTGATGCTGGCGGCAGTTTCGCCGCGGCTGCCTCATCGAGCAGGAATTCGAGATTTCCGTTCGCGGGGCGAATCAGCTGGGAGGGTAGACGCTCCGAGTCGCGCGGACCGGTGAGCACTTCCGCCAGGATGTCTGTCTTGCCCGCACCTTCGATGAGAAAAGCGACCTGCCGACCCTGGTTGATGACCGGCCATGTCAGCGTAATGCGCCACGTCTCCTTCTGGAGGACGTGATTCGCGACAGCCAAACGGCTCATCTCGTGGAGAGCGGCAGTATGCGGAAAGAGCGAAGCCGTGTGGCCATCGTCGCCCATGCCTAAAAGCACAAGGTCAAACACGGGTAACTCGGCACCTTCGAGGCGCATGGTGTTTCGGAGGACGCTCTCATAGCGTGAGGCGGCTTCTTCGGGATCGAGTTCCCCTTCCATGCGGTGGATATTCTCAGCGGGCAGGGGAACCTTGCTGAGCATGGCCTCCTTTGTCATATGGAAGTTCGACTCTGCGTTGTCTGGCGGAACGCAGCGCTCGTCCACCCAGTACAGCTGTAGCTTGTCCCAGGGGATGCTCTTCGCAAAGGGCTGTGACGGATCAGCCAGAAGGGCGAACATAGCCTTCGGCGTCGTGCCGCCCGAGATGGCGATGCGAGCGACACCGCGCGCGGCAACAGCTTGCGCCACAGCATCGGCAAAGACCTGTGCCGCAGCCAGGGCAAGGATTGAAGGCGAATTCCAGATTGAATATGTAACAGCGATGGTCGCGGGCATAGGGAGTAGGTGAGCAGACAGATACGGACCGCTTAGAGTTTGGTCCAGTTCCTTCCATCGAATTTGAGAAGCGCGTCCGAGGTTGCGGGTCCCCATGTGCCGGCGGCGTAGTTCGGAAAGTCGCGGATCGGGTTTGCGGCCCAGGACTGGAGGATTGGCGTCATCAGCGCCCATGTCGCTTCGACGCCGTCCCTGTGCTCAAAGAGGGTTCCATCTCCGAGCATGGCATCGAGCAGGAGACGTTCGTAACCGTTGGCGGACGATTTGCCGAAGGTGGCAGCATACGAAAAGTCCATGTTCACGGAGCCGATATCCATGTTTGGCCCAGGGATTTTGGCGCTGAAACTGAGGCTGATGCCCTCATCCGGCTGGATGCGCATGGAGATGATGTTGGGCTGGATGCTTTCGGCGCCTTTACCTTCGGGATCCTTGAAGAGCAGCAACGGCGGCTGCTTGAACTGGATGGTGATCTCGGTGACGCGCTTGGCGAGGCGCTTTCCTGCGCGGAGATAGAAGGGGACGCCGGCCCATCGCCAGTTCTCGATCTCAAGGCGGAGGGCGGCGTAGGTCTCGGTCTGTGAGCGGGGGTTGACGCGATCCTCCTGCCGGTAGCCGGGTACCTGTTGGCCGTCGACCTTGCCTGGGCCGTACTGTCCGCGGACGGTGTCGGAGGGGTGGATGGGCTGGATCGCCTTCCACACCTTTACCTTCTCGGCGCGGACGGCGGCTGCGTCGAAGGAGACTGGGGGCTCCATCGCGACAAAGGAGAGCAGTTCCATGACGTGATTCTGGACGACGTCGCGAAGAGCACCGGCCTGCTCGTAGAAGGGGCCGCGGCCTTCGATGCCGATCGACTCGGCGGCGGTGATCTCGACGTGGTCGATGTAGTTGCGGTTCCAGACGTTCTCGAAGATGCCGTTGGCGAAGCGGAAGACCAGGATGTTCTGGACGGTCTCTTTGCCCAGGTAGTGATCGATGCGGAAGATCTGAGCTTCGTCGAAGACCTTGTTCACCTCGTCGGAGAGCGCACGAGCGGACTCGATATCGTGGCCGAAGGGTTTTTCGATGACCACGCGGACCCAGCTTTGCTTTTCTCCGTTCGAGGGCTGAGGCTTGTTCATGCCATGCTCGCCGAGGAATTTGATGATGTCGGAGAAGTATTCGGGGGCAACGGCGAGGTAGAAGAGCCGGTTGCCCCCGGTCTTGAACTTCTGGTCGAGCTCTCCCAGTTTGGTATTGAGGGCTTCGTAGCCCGCTGTGTCGTCGAAGTTCATCGCGTGGTACTGGATGCGGTCGACGAAGGGGGCGAGCTTGGGGTCGCCGGCGTCGACGCCGCCGCCAGAGAGGATGCCATCCTTCATGTCGGGGGCGAAGGTTTTTTCGAGGGGGCGACGGGCTACGCCGACGACGGCGAACTCCTGTGGGAGGAGGCCGGACTGGTCGAGATGGTAGAGGGCGGGGAGGAGTTTGCGTTTGGTCAGATCGCCTGAAGCGCCGAAGATGACGACGATGCAGGGATCGGGTTTGCGCTCGCCTTGCGTCCCTACGACGGTGGGGCTGGTGCTGAGTTCGGCGGTCGCCATAATGCGGTTCCTCGGACGTTCTTTTCGCTGGGCTTCTCTGACGGCGGGCCCGTCGGAGGGGATGTCGGAGAAGAGAGAAAGCTCCGGTCGATCTCCTGATGCGGCGATTTCCTATCCGATGCAGATTCCTGGCGGCGCGTTGGGAGGTGTTCCGCGGACGGACTTGGAGATACCCCCCCCTCCCTCCCATCGTTTCTGCGCAAAGTCTTCAGAGCATTGCACTTAGATCTGGATCAGGTATGGCGCCCCGACGCCAGGAGGCTCAGTTTCTTCTGGCTGAGGCGACCAGGTCTGGCGAAGCAAAGTGATCGATCCAGAGATCTGCCCCTATTCCCTATTCTACCGGACGGAGCACAGCAGTTGCGCCAACGCGCCGCAGCTAGGACTTGAGGGCCATACCGGCAGCGGAGGGCATGTATTCGGCTTCGATGGCTTTGACCTTGTTGAGGCGGCGGACGAAGCGGGGTTGTTCGGCGATGAAGTTAGCCCGGAGGTAGGCGTCGACGCACTCAAAGGCGAGCGCGGCGCCGATGATACGGGCGCCGAGGACGAGGACGTTCATCTGATCGTGCTCGACGCCCTGGTGCGCGGAGTAGGTGTCGTGGCACATGCTGGCGCGCACGCCGGGCATCTTGTTTGCGGCGATGCAGACGCCGACGCCCGAGCCGCAGATGAGGATACCGCGGTCGGCGGTGCCGGCCATGAGAGCTTTGCCGACGAGAACGGCGAAGTCGGAGTAGTCGTCTTCCGGTTCGGGGGTGAAGGCGCCGAGGTCCTCGACCTGGTACTCGGGTCGGTTGGCGAGGTAGGCGCGGACCTCTTCCTTGAGCGGAAAGCCGGCGTGGTCGGCGGCGATGGCGATCTTCATGGGTGGCGGTCCTGTGATGGGTCGAAGGTTATTGAGCGATCTATTCGTCACGCTCCCAGAGATCTTCGGGGTCGGGCGGGACTGTGTCTTCGTACGTGGGCTGAAGGGAGGTGAAGCGTTCGGGTTCGGAGTCGGCCGTGTCGGAGTTGCGGACCATCTCGCGTTCACTCGGGACCATAGGATTCCTCCTGAAGACATTGAGGCCGGAGACATCTACGGATGCTGGATCTCCGGCCCTGAGCTTACTTTTTGACGAGTTTTCGAGCGACTTCGAGGACGTGTTCGAGAGAGATGCCCAGCTTTTCGAGCGCGACCGGACCGGGGGCAGAGGCACCGAAGCGGTCGAGACCGATGACGTCGCCGTTGTGTCCGACGTACTTCCACCAGCCCATGGTGGCGCCGGCTTCGACGGCGAGCTTGGGGATGCTCTCGGGGAAGACCTCATCCTTGTAGCTCTGTTCCTGCTGCTCGAAGACGGCAAACGAAGGCATGGAGACGACCGTGGCGTTGATGCCTTCGGATTTCAGTTTGGTCGCGGCCTCCATGATGAGCGAGACCTCGGAGCCGGTGGCGACGAGGATGATGTCCTTGCCGGAGCCGTCGAGGACGTAGGCGCCTTTGCGGACGCCTTCGCGGACCTTGTATTTCTCGTTGTCGAGGACGGGGAGGTCCTGGCGCGAGAGAGCCATGAAGCAGGCCGAGTGCCGTTCGAGCGCGAGCTGCCAGCAGGCGGCGGTTTCATTGGCGTCAGCCGGGCGGAAATCGGTGAGCTGCGGGATGGCGCGGAGAGCCATGAGGTGCTCGACGGGCTGGTGGGTGGGACCGTCTTCGCCGAGGCCGACCGAATCGTGGGTGAAGATGTAGAGCGAGTGCGACGACTGGAGCGCGCCCATGCGCAGGGCGGAGCGGCAGTAGTCGGAGAAGGTGAAGAAGGTGGAGCCGAAGGGGATGATGCCGCCGTGCGCGGCGAGACCATTGACGGCGGCCATCATGCCGAACTCGCGGACGCCGAAGAAGACGTTGCGACCTTTGGGATCGACGTGGAAGGAGGGCGAATCCTTGAAGATGGTTTTGGTGGAGGAGGTGAGGTCGGCGGCGCCGCCGAAGAGCTCGGGGACGACCTTTTCGATGGCGTTCATGACGGTCTGGCCGGCGTTGCGGGTGGCGATCGGCTTGGCATCAGGACCGGCGGGAAAGACGGGAAGGGATTTATCCCAACCTTCTTTGAGCTTCATGGAGGTGCGGCGATCGTACTCTGCGCCGAGCTCGGGGTAGGCCTTCTTGTATTCCTCGAACTTTTGCTGCCACTCTTCCTGAGCTTTTTTGCCTTTTTCCTTGGCCTGCGCCCAGTTTTCGCCCGCGGCTTCGGGAACGTAAAAGGTTTTGTCTTCGGGGAAGCCGAGATTGCGCTTGGTTTCCTTGGTGGCTTCGGCGCCGAGAGCTTCACCATGCACCTTGTTGGTGCCGGCCTTAGGGCTGCCGTAGCCGATGACGGTGCGGACGCGGATGAGGGACGGTTTGGTGGTCTCGGCTTTGGCGTTCAGGACGGCGCGCTCGAGGGCGAGGAGGTCGTTGCCGTCGAGGACCTGCTGAACGTGCCAGTGGTAGGCCTCGAAGCGTTCGGTGACGTTTTCGGTAAAGGAGAGCTCGGTGGGGCCGTCGAGCGAGATCAGGTTGTCGTCGTAGAAGAGGATGAGTTTGCCGAGACCGAGCGTGCCGGCGAGCGAGCAGCTCTCGTGCGAGATGCCTTCCATCAGGTCGCCGTCGCCGCAGAGGACGTAGGTGTAGTGGTCGACGGGAGTGTTGTTCTCGTGGTTGAAGACGGCGGCCAGGTGGCGCTCGGCGATGGCGAGACCGACGGCTTCGGCGAGGCCCTGACCGAGGGGGCCGGTGGTGACTTCGACGCCGGGAGTTTCGCCGTATTCGGGGTGACCTGGGGTGTGGGAGCCCCACTGGCGGAACTGCATGAGCTGCTCCATCGGCAGGTCGTAGCCGGTGAGATGGAGGACGCCGTAGAGCAGGGCGGAGGCGTGGCCGTTGGAGAGAACGAATCGGTCGCGATCGGACCAGAGCGGGTCCGTGGGGTTGTACTTCATGAGTTTGTGGAAGAGAAGGTAGGCGATGGGCGCGCAGCCGAGAGGGGCGCCGGGGTGGCCGGATTTGGCCTTTTCGACCTGATCGACGGCGAGCAGACGGAGGGTGTTGATCGAGAGCTGCTCGATGTCCTGAGATTTGAGATTCTCTGCGGAGAGGTCTGGGGTTTCGAGCTGAGCACTCATCGTTGGATCCTTTTTGGCCGCCGGGTTGAGGGATGAGCGGCGTTTATTCTATGAAGTTTGATCCCGAGTCAGTGTACAGGGATGCCGTGGATGTGGGATGCGGGATCGCCCTGGCCGGGATTGCCTGGCCGGGATCGCACGGCTAGGCGGGCGTGGGCGGGGGGACGATCGCGACCTCGAGATTGTGGCCGAGCCAGCGGTCGGGTCCCGTGTGATTTCCGGGCCAGCAGAGGGTAAAGAGGATGCTGCCGCTCTGGTCGGGGCGCGTTGGGATTTCGGTGAAGCCGCCGGGAACGCCGACGGTGGTGGACTCGATGGTTCTGTTTGTGGCCCAGTTGTCGACGGTGTAGACGACGCGAAAGGGATGTGGGTCGACGATGCGGAGGGTGAGGCCGGCGATGATCTGATCGAGAGGCCGGGTGAGTTCGAAGATTTCGATGAGGCTGGTGAAGCGGCGTTTTTCCCGGGGGACGGCGTAGCGATCTTCGACCACGGAGATGCGATCGAAGATGTGTTTGTCGTGAGCGGAGCGAAGGAGTTTGATGTACTCCGAGTGGGCCCAGACGAGGGGCTGGGCGGAGCCGGCGGATTGGCCGAGGAACATGCCTTCGGTGGGGATGTCGGCGGCGTCCCAGATCTGTTCCGGGAGCATGCCACCCACGGACGAGAAGTGCTCGATGGAGGAGACGAGGGGGGTGATGTCGTTGCCGGCGGCGAGTTCGTAGTGGGCGCGTTCGCCGGTGAGGAGCGGCCAGGCTCGACCTTGTCCCGAGCCGGTGAAGGGGCCGCCGTCTTCTTGCTGTCCGTAGCCGTCGTGGTTGTAGCGGCGCCAACAGACGCCGGCCGGCATGGAGACTTTGAGGGTGTAATCGACGACCTTGAGCGAGTCGACGATCAGGGGGTCGTCGGCGCGGCGGATGCCGTAGCGGACGAGTTCGAGAAAGCCGGCGTCGATGATCTCGCGGGCTTCATAGATATCTTTTTCGCCGGGACCACGGTTTGCGATGCGGATGGAGCCGACGGGGATCTCGTCGTTGTAGAAGGGTTGTCCGGGGGCCGGCGGACGGATCCGCATGTAGTGGTGCTTGATGTCGGGATGAAGGACGCCTTCGGTGGTGGTGGTCCACTGGTCGAGGTTGGCTTCGATCCAGTCGGCAAAGGTTTCGAGGTAGCTGGCGAGGGCTTCGTTCTTGCGCGATCGGGCGATGTCGGCAGCGCAGATGAGAGCGGCGATGACGATGGCGAGCGTGGATGGGGAGTAGCCCGCGTTTTCTTCCCATCGCTCCTGCTGCGTGACGGGAGCGTAGCGGACGAGGAAGCCGGCGGCGCGTTCGACAAACGGGAGGATATCGAAATCGCCGAGGGCGTCGAGCTGGGCGAGGCGCCAAGCAAGGACGATGGGGAAGGCGACCTCGTCGAGCTGGATGCCGTTCCAGTACGGTGTGCCGTCGATCCAGAAGTTCTGGGCGAACGAGCCATTGGGGTTTTGGGTGCAGGCGAGATAGACGAGCGCGCGGAGAGCGGTTTCGTTGCGGTCGCAGGCGATCATGGCGGTGGCGGACTGAACCATGTCGCGGGTCCAGACGAGGTGGTATCCGCCGAGATCGGCGTCGCCTTTGACGTTGCCCCAGGGGATCGAGGCCGAGGCGATGAAAGCGCCGGAGTAGGTTTTGTCTTCGTGGGTGAGAACGACGGACTGACTGATGTCGAGGAGCCGTCCACCATCGCCGGAGACGGAGGCTAATTCATCCGGTGTGGAGACGCGCCTCCACTGTGCGATGAAGTGGTCCCGGTGTTCGGCGAAGGGGATTGCCAGCGTCTGCATCAGGTTGGAGAGGGCGGCGTGGTCCCCTGTACCGAGAGAGATGGCCACGGTAAATTCCGGATTTTTACTGAGGTCGACCTCGCCGGTGAGCGCGAGATTGCCGTTCAGCGCCTCTCCGAAGTGCCAGTCCATCTTGAGGTGTTGGGAGATGTCTTGATAGCCGTCGCTGGTGCCGACGTAACCGCAGGAGGAAGCGCTGAAGCCGCAGTTTGTGCCGACGGCGAGCGAGAAGATCCCTTTCCATGCAAGGATGGCGCGCTTTCCGGCGACGTCGATCGAACGAGCCGAGTTGCCGGCGCCGCCGCCGTCGAGGTGCGGGGCGAGGAGGACGTAGCACTTGAGTTTTTCGAGGACGTCCGGGGCCGCTTCCACTTTGACGTGCATCAGGACGACGGAATGATGCGGGTTGCAGATGAACTCTTTGGTGACCTTGTACTCGCCGCCGGGAGATATGGCCGTGGCCCGGACAGCCGGCGCCTTATGGTCGATGTAGTCGAAGTCGTACGTGAGGTCCCGTTTTTCCTCGTGAAAGAACGTGGCGCCGTCGGTAAAGAGCAGCTCCATGTCACGGGTCTGCGGACGGTCGATGGTGGGATAGTAGATCTCGTTGATCGTGCCGTGCGAGACGGTGTACCAGATGCGGCTGGAGGCGGCATAGGACATGATGACGGTGTCTTTTTTGCTGGAGGTCCAGCGCGGTGGAAGGCCGGGCGCGCCAAAGGCGGCGCCATCGTCGTCGAGCCATGTATAGATCGGGTGAGGTGTACTCATAGGGACGTTAGATTGCGTCCGTGCGCGTTTGGAATGTAAATATTTCGCGGGGATGGGGAATCGGTGAGCCTCGATCGGCTGGCGATGGATCGGATTGTCTGGCTGGCGATGGATCGGTTGTCTATCGAGTGCCGCTCGGAAGCCGGTTTCTACCAGGAGCGAACTCTGGATGTGATGCCGTTTGCATCGCCGTGTGCGCAGAAGGCATCAGAGGGACGTAGAAGGCACCGGGAATAGGTCCCGGACGCGACCGCACAACAGGAGATCTTAACGTGGCCTACGAACTTGCTCCCTTGCCCTATGACTATGCGGCGCTGGAGCCGTATATCGACGAAGCGACGATGAAGCTGCATCATGACAAGCATCACCAGACGTATGTCACGAATTTGAACGGCGCGGTAGAGAAGCATCCGGAGCTGGGGGCGAAGTCGCCGGCGGATCTGGTCAAGGATCTGGCGAGTGTGCCTGAGGACGTTCGCA
Organism: uncultured Acidobacteriaceae bacterium; assembly: GCA_964236945.1. Classification (GTDB taxonomy): domain Bacteria; phylum Acidobacteriota; class Terriglobia; order Terriglobales; family Acidobacteriaceae; genus Edaphobacter. The sequence goes on along the minus strand of CAXSGC010000009.1, from coordinate 47,580 downwards.
CGGTGGTGCGCAACAACGGCGGCGGCGACGTCAATCACACGATGTTCTGGCAGATCATGAAGCCCAAGGGCGGAGGTCCGCCGGATGGTCCGATTGCGGACCAGATCAACAAGGATTTCGGATCGTTCGATGATTTCAAAAAGCTCTTCAACGAGACGACTGCCAAACAGTTTGGTTCAGGCTGGGGATGGCTGGTCTTTGAGGGCGGCAAGCTGAAGGTGATGACGACGCCGAATCAGGACAATCCGCTTTCTCAGGGACTCTACCCGATTCTGGGCAATGATGTCTGGGAGCATGCGTACTACTTGAAGTACCAGAACAAGCGGCCGGACTACCTGGCTGCGTGGTGGAATGTGGTGAACTGGGATGAGATCAACAAGCGGTTTCAGACGGCGCAGGCGGGCAAGTAAGCCAGGTTGAGAATCGAGCTGCACGCGAGAAGGCCACCTTCGCGGTGGCCTTCTTTCTGCTTGATGTGGAAGCAAATGTATGGGATTGAAGAGACTGGAGCCGAAGAGGCTTAAGGAGACGAGATGTCAGCAAACGTTGAGCATGGACCGAGTGACGAGAAGGAGATCAATCCGAAGGTAGCGTCCGATATCCATTACTGGAGCGGGCATTTCGGGGTGTCGGGAGAGGTTTTGCACGAGGCTCTTCGGGTGCATGGACACAGTGTTGCGAAGGTCTCGGCAGCTCTGGCCGGCCACAAGCACGGGTCGGGTCAGCACGACAAAAAGGGCGCTTGAGGCTGGTTCCTGAACGCTCAAAGCGTAGTCTGACCCCGGGAGGATCTGGGGCCGGACTACGCTTGCGCTGAGGAGTTACTCGAGGGTGGAGCCGCCGCGGTTGCCCTTGGGCCGGCGATTGCTTTGAAGGATTTTCTTGCGCATGCGGAGCGACTTCGGCGTCACCTCGACGAGTTCGTCTTCGGCGATGAACTCGATGGACTGCTCGAGGGTGAGTTGCTTGTACGGGACCAGGCGGAGCGCGTCGTCCGAGCCACTGGCGCGCATGTTGGTGAGCTTTTTCTCCCGCACGGCGTTGACGTCGAGGTCGTTGTCGCGGGAGTGCTCGCCGATGATCATGCCCTCGTAGACTTCGGTTCCGTCGGCGACGAAGAGGATACCGCGGTCCTGCACACCGTCCAGAGCATAGGTGGTGGTGACGCCGTTGCGGTCGGAGATGAGGGCTCCGGTGAGGCGCTGCGGAATCTCGCCCTGGTACGGGATGTACTCGCCGGCGATGGAGTTCATGACGATGGTTCCGCGGGTTTCGGTGAGCATCTCGTTGCGCAGGCCGATGAGGCCGCGAGACGGCACCTTGAACTCCATGCGGACGCGGCCGGAGCCGTGGTTGGCCATCTTGACCATCTCGCCTTTTCTGGGCCCGAGACGTTCGATGACGGTGCCGACGAAGCTGTCGGGGACGTCGATGGTGAGGACCTCAGAGGGTTCCATGAGGGCTCCGTCGACGCGCTTGGTGACGATGGTGGGGCGCGAAACCATGAGTTCGAAGCCTTCGCGGCGCATCATCTCGATGAGGACGGAGAGTTGGAGTTCGCCGCGGCCGAGGACTTTGAACGTCTCGGGCGAGCCGGTGTCTTCGACGCGAATGGACACGTTGGTCAGAAGCTCTCGATCGAGGCGTTCTTTGAGATTGCGCGAGGTGACGAACTTGCCTTCACGGCCGGCGAACGGGGAGTTGTTGACCGAGAAGTTGATGGCGATGGTGGGTTCGTCGATGGTGATGGGCGGCAGCGGCTTGGGGTCTTCGAGGGAGCAGAAGCTTTCACCGATGGTGATGCCGGGGATGCCGGCGACGGCGACGATATCGCCGACGGCCGTCTCGACCGTGTCTTCGCGCTTGAGGCCGTTGAAGGTGAAGAGCTTGGTGACCTTGACGGTTTGCAGGGTGCCGTCGAGCTTCGAGAGATTGACTTCCTGGCCATTCTTGAGCGTGCCGTTGAAGACGCGGGCGATCGCGAGGCGGCCGAGGTAGTCGGAGTAGTCGAGGTTAGTGACGAGGATCTGGAGATCGCCCTCGGGGGTTCCAGTAGCGGCTGGGATGGTGTTGATGATGAGGTCGAAGAGCGGCTGCAGATCGGTGCCGGGCGTGTTGAGGTCCATGGTGGCGGTGCCGGCTTTGCCGTTGGTGTAGATGACGGGGAAGTCGAGGACGGACTCGTCGGCGTCGAGGTCGATGAAGAGGTCGTAGACCTCGTTGAGGACCTCCTGCGGACGGGCGTCGGGGCGGTCGATCTTGTTGATGACGAGGATGGGGGTGAGCTTGGCTTCGAGAGCCTTCGAGAGGACGTAGCGGGTCTGCGGCAGCGGGCCCTCGGAGGCGTCGACGAGCAGAACGACGCCGTCGACCATTTTGAGGGCGCGCTCGACCTCGCCGCCGAAGTCGGCGTGGCCTGGGGTGTCGACGATGTTGATTTTGGATTCGGCGCCGCGGGTGCCGTGGTATTGGATGGCGGTGTTTTTCGCGAGGATGGTGATGCCGCGTTCGCGTTCGAGGTCGTTCGAATCCATGACGCGTTCGGCCACGGCTTCGTTGGAGCGAAAGGTGCCGGACTGGCGAAGCATGGCGTCGACGAGGGTGGTTTTGCCGTGGTCGACGTGGGCGATGATGGCGATGTTGCGGATGGCTTGGGTGGCGGCTAGGGTGCTCACTTGCGGGGTAATCCTGTCTGGGCGCGGTTGAGGGACGGAGTAGAGGCGAAAACGCGCGTCTCTTTAGTCTACCGCAGCCGGTCGCGAATGGCAGGTCGGATAGATCTCTGCCGGATCTCTGCCCGATCTCTGCGGGAACGGACTTCGATCGATGTGGCGATACTGCTTGGAAGCCGGACCTCGTGCCGCTATACTCAGGGTTCCCGATGCCCCGGACCCCCACCTCCCAGTTCGCGCAGGCTGCGCTGAAAAATTATCTGCTGGACCATGCCTACGACGAGATGTTTCAGTCGGAGGTGGATCTGCATGAGCACTATGAGCCGCTGCTGGAGCACTTTTCGTCGCTGCCGACGGAGGAGTTGCAGCGTCGCAAGCAGGCGGCCGACCTCAGCTTTCTGAACCAGGGCATCACCTTTACGGTTTATGGGCGGGACGAGGGGACGGAGCAGATCTTTCCCTACGACCTGCTTCCACGCATCGTCACAAGCGCGGAGTGGGCGACGGTGGAACGCGGGCTGACGCAGCGGATCACAGCACTCAATCTGTTTCTGAAGGACATCTATAACGAGGGCCGGATTCTTGAAGAGGGTGTGGTTCCGCGCGAGGTGGTGTTCAGCTGCAAGCATTTTCGACGACAGATGCGCGGTTTGCCGGTGCCTCGGAACGTGTATATCGCGGTATGCGGGACGGACCTGATCCGGCTTGAGAACGGGTCGTTCGCGGTGCTTGAGGACAATCTGCGCGTGCCGTCGGGCGTGAGCTACATGCTGACGAACCGGCGGGTGATGAAGCGGATTTTTCCGCATCTGTTTCGGACGTACAACGTCCGTCCGATCGAGCAGTACACGCAGCTGTTGCTGGGGACTCTGCGATCGCTGGCGCCCGAGGGCCGGCCGGAGCCGAACATCGTTCTGCTCTCGCCGGGGGTGTTCAATTCGGCCTATTACGAGCATGCGTACCTGGCGCGGCAGATGGGGATCGAGCTGGTGGAGGGGCGCGATCTGGTGGCGCACGACAATATCGTGTACATGCGGACGACCAGCGGTTTGCGGCGAGTGGATGTGATCTACCGGCGGGTGGATGACGACTTTATCGACCCTCTGGCGTTTCGGGGGGAGTCGATCCTGGGAGTTGCGGGTTTGTTCAATGCGTATCGCGCGGGCAATGTTTCGCTCGCGAATGCGTTCGGGACGGGGGTGGCGGACGACAAGGCGCTGTACGCGTATGTGCCGGCGATCATCCGGTACTACCTGAGCGAGGATCCGGTGCTCGACAATGTCGAGACATTCCTGCTGACGCGACCGAAGGAGCGGCAGTATGTGCTCGCGAACCTCGACAAGCTGGTGGTGAAGGCGGTGGGCGAGAGCGGCGGATACGGGATGCTGATCGGGCCGCAGTCGACCGCGGCCGAGCGCGAGGAGTTTGCGCGCAAGATCGAAGCCGACCCGAGGAACTATATCGCGCAACCGACGATTTCGTTTTCGCGGGCGCCGTGTCTGATTGGGGATCAGATGGTGCCGCGGCATGTGGATCTTCGTCCGTATGTGCTTTATGGCGACAAGGTGACGATTGTGCCCGGGGGCCTGACGCGGGTGGCGCTGAAGGAGGGATCGCTGGTGGTGAATTCGTCGCAGGGGGGCGGGAGTAAGGATACCTGGGTGTTGAGCGGCTGAGGTGGAGAAGACGGTGAGCGAAGATCCACCGATGACGGCTTACTTCCGTGAGCAGGTGCTCCGCAAGCGTCGTACCTTAGAATCGAATCCTGTCTCGCTGTTATAGCTTCTCCGATTGCGAGTGAAGTGCGGGAGGACGGTCGCATTCGCTTCTGGGGATACGCCGAGGAGCTACCCGGAAAGGTTCTTCGAGTAATTACTTTGGCGGATGGACTTACTCTCCACAACGCCTTTCCCGATAGCGGGTACACCAGGAGAAATGCATGAAGCTGCATTACTACAAGGACACCGACTCACTCTACATCGATTTTTCCCCGGCACTCAGTGAGGATTCGAGAGAGATTGCGGATGGATTAGTGGTGGATTTCGACGGAGCGGGGCGGGTAGTGGGAATTGATATCCAACATGCTTCGGAACGCATCGATCTAACCGAAATTACCGCGGAACACTTGCCCCATATCGCCCAAGTGGCATAGCTGTTTCCGAGGGGAGCCCAATGCTGAGCCGAGTTGCCGATAGTCTTTACTGGATGAGCCGTTACCTCGAGCGCGCCGAGCATACGACGCGGCTGCTGGATGTGAATCTGAACCTGATGCTTGACGAGGGCCCGGTCAACGCGGACCGGCGGTGGCAGCGCGTTTTGTTTGTGCTCGGCAATCCGAAGAGTGTGCGATGGAACGGCAATCCGTATGCGCTGACGCAGCAGCTGACGTTTGACACGGGGTTGAAGAGCTCGATTGTGTCGTGCATTGTCTCGGCGCGGGAGAATTCGCGGCATGTACGCGAGCAGATCTCGACCGAGCAGTGGCATCGGCTGAACAGCCTGTATCTGCAGGTGACGCGGCCGGAGATCGAGCGAGCGGCGGATCCTGAGTCGCTGAGCGCGGGCATGGCACAGCCGACGGAGTTTCTGCAGCAGGTGATGGAGGCGGTGCACCAGTTTCAGGGCGTCAGCGACTCGACGATGAGTCACGGGGAGGGATGGCAGTTCATCCAGGTAGGTCGGTATATCGAGCGCGCGTCGGCGACGGCGATGTTGCTCGAGGCGTACCACGAGGATCTCTGGGGCAATCGCGAACGTGTGCATGAGGCGAACGAGTACCTGGAGTGGATGGGACTTTTGCGGTCGGCCACGGGGTTTGAGGCGTACTGCAAGGTGTACACCGCTGATCTTTCGCCGGCGTGGATTCTCGAGTTTCTCCTGCTGGATGAGGAGTTCCCGCACTCCTTGCGGTTTTCGATCGACAGCTTGCAAGGGGCGCTTGAGGCGATTCATCTGCAAAGCGGAAAGAACCGGGCGGAGCCTCTGCGGCGGCTTGCGGGACGTCTGCAGGCGACGCTGAGTTACTCGAGCGTCGAGGACATCCTGGATGGCGATGTGATCGGGTATCTGCAGAACATCAAGCAGCAGTGCTGCTCGATTCACGAGATGATTTATGAGTTGTATGTGGATTACAGCATCCAGACCGCGCTGGCTGGATAGGTGCTGGGGTCGCAAGGGGAAGAGGTCGCGATGTACTACTCGATTCGGCACCTGACGAAGTTTTTGTACAGCAATGCTGTGAGCGAGAGCATGATGGAGACGTACATGCATCCGCGCTCGGACGGCAACCAGCGCTGCCTGACGTTTCATCTGTCGGTGAGTCCGCGGTGCCGGGTGTTTTCGTATCGCGACCACTTGCAGAACCATGTGCATCACTTCGATATTCCAGGGCAGCATGGGCAACTGGTGATCGTCGCCGAGTCTCTGGTGGAGTTGCAGCCGTCGGCGCAGGTTCCCGCGTTTCTGGCGCCCGATGCCTGGGAGGATCTCGACGAGATTGTGCGTGGCGGAGACTTTTGGGAGATGCTGCATCCGAGCGAGTTTGCCCAGCCGACCGCCGCGCTTGACGATCTGGCAGGGCGCTTTGGCGTGGAACGCAAGGACGATCCGCTGATGGCGCTGCAGCGGCTGAATCAACAGATGTACGAATACTTCGATTACAAGCCGAAATCGACCCAGGTCGATTCACCGATCGATCTGGCGCTGACCACGCGGGCGGGCGTCTGCCAGGATTTTGCGCATATCATGATCGCTCTGGTGCGGTCGAAGCTCCGGATTCCGTGCCGGTATGTGAGCGGATATTTGTACCACGGCGAGAGCGACACGGACCGCTCGGGAAGCTCGGCCACGCATGCCTGGGTGGAGGCGCTGATTCCGCAGTTGGGGTGGGTGGGGTTCGATCCGACGAACTGCCTGGTGACGGGCGATCGGCACATCCGAACGGCGATCGGGCGCGACTACTCGGATGTTCCACCGACGCACGGGATGTTTCGCGGCCGCGCCAAGAGCGAGCTGAGCGTGGCGGTGCGGGTGACGCCGAGCGAGGGGGCGTTCTCGCTCGACCAAGAGATGCCGGTGCCGGAGGACTGGTCGATCCTGGTGGAGAAAGCGACGGCGCTGCCGGAGCAGGCTCCGCCGTTGACGCGGCAGCAGCAGATGGCGCAGCAGCAGTAAGCCGACGGAGCTACTTTTTTCGCGGCAGAGGATCGCCGCCGACGGTGAAATCGTAGACCGAGTCCGCGAAGAGGCTCTTGTCTTGTGGGAGAAAGACGACGGCGTATTCGCCCGGCTCGAGCGGGGCTTCGGGCGTCAGTTTGAGCCAGCTTGTGTCCGGGACGTCGCTCTTCGAAGCTGGGACCTCGTCGTAGTACCTCGATCGATGACCGCCGAAGATGTTCATGGAGAACTCGGAGACGACGCGTTTGTCCTTCTCCGATTTCAGCCGGATCAGGGTGACGCGGTTGCGCATCACCTCCGGATCGTCGCCCGAGAGACGAACGTAGAGCACGGCGTGGTTGGTGTGCAGGGTAACGGCAGAGCTGATGCCGACGATCTCGGTCGAACTGTGCGGACCGGCGTAGACCGCGCTGCGTGCGAAGTTGCCGGCGGCGTGCGAGTTGTAGTGGATCTCCGACGGATGAAGCTGCCGGAGAGCGGGCGCCTCGTGCACCTGGTCGACAACGAAGATGGTGCCGGTTGAGGGCAGCGGGACGCCTGGAGCAGCCTCGGGAAGACCGGCGCCGGTTTGCGCGGAGACAAGGGACGTTGCGAAGAGAGCGGCAGGCAGAAGAAGACGGTGCAAGGAATTCATGCGCAACAGAGTAGCGCATCGAAGTGCGTCTGGGCTATCCCTCTTTTAGAGATTGAGTTTCTTGAACACGCGCTCGGGGATATGGCGGATGACAAACATTATCGGCCGCCATTGGAAGGGTGTGTAGAGCGTGTCGCGTTTTGCGTCGACGGCTCGGACGATCGATTGCGCGACCTTGTTGACATCGGCGAACTTGTGGCTGCCCTTCATGCCGGCGGTCATGCTGGTGCGGACGGGGCCGGGTTTGATGTTGAGCACGGTGACGCCTTCGCGGTCGACGCGATTGCGGAGGCCGCCGAGAAAGGCGGAGAGGCCGGCCTTGGACGCGCCGTAGAGGTAGTTCGATTTGCGGCCGCGGTCGCCGGCGACCGAGCTGATGACGGCGAGCGTGCCGGCGTGCCGCTGGACGCAGAAATTGGCGAGCCACGTGAGCAGAGAGACCACGGAGAGGAGGTTGGTGTGGAGGATCTGCGCGGCGACGCGGAAGTCCTGCTCGGCGGCGTGCTGGTCGCCGAGGATGCCGTGAGTGAGATAGGCGACGTCCATGCCGGTGAGCGAGTTGATGGCGTGGGCGAGCAGTTCGGGATGCTTCTCCGTGTCGTCGAGGTCGGCGACGGCGGTGTCGACGTAGGCGGCGCCACGGGTGCGGAGATCGGCGGCGACGATGGCGAGCTTTTCGGCGTTGCGCGCGACCAGAAAGAGGCTGGCGCCGTCGCGGGCCCAGAGGCGACAGGTGGCTTCAGCGATGCCGGAGGTGGCGCCGAGCACGAGGATCTTCTTCGGCTGGACTGATGGCCTCGCACGCGTTGCGATCGCGCGTGTGCTGGTGTCGGTTGGCGCTTGCGTGAAGGTGGTGCTGGGCGAGCTGCTCATTGGATGGTGTGATCTCCGGTGACGCGCTCCCAGAAAGAGGAGGTGATCTGTGGGTCGCGGTAGCGGGCAAAGGTCTGCCACTGTGGGTAGAAGGCCTGAAACTGCGCGGCGGTCATGGCGGCGTCCTTGGCTGGGTAGAGCCTGCCGCCGAACTCGCGCGTCATGTCGGCCAGGCGGCGAAAGAGCGCAAAGCTTTTTTCGGGTTTGATGGGAAAGTCGAGGGCGAGCGTGATGCCGGGCTTGGGGAAGCTCATCATGCCAGGCGAGGGCCGGTCGCCGAAGGCCTTCAGCACGGCGAGAAAGCTGGCCAGGCCGGATTTGGCGACCTCCTTGAGCACGGCGATGGTGCCCTCGTATGCGTGATCCCACGGGATGACGTACTGGAACTGGAGGAGGCCACCCTTGCCGTACATGCGGTTCCAGCGGAGGACCTTGTCGAGCGGATAGAAGAAGGGTTCGTAGTCCTGGAGCGCGGTGACGCGTTTGTGGATCTGCTTGTGAAAGAAAGCCGTGTTGAAGAGCGAGACCGACATAGAGTTGAGCGCGAAGCCGGGAGCCTCGACCGGGAAGACGAGCTTGGGTTCGGGTGATCGGGTGAGTGAGTCCGGTTTGGTGGAGTGCTCGCCCTGCATGAAGATGCCGCGGGCGAAGTTTTTGCCGGTCGAGACGCAGTCGACCCAGGAGACGGTGTATTCGATGTGCTCGGCCTGTTTGGTGAGGTCGAGGAACTCATCGATGCCGTGGAACTGGATGCCCTCGTAGTCGATCTTGCGCGAGACGATGGGGCGGAGCTTCAGCTGCGCCCAGGTGATGAGGCCGGTGAGGCCGAGGCCGCCGATGGTGGCGGCGTAGAAGTCCGGATTTTCCGTGCGCGAGCAGAGGCGTCGCGAGCCGTCGGAGCGGACGAGCTCAAAGCAGGGCACGTGCACGCCAAAGGTCGCCGCGCTGTGGTGATTTTTGCCGTGGATGTCATTGGCGATGGCGCCGCCGAGCGTGACGTATTTGGTGCCGGGGGTGACGGGGAGGAACCAGCCAAGCGGGACGCAAAAGTCGAGGATCTGGGCGAGCGTGATGCCGGCTTCGGCGGTGAGAACGCCGGTTTCGGGGTCAAAGTCGAGCAGACGGTTCATGCCTGTCGTCAGGATGAGATTGCCGTCTTTGAGCAGGCACACATCTCCGTACGACCGGCCCATGCCGACGGGCAGAACGCCGTCGTGCATACCTTCTGTGATGGCTGGGTACTCGCTCTGCCAATGCAGCGGGACGACTTTGGCGGGGTGGTTTGGGTATCGTCCCCACGACTCAAACAAAGCGGAGGCGGAGGCGATGGATTCCTGTGGCGAGCTGGGTTCGGCCATGGCTATAGGATACGTGGTATCCGCCTCATCAGGCACTCCCCCTGGAGGGTTACACGTACGCGATGAACCTGGGCGCGAAGGATGTATGCCTCTGACTGAAAGACACCCGCAAGGTTTGCCGGGTCGTTGAACCAGAGTTCGGGGCATCTGCCGATCCTGATCAGCCCAAAGGCGCCAACCGTCTCGGGTGACCTGGAGAGAGGGTCAGCGGCATGTGGCTTCGAGTTCTTTGTAGGGCTTGCTGCTGGGCGGGATCTCGACGTGGCGGGCTGGGGCGACCTGCTCCTGGAAGGCGCCGCCATCTTTCAACGCAATGTCCGGATTCTGCTGGTAAACCGCGTCTTTCATGGCTTCAGGGAGGGTGATGAAAGTGAAGCCGCGCCGACGGAAGAGGGCGAGGAGGTCGGGGAGCATCTTCGCATCGAAGGCTCCAACGTGGAGGAGGAGAACGTAGCGGATGTCGCGACCGTACAGAGTGTGGGTCAGATGGCGGAAGACAGTGATGTACCGGTCGGCCGTTGCCAGATAGCTGTTGCCGAGAGAGTCGATGGCTTTGTCGTCCTTGCGCGCGACGCAGCGGGCGTAGGGAGCGTTCCAGAGATAGTCTTCAAAGTCGATCGAGACCTGAGCGATCCGGTAGTGGTTCTGATGAAGATAGCGGCGGACGGCGCGGCGCTTCTCGAGGGTGTCGCCCTCCAAAAGAAACGGGTAGCGGAACCAGTGCCAGTCCTGCCCCTGCATCAGGGATGTGAGGACGGGTTCGTCCTTTGCGATATCGGCTTCGAACTCCGCTGGCGTGAGGTCGTTGAGAGCGGGGTGGGACCAGGTGTGGTTGCCGAGGGGCTGGCCGGCTGCGCGCCAGGCTTTGAGGACTTCTATGTCGTCCGGAGCCTTCTCGAGTTTGGCGGCGTTGATGAAGCCGTAGACAGGAGGGAGGTGCTGGTCGTGGAGCGTGGCGAGAATAGATTTTGCGACATCGAGGCGCGTCTCTCCGGGCGGGAGGTCGCCATGTGCGGGGAGGTCGTCGAAGGTGATGGCGACCTGCTGCGCGCGCGCGGAGACGGCGCAGGCGAGGAGGAGCAGGGCTATGGACAGGACGCGGTGGAGAGGTTTACGCGGCCCCATCGAAAGATTGACGAAGCCAAGGGCGAGATGCGGGGATTCTTCACTGCGCTCCGAATGATGGATCAAGTGTGTCCCTCGCATCGATACCATGGCATGCCCTCACAGGAGATCAAGAAAAACAAAACAGGCCCCCGCGGGAGCCTGTTTTAGGGTCTGTGTCGCGCTTTTATGCGGCCGCTTGCTGCCTGGAGGCAAGTCCGGCCTTTGCCTGCGCTACGAGCGCGGTGAATCCGGCCGGATCGTTTGCGGCGATGTCTGCCAGGATCTTGCGGTCGAGGCCATTGCCGGCGTTTTTGAGGCCGGCGATAAAGGTCGAGTAGCTCATGCCGTTGAGCTTGGCGGCGGCGCCGATGCGGACGATCCAGAGCGAGCGAAACTGCCGCTTCTTCTGTTTGCGGCCGGTGTAGGCGAACATGAGGCCGCGCTCGACGGCTTCCTGGGCGGCCTGGTAGAGCTTGGATTTTGTGAGAAAGTAGCCGCTGGCGCGCTTGAGGATCTTTTTGCGGCGGTCGCTGCGTTTGGTACTCCGTTTGACACGGGGCATGGTCGGTCTCCTTTTCGGTGTTTCGGGGGAGCGGCTGGAGGAAAGGGTTCCTCTTCACGCGCTTGTGGGTTGTCTGATCTCTATGGAGTCGTGCGCTGGGGAAGGATCGCAGATCCAGGGGCCGAGCCTGATGCCTGGCCCATTGCTTCGCCTAGCGAAGCGCCTCGATCAGAGTGGGAACGGTTTGTTGAGTCGTCCGCGCTCAGGCGTACGGAATCATGCGGGCGATCTTGGGAGCGTCCGCCTCGGAGATCAGCGCCGACCCACCGAGCTTGCGCTTGGTTTTGGTCGCCTTCGAGGTAAGAATGTGGCGCATCTTGGACTGGCCGCGCTTGAACTTGCCGGTACCGGTCTTGTGGAAGCGCTTGGCCGCTCCGGAGTGTGTCTTGAGTTTGGGCATGATGATCCTGATGTTCTAGAGAAGCTGCTTTTGGACAACCCTCTGAGTATATAGGAGTTCCGGGCGATCGCGGGAGGCGGACGTTTCGGAGGCATCTCCGGCGCAGAATCTTCCCTGCGAGGCTGCTACCGCAGTTCGGAAGACGCTGCCCAAGACCTCTAAACTAAAACGATGAAACAGGTGCTTAAGCGCGAGGTCTGGACTCTCCGGCGAGCAGATCCAGGGGACGCCGACGCTCTCGCGCTCGTTGGCCAGGCGACCATGCTGGAGACGTACGCGGGCGAGCTTGAGGGCGCGGATATCTTGGCGCACTGCGCTGGGCAGCATAGCGCGGCGAAGTACGCCGGTTGGATCGGGGCAGAGGACGCGGCGTGCTGTTTGCTGGAGGTGAAGGGGGCTCCCGTGGGGTATGCCGTCGTATGCGCGCCCGATCTGCCGGTCGCGCCCGAGACGGGCGATGTGGAACTGAAGCGCATCTATCTTCTCCATCGCTTTCAGGGCGCCGGCATGGGACGGGCGCTGATGGAGTGGGCGGTCGACGAGGCCCGGTCGCGCGGCGCGCGGCGGCTTCTGCTGGGGGTGTACGCTCGAAACGAGGCGGCGCTGGGGTTCTACGCGCGTCAGGGGTTTGAGCGGATCGGCACGCGAACGTTCACGGTGGGCAGAATGGTGTGCGATGACTTTGTGCTTGGCATGAGGGTTTAGGTGAGCGCGGATGGGACCTTCCCGTCGTTCTGCACCGAATTTTGTCGGCGTCTGGCGGTTTTCGGCGAAGTGTACGAGGTGGAGAACGGACGCCGAAGTGGCTGGCTTTGGGCGTCTCCCGGCGCGTTAGAAGTGGCTGAAAAGACGTAGCCTCAAGGCTAGTTCGGACGCATCGAATGCGGTTCGCCGGATCTCCGCGAATGCTATACTTAAGGAGCGGGACAAGTCCGTCCAGAGCAACGTAAAACGCTGATTTGGCGTGGGTTCTTGAGTCTCTGAAGAGGATAGATCGACCGCACTGGAGATTTGATGGCGACCACTGCACTGCCGACCGAAGCGACCCTGGATCTTGACCTGGACAATGATGTTCTGCCGGTGGAGGGTGGCGGTTACTCGGCCGAGAACATCACGGTGCTGGAAGGGTTGGCGGCGGTACGGCTGCGGCCGGCGATGTACATCGGGTCGACGGGCGAGCAGGGGTTGCATCACCTCGTGTATGAGGTGGTCGACAACTCGGTCGACGAGGCGCTGGGCGGCCATGCGACCAGGATCGATGTCACGATCCACGTCGACAACTCGATCACGGTGGTCGACGACGGTCGCGGCATTCCGGTCGATGACAAGGTGATCAACGGCGAGAAGATGCCGGCGGTGCAGGTGGTGCTCACGATGTTGCACGCCGGAGGCAAGTTCGACGCTTCGAATTACAAGGTTTCGGGCGGCTTGCACGGCGTGGGTGTGAGTTGCGTGAATGCTCTGTCGGAGGAGTTCGACGTCGAGATCTGGCGCGACAAGCATGCGTGGGAGCAGGACTATTCGAAGGGTGCGCCGATCAGTCTGCTTCGGAAGATGGGGCCGTCGAAGCGGCGTGGAACCAAGGTGCACTTCCTTCCGGACAAGTCGATCTTTACCGTGACGGAGTTCAACTACGACACCCTGGCGCAGCGTCTCCGGGAACTGGCGTTTCTGAATAAAGGCCTCGAGATTCATCTCACAGACGAGCGCACGACCGACGCAAAGACCGGCGAGGCGAAGCACCAGGAGTTCAAGTACATCGGCGGCATCGCGGAGTTTATCAAGCACCTGAACCGCGGCAAGCAGGTGCTGCATGAGAAGCCGATTTACATGGAGGCCGAGCGCGACAACGTTGCGATGGAGATCGCGCTGCAGTACAACGACGCGTACTCGGAGACGGTGTTTACGTTTGCCAACAACATCAACACGGTCGATGGCGGAACGCACTTGTCGGGGTTTAAGACGGCGCTGACCCGGACGATCAACGCGGCGGGGCAGTCGCTCGGTTTGTTCAAGGACGTCAAGGAGAATCTTTCGGGCGACGACGTTCGCGAGGGTCTGGTCGTCGTTATCTCGGTGAAGCTGTCGCAGCCGCAGTTCGAAGGCCAGACCAAAGGCAAGCTGAACTCGGACATCGCCGGGACGGTGCAGGCGTTTGTGAACGAGCGTCTGGGCGCGTTCCTGGAGCAGAATCCTTCAGTCGCGAAGAAGATCATCAACAAGGCGATCGACGCGGCGCGGGCGCGCGAGGCGGCGCGCAAGGCACGCGACCTGACCCGGCGCAAGGGAGCGCTCGATGGCGGCGGTCTGCCGGGCAAACTGGCGGATTGTTCGGAAAAAGATCCGGACAAGTGCGAGCTCTATCTGGTCGAGGGTGAGTCGGCCGGCGGCACCGCAAAGCAGGGGCGCGACCGCAAGTTTCAGGCGATTCTGCCGCTCAAGGGCAAGATCCTGAACGTCGAAAAGGCGCGCTACGACAAGATGCTCGGGCACGAGGAGATCCGCGCGATGATTACGGCGCTCGGCTGCGGCATCGGCAAGGACGACTTCGACGCGACCAAACTGCGGTACGGCAAGCTGATCCTGATGACCGATGCCGACGTCGACGGGTCGCACATCCGCACACTGCTCCTGACCTTCTTCTTCCGGCATATGACGGAGCTGATCAAGCGCGGTCACGTCTACATCGCGCAGCCGCCGCTTTATCGCATCAAGAAGGGCAAGTTCGAGCAGTACATCAAGGACGATCGCGAGTACGTGTCTGTGATGGTGAAGCGCGCGTCCGACGGCATGGTGATCCGCTACGGTGAGGGTGGAGCCGTGCTCGAAGGCAAGGAGCTGACGAAGTATATGGGTCAGCTGAACGACTACCTGGCCTTGTTCGACAAGGTCTCGAAGCGCATGCGCAACGACGATGTGGTCCGCGCGTTTGCGGAGATCTTTGCCAGCGAGGGCAAGGACCCGGCACGGCGCGTCGATTTTGAGTCCGCGTCCAAGCTCGAGCAGATGCGAGCGCGGCTGAAGTCGCTGGAGCGCGCGTACCAGTTCCGGCAGGTGTCAGGCATCGAATTCGATGAGGAGCACCGCACTTACTCGGTCAGCTTTACGGATGCGCAGGGAGCTTTGCGGCGCATCGACTGGACGCTGGCGAGTTCGCCTGAGACGCGTCAGCTCCTGGCCAAGCACGCGCAGATCGGAGACAAGCTGACGGGACCGTTTGCGGTCGACTACGCGGCAAAGCAAGCCGCCGCCACGAGCCAGGTGGCCATGGACGAGGCCGACGAGGTCGCGCAGGAAGAGGGCGTGGTCGATCTGATCGCCGCCGCTCCGGGGACGATGGCCGAGGCCAAACCCGGGCGGCGCACAGGCAAAGGGCCGCAGGATCCAGTCGAAAAGCAGACGGTCCGCGAGCTCTTCGACTACGTCATCGAGCAGGGCAAAAAGGAGTACCAGGTGCAACGCTACAAGGGTCTGGGCGAGATGACGGCGCCGCAGCTTTGGGAGACGACGATGGACCCGGCTCGGCGCACGCTTCTGCAGGTGCGGCTCGAGGACATCGCCGCCTGCGAGGAGATCTTCACGACGCTGATGGGCGAGGATGTCGAGAGCCGGCGCAAGTTTATCGAGGAGAATGCGCTGGACGTGAAGAACCTGGATATCTAAGTTGGGACATCCATCGCGACACCGGAACAGCGAAATGCCTCTGAGGTCGAGCCTCAGAGGCACTTCTGTTTTGATCTCAGAGCTGCGGGTGTGCCTTACTTCCGGGAGAGCCGCTTGCGGAGGCCGCCGGCTGCCGCAAGCAGGCCCGTGCCTAGAAGGGCGATGCTGGTCGGTTCGGGGACGGAGGAAACCACGGGCACCGTCCGGGGGGTTGCGGCGATGTTGTCGAAGACAAACGTGACGTCGTTGTAGTCGAAGTCGCTGTAGGCCTTGTTCAGGTCTTCCATGCCGATGTAGGTGCCTGCGGGGATGGTGGCTCCGTTGACGATGACCCCGCCGGAGTAGGGTGCGGCATAGGCGTGGTTGATGCCATCCTGACTGAAGCTCGGATCGGAGGCGAAGATCTGGTTCAGGTTGCCGTCGTAGACCTCGAAGACCAGCGTGTCGCCGGCAGTGACCGCGCCGAAGTTGGCCGAAGCGCCGAGCGATTCGGTCTGGTTGTTGAAGAAGTATGGGCCGGCGGTGCCGGAGGTTAGGTCGACGAGGCGAACGGTATCGGTGTAGGCCGCGTTGGCTCCGAAGAAGTAGCCCATGACGTTGCCTGTCGCGGAGGCTGTGATGATGTTGGTCGGGGCGATCGAGCCTGGGTTGCCGTAGGGGATATTGTCGGCGCGGGCGAACGCGGGGGCCAAGGCGAGAGAAAAAAGAGCGAGTGAGACAGAAAGGCGTTGCATGAGATCTCCTGACAGCAGTGCGGCAAGACGTGTGTTCTGCGTCTTCGCGGACCAGCGTTTTGCGCGCTTTGGTCGTTCTGGATGTCTGGGAGCGTGGTGCAAAAGGACGGCAGGATTGCAGTGATTCAGGGATAACTTACGGCTGTGCTCCGATAGTATCGGACATCTGGCGCATAAGTATTAATCTTCTGCCTAGGTCCTGATCGGAATTCCCAGATTGGACCGAGGTGTGAGCATGAGGACGGCACGAGGGTAGTTTGGGTCCCAACGGTGGATCGAGGGCGGGCAGGCTGGAGGGCTGATTGAATCGACGGGCATTCTTGGAGGTTTGTTCGGTGGCGGGGTTGGGGCAGACGCTCTTTCCGGGAGCGATTTTGGGTCTCACCGCAAGAGGGCCGATGCCGGCCGGATCGGAGACAGCAGCATCACAGGCGTCAGCCGCGACCGTCGCTGGCGAGGATACCGAGGCGTTGCCGGCCATTACGCCGGAGATGATCGACCAGGCGGCCGCGATCGCCGGGCTGCGTCTCTCGCCCGAGCAGAGATCCATGATGGTGGAGGGGGGCACGGAGCAGAGGGCGTCGGTGGTGGCGATCCGCAAGCTCCATCTCCAGAACGCGGTGGCGCCGGCGTTTGTGTTCGATCCGGTGCCGGGCGGCATGGTGCTCAATACGACGAAGCAGCCGATGCGGATGAGTGCCATCCCGGCCGCATCGCAAATGTCGCTGATCGCAGACACACGAAAAGATGCACTCCGGGTGGGGGGCGAGGAGGCGATCGCGTTTGCGACGGTGCGGGAGTTGGCGGAGCTCTTACGGACGCGGCGCGTGACCAGCATGGAGCTCACAAAGCTGTATCTTGCGCGACTGAAGCGATACGATCCGCAGTTGAAGTTTGTGATCATGCTGACCGAGCAGCGCGCGCTGGCGAGCGCCTCTGCCGCGGACCGGGAGATCGCGGCGGGCAAATATCGCGGACCCCTCCACGGGGTGCCTTGGGGAGCGAAGGATCTGCTGGCGGTGAAAGGCTATCCCACGACGTGGGGCGCGGCGGGGTTTGAGGGGCAAACCTTCGACGAGGATGCCGAGGTGGTGCGGCGGCTGGACGCGGTCGGGGCCGTGCTGGTCGCCAAGCTCACCATGGGGGCTCTCGCGCAGGGCGATCTGTGGGGATACCCCCAAGGCTCGGGCAAGCCCGGCGGACGCACGCGCAATCCGTGGAATGCGCGGCAGGGGTCGAGCGGATCTTCGGCCGGAAGCGCGAGTGCGGTGGGCGCGGGGTGTGTCGGATTTGCGATTGGGACCGAGACGCTGGGGTCGATCTCGTCGCCGTCGACGCGCTGCGGTGTGACTGGGCTGCGGCCGACGTTCGGTTTTGTGCCGCGCACCGGCGCGATGGCGCTGAGCTGGACGATGGATAAGATCGGGGTGATTGCGCGCGCGGCGGAGGATTGCGCGCTGGTGATGAGCGCGATCTATGGGCCGGATGGACACGACCGGACGGTGCAGAACGCGACTTTCAACTGGGACGCGGATCTGGATTGGCGGCGTCTGAAGGTCGGCTATATCAAGGCGGCGTTTGACGCTCCGGCGCCTCCGGTTGCGACGAAGCCGCCCGAGACGTTGAAGGGCAAGGATCTCGAAGACTTCAACACGAAGTCGGCCCGGGCGAAGGGTGAGTATGCGCGGCGGGTCTACGACATGCGGTACAACACTGCGGCGCTGGCCGCGCTCAAGAAGATGGGCGTGGCGCTTACGCCGGTCGAGATGCCGAAGTTTCCGTTTGGCGACATTGTTCCGGTGTTGGAAGCCGAGGCGGCGGCGGCGTTCGACGATCTGACGCGGAGTGGGCGGGACCGCCTGCTGGCGGGGCAGGAGACGTTCGACTGGCCGAATCAGTTTCATGTCGCGCGGATGTATTCGGCGGTGGATTATGTGCAGGCGATGCGGGCACGCATGCTCGCGATCGATCTGATGGCAAAGGTCTTTGCGGACCTGGATGTCGTCGTGACGCCAAGTGGAGGCGTTCAGCTGGTCGCGACGAATCTTACGGGGCAGCCGGCGGTGATTGTGCCGAATGGGATTCGGGGAGACGATGCGCCTAAGCCAGAAAGCGAGGAGGATGGAAGCCTGCGCAATGCGGGTGGTCCGGGAACGCCGGTGAGCTTGACGTTTTTGGGGCCGCTCTACACGGACGCGCGTCTCCTGGCGTTCGCGCGGGCGTACGAGAGGGAGACCGGCTTTGCGGACGCCCGGCCGAAGCTGGACGGTGTATCGAGGCCATGAGGACGGCGGTTCAGGATGCGGGGGCGGCAAGCCCGGTGCTGGTGGACGCGCGCGGCCTGGTGAAGGTGTACGCGCGCGGGGCCGAGCGGGTGCGGGTGGTGGACGAGGTCTCGCTCCAGGTACGACGCGGCGAGACGATGGGCCTGGTGGGTGAGTCTGGTTCGGGCAAAAGCACCGTGGCGCGAATGATCCTCCGTCTGCTCGAACCGACCTCCGGCGAGGTTTGGTTTGACGGCGTGAGACTCGGACGTCTGCGGGCCGGAGCCATGCGGGCGATGCGCCGTCGGATGCAGGTGGTGTTTCAGGATCCGTTTGCCGCGCTCGATCCACGCATGCGCGTGCGGGAGATTCTGCTGGAGCCGTTTCGCATTCATGGCGAGCGGCCGGCCGAGGGCGACGGCACTCGGCTCGGGTCGATGCTGGCGGAGGTGGGTCTGGACCCGAGCGCTCTCGCGCGGTACCCCCATGAGTTCAGCGGAGGGCAGCGACAGAGGATCAATATTGCGCGGGCGCTGGCTCTGCGGCCGGAGTTCCTTGTGCTCGATGAGCCCGTGAGCGCGCTCGATGTCAGCGTCGGAGCGCAGGTGGTGAACCTGCTTCAGGAGCTGCAGCGCACCCACGGTCTAACGTACCTGTTTATCTCGCACTCCATGCCTCTGGTCAGGTATCTGTGCGACCGCGTAGCGGTGATGCGGCGCGGTCGCCTGGTGGAGTGCGGGGACGTCGTGGACGTGTGCGAGCGTCCGCGCGAGGTGTACACGCAGAGGCTAATCGCGGCGACGCCCGAGATGCCGGTGCTGGAACGATAAGGCCCGAGCCCGGGTCAGCGACGCTGGAGCGGGATCGAGAGATTGTTGGTCTGGGCGGGGTCGACCTCTTGGCGATAGAGAACGTACGGCCCCTCCGAGACCTCGAGGAGATAGCGGCCTGCCGCGATATGGTTGAAGCTGAAGCTGCCAGTCGCGTCTGTGCTGCCGATGACCACGGCGGCGTGCGAGTTGGCCGGCGGCTTCAGTTTGACCTGAAGATTCGGCAGGCCTCGTTTGCTGGTGCTGTCGATGACACGACCGGTCAAGGACCCGGCACTTTGGGCTGAGGCGTTTGGGAGAACCAGGCAGAAGAGAAGAGCAAAAAGAGCGAGACACTGGCGCATGGGGAGCCTCACTTGTACCCGCTGGGGACCGGTCCAGCGGCGAGTTGAAAGGGCGGCGGGGTCAGAACGGCGGGCTTGAACTGGACCTTGATGTCGTCCGATCCATGACCGGAGACGGTCTCCGTATCGAGCACGTAGCCGTTGGCGACGAGGAGCACTTTATAGTCCTGACCCTGGTCGCCGATGATGGGAACCTTGACATGAAAGGACTGGCCATCTTCGGTGATGGCGTCCGTCGTTGGGATGGACGCGTAAACAAGCGTGGGATAGACGCTGGTCTTCGGGATTCCCGTAACGTCGACATGGACGACATGCGGGTATTGCACAAGCTGTTTCAACTCGTGAAACGGCCAGATCAGCGGGATAAAGCCGAGCACAAATAGCGCCAGCGCCGGGTAGTTGCTCTTGAAGCTGAGATTGCCGGGAAGCTGGATCTCGATAGGCTGGTTGGATTCCTTGTCGATGTAGATCTTTTGCTTGTAGAGCAGGTACATCCCGCCGACGACCATGATGAAGCCGGCAAAGGAGACGAGATAGAAGAGCATCAGCCGAGCGTCGGTCATTGCGGGGAACCTCCGGGTACCTGGCGGGCCCCGACGGAGCGGCCCGCGTTCGAACTCTGTACCAGAAGAGTGAAGATCGAGGATGGATCGTTACAGGTCGCTACAATAACGGGAGATGATCTCTGAGTTCTCCGTGCACTGGCGTTCTGTGTGGCTGGTGAGTGCGTCGTTTGTTGCGGGTGTGCTGAACGCGATGGCCGGCTTAGTGGCTGTGCACGCGGGTTTGGTCGAGGGCATGGGCTTTGCGGCGGCATTTTGCACTACCGTAGCGTTCGTGCCCCAGCTGATGCGCGTGGTACAGCTCCGGTCGGCCAAGGAGATCTCCTTGCCGACGTTTCTCCTGTTTTCCGTGGGTGTCGCCATGTGGCTCGTCTACGGAATCTGGACGGGGTCAAAGCCGGTCATCGCATCGAACGCGGTAACGCTGGTGCTGAGTGTGAGCATTCTGGTGTTGAAGCTGCGATTCGACTTCAAGCGAAGGGGAGGTGAGGGTTGAGCCACGAAGGGATACGCATCGTACGGGGCGAAGAGGCGACGCCCGAGCCGGAGCCGCTGCCCAAGGCGGCAGTGACCCCAATGAAGGTGCGCGTGAAAAAGACTGATGGCACCGGCGTCGAGATCAGCTGGGCGGACGGGCACCGGAGCTCGTGGACCTTTGCGTGGCTGCGCAACGCGTGCCCATGCGCAACGTGTCATGAAGATCGTGACAAAACAGGCCGGCCGGTAGGTGAAGCCAAGCCGAAGCCGGGCGGTCCTCTGGTGCTGTACGAGGCTCCCGTGCGTCCGCTCGAAGTAACGCCCGTGGGCAAGTACGCGCTCCGGTTCAAGTGGACCGACGGCCACGAAAGCGGGATCTACAGCTGGGATTATTTCCGGCGGGTCTGTCCTTGTGCGGCGTGCTCGATCCAGAGATGAAGGGCCCGACCGCTTGCGTCCGCACTGGAAAGTTGCCGATAGAGAAGCGTCGCCGGTCTACTCGCCCGCCTCGATCTTCTTCTCCTGGTAGTGTCCGATGTGCTGGTAGACCTCGTCGGGGAACTTGAGATTGCGGTAAAGATTGCCGCAGTCGGGGTCTTCGGGGTTCGGCAGGATGGGGAACTCCTGCTCCTTCTGCCACTGCAGGATGCGGTCGCGCTTAGGCGGGGTGTAGTCCTTGCCCTCGACTTGGCGCAGCATCAGCGTGGCCTTCTCTTCGGAGACGTCCGGGTCCTGCGTCATGTGGCGCAAGAGCTCCTCATGCGAGAGGAAGTGTCGGGCGACCATGGCAAAGGTGAGCCGGCCGTAGTGGCCGATGTCTTTGCCGTCGGCGAGCGAGTCGAGCAGATGCGCCATCATGGAGTCGTTGCGGAGCTCAGCCTCGCCCTCCTCGGCCGAGAGGGGCGGAGCCTCACCGGCGGTGTTCGGGCTGGGTGGGTCTTTGAGCACGGCATCGCTTGCGGGCTGCGGTGTTGCGCCATGTGCCGCGGGACTCTGGGTCCCCGGCGACTTTGCCGCGGCTTGACCGGCTGGCTTCGTGCCGTGAGCGGCGGCGTTCTTTAGTTTGGCGAGCTCGGCTTCAGCACGCTCGGCACGCTCGGTGGCGGTGCGGACGGCTTCGGCTTGATCGTCCACAAGTACGGGTTGATCGAGGATCACTTCGCGCTCTGCCATGGTGCTTGCTCCTGATTCGTTTCTAGTGGGCCAGATTTGCTTTTTCTTCGCTTTGGATCTGTCTAGATAGACGCTTCACGCGCGGCGGACGTTGCATCGTCGAACGTGGCGCCGATCTGCCCGAGGGCATCTTCGACCGTCGTCGCGGTCAGCAGGATACGGCGGCCATCCGGACGTAGCATACCCTCTTCAACAGCGTGGTCGAGGAAACGGAGCAGGTGGTCGTAGAAGCCCTGGAGATTGAGCAGCAGGACCGGCTTGGTGTGCAGGCCGAGTGTCTGCCAGGCCAGCACCTCGAACATCTCTTCGAGCGTGCCGTATCCGCCAGGGAGGATCAGAAATGCGTCTGCCCGGTCGCTCATCAGGGCCTTGCGGGCGTGCATGGTGTCGACGACGTGGAGCTCGGTCAGGCCGTGATGCGCGACCTCTTTATCGACGAGCACCTCGGGGATCACGCCGACCACATCTCCGCCGTTGTCGAGAGTGGCCTGCGCGACCGCGTGCATCAGGCCGACGTTTGATCCGCCGTAGATCAGGCCGATCCGGCGAGCGGCAAGTTGGCCACCGAGGTCGGCGGCAGCTGCAGCGTAAGCAGGATTCGTGCCTGGCGCCGAGGCGCAAAAGACGGCGAGGTTGCGGAGCGGCATACATGCAGGATAGCCGTCGGAAGCGGCCGGTTTTCCGATTGGCAACGGCCTAAAATAGAGTTTGGAGCGCTGATCTGTGCCTGAACTTGCCTCACGATTTACCGCGAAGATGAACCCGCCGCAGGCAGAGGGCGTCACCGCGGTCGACGGTCCGGTGTTGCTGCTGGCCGGCGCCGGAAGCGGCAAGACGCGCGTCATCACGCACCGCATCGCGTACCTGATCGAGGAGCGCGGCGTTCCGGCCGACGCCATTCTCGCCGTCACGTTCACCAACAAGGCGGCCAAGGAGATGGCGGAGCGGGTGGAGAAGATCCTCGGCCACACCTCGCTCGCGCGACCTACACTCGCGACCTTTCACTCCTTCTGTGTGCGCGTGCTCAGGCGCGATATCGAGGCCTTGCGCGTCAACGGCAAAGGCCTGACGCGAACCTTTGCGATCTACGACGAGACCGATCAGCAGGCCGTGATGAAGCAGGCGCTGAAGCGGCTCGGGGTCGATGACAAGCAGCTGAAGCCACGCGTCGCTCTGGGCCGGATCTCGTGGGCAAAGAACCACATGATCGATCCGCAAGAATACTTCCTGGCGAGCACGAATCCGATGGAAGAAAAGATCGCGCATCTCTTCGAGATCTACCGGAAGGAGCTGGCTAAGGCGAACGCGCTCGACTTCGACGATCTGTTGCTCGAAACCGTACGGCTCCTGAAGTCGGACGCTCAGGTGCGCGAGCGCTACAACCGGCGCTATCGCTACCTGATGATCGACGAGTACCAGGACACCAACCGGCCGCAGTACGAACTGATGAAGCTGCTGGGGACGCACGGCAATGTATGCGTGGTGGGCGACGAGGACCAGTCGATTTACAGCTGGCGCGGCGCGGATATTCGCAACATTCTGGAGTTCGAAAAGGACTTTCCCGAGGTCCGAACGATTCGGCTGGAGCAGAACTACCGATCGACGCAGACGATCCTCGAGGGAGCGAGCGCGGTGGTCGCGCAGAACACCCAGCGCAAGGGCAAGAATCTCTGGACCTCGCGCGAGGGCGGCAGTCTGATCGGTCTGTACGAGGCTCCGGACGGAGAGAACGAGGCGCTCTTTATCGCCGACCGCGTTCAGCGCTACCTGCGCGAGGCGGGGCAGGCCGAGGACCAGCCGCGATGTGCTGTGCTCTACCGGACGAACTCGCAATCGCGCCTGGTCGAAGAGGCGTTGCGCCGGTACGCGATCAAGTACCACATGGTTGGTGGCTTCAGCTTCTACGATCGCGCGGAGGTCAAGGACATCCTCAGCTACATGAAGCTGGTGATGAATCCGCATGATTCCGTGGCGCTGGGGAGGGTGGTGAACTCGCCCGCGCGGGGCATCGGCAAGACGACGATGGAGACGCTTGAAGGGATGGCGCTCTCGACCGGGATGAGCACGTGGGATGCGATCGGTCGGGCGATCGCGGAGAGGCTTCTGCCGGCGCGAGCCCTGGCGGCACTCGAAGGGTTTCGGCGGCTGATCGAGGATGGACGGGCCATGCTGGGGCCCGGGTTTGCCGAAAAGCTGATGGGGGATGTCGAAGGAGAAGCAAGGGAACAGGGAACAGGGAACGGCGAGCGGGAGGACGGTACGGAGGGCGACGCCTCCTTCGACGTCGCGGCCTTCCCCGCGGCTGAGACGACGCTGAGCCGCGAGGACACGGGCGCCGAAACAGGGTTCGATACAAGCTTCAACTTCGGCTTTGACTTCGGTCCGAGCGAGGAGATCTCGACCGTCTCGGCGGAGAACGCGGTCGACTCGGACGAGGCGCATGGGATCGATCTGGCGAGCTTCAATCCGTTCGCTCCGGTGGTGCTGAAGCCTGGTGCGGCGGAGACGCGGCGGAATCGCATGGAGGTCGCCCGAGCCGAAGCGGCCGAGCCGAACGCAAAGGATCGTCCGGTGTTCCGGACTGAGGGCGATCGCGCGACGCTGTCGGAGCTGATCAAATTTCTGAACGACCGCTCCGGCTATATTCGCGCGCTTGAGGAGGAGGCGACGCCGGAGTCGTTCAGCCGGATTGAGAACCTGAAGGAACTCGCCAACGCGGCGCAGGACGCCGAAGAGCGCGGCGAGACGCTGCACGAATTCCTGGATCACGCGGCGCTGGTGAGTGATGCCGACGGCTACTCGGCTGAGGCGCGAGTCACGCTGATGACCTTGCATGCCGCAAAGGGCCTCGAGTTTCCGCTGGTGTTTCTCGCCGGGATGGAGGAGGGGTTGTTTCCGCACTCGCGCACGTTCACGGATCCGACCGGTCTCGAAGAGGAGCGGAGGCTCTGCTACGTAGGCATGACGCGGGCGATGGACACCCTGGTTCTGACGCGCGCGCGGTACCGGCGCCGGTACGGAAGCGACATGCCGGAGGCGAGTGTGGCGTCGCGCTTTCTCGAGGAAGTTCCGGGACGGCTGGTGGAGGACCTCGGAAGTCCGCCGGCACGGGGACAGTATGGCGGAGCGTCCGAGTCCGGTTCGGGCTACGGGAGTGGCTTCGGCGGCGGCCGCGGGACGTACAGCACGCCATACCCGCGGGCCGGCGGCGGACGAGCGGCTGCGGGAGCCGAGGCCGGCGAACGTCACTACAGCTATGAGGACGAAAGCCAGGACGGGCAGAACGAAGGCCCGGGCGGCAGACGTTCTGCAGGCGGGGGTCCGGGACGTCCAGCTTCAGTCGATAACGTCGCCAGTTTTTTCGCCGCTCGCGGCCAGAAAGTGCCCGGGCAGGTCGGCTCCGGACAGAGGTTTGGCCGGCCGAAGCTCGACATCCCAGCACCGACCGGGCGAACGGGTCTGATCAAAGGAACGCGGGTTCGGCACCCAAAGTACGGCGAGGGAACGGTAGCCCAGCGCGAAGGCGACGG
This sequence comes from uncultured Acidobacteriaceae bacterium, assembly GCA_964236945.1. Classification (GTDB taxonomy): domain Bacteria; phylum Acidobacteriota; class Terriglobia; order Terriglobales; family Acidobacteriaceae; genus Edaphobacter. Next base: position 22,220 of record CAXSGC010000009.1, on the reverse strand, counting down.
GGATGACGCCAAGATTACAGTACAATTTCAAGGACACGGCCTGAAAAAGCTGGTGGAGAAGTTCGCTCAACTGGAGCGAGTGTAGATTCGCTTGATTCCGAGCGAGCATAATTTTGTTCTCAAGTTTTGAGAGATCTTGACGATAAGAAGAAGTAGAGGAGTTCATGGCAAATACAAAGAGCATTACGGACACGGAAGAGCGCAAAAAGATCAAGCGCGCGGCCCGCAAAAAGGCGACCCCCAAGGCCAAGCGCACGGGCGCTCGCGGAGCAAACAAGGCCAAGCTCAAGAAGGCCTCGCGCGGGCAGAGCAAGCGGTAGTCTGCCGAGACGGAGAGACAGCACGACCCTGACGCACACCGCCCCGAGCAGGCCTGGCGGATTGGCTGGCCCTGCCGGGGCGGTGTCGTTTTTCGAGCGGTCGACCGTGAAGAGGGCGAAAGAGCTGGATTAGATCTGTTGTGAGGAGGCGGACCGGCTGGGCAGACAAATCTTCGCCAGAAAGTCGATCGACAAGCTGATCGCAGATTCCGAGCTGCCCGAGCATGCGCTCAAGAAGACACTCGGGCCGGTGAGTTTGACCGCTTTGGGCATCGGCGCCGTCATCGGCTCGGGTATCTTCACGGTGATCGGGACGGCGATCGGCGGTAATCCGGCTGCTAAGGCAGAGTGGTCGGATTCCCCAGTAGTCGATCTCATCCTCGGCTGGCTGCATGGGACCGGCGGAGCGGTTGCCGGACGGCCCGGTGCTGGACCGGCGCTCGCTGTCTCGCTTGTTCTGGTCGCGATCGTCTGCGCCCTCACCGGGCTTTGCTATGCGGAGCTGGCCAGCATGATTCCGATCGCGGGATCGGCCTACACCTACACCTACGCAACCCTGGGCGAGTTGGTCGCGTGGATCATCGGCTGGGACCTGATCCTCGAATACGCCTTCTCGAACATGAGCGTGAGCGTCGGATTCGCGGCGCACCTGGTCGCTTTGCTGGATTGGCTCGGACTGCATCTTTCGCCGAAGTGGCTCAGCCCGGCGTACCTGCCGCTCGGCCTCCAGGATCTGCAAGGGCACGAAATCTATGGACAGGGATGGCACGCCGGCTTCAACATTCCCGCGTTTCTGGTTGTGCTTCTGCTCACGGTCGTGCTCGTACGCGGCATCCGTGAGTCGGCGCGCACCAACAACATCATGGTTCTGGTGAAGATCGCCGCTATCCTGGTGTTCTGCTTTGCCGGAATGAGCTTCATCCATCCCGCGAACTACCACCCGTTTTCGCCGAACGGATGGAGCGGCGTGCTCGCGGGCGGCTCCATCATCTTCTTCACCTATATTGGTTTCGATTCCGTCTCGACCGCGAGCGAGGAGTGCAAAGAACCGCAGCGCGATGTGCCGCTTGGAATACTCCTGACGCTCATCGTCTGCACGATTTTGTACATCGGGGTCGCCGTCGTTCTGACCGGCCTGGTGCCCTGGACGACCGTTGCCGGGGACGGCGCGCCGGTGGTCAACGCGCTCAAACGGGTCAGTCTGCAGCCTGGAGCGCACGCCCTCCACTGGGTCCGTCTGGCCGTTCTGCTCGGCGCCATAGTCGGTATGGTTTCGTCGATTCTGGTGTTTCAGCTCGGGCAGGCCCGCGTCTGGTTTGCCATGAGCCGCGATCGCCTCTTGCCCGCCGCCTTCAGCCGGGTGCACCCCCGATACCGGACGCCGGCGTTTGCCACGTGGGTCGCGGGGGTACTTGTCGCCGTTCCGGCGGGGCTCTTCGACGTGGGGACGTTTGCGGAGATGTCCAACATCGGCACGCTGTTTGCGTTTGTCTTGGTCAGCCTGGGCGTCATCGCGCTTCGGCATCTCGACCCAGACCGGCGGCGCGGATTTCGGGTGCCGTTCGGTCCCGTGATCCCGACCCTGTCGGTGATTTTCTGCGGTCTGTTGATGGCGGGGCTTCCCGCGAAGACATGGCTGCGATTCTTTGTGTGGTTGCTCGTCGGCCTGATCGTGTACTTCTTCTACAGCCGAAAACGGAGCGAGTTCTACGTCGGGCGCGGATAAGTCGACGATCCGCCAGCCCCGCCCCAGCTCCCCCGGTAACTTCTTTCCCGCCGTTGTGTCTAAAGGTATGGGAGGCCTTGACCCCGTATGCGCCTGCACCCTGCCCTTCTCTTCTGCGCTCTTTTCACCCCCTTTGCTGTATTCGCTCAGCAGCAGCCGAACTATGGCCCACCGCCCCCCCCGATCCAGAGCGTTCCCCAGCAGCTCGAATCCATGGCCGATCAGCCGGCCACGCACACGTCCTTCACCCTTGACCGGTCGCAGATCCAGAGCGCCCAGGGCCTGCTTGGGCCGGAGGGATCGAGCGCGCGCCGGGTCGCCGCGTCCATCACCTCCATCACAGTCGACAGCTACCACTTTCCACGTCCGGCGTTCTATGCGCCCGAGGCCTTCGGCGGCCTGGTGGCGACTTACAACGCTGCCGGCTGGCATCACCTGGTAAACGGCAAGGGAGGCACTCCGGGCGAAAACGCACAGCCCACCTCGCAGCTGACCGACCTCTGGCTGCACTTCTCCGGGACTGACATCGACGATGTTGCCGTGCTGACGCGGGGGCCACGCGAGATGAATCTGGTACAGATCGCCGGCGATCTCCGTCCGCTCGATCTGCTCCACCTCGCCGGACACTTCGGCATCCCGCAGGTCGACCCTGGCGCCGTCATGGTTCCGGCGCCTCCCGGTCGCTAGCTCCAGACGGCAGGCGCTAGCTGCGGGCAGTATAGGATGGGTCCCACACAGGAGACCCGTTCTCGATGCCGCGTTTTGCCCCGCCCGTATCTCTCTTTACGATCTTTACGATCGTCGGTTCGGCTTTGCTGTCCCTTGTCGGCGGATGCCTTACGAGCAGATCGTCGGCGCAGTCGAGCGGAGCGACCACCACACCCGGAGCTCCGCCCGCCGAACTTCCCCTGCAGGCAATGCCTTACTCGCCATCGCTCGACCTCTCCAGTCTGGACCGGACGGTCGATCCTTGCGTGGACTTCTACAAATTTGCGTGCGGTGGATGGCGGCAGCGGAATCCGATCCCGGCCGACCAGGCCTCCTGGAGCGTCTACGCCAAACTCGGCACCGAGAATCAGCAGTTCCTCTGGGGCATCTTGGAGGACGCGGCGAAATCTGACCCAAAATCCCGCACGGTGGTTCAGCAGAAGATCGGCGACTACTTCGCCGCATGCATGGACCAGGCAGCCATCGACCGGCGCGGCCTCGATCCGCTGCGGCCGGAGCTGTCGCGAATCGCAGCTTTGAAGGACCGGACGGCGCTGGTAGCAGCGCTGGGCTCGATCCATCACACCGATCCGGGAACGTACTTTTTCAACTCCGGTGCCGAGCAGGATCCCTCCAACTCCGACGCGGTGATCGCCGCCGTCAACGCCGCCGGCCTCGGTCTGCCGGACCGCGACTACTACGTCAAGACAGACGCGCGCAGCCAGGAGATTCGGCAGCGCTACCAGGCCTACATCGCGCAACTGATGGGGATGCTTGGCGAGCCCGCGACCCAGGCCCAGGCGAACGCTCGAACCGTGCTGCGGATCGAGACCGCGCTGGCCAAAGCGTCGCTGACGCGGGTGGAACGCCGCGATCCATACAAGACCTTCCACAAGATGACTCTGGAGCAGCTTGCCGCCCTGGCGCCGGCGATCCCATGGCCGGCGTACTTCGCCGCGCAGGGCATCGCTCCCGCCGCCACTCTGAACGTCGCGCAGCCGGAGTTCTTCAAAGTCATGAACACGGAGCTGACGACCGAAAGCGTCGACGATCTGCGGACGTATCTGCGATTTCACCTTGCCACGGCGGCGGCGCCGTCGCTCTCGCAACCCTTCGAACAGGCAAACTTCGACTTCTTCAGCAAGTTCCTGCGCGGCGTGCCCGCTCCGCCGCCGCGATGGAAGCGATGCACGCGGCAGGTCGACCGTTACCTCGGCGAGGCGCTGGGACAGGAGTTTGTCCGGCGAACCTTTGCGTCCGAGACCAAGGCCAAGACGCAGTTGATGACGGAACAGATCGAGAGCGCCATGGCCGAGGAGATCGCCGGCCTGGACTGGATGAGCCCTGCCACCAAGACCGAGGCACTGCGCAAGCTCCATGCCATTCGCAACAAGATCGGCTACCCGGAGACGTGGCGGGACTATTCGGCGCTGTCCATCCAGCCGGGAGATTACTTCGGCAACGTCCGGCGCTCCGTTGCGTTTGAGGACGCGCGCGATTGGGCCAAGGTTGGCAAGCCCGTCGATCGCAACGAATGGGGCATGACGCCGCCGACGGTAAACGCGTACTTCAACCCGCAGATGGGCGACATCAACTTTCCTGCCGGTGTGCTGCAGCCGCCGCTCTACGATCCGAAGCTCGACGACGCGCCGAACTACGGCAACACCGGAGCGACGATCGGACACGAGTTGACGCACGGCTTCGACGACGAGGGCCGGAAGTTCGACGCTAAGGGCAACCTGAAGGACTGGTGGACCGCGGAGGACGCGAAAGGTTTCGAGGACCGCATCCAGTGCGTGCGCGACCAGTACGCCGGGTACACCGTCGTCGACGACATTCACATCAACTCGAAGCTGACCAGCGGCGAGGACGTCGCGGATCTTGGAGGCACGCTGCTCGCGTACATCGCATGGCAGAAGGAGACCGCCGGGCAGACATTACCGGATCGCGATGGGTTTACGCCGCCGCAGCGCTTCTTCGTCGGCATGGCGCAGTGGGCGTGCGAGAACAGCCGCCCGGAGAATCTGCGGGTGAACGCGATCACCGATCCGCACTCGCCCGGCTTCGCGCGCATCAACGGGGTTGTGGTGAATCTGCCTGAGTTCAGGCACGCCTTCGCCTGCAAGGCCGGCCAGCCGATGGTGAAAGAGAAGGTCTGCAAAGTCTGGTAGGCGGCTTAGTCTAGAAGGAAGAATCCAGGCGCGCAAAAACGTACGGCCCCTCTGGAACGAGCGCGACGCTCGCGCCCTCCGGCAAGCCATCGAGCACGGCCGCAACCGCAGCTTCAGGGCTCGTGTAGCTCCGCGCGGCGAGGCTGCCCAGCCTATCGCGATCGACGCCAGGCATGTAGAAGTAGAGCTCGTTCTTGAGCCCGGCCAGCGCCAGCTTTTCGATCTGCCACTGATCCACCTCGACCGGGGTCCGCGCCATCTCGTCCAGGGTCTGCTGATATCCCGCGAACCCACGGAGCTTGGCCGAAAACTCCGGCGATCCGGCGCCCTCGGCGCACTCGGCCACGAGCAGGATGCGGCCAGCCGGCTTTGCAACGTGCTGCGCCGCCGTGATGCCTTTGACGGCCTGATAGAAGGTGAGGTCGAGCGGAAATCCAGCAGCGCTGGTGATCACCACGTCGGCCAAACGGGCGATCGGCTCGATTGAAGTCCGGCGCACAAAATCGACACCGGCCGCGTGCGCCGCCATAGGTTCGCCGGCAAAGACGCCGGAGATCTCGCGATCCTGCGTCAGCGTGACGTCGAGCAGGAAGTCGTGACGCGCCATCGCGGCGATTTCCAGCAGCTCGGCATGGAGCGGATTCTGGGCTATCGATCCCTCGGTGGCCATCGGCTCGCGCATAAAGCGCGGCGCGTGGATCGCCTTGATCGTCTCCTCCGCTGCAAGTCCCGGCGCTACCAGCTTGCGGCCGCCGGAGAAGCCCAGCATCAGGTGCTGCTCGATAAAGCCGAGCGTCAGGTGGAGGTCGGCGTCGAGGAAGCGCCGGGCGATCAGCACAGGCGTGCCGCGGCCCGTGCTGCCCAGCGAGCGATGCTCGGCCAGGTTGCGTGCGTCGTGATTGAGGATCGCATAGGTCGCCGCAATCTCCTCGCCCAGGATCGTGCGGAGCTCCTCGGGCGCGGCGGGACGGTGCAGCCCCGTCGCGATGCAGATCGTGAGGGCCTCCCGCGGGATGCCGGCCTCATGGAGCCGCCGCAGGATCGGCGGCAGCGTCTGACGGTTCGGCGCGGGCCGCGTGATGTCGCAGACCGAGATGGCAGCCGAGCGCTTGCCGGCCGCAAGTTCGCGCAGAGGCGGCCCGCTGACCGGAGCGTCGAGAGCGGCTTCGATCGCTGCTTTGACCCCAACCAGCGGACGCGCCGATCGGCTCTGCAGCACCTCGTAATCGGGGCCGTCCGGAAGATGGAGCGTGAGGCCGTGCTTCCCAAAGGCAAAGTGCGTCTGCGGCATAGGTCTGCTACGTACAAACAACCGGCGCGGTCGGCGCTCTGCTGTTAAGCGAAAAACCCCTTACTGCTTGTCAGCCGAAAAGGTAAACACGGTTGTGCTGTGCCGCGTCTGGCCGGGGTTCAGGCGCGTTGTCGGGAAGTCGGGGTGGTTGGGGGAGTCCGGAAAATGCTGCGTCTCCAGGCAAAGAGCGGAGTTCTTGACATACTTCTGACCGCCCGGTCCAGTGATCGTGCCGTCCAGGAAGTTGCCCGTGTAGAACTGCACTCCCGGCTCCGTTGTGGTCACGGTGAGCGTCCGTCCAGACTTCGGATCATGCACCCGCGCCGCCAGCTTCATCGTGCCGTCCGGCCCGTTCAGCACCCAGTTATGGTCGTAGCCGCCGGCTGTCTTCAGCTGCTCGTTATCCGCGTTGATGCGTTCGCCGATCGGTGTCGGCTTGCGGAAATCGAACGGCGTGCCCTCGACCGGAGCCAGCTCGCCGGTCGGGATCAGACCCGCGTCCGTCGGTGTATAGCGGTCGGCGTTGATCATCATCACTTCATTCAGGATCGTCCCGGAGCCTTCGCCACCGAGGTTGAAGTAGGAGTGGTTGGTCAGGTTCACGACCGTCGGCTTGTCGGTCGTCTCGGTGTAGTCGATCTTGAGCGCGCCACCGGACAGGGTGTAGCGCACGTGCGCCGTCAGCGTGCCGGGAAATCCCTGGTCGCCATCCTTGCTGACCAGCGTCATCTCCACACCGTCCTGAATCACCTTCGCGTTCCAGACGAGCTGGTCGAAGCCGACTGTACCGCCGTGAAGCGTGTTGATGCCGTTGTCGTTGAGCGGAGCCTGATAGCTCTGGCCATCGATCGTGAACTTGCCCTTTGCGATCCGGTTCCCATATCGCCCGACGATCGAGCCGAAGTAGGTCTTTTTATCCTGAATGTATCCGTCCAGGGTGTCGTGCCCGAGCACAACGTCGGCGACCTTGCCCGTGTTATCAGGCGCCTTGATCGAGACGATACGCGCGCCGTACGTCATCACGCGCACATCGAGTTCCTTGCTCTTCAGCGTGTAGATCTCGACCGGCTTGCCTTCCGTGGTCGTTCCAAATGCCGCCTTTGTCACGGATCCGTATGCTCCCAGCGTTCCTATGGTCATCATCATGGTCAGCAGAATACCCTGTCGCTTGCTCATCCAGCCTGTTGCCTCGTCTTCCCTGTCGTTGCCGCGTCGCAGCAATGCCACTATACGTGATGCAAACATCGGTCGGGAACGCAGCGGCGCGGAAGATTGAGCGACAAAGGTAAGATGGACCGACGATCCGAACTGATCTTCAGAGGATTCTCTTTCAATGACCCACCACCTGCGCTTCCCTGCCCCATCTCTCCTCGCCCTCGGTTTGCTTCTGCTTGTCACGTCCTTTGCCGTCGCTGCGGCGCCGCCCGACCGTTGGGTCGGCACCTGGGGAGCCGCACCGCTCGCAGCGGGGGAGAACGATCCGAAGTTCGGAGACAGGGACACCACCTTCCGCGAGATCGTTCACGTTTCGCTGGGAGGACCGTTGATCCAGCTCACGCTGTCCAACGAATTCGGCATCGATCCGCTCCTGATCGGGTCGGCCCACGTAGCACTCGCCAGCGGCAAGGACGGCGGCATCTCCTTGTTCTCAGCCAATGCCCTCACCTTTGCCGGCCGGCCTTCCATCACCATTCCACCCGGCGGCATCGTCGTCAGCGATCCCGTCGCGATGAAGCTGCCGGCCTTTGCGGACGTCGCCGTCAGCCTCTATATCCCCGCGCAGCCGATCCACCGCGCTACGCTCCACAGCTTCGCCGATCAGACGAACTTCGCGGCTCCTGGAAACGTCGTTAGCCGCGTGAAGATGCCGGGCGCAACGCCGATCTACACCTGGCCCTTTCTCCGCGAGATCGACGTAAAGACCTCCGCAAACGCCGGCGCGGTCGTCTGCCTGGGCGACAGCATCACCGATGGCGCTCTGAGCACACGCGACGCCAACGCCCGCTGGACCGATGTGCTCGCGCGGCGGCTGGCCGGCCACAAGGCCACGCGCAACCTCGGCGTGTTGAACGAGGGGATCGGCGGCAACCGCATCCTCCACAATGGCACCGGTCCAAACGCACTCGCTCGATTCGACCACGACGTCCTGGCGCAGGCCGGCGTCAAGTACCTCATCCTGCTCGAAGGGATCAACGACATCGGCGTTGCGACGAATCCAGGCGCCGCGGCCACTCAAGAAGCTCCGCGCGATGTCGTCACCGCGGACGATCTCATCGCAGGTCTCGCCGTGATGGCCGAGCGCGCCCATACCCACGGCATCAAGGTATTTGGAGCGACGCTGACTCCCTTCATGGGCGCAGGCTACTCCTCGCCCGAAGGCGAAGCGATGCGCCAGGCCGTCAACACCTGGATCCGCACAAGCAATCAACTCGATGGCTTTATCGACTTCGATAAGGCGACGCGCGATGCGGCGAACCCGGCCGTCTTTAACGCCTCCGCCGACTCCGGCGACCACCTGCACCCCGGGGACGCCGGCTACAAGAGCATGGGCGACTCGATCGATCTCAAGCTGTTCGAGACGAAAAAGTAAGTCGCGCCCGCCGGCAAAACTGACACCGCTACTTTAGTTCGTGTCCGGCAAAGAAGTAGCCGATCTCAAACGCCGCCGTGTCTTCGGCGTCCGAGCCGTGGATCGCGTTCTCTTCGATCGAACTCGCGAACTGCTTGCGGATCGTGCCTTCCTCGGCATTCGCCGGGTTGGTGGCGCCCATCAGCTTCCGCAGATCGGCGATCGCGTTCTCCTTTTCGAGCACCATCGGGAAGATCGGTCCGCCCGACATAAACGTCGTCAGGTCGTTGAAGAAGGGACGCGCCGCATGGACGTAGTAGAAGCCCTCCGCCTGCGTCTTCGAGATGGACATCTTCTTGATGGCGACAAGCTTGAATCCTGCCTCTTCAATCTTGGCGAGGATGGCTCCGGTCGAGCCCTTGCGTACGGAGTCCGGCTTGATGATGCTGAAGGTGCGTTGCTGTGGCATGAGTCGCTTTTTAGCTCCTGGATATTAGTTCTTCTGGATACTGGTGTCGCTTTGATTGTACCGGCTCGGTCGATCTCTCCTCGGCAGAGCGGCATACGTGACGGCGCGATCCGGCGTCTAAGACTGCAATGCGGCGCCTCGCGTGGATCTGGTTTGCGGGTTTCGTGGCCTGGATGGTCGACGGCTTCGTCAGCGTGCACTACCGCGCCTGGCCGCACGCACAGCTGGCGTTCATGCTGGCGATGGTCTTTCTGGCGGCGGGCTTCTTCTACCGGCAGCAACGGCGGTAGCTCTACTGTTGGTCCAGGTCGAAGGCATAACGCAGGGATCCCGATCTACCCCTTGCCGAGCACGCTTGCAATCGCTCCCCCAATGTCGGCGGGCGATTTCACCACGGTGATGCCCGCAGCTTCCATCGCCTTCATCTTCTCGGCCGCCGTACCTTCGCCCCCCGAGATGATGGCGCCGGCGTGGCCCATGCGGCGGCCCGGCGGCGCAGTCTGTCCGGCGATAAAGCCCACGACGGGCTTGGTGACGTGGTCCTTGATATAGCGCGCGGCAGCCTCTTCGGCCGAGCCGCCGATTTCGCCGATCATGACGATGGCCTCGGTCTGCGGGTCGGCTTCGAGCAGCTTGAGAGCATCGATGTGCGTCGTGCCGATGATGGGGTCGCCCCCGATGCCGATCGCGGTCGACTGCCCGATACCTCGCGTCGTCAGCTGATACACGGCCTCATAGGTGAGGGTGCCGGACTTCGACACAATGCCGACGTTGCCTTCCTTGTGAATGCGCCCCGGCATGATGCCGACCTTGGCCTTGCCCGGCGAGATCACGCCCGGACAGTTCGGCCCGATCAGCCGCGATGCTGTTCCATTCGAACCAGCCCGGCGCACAAACTCCCACGCCCGCACCATGTCCAGCGTCGGTATCCCCTCCGTAATGCACACCACCAGCGGCACACCGGCGGCTGTCGCCTCGAGGATCGCGTCCGCGGCAAAGGGCGGCGGCACAAAGATCATCGTGACATTCGCGCCCGTCTCCCGCACCGCCTGCTCGACCGTGTCAAAGACCGGCCATCCCTCATGCGTGGTCCCGCCCTTGCCGGGCGTGACGCCGCCCACCACATTGGTCCCATACTCGGCACAGCCCTTCGCATGAAAGGTACCTTCGCGACCGGTAATGCCTTGCACGATCAGGCGTGTGTTCTTGTCGACTAGCACAGACATCTGGAGGTTCTCCGATCTTGATAATTGTTCTCTGTTCCAGCCATCAAACAACGCCCAGGGTGCGCGCGAGGTCCTCAAAGTCTTGAACCACATGGGTATAGATGCCGGCCGACATGCGGTCCTCCGTCTCGCGGCTGACGAAGCATGTCTGCAGACCCTGCTTCTTCGCCGCCTGCAGGTCCTCGTTGTGCGCTGCCACCATCAGGATGTTCTCCGGAGCGAGAGCAAGATATCCCGCTGCACCAAGGTAGATCTTAGGGTCGGGCTTATAGGTGCGAAACATGTCCGCACCGAAGACAACATCCCAGGGCAGACCGCCGTACTTCGCCAGGTTCACCGACTGCCGCAGCGTCGCGTTCGATAGCGGAGCGATAATGAAGTGCCTTTTGAGCCGGTGGAGCGCAGGCACGACGTCCGGCCACGGCCTCAGTTCGTGCCATCCGTGCGTGAGCCGGTCCCGGTCGGCATCCGTCAGCGCCTTCGCACCGTACTGCTTCACGATCTTGTCGAGCTCCTCCCGATGCAGCTGGTCGAAGCCAGCCCACGCCCGCTTGCGCTCGCGAACAGGCTTGATCGCCGGCTTGTAGTGCGCGCGCCACTCCTTCGCGAGCCCGTGCCAATCGGCGTGAAGCCCTCTCTCCATGCCGATCCGTTCGCCGTGAGCACTGATTCCCGAGAGCCAATCCACCGTCGTGCCGAAGGTGTCGAAGAGCAGTGCCTTGACCTGTGCCGACTCACGCGTCACAGTCACAATTTTTTTCTTACCAAATCCGAAGATTGACATGACACCTGATAGGTCGAACGGTTAGTTCCGTCAGTGTACGGGTCAGGATCGCGCCGCAGCGACCGCCAGATCCGCGGCGTCCTTCATCGTCTCGCCGACCCGGAAGCTGAGGCCCGAGTCGGCTAGGATCTGGCGCCCCTCCTCCACGTTGGTGCCTTCAAGTCGCAGGATAATCGGGATCTGCACATTGAGCTTTTTCGCCGCCGCGACTACCGCCGTCGCCAGAACATCCACCCGCAGAATGCCCCCGAAAATATTGATAAAGATCGCCTTCACATTCGGATCGCTCAAGAGAATCTCAAACGCGTTCTCGATCTGCTGCTGATTCGCACCGCCGCCCACATCGAGAAAATTCGCCGCTCGTCCGCCGGCGTACTCGATGATGTCCATCGTCGCCATCGCCAGGCCCGCCCCATTCACCATGCACGCAATGTCGCCGTCGAGCTTGATGTAGTTGAGCGCGTACTTCGACGCCTCCACCTCCAGCGGATCCTCCTCGGCCAGATCGCGCAGCTCCTTCAGATCCTTGTGACGGAACAGGGCGTTGTCGTCGAAGTTGATCTTGCAGTCGAGCGCGACGAGTTTGTCGTCCTTGGTCGTGATAAACGGGTTGATCTCCATCAAGGTCGCGTCCGTCTCGACAAACGCCTTGTACAGCCCAGTCATAAAGCTGACGGCCTGATTGATCTGAGTCGGCTTCAAGCCAAGTTTGAAGGCAAGCGAGCGCGCCTGGTACGGCTGAAATCCGATCGCCGGATCGATAAACTCCTTGTAGATCGCGTCCGGGTCCTTGGCCGCTACCTCCTCGATCTCCATGCCGCCGGCCTGCGACGCCATAAAAACCAGCTTCGCCGTCGCCCGATCGAGCACAATCCCGAGGTAGAGCTCGCGCTCGATCTGGCTGGCCTCCTCGATCAGGAGCCGCGCCACCTTCTGCCCCGCCGGCCCCGTCTGGTGCGTCACCAGCTGCATGCCCAGGATCGCCTTGGACGCGGCGTCGGCGTCCTCAAGCGACCGCGCTACCTTGACGCCGCCCCCCTTGCCGCGCCCACCGGCGTGGATCTGCGCCTTCACCACGACGGCCGCGTTCCCCGCGCTGAACAGCCGCTTGGCCTCCACGTCGGCCTGCTCCAAATCGGTCACCATCTCGCCCGCCGGCACCGGAACGCCGTACTTGCGAAGGATCTCCTTGGCCTGATACTCGTGAATCTTCATCCCGTGTCTTCTCCGCTCACCCGCGCCTGAAGTGTAGCGGAGGCGAAGCCATGTCGCCAAACCTCGTGCGGCTGACCACGCCTGCTACCCTCGCAGAGAGATGTCGCTCCCCTCGCTGCACACCACGCTGAAGCGCCTGTTGGAGGCCCGCGAAACGCTCTCGCAACCTGAGGCGCGCACGGCCATGCAGCAGATCCTCTCCGGCACGGTTCCGGACCTCCAGATCGCCGCTCTCCTCGGAGCTCTGGCCGCCCGAGGCGAACGCTCCGAAGAGATCGCCGGCTTCGCCGAGGCCATGCGCGAAACCGTCACCCCGCTTCCGCTCACCGACGCCGAGCGCTCACGGCTGATCGACACCTGCGGCACCGGCGGCGACGCGAGCGGAACCTTCAACATCTCGACCGCCGCAGCTCTGGTAGCGGCCGCCGCCGGAGCCACCGTCGCCAAGCACGGCAATCGCGCCGTCACCTCCATCTGCGGATCGGCCGACGTGCTCGAAGCGCTCGGCGTTCCCATCGATCTCTCGCCGGAGCGCGCCGCAGCCTGCCTGCGCACCCATCGCTTCGCCTTTCTCGCCGCACCGTCCTTTCATCCGTCCGTGCGCGCCGTGGTTCCGGTGCGCCGCGCGCTTTCTGTCCGTACCGTCTTCAACGTTCTTGGTCCGCTGGCCAACCCCGCCGGGGCCCGGTGCCAGGTTGTCGGCGTCTACGCCAGGAGCCTCGTTCCCGTGGTCGCCGAAGCTCTCGTTCGCCTCGGGACCGATCGCGCCCTCGTCGTCCACGGCGAGACCGACGAAGCCCTCCGTCCCGGCCTCGATGAACTCTCGATCAGCGGTGAAAGCCTCATCGCCGAGGTGCGCGCCGCCGAGGTGCGCACCTTCACGCTCCGTCCGGAAGACGCCGGCCTCACCCCGGCGCCGCTCAGCGCCCTCGCCGGCGGCAACGCCGAAACCAATGCCGCCATTCTCGAAAGCATCTTCGGCGGGGCGACCGGACCGCCGCTCGACGTCGTCCTCCTGAACGCCGCCGCCGTGCTCCTGACCGCCGGCCTCGCCGAGGACCTCGCCGAAGGTGTCCGCCGAGCACTCAGCGCGATCAGCTCCGGGGCTGTAACCGAGCTTCTGGCGTCCTTGCGGAGCTTTCCGGCGGCAGCGACACCGGAGCAGACAGACCCCGAGACCTAACCCGCTCGCGCCACTATGCGAGAATGGCGGCGAGGATCCGACCATGTCCACCCTTCCCCCGCCGCCGCAAACCTTCTTCGACCCGACGTACGTTACGACCGCCTTTGAACTCCCCGGTCACCGCATCGTCCGAAACTTCGGCGTCGTCCGCGGCATCGTCGTGCGCTCGCGCAATATCTTCGGCACCATCGGCGCCAGCTTGCAGACTATCGTCGGCGGCAACATCACGCTCTTCAGCGAGCTCTGCGAAAAAACGCGCCGCGACGCCTTTGGCCTCATGATGGAGCACGCCGCTGCCCATGGCGCCAACGCGATCATCGGCGCGCGCTACGACGCCAACGAACTGATGCAGGGCGTCACCGAAGTTCTGGCATACGGCACGGCCGTCTACGTCGAAAAGCTTTAAAGGAGAACGACCATGGCACGTGTCACCGGCATCGGCGGCGTCTTTCTCCGAGCGCGCGACCCCCAAGCGCTCGCAACGTGGTACGCGGAACATCTCGGCCTCCCGCTCACCGAGTACGGCGGCGTCAACTTCGTCTGGACCGACCAGGTACCCGCCGGCACCGGCATGACCGCCTGGTCCACCTTTCCCCAGGACACGGACTACTTCGGCCCACACTCCGGCCCAGGCCGCGCGGACGGTCCGCAGTCGACCATGATCAACTATCGCGTCGATGATCTCGACGATCTCCTCGCTCAGCTCGCCACAGCAGGCATCCAGATCGTCCCTCATCGCGACGACTCCCCCTACGGCCGCTTCGCCTGGATCGTCGACCCGGAGGGCAACCGCCTCGAACTCTGGCAGCCGCCCGCTCTCACGCCCGAGCCGGGCGGCGAACTCCTGAAATAGCGACCACCCGGTCAGAGCCGGCAGCAGCTGGGGTATCCTCGGTCTGACCCCTCAGGAGATCTTCATGCACCTTCGCTATCTCTCGCTCCTCTCTCTTCTAGCCCTCCCGGCTATCGCCGCCAAGCCCAAAGAGACCGTCACCGTCCCACTCCAGACCAGCCAGGGCCAGCACGCCGGGACGGCCACGTTCACGGAAGATAAAGACCATCTCGTCATCAAGCTGAAGCTGAAAAATCTTCCGATCGGCGACCACGCCGTCCACCTCCACCAGAACGGCGTCTGCGATGCCCCTGACTTCAAGACCGCCGGCAGCCACTTCAATCCGGACGCCAAACAGCACGGCAAGCTGAACCCAGCCGGACACCACAACGGCGATCTCCCGGAAAACGTCACCATTGGCGAGCAGCACACCGGCGAGGCGACCTTCAAAGTCGGCTACCTCTCGCTCACCCCCGGCGTCCCTAACGCCATCTATGGCACGGCAGTCGTCGTCCACGAGAAGCCGGACGACATGAAGACCGACCCCAGCGGCGCGGCCGGCAATCGGATTGCCTGCGGCGTAGTTCCAGCGGCCGCGAAGTAGCCGGGAACATCCCCCCTCCTCGCTGCGTATAAAAAGCGCATGGGCGTTCTGCAGATGGGAATCCCGACAGTCCCAACGGTTCCGATGCTTGGCCGGCCTGCACAGGCGCTGACGCTCGCACGCGAGTCGCTCCCGCTCCCGCTCTCACAGTCGAGTGGTGGCGCCTCCCGCCCTAAGGCAGGCCTCCGATCTGCACCAAGGGTCGACCGAGCAGAGAAAAAGTCCGGCCCTCCCGGGGCTACACTTCCACCATCCCCGAGGCACGAGCAGACACCCTTGGTCCGTACGCCGGAACAAAACGCCGAGCAGGAAACACTCACCAGGCTGGTGCGCCAATGCATCGGAGGCGACCAGCAGGCATGGTGCGATCTCGTCTCCCACCAGCACCGCCGCGTCTACGCGATCTGCTACCGCTTTACCGGAGGCAAAGGCGACGCCGAGGACCTGACCCAGGAGGTCTTCCTCAAGGTCTATCGGAACCTCCTCAGCTTCGACGCGGCCCGCGGCAGCTTTACCACCTGGATCACGACCATGACACGCAATCTCCTGGTCGACCACTTCCGCCGCACGCGTCTGGAACGCGTGACCGATTCGATCCACGCCGGCGCTGACGCCGAGACCGACGGCCCTTCGCTTGAAGATCAGCTGCGTGACCCAGGTCCATCGCAGTTCGACCACGTTGCCGGCATCGAGCTGCGCGTACGCATTCAGACGGCGCTCCAACAGATCTCGCCGGAGCTTCGCGAAGCTGTCATCTTTCGCGATCTCCAGGACATGGACTACAAGGAGATCGCCGAGGTGCTTCGCATTCCCGAAGGCACCGTCAAAAGTCGCATCAGCCGTGGCCGTGCGGAACTTGCAAGGCTTTTCGGACGTACAGAAGGACAGGTGGTCTAGCGTGGCGAAGTTCAACCTACATAGCGAGTTTGGTAGTCAAAAGCCGATGGAGACGGCAGATGCCCAGATCGGCGCCCAGATCTGCGCCCAGACCGAGGCCCTTCTGGCCGACGTTGCCGACAAAAGCCTCGATCCCCTCGATCCCGAAGTGCAGGTGCTCTTTGACGACCACATCGCCGCCTGCACCCGCTGCAGCTCCATGCTAGCCGATGCTCGTCGCGGCGCCGCCTGGCTGGAGATGCTGAAGTCCCACGAGCCGGAGCCTCCGCGCGATCTGGCCGCCCGCATCCTGGCCCAGACCAGCCTGGCCCAAACCAGCCTAAGCCAGACCAGCCTAAGCCAGACCAGCGTCGGCCAAATCAGCGCCCATCCCAGCGCGCCGGCCTCCGGCGTCTCTGCTGCCGCTGACGCCACCTTCGCCGATCGTCCCGGCCGCGCTGCAAACGCGCGTCTCCCGCAAGGCATCTACCTCTCGCCTCACGAAGAGGCCTCCGTCGCCTCTGGACCATCCAACGTCCTCTCCTTCCGCGCCCGCGTCGCCGCCGGTCTGCGACCCTTCAAGCACACGGTCCTGCAGCCACGGCTCGCCATGACGGCCGCCATGGCCTTCTTCTCCGTCGCCCTCACGCTCGACCTGACCGGCATCCACCTCAACCAACTGCGTGCCAGCGAGCTTCGACCCTCCAACCTGAAGCGCAGCTTCTACGCGGCCAACGCCCATGTTGCGCGCTACTACGACAATCTCCGGGTAGTCTACGAGCTCGAGTCGCGCGTCCACGATCTCCAGCGCTCCTCGGCTGACGACGCCCCGCGCGAGCAGACGCCGACGCAACCACACAACACCGAACCCGATCTTCGCCCCCAAAACACTCCCCAGAATAGTCCCCAGGATCGTCCGGACAACGATCCGCAACCGCACGAGCCGCACAGGGAGCAGTCGCACCCGGCCCCGAACTCCGGAACCAGCCGCCGCAACGATAATGCTCCCAAAATCGATTCCGCCGGCAAAAAGACCGATCGCCCAACCCAATACCCCGGCGTTTTCGCCCTGGCTACCCTGCCCTCCCCGCTTCGCGTCCCGTCCCTCGCCCATAGGCCATCCCTGGCACATGTTCGGCTCGTAACTCCGATCGCAGCCGCCATAGCGCCAAAGAAGAAAGGAGATCTCGCATGAACGCCCCGCCCGCCCCTTCCCGTCCCGATCCCACCCGCGCTGTCTTTTGCCCGAACTGCGGCAAACCGCTTGGCGCTGAAGATCGCCGCGTCGTCGGCCAGGCCGTCTTCTGCGAGCCCTGCCTCGCCGATCGTCTCGCCGCTGCAGGCGCCTCCTCCTCTTCCATGCCGGGAGGCGGTCCCGGCGTTGCCTTCCCCCCCGCCGTGCCTCTCCCAGGCGCTCCGAACCCCGGTCTCGCCGCTCTCCTCGGCCTCATCCCCGGCGTCGGCGCCATGTACAACGGCCAATACGCCAAAGGCATCGTCCACCTCGTCATCTTCACGGTGCTCGTCAGCCTCGCCAACCAGGCCAATGTCCTGGGCATCCTGGTCACTGGCTGGATCTGCTACCAGGTCTTCGACGCCTATCAGACGGCGCGCTCTCGTCGCGACGGTCTCCCCCTGCCGAACCCATTCGGCCTGAACGACATCGGCGAGCGCATGGGCTTCGGTAAAGGCTGGTCGACGGCACCTTCAGCGACACCGGGCCCGGCCGGCTCTGCCTATACCGCCCCCCCAAACCCCTCCACCGACCCCTACACCTCCTCAGCCGCGGCAGCGTTCCCCGGAGCCGCACAGACAGCTCCACGTACTCCAGTCGCAAGCGTCTGGGAAGCGCCGCGAACACCGTACAGCAGCTACCCAGAACCTCCCTTCACCCCGCCGCCCGCTGCGGCATACGTCCCGCCGCCGCCCGACCTCGACCCCAACCTCGCCGGCACCGGCCGCTTCCCTGTCCTGGCTGTCATCCTGATCGCCCTCGGCACCCTCTTCCTGATCGGCAATGTCGGCATCTTCCAGGGCCTTCCGGTCCACCATCTCGTGCCTTTCGTGATCATCGGCCTGGGCATCTGGTTCTTTGTCCGCCGCATGACCACCGCCGGACAGAGCCTTGCCGACGACGGCAGCTCCACCTACCGCCTGCGTCTGCTCTCCGCCCTCCGCGGTCCCGTCTGGATCGTCCTCGTCGGCATCCTCTACTTTCTCGCCGACTTCCACATCCTCGGATGGGACCGCAGCTGGCCGCTCTTCATCATCCTCGCCGGCGTCATGACCATGCTGCAACGAACCGCCTTCTTCGCTCCGATTCCGCCCATCGGCAGCCCGTACGCGACGCCTCCGCCAGCCTATCCCGCCGCAAGCGTCTCGGGCACCCCCACCGACACCACCGCCGACCGCCCCGGGGAGGCCTGACATGGCAAGCTATCCGCCGCCGTACCCGCCACCACCCGGCCAACGTCCCCAGCCCCCCTTTACCCCACCGGGAGGCGGCGACTGGCGCTATCAGCGCCGCGTCCTCAAAGACCAGGCCCGCATGCAGCGAGACATGCTTCGCGCCCAGCGCGAGGCCTACCGTTTGCAACTCCGGGGTCTTCGCCGCGGATCGCTCGTCGGTCCACTCCTGGTCATCCTCGTCGGCGTCGTCTTCCTGCTCGTCCAGACCGGCCATCTCTCCCATCCGCAGCTCTGGGAGTGGTACAGCCGATGGTGGCCGCTGCTTCTCATCTTCGTCGGCGTCCTTCTCGTCGCGGAGTGGGCCTTCGATCTCCTGCTCCACCGCCGCGACCCCGCCGGCATCCCCTACCCACGTCGCACCCTCGGCGGCGTCACGTTCCTCCTCCTCCCGCTTGTTCTGTTGGGAATCGTCCTCAGCGGCATGCACAGCTCCCGGCATGGGGTCTACGGTCACCTCTTCAACCAGGAGGATCTCGACCAGTTCCTGGGCGACAAGCACGAAAGTGAGGTCGTCACCTCCATCCCTCTGGCCCAGAACGCGACGCTCACTATCGACAATCCGCACGGCGACGTCACCATCACCGGCACCAGCGACGACCGTCAGGTCCACGTCACCGCCCACAAGGAGGTCTACAGCCGGTCCGACCGCGATGCCGACCTCCGGTCCGCCCAGCTCACACCCCGTCTCTCCTCCACACCCAATGCCACCACGGTCACCGTTCCCGCGCTCGACGGCGCCCACGCCGACCTGACAGTGACGGTGCCGGCCGCGCTCAACCTCATCGTCAACGCCAATCACGGAGACGTGCGCGTGAACTCGCTCACCGGCCCCGTCGTCGTCACCGCCAACCACGGCGATGTGGAGGTAGGAGCCATCGACGGCAAAGTCAGCCTTCACGTCAACAACGGCGGCTCCTCCGTCTCCGCGCACAACGTCACCGGAGCCCTCACACTGGAAGGACACGCGAACGATCTCACGATCGCCGACATCGGCGGCCCCGTCCAGCTCACCGGCGAGTTCTTCGGCACCACCCACCTCGAACGCATCCGCCAGGCGGTCAACTTCCGCACCAGCCGCACCGCCTTTGAGCTCGCACGTCTGGATGGTGAGGTCGAGATCAGCCCCAACGCCGACCTCTCCGCCGATCAGGCCGCCGGCCCCGTCGTCATCAACACGCGCAACCGCAACATCAAGCTCGACCGCATCTCCGGCGACCTGTCGGTGACCAACCGCAACGGCTCCGTCGACCTCACCAGCGCACCCCCGCTCGGCAACGTCACCGTCGAAAATCGCAACGGCTCAGTCGATATCACGGTTCCCAAGGACGCCGGCTTCTCCGTAGAAGCGCAGACCACCAACGGCAACCTCGAGAACGACTTCTCCTTTGCAACCGAGGACACGAACAATCGCAAAACCTTCGCTGGGACCGTTGGCGCCGGTGGACCTGGCGGACCGTTGATCCGCATCAACAGCAGCCAGGGCGATATCTCGCTCCACAAGGCATCCATCGCTCCGCTCGTTCCGCCTCCTCCGATGCCCCCACGTTCGCCCGGGTCGACAGAGTCCAACCACCTGACAGGCCTCAGCCGGGAAGACCGCGAAGAGATCCGGCAAGTGACGAGGCAGGCCGCACAGGATGCCAAGCAGGCCACACGCGACGCGCGAGAGGCCGCTAAAGAGGCAGCGCGCGCGGCACACGACGCGGCGCGAGCCGCCAATAATGACGACTAAGCCGTCATCACCCGCCCACTAGATAGCTCTCTGGACGTCCTGCCACGGCAACTTCGTCTCCGCCCCCAAGCCAGTCATTACCCGCAAATGTGTACAGCACCAGCAACAGGCCGATCAACAGAAAGAAGTAGCCCCACACTAGGATATTCAACAAAACAAACAACGTCAGGGCCACACACATCTGCCCCAGGCACCGCGTCGGTGTCCGGCAACTCCGCCGCGCCATGCTGTACGCGATCCACGCCCCAACCACAATCCCCTGCACCACCGCGAGATGCCGGCTTCCCACCACGGCGGCCGCGGCATACGACAGGTTGATCACACGCGCGCTCACCGCCTGCCCCTCCCAGTGGCCAAGGGTCCCGTATAAAAAACTCCCCGGAGAAAGCAGCAGGAATGGCAGCACGAGCACAGCCGCCGTCCCAACCGAAATGCTCGCTGCTCGCCGGAACGCTCGGGATCCGTGCGCCTGCCACCAGAAAAGCAGGAAGATCGGAAAGACCACCCAGCTGAACTGCGACATGGCGATACTCACGCCCATCCAGAACGCACTCCAGCTCAAACTCCCGCGGCACATCAGCAACAGGCTCGCCGTCAGGCAAAGCCAGTGCGGTGACGTGTACAACTCATGCCGATATTGCAGGTAGGGCGAACAGAAGAACACACCCAGAATCACCGCTGCCTGCAGCCTGAACTCCGGCTTCACCCCACGATAGATCAATAAAAGAAGAAGGAGGTCGCACGCCAGCGTAACCCATCGCGGGTCCATGCCAAGCAGACTGGAAGGTAAAAATGCCGCCCAAGTCCCCGGAAGATAGGTCAGGAGAACAGATTCAGTGGCGAACCGATACAAGTGGTACGGATTGTGCCCGTGAAGCGCAACCGTGTCAGCTGCCTCGATCAACGGCAACATATCGGAACGCTCAACACGGAGTGGACAACTCGAAATCGCCAGCAGAAACAAAGAAACTAGCCCCAGGCCTACCACTCCCAGAACAGATCGCGCTCTCGCCGGACGCGCCCGAAACGCCAGCACTAGAAACAAAGCCGCAGGCAGTCCGAAACCAAGCGCCACTGCGAGGGGACGAAGACGGTAGCCCTCCGACGCATAGTGGCGCGCGGCTGCCGTAAACAACAAACCGCTACAGATCTCAAGCGTCGCGAGCAGACATAGCCTCGGCCGCAAGCCAACTCTGACCCCACCCTGGTTTCCAGAAGGCAAACCGACCCACGAGCGAGCCATTCTGCTCCCTACGAAACTATTCCGGACGAAGAGGCAAACAACCGACAGGAAAGCAAGCCCCCCGATCGTCAGCACAAACTGCCGGCCGGAGTGCAACGGCCCCATCCACAGCCCGTCCCCCTCCAAAGCGATCGCAAGCAGAAGCAGCACAACCAATCGGCCACGTCCGCCAGAGGCAAGCTCTTCCGTCCTGCGCTGCATCGTGGCTCCAGGGTCTCGTCGCGTACCGGTGCTCCCACAAACAGCAAGAAAGGCCCCACCGTTTTGGTGGGGCCTTCTGGATTATGCCGGCGATCACCTAATCTCCCACACACTTACGCGTGCAGTACCATCGGCCCGACGAGGCTTAACTTCCGTGTTCGGGATGGGAACGGGTGTGACCCTCGCGGAAAACTCACCGGCAAATTGAGGCGCATTGAGGGCGTCTAAGCCCGAAGCCGAAATCCTGAGCGTACTCCGCTAAGGACCTGCTTCTGCACCTTTGAATCAAAGAACGATCGCATCGCGATCCTTCACAACTGAATAGATTGAGTAGACACATTACCTTGCGTATATAACTACTTGGCTTGTGCTGAGAATCCTCAGAGCAGCGGACAAACACTGCGCAGAGTAAATTCTATGGACAAGCCGAACGGGCGATTAGTACTGGTAAGCTACACGCATTGCTGCGCTTCAACCTCCAGCCTATCAACCAGGTGGTCTTCCTGGGCCCTTCTTTTCCCTTACGGGTTGGGAGATCTCATCTTAGAGCGTGCTTCCCGCTTATATGCATTCAGCGGTTATCACAACCGAACTTCGCTAC
>CAXSGC010000008.1:0-115868 GCA_964236945.1 uncultured Acidobacteriaceae bacterium | reverse complement strand
CGCAAAAAAGCCAGACTCAAACTAAAGTACAAACTCATGCGGTCGTGATACTAGGTCGGCTCCGGGAAGCGTTCTTCCAAAGCCTCGGTGTACTCTGTCTCGAACCAATCTGGGGGATCGTCCCTCATCCCAAGCAGGTCTCTCGCAGCTTCAGTTAATCGACTCAGCGGTCCGTCCTGTCGGAGCATCCGGATGAGTCGACAAGTCCAATACCATGCACCCCCTCCTGATAAAGGCTCTAGGAGTGCTGAGAGACTTCCGTCAACCTCTGCGGCGCCGCGCAAATCGCAACGTGCTCTCAACCAAAAGAGCTGCCAAGCCGAGAACGAGAACCAGTGCGCTTACACGGGACGGAACGCCCATCCGGGGGAGAACAAGCCACAGGATTCCGATCCAACTCACAATCGCTGCCGCAAAGCTGCCATCATCGACAAACAGGCCGTAGACCTCACGCGCAACCGTCCGCAACCATCCCATACGAACTCTCCTAAGACCGCACTTCTGCAGAACGCGCTTGGCCGCGGCAAGCCGGAACCATCACCAAAGCGATTGCGAGATAGGCCAACAGCAGCCACAGAATCGACCAGTCCTCGCCTGGCCACAGGAGCCCTAGACCTTCGCCGACCCAGAACGTTCCAAAGGCCGACAGCAGCACGCCGACGATGAACTTCAAGGTGTTCTCCGGAATTCGCGCCAGGGGTCGATGGACCAAAGCGCCCAGCGCGACCACAACGATGAGCGCCGCGATCGCTCCCAGGCTGGCCGGCAGGAGCAGCCCAGCTCCTCCAGCACCGATGGCGATCACGATGAAGACGACCTCCGTGCCCTCCAGCATCGTGATGTTGAAAGCCGTGCCGAAGGCCACCTTGTCCGTGACGAACCCGCCCTGGGAGCGATCACCCGAAGCCGTCTCTTCCATGGCGGCCGTGTTCTTCGCGAAAGCCGCAGCCTCGTCATGGAGCGGAATCAGACCGGCGGACCGCAGAATCGCCTTGCGCAACCACCGCAGACCAAACAGAAGCAAGAGCAGACCAACGAAGATTTGCAGCAGATGCAAGGGAACCCGCGTCAACGCGGGCCTGATCGCCGCAACGATCGCAGCGAGGACCAGAAGCGCCGCACCTGCTCCCGCCAGCGCGGACCGCCAGCCACGCACACTTCCGACCGCGAGCACCACCGTCAGAGCCTCGACACACTCCACCAGTGACGCCAGAAACGAGGCGACTACCGACGTCCCGAGATGTGCCCAGCCGAGTCCCATCTGTCCTCACCACGCAAAACCCACAGACAACGTTACTTCTCCTCGGCTGCCTGCTTTTCCGCCAGTAATTCCATCTGCCGTCGCCAGTCTAGATCGTCGACAAACCCGCGGCTGGACCTCCACTCCTCCTGCACCTTCACGAACAGCTCTAGAAACACACGAGTTCCGATCGCGCCTTCAATGTCCTTTCGCGCGGCCGTGCCAATCCGTTTCAACATCTCGCCACCCTTGCCGATCAGGATGGCCTTCTGGCCCTCGCGTTCGACGAAGATCGCCGCCGCGATCTTGGTCACCGGCAACTTTCCGTCACGACCCTTGTTCAACGACCGCGGCTCCTCCCATCGTTCAATCATCACCGCCGATGCGTACGGCACCTCCTCCCCCGTCAGTAGCAGAATCTTCTCGCGAATCAGCTCCGCCGCCAAAAACCGTTCCGGCTGGTCGGTCACCTGGTCGCGCGGAAAGCTTCGACCACCCTCCGGCAGCAGCGCGATTACTTTGTCGAGCAGCAGCTCCAGGCCCTCTCCCTTGCGCGCGGAGATCGGAACCGCATCCGCGAAGGCGTGCCGCTCGCTCCAGTGCGCGATCAAAGGCAACAGCTCCGGCTTGCGGACTGCGTCGATCTTGTTGAGCACCAGGATTACCGGGCACTCCAGCTTCTTAACCAGGGATAGCGCAAAATCGTCCTCCCGCGCGCTCTTCGCCCGCTTGCTGGCCGCAAACGCATGGGGGGCCGTCACGCCGACGTCCGGCCCAACCTCCTCAGTCTCATTATCGGCAGACTCGCCAGAAACTTTAGCCTCGGACGCGGATTTTTCGGCGTCTTTCGGCGCTGGCAGACGATGCGTCACGTCCACCAGAAACAGCACCACATCGCGGCTCTCCAGGGCGTCGTGAACCTCCTGCATCATGCGCCGGTCCAGCTGCGTCTCGGGTTTATGCACTCCAGGTGTATCCACCATCACCACCTGCGCGGCGGGTCGGCCCACACTGTTCTTCTCCTTCTTTCTCGCAGGGACCTCCAGGACGCCCAGGATGCGGGTCCGCGTCGTCTGCGGCTTGTGGGTCACAATCGCCAGCTTCTGTCCCAGAAGAGCGTTCAGCAGCGTAGACTTTCCGGCGTTCGGACGGCCGATGATCGAAACTGTTCCTGTGCGCAAAGCCATGCTTCTATTATGGCGCGCGGCCTTGGCCTTGTGACGCGCCGCTCGGCCGGCAAGCCCAACGTCTGCGCGCTCAGCTACACTTCTGGGCATGATCTCTGTCGCTCGTCTCGCGGTCGCCGCCGCTGCCCTCCTGCTTTCCGCCGTTCTCCAGGCCCAGGCGCCAGCTTCTTCTTCTCGCTTCACCGAAGTCAACCCGGACCGTACCGTCACCTTCCGATACACGGACCCAACCGCCACGAAGGCCGAGCTCGCCCTTGAAGGCGCCGGCCCGAATATACCCATGGAGAAGGGAACCGACGGCGCCTGGACCGTGACTTCCAAAGCGCTCGCCCCGGAGATCTACGGGTATCACTTCGACGTCGACGGCCGTCCCCGCCTCGATCTTCACAACACTCGGCTCACTACAAATCTGCTCAGCGTCTCGAACCTGATCGAGGTCCCGGGCGAGACGCCGGAGCCGTGGCAGTTGCAGAACACCCCGCATGGCGAGGTGCATCACGAGATCTACACGACGTCGGCTGTCGTAGGTCTGCCGGCCAATCAATCCGACTTTTACGTCTATACGCCGCCCGGCTACGATCCTCGCGCGAAGGCCACCTATCCGGTGCTCTACCTCCTGCACGGCTTCTCGGATGCCGCGTCCGGCTGGACCGCCGTCGGACAGGCGAACCTGATCCTCGACAGCCTTATCGCACAGGGCAAGATCAAGCCGATGATCGTCGTGATGCCCCTCGGCTACGGCGATATGAGCTTCGTTCTGGGTCGGGGCTTCGATGTCTGGAACGACCCTACGGCCGTCGACCGGAACACCGACAACTTCGCCAAGGCACTTCTGACCGAGGTCCTTCCGCGCGTCGAGCGCGAGTACCGCGTCTCGGCCAGGCGCGACGACCGAGCCATCGCCGGCCTTTCCATGGGCGGTCTCGAGTCACTTACGATCGGCCTGAGAAATCCGGACAAATTCGCCTACGTCGGCGGCTTCTCCTCCGGGATTCACGGCGAAGGTCTTGCGACGAAATTCGCGACGCTCGATCCTAAGTCGACGAACTTGAAGTTACTCTGGATTGCCTGCGGAACGGAAGATCGCCTGATCGAACCCAACCGGAAGTTCATCGCTTTTCTGAAGACAAAGAACATGCCGGTAACTCAGATTGAAACTCCGGGGATGCACACATGGATGGTCTGGCGGGACAACCTCACGAATTTCACGCCTCTGCTCTTTGGGAAGAAGTAACTAGCTCGGTGTCGTATGGAGGGAGAGATCTGCCTACATGAACGTAAGTCGCAGTTACAATCTGCTAGCCCGAACGATCGCAGCATTCTACCTTTTTGCACCCTCTCTCCTCGCACAGGCGCCGGTCCCGTTCAACTCCTCTGAAGTTCACCCTGACCACACCGTTACCTTTCGCTACCAGGATCCGGGAGCCACGGCTGTAACTCTCAACGCCGACTTTGCCCCGAAGCCGATCGCGATGAGCAAGGGCGCAGACGGCATTTGGACCTACACCACTGCACCACTCACCCCGGAGATCTACTCCTACCGCTTTGACGTCGACGGCCGCCCTCAGTTCGACCCCAACAACCTCTCCGGCATCACGCCAAACCTTGTCTACCGCGGCGACCAGATCGAGGTTCCCGCAGCCGCACAGCAACTCTGGGATCTGCAGGCCGTCACGCACGGAACTCTCCACGCGCACCGCTACACGACGGCGATTGAAAAGGGTCTGCCGTCCAATCAGAGCCGCTACATCGTCTATACGCCGCCCGGGTACGATCCGCGCTCAAGGACGAAGTACCCGGTTCTGTATCTGCTTCACGGCTGGTCCAATACGGAGGAAACCTGGACCAAAACCCTGCAGGCGGACAACATTCTCGACAATTTGCTGGCTCAGCAGAAGATCGTACCCATGATTGTCGTCATGCCGCTCGGCTACGGCGACATGAGTTTTGTTGGCGGGACCATCCGCGATATCTGGAGGCAGAAACCTCTGGTCGACCGCAACACCGAGCTCTTCTCCCAGGCGTTGCTTACCGAGATCCTCCCCCGCATCGAGACCGAGTACAACGTCTCGCGCGACCGCAACGACCGAGCCATCGCCGGCCTGTCGATGGGAGGTCTTGAGTCGCTCGTCATCGGCCTTCGCCACACTGGCCAGTTCGCATATATCGGCGGCTTCAGCGCGGCCGTTCACCTCGTCCAGCCTGCGCAGGACCTTCCCGTCCTCAATCCCGCGACCGCCGCGAGGTCTGCGAACCTTCGTCTGCTCTGGATCGCTTGCGGAACCGAGGACGGCCTCATCGACAGCAACCAGCAACTCGTCGGGTATCTCAAAACTGAGGGTCTGGATGTAACTTCGGTCCAGACACCCGGAGCGCATGTTTCCTACGTCTGGCGCGATAACCTTATTCACTTCGCGCCACTCCTGTTTCGCTCGAAGTAAGAGCACATGCTGCAGGTAGAGAATAGACGCAACAAGCAGTAAGTCTCACTTACAAGCTGTAGCTATGGGACTAAGTTCGCCATGTGGCTTCTGTAACTCGGGAGGTTCGCGTCCCTACATGACGGGCCTGCCTGCCACCTCAAGACCTATGAGATGGCGCGCTCATCGTATCCGCGACCTATACCACGTTCTCGACCGATCCAATCCACTGTCTCGATCGTCGCGAGAGCGGCTACTGGAAGCGTCCACTCCAGCCACACCCGCGTCTCGGTCCACACACCGAACCACATCGTGATCGGGAAGCACAAGAAGATGGCGTACAGCAACGTCCGCTCTCGCGCCGGGAGCCGCCGCCGCGCGAGCCACACAAACACAAGCAGGTACCCGCCGGCGCTGAGCAGCTGCGGCCAGTGATGCGGAAAGACGAGTTCGTGCAGATTCTGCGCCATGCGCGGGTACGTCTCGTCCACATTGCCGCGAAACCGACGAGCGATCAGGCGGCGCACGACAATCCAGTAGAGCCCCATGCTGCAGACCAGCGCCACGGGTCCGGGCTTGAGCAGGGAGGTCCACCCCGACCGGACCGAAATCTCCTTCACCTCCGCCCAACTCTTGTCACCGAGCAACGCCAGCGCCGCGACGATCCCGACGAGAAACAGGGAGGTCTCGCGCATGGGCACGTCGAGCGCAAAGCACACCAACATCGCGGCCCACCAACCCTCCAGCGCAAAGATGACGCCGATGCCGAACAGTGCTGCATGCGGCAGATCGTAGGCGTACCAGTAATTCGTCGTCGCTCGCATCGTGAGTGTAGCCGCGGCGATCACCAGGACCAGAGCATCGACCAGCCACCACGGCCTGAGACCGCGGCGCCGGCTCCACCACGCCCCGGTCAGCATCATCGCCCCGAGACTCACGAGCCCCGCAAGCATGCTCGTAAACTTCTCCGTCGTGATCGGGTCCAGGTGCTGCGTGCCGATCGTGACGGTAATCGCATACCGCGCGGCGGCCGAGCGCATCCCGGCGCTGTCACCTGCCCAACGCAGGATCGGCATCATCCCCACCCGACCCTGATACGGTAGCGGAGCCTGTCCCAGGGCATACTTTCGCCAGTCAAGGAACGTCTCATTGACCAGGAAATCCGCGCGCACACACTGGATCGTGGCCAGCAGAAGGATAAAGCTGATCAGCCAGTCTCGTCTGCAAAAGTGGGCAGACCGCGGGCGTTTCACCCCGGTATCCGGATCGACGCGCACCGGCCTCGCTCCCCGAAGCTTTCCCGCTGAACTCATCACCCTCACCATACCGCACCCTGCTTGCTACCCGGGCCAGCCTGCTCCATCGCCGCATTCGCGGGATAATGGGATGAGCAGAGCATGGACTCCTTTCTCTCACGCTTCAAGAACGCGCTCGTGCTGGTCGGTCTCCTGCTTGCGCAGACGATCGGTCTGGCGATCCAGGTCCGGCGCCCTGTCGAGACCGGCGCGCCCGACGGCGACAAACTCACGCTGGCGCGCTTCTGGGTCGTCGGCGCCGTCACGCCCGTGGAGCATGTCTTCTTCGCAACGACGCACGGCATCCGCTCCACCTGGTCGAACTACGTTGACCTCCGCCACGTCCGGCAGCACGACCGCGACCTCCAGTATCAGATCGATCAACTTCGGCTGCAGCAGGCCTCGATCGCCGAAGATGCCGTCCAGGGTCATCGCCTGCAGGCCATGCTCGCCTTTCAGCAGAAGTACATCTCCGCCACCGTCGCCGCGCAGGTGATCGGCACGAGCGGCACCGACATTTCGCGCGTTCTCTATATCGATAAGGGCACCGACGACGGTCTGAAGCCCGACCAGGCCGTCATCACGCCGGACGGCGTCGTCGGCAAGCTGCGCGACGTCTTCCCGCACACCAGCCAGGTCCTTCTGATCAACGACCAGACCTCCGGCGCCGGCGTCATTCTTGCGAACACCCGCATTCGCGCCATCCTTCGCGGCACCACCGGAGGTCGCCTGGAGATTGGCAATCTCACCGAAGACAGCCGCATCCAGCCTGGGGAACCCGTCCTGACCTCCGGCGGCGACCAGATCTTTCCCCGCGGTCTCCCTGTCGGCACCGTGGAGTCGATCCGGCCAGACCCTGAAAACCAGCCGTACACCGCCATCCGCGTCCGCCCCACCGCGAACCTCTTTCAACTCGAAGAGGTTCTCGTTATCACGGACACCGCACCCAAACTTCCCGACGGCACGCTTGAGTTGCTAGCAGAAGGCGCCCGCTCCAGCGCCGTCGCCCGGGCCGCTGCAGAAAAGGCCGCCGCCGAAGCTGCCGCCGCCCGCGCCGCCGCCGCGGTCCAGGATGCCCAGGGCGCCCGCTCCGCCGCGGAGATCGTTGCCGACCGGCTGCCCAGCCTCCACGACCCCAACGCTCCCGAAGCAAAGCAGAAGGACGCCAACACGCCCCCAAAGCCGGTCGATCCCAAGACCGCCGGCGGCATCGTTCCTCGACCTGCCGCTGTGCTTCGCCCGGATCGCTACAGTCCTGGGAGTACACCTCCCGCATCCGCGCTGACGCCCGGAGGTACGGACACGTCCATCGCCCGACCCGCACCCGACCCACCTCCGCACCGCACCTCCAAACCGCCGAAAACCTCCCGGCCGATCACTCCTGCCGATCCAGTTCCCGACCCAGCTCAACCGCAGCCCTGAGCGCAATCGCAGCCCCTGAGCGCAATCGTAGCCCTGAACGCAATCCCATCTGCCGCAGACACATCTGTGCATAGATAACCAGATCCACCAGACCCAAACCATGAGCACTTACAGCTACACCTCGCGGCGCGAACTGGAAGAGCACAGCTTCCATCCGGCTGTTGCGCTCCTGGTGCCACTCGCGGCCATCCTGCTTCAGTCGCTCCTGCCCAAGCCTTTTCCGCGCCTTCTCCTGCTCGATCTTCCGCTGATCGTCACCATCTTTTTTGCAGTGTCCCGGCGGTCTCCGGTCGCCGGTGCGCTCACCGGAGCCGCCATCGGCCTCCTGCAGGACTTTCTCACCGGCCAGCCCATCGGCATCAACGGCATCGCCAAGACCATCATCGGCTACATCGCCGCGTCCATCGGCGTGCGTGTCGACGTGGAAGCCCTCACCACCCGACTCCTGATGAACTTCCTGTTCTCCCTGCTGAACTCCGTCCTGCTTTACGTGATCCTTCGCCGCCTGGTCGGCCTCGCGGACTACCACCTGCTGTGGCCGCACGAACTTCTGCGCGCCGCCGTCAATACGGCCGTTGCCCTGCCCATCTTTCACCTGCTCGATCGCACCAAGCGGCCGGAGTAGAGGGCGGCAAGAGCTGTTCCCACCGGCCGATCTCGGCTTTCGGTTGGCGTTGGAGCGTTCGGCCCGAGAGAGCAAGCCTGGCCGCGCATCTGCTAGAACTGGTGATGTCGAGGTTGGTCCATGGGGCGCCAGAGGAGGCAGAGGTTTGAACGGTGATCGAGAACTGCGGGAGATCGGCGATCGAGCACTGCCGCGGATGAGCGAGGTGGGGGCGGGCCGCCGGTGGAGCTTGCCGGGCGGCCGCGTTCGATCCCTCAGACTCGTGCCCGGCCTCGTGCCCAGACTCGTGCCCGGACCCATGGCCGGACTCGTGCTCCGGCTGGCTCTTCTTTTCTCGATCACGGCATGGGCGACCTCTTCTGCGATGGGTTCGCCGCCGGGCAGGATCCCGGTGGTGCTTTCGACCGATGTCGGCAACGAGATCGATGACCAGTGGGCGATCGTGTATTTGCTGGCCCAGCCGGAGTTCGATGTGCGCGGCATCTTGTCGGCCCATGCGCCGAGTTTGCCCGAACCTTCGGCGCACGCAAGTTACCTGATCCTGAAGGATGTGGTGGAACGGCGGATGGGGCTCCATGTTCATCCTCCGCTCTTGGAGGGATCGAGCCTGCAGATTCGGGACCGGGCGCGGCCGAGCGCGGCGGCAACGTTTCTGATTCAGGAGTCGAGGAGTTTTACGCCGGAGAACCGGCTGACGGTGGTTGTGATTGGGGCGGCGACGGATGTGAGCAGCGCGTTGCTGATGGATGCGACGCTGGCCGATCGCATACGCGTGGTGGCGATGGCGTTGAAGGATTTCACGCCCAATGGAGCGCATGAGTACAACGAGGAGAACGATCCGCGGGCTTGGCAGGTGCTCCTTGCGTCGCGGGTTCCGCTGGCGGTCGGGACGGGCGAGACGTGTGAGCGGTACTTGTCGCTGAGCTACGCCGAGGCGCGGACGATGCTGGTGGGGCATGGGCCGGTCGCCGAGTGGCTGTGGAGCGAGTACCAGGTGTGGTATTTCCGGCAGGTGAAGCCGTTGCGGGTAGCCGATTTTTCGAAGCCGTGGGTGATCTGGGATGTGATTACGCTGGCGTATCTGCGCGGTCTGGCGACGGGCACAACGCTTCCTCGACCGATGCTGGATGACACGAGCACGCTTCGGCCCGGCGTGGCGGGAGCAGCGACGATGGAGCGGATTACGGCGGTGGATACGAAGCGGTTCTGGGCCGAGTTTCTCGATGTCCTGGATCGGTTCGAGCAGACGCACCGAACCGGGACCGCTCCGCCGCTGCGGGACGAGGTCCCATGACGGACACGGATCTTCTGTGTGTTTATCCGCACTGCGGAGGAAATCTGCGCACGGAGGAGAGTGTGGGCTATTGCCTCGTATGCAGGCTGCCGGTGGTTCGGTGCGTGGCTTGCGGTGCGTGGAACCGGACGGCGGCGGCGTTTTGCGCGGGGTGTGGAGCGGAGATTCTGCGCAGGGATGGTTTGAGAGTGCCGTCTGCGGGCGCGCTGGGGCGTGAGCCGGCGCGGTCGGAGGCGGATCGCCCGATACCGACCGCACCTCACACGGCGTACGGCTTTTTGTGGGCTTTGAGCGATGAGGGAAGTTTGTATCGAATCAATCCGTTTGGTCTGAGTGACCGGCAGATCGAGGTGCGGACGCGATTCTGGGCTGGGTCCGCGCCGGCGCATGCATTTACTGTTCGGGAGTTGGATAGGCCTGCTCCGGACGGTGCGAAGCGCGCTCTGCCGCCGGAGAGCTCGGCGATCGTGGCGCTCGGGACGGAGCTGGTGACGTGGGGCCTGGTGTCGCAACGATCGTTTCGGTGGACGGAGTTGCGGGACGGCGAGCGGATCCTGGCGGATGCTCGGGACCGCTATCAGATGGTCGAAGCCGCGGGGTCGCACGTGTTTTGTCTGGCGGAGATGGCCGGGAAGACTTCGCTGTTGCGGGTGCGGGTTGGATCGGCGGAGGCGGACCGGATTTCGGTTCCGGCCGGTGCGGGGATGGCGGTGTGTGGACCGGCCTTGGCGTGCGGGCAGGCGGTGGTGTGGACGGCGGATCGGCTGTTCACGCTGGCGGATCCTGCGCGCGTGGCGGGGGAAGGTGGGCTCCGTCGAGAGTGGCAGGAGCACGCGTTGCCGGCGGGGGTGGCGCTGTGGACGGCGCCGTCCGAGGATGGCAAGCTCAGGCTGCCGCTGGGGCGGTCGCCGGCGATCGTGTCGGGCGCGCGGCTGTGTCTGCCGTGCCATCAGTTTGGCGAGCCGGCGCTCCTGCAGGCCCAGCTGGTTGGTGACCGGTGGGTGCTGTCGGTGATTCCGATCACGGCCGATGGGGTGCTGACCGGGGATGCGGCGGGGAATCCGTTGCTCAGCGCGCGGACGCAGCTGCTCCTGTGTCCGGGGGACAGCTTTCGGCGGCTGATCCACGACCCGCAGATCTCGGAACGATTTGCGGCTTTCCATGCATCGCCGCTGGCGGTTTTCTTCTCCGAAGACAGCTTCGGCGGGCGGTCGCGGCAGTGGTTGAAGGCGCACCGCGAGGGGGCGGATCTGCCGATGGACTGGTCGCTTGATCCGGATCAGTTGTTGAAGGACGCGAGTGGGTTTTATGGTCTGCCGGGCAGCTTGACGGCGCAGTTGTTGATTGAGGATCGGCTGGCGCACACGGAGTTTGTGTCGTGGCACGATTGAGGCTCGCCGGCGCCATTTTGCTGGCGGCGATCGCTGCCGTGCCGGCGTTGGCGCAGGCGCCGCAGACGGTGTATGTGGATCGCTCGGGGAGCATGCGGCCGTACTACAGTTCGGGATTGGTTCAGTCGATTGTGGAGCCGCTGCGGAGGTCGGTCGAGGGGCCGCTGGCCGAGTATGCGTTCTCGACCGAGGTTGCGCCGGTGCCGAGTCTCGATGCGATCGACAGCCTGCCGTTTGGGAATCTGACGTATCTCGACCGTGTGATCACGAGCTCGGAACGGCAGCACACGCCCATCAGCTGGATCATTACAGACAACATTGAGGACACGGGCGAGGCGGGCAACACGGAGCGTTTTTATGCGGCGCTGCGGAGCCCGGAGGTTCGGCGGGTGACGGTGTTTCCGATCCTGAGCGCGCCTGGGCACCCGGGCTTGCTGGTGTATGCGCTCCTGTTCGATGCGGCGTCGGAAGGTGTGTACGACCGGACGCTGGCGGCGTTTGCGCGGAGTGGAGCGGCTGTGTTGCGGACGCAGCCGCTGCGAATGAAGCCGGTGGATCGCGATACGGTGGAGGTGACGTCGCGATCGTTGGCTCCACTGACGCGTCGTGGCGGACCGAAGGTGTACGAGACCGGGGCGCCGATTGAGCAGGCGGCCGAGGTTCGGTTCAAGAGCCGGTTCGAACACATCGAGATTGTCGATTCGGCGCTGCGTGTGCTGGAGGCCGCGCCAAGTTTTGGGCCGGCGTCGCTGCTCGAGCCGGAGCGGCGCGAGCTTCACATCAGCCCCGACCGCATTCGTGCGCTGCTTCCAGGGGACGAGACGACGCAGGTGTATAAGCTGACGGTGGATCTGGGCAGGCTGAGCCTGAAGCACAACCTGGCGACGTGGTGGAAGGCAGCGTGGGGCGCTTCGGGCGAAGAGGCGGCGCTCGATCTGAAGCTCGGGATCGATGTTCCAAAGCAGAACTTCAGGCTGACCCCGCGGTTCCTGAACCAGTACAGTGCATCGACGGTCGAGGCGGCGCGCGCGACCGGCAAGGTGTATGCAATCGATCGTCTCCTGTCCGATGTGAATGGGGCGGAGACGTTGATCCAGGTCGACACGCCGCTGTATTTTCGGGTGAACTATCCGGCGTGGCCTGCCGTATTGTTTATTGGGCTGTTTGTGCTGGCGTTGGCGGTGCTGGCGGGGATGGTGCTGTTTGGCCGGAGGTTGTTGCCCGGGCGGCGGCGGGAGTGGACTGTGACGGCAGAGGCCGCGGCGGGGTATCCGCTGGCGGCCGGGTTGGAGGGCGACCGTGTGATGGTCGAGGGGGAGAACATTGCGCGAGTGGAGAAGGGTCGTCTTCTGCCGGTCGCTCCGGCACGGCTGGAAGGCGGCGCGGGGCCGGTCGCGATCGAGCCGGGGAAACGCATTCGGCTCAGCACGCGTCGCAACGAGATGGATTTGATCTTTACGGAACGGCAGGAGACGGAGGCTGCGGGTCCGGGCTCCACTCCTGCCGGAACGGTCGTCGCTGCGGATCGGCCGGTCGGCACCGAAAGGCCTGGTCCGCAGAACAGATCCTCGACCACCAACACGCCCGTCAGGAGGCGCTAACTCGATGCCCGCTCAGCTCGCCAGCAACACCACGGTCCGGTCCGACGTCCGGTCGATGGTCTCGGTTATCTTTGGCGTGTTCTTTCTCGCCAACGTCCTCTTGCTGGTGATGAGCCTGTGGTCGGCCTTCGGCGGCGGCGGCAAGGCTGTTCTGTTGCCGGGCGATCTGTCGATGGGCGTCAAGCTCCTGATCTTTCTGGTAGGTACCGCCATCTCATGGTTTCTCGGGCGGTGGCTGTTCCTGCAGATGGTCGAGGGCGACGTGGGCGTGGACGAGAGCGCCAACGCCAGCTTTGTCATGCTGTTTTACCTGATGCTCTTGTTCGTGGGTATCGCCTTTATGACGGCGTGGACGTGGCTGTGGCAGGCCGTCTTGCTCCTTGTGCTTGTGCTTCTGACGATGTTTGTTCTCCGCCGCGTGCTTGGGATGGCGATTGCGCTGGGAATTATGGGCGTGTCCCTTCTGATCGGCATTGCTGTCTATATTCTGTTCAAGTAGAGGGACCACAAACGGCATGAGCCCCACCCCAGCAGCCTCCGCCAGCACGCGCTCCACGGCATATCGTCCCATCCTGTTTCTTGGGCTGGGCGGCACCGGCAAGGAGATTCTTCTTCGACTTCGGCTTCGGATGTTTGAGCGATTTCGCACCTTTCATGTGCCGTTTGCGCGTTTTCTGTGGGTGGACACGGACACACGCGCGACCGACGCACGCGGGCAGGATCTTTCGAGCGCGCTTTCGGCGGTGGGGTTTGACGAGCACGAAAAGTTTGCCTTGCTGCAGGGGACGGTCGGCAAGGACCTGAACGACATCTTCCAGAATCCGGGGCACTGGCCGCACATTCACGAGTGGCTCTACCCGGAGGTGCGGCGGTTCGGGGCCGAGATCGCCGATGGGGCCGGCGGTGTGCGCGCGGTTGGCCGGCTGACGATGTTTGCCAAGTACGCCGGTCTGCGGGAGGCGATCGAACGCAAGCTGCGCGAGCTGTCGCAGCAGGAGACGATCGTCGAGACGCAGCGCTTCTTTGCGCACCATCGTCTGCCTTCGGTGGGGACCGATGGAAGCTCGGCGCCCGTGGTGTTTGTGGTGACGTCGGTGGCGGGCGGCACGGGTTGCGGAACGTTTCTCGACATTGGATTCTTGCTGCGGGATATCAAGCGGCTTTCGGGCAATGTGGCGGAGATGTTTGCGTACGCTCTCCTGCCGAATGTCTATAACGCGAGTCCGCAGGGCGAGATTGCGCAGCGCTCGTATGCGAATGCGTACGCGGCGTTCAAGGAGTTGGACCACTTTACCAAGCGCATCGCGAATCCGGAGAGCCAGGACGCGAAGGAGGACAACCCGTACAGCGACTTCATCGTCTCGTGGGAGCGCGGGCGCGAGAAGCGGATTGAGGGCCCGCCGTACAGTGCGACGTATCTGATCGAGATCACGAATCAGGCGAATTTGCCGATCAGTCAGGACAATCGCGGCGACCTGTTTTCGATGCTGGCCGAGACGTTGTTTCTCGATCTCTTGCCGGGGCCGTTTTCGGATGCCAAGCGATCGAACTACTCGAATATTGTGCAGGGTTTGAGCGGGGCGGCGGGGGCGAACACCGTCTCCGAGAACAAAAACGTGCACTTCACGCAGAGCTTTGCGCGGAGGTACGCGTCGTGCGGTATGTCGAAGCTCGAAATTCCGCTGGACACGGTGCGGGGCGCGTGTGCGGCGAAGCTGTCGACGGCGATCTTCGACTACATCCGCCGCGAGAAGGAGGACGCGGACGTGGGCCGGGCGGTGCTGCGCGATCTTGCCGGGGCGCAGATCGATCTGGCAGGAATCTACAACAACTTCGGATCGCAGTGGAAGGAGATCATCAACGACGGCGTGTCGGCGGCGATGGGCGGGGGGGCGCCGAAGACCTCGGCCGATGCTCTGGCGCTGCGCGAGCGGCTGGACAAGCTCGAGACGGAGACGGTGCTGGTGGATTCCGACCGGGTGGGAACGTCGGTGCGGTGGCTTCGGCAGCGGACGCCGACGGTGAATGCGGAGGTGAAGGAGCGCTTCAACGCGATGCTGACCGACCGCGTGCTCGAGAACCCGGAGCGTGGCGTTGCGACGGCGATTCGCAAGGGGTACTTCGATCTCCTTGTCTCGCGAACGAAGGAGATGATGGACCCGTCGAGCGCGGGAACGCTGGGCGGGTTCGACCGTCTGATCGGTGAGACGGAACGCGATGTGGTCGTGCTTCGGGATCAGAAGAATGCGCAGATGCGCGAGCTCGATGTGGCGCTGCGGAGTGTGCCGGCGGTGATCCTGGGCGCGAAGGAGCAGATCGTCAAGATCATCCTCGACCGGATTCGCGATCACCAGGAGCAGTACCTGTATGCGATCGCGGAGCGGCATCTTTTGTTCGAAGCGAAGAAGGTGGCGGCGGAGCTTTATCGCGGGATGCGCGACACACGCGACGCCCTGGCGGTGTTTCTGGACAAGGCCGACGCGATCCGGGCCGCGGCGGAGGCGCGCCTGCAGACGTTTCAGACGCGTCTGGGGAACAGCTCGCATGTCCTGTTTCTGCAGCTGTTCGATGCGGAGCGGGACTGGCCGAGGTTTTACAAGCTCGGCGCCGACCCCGAGACGGGGCAGCCGGCGGAGGTCGATCCGCGCAAGGAGTACGCCAACCTCCTTCGCTTTTTCGAGGAGGCGAGCGGTCTGGCCGGGCTGGCGGATCGGCTGCGCCGCGAGACGACTGCCGAGATCAGCCGGCAGGTGGAGGAGTTTTCCGAGCGGCGCTTTCACGACGACATGCTGACGCATCCGCGGGATGTTTCGGTGCTCGATCATCCGATTCTGCGCGATCGCGGGAGTTCGCGGCAGGCGCTGCAGAACTTCGTCAACCAGGCCCGGCCGATGCTGCGGCGCGATGAGAAGATGGCGGCAACGGAGGTGGAGTCGACGACGTTTGCGTATCTCGGAATCGCGGACCAGACGGCGCCGGAGGCGCGCGAGTTTATCGACGAGATCAAGCAGCTGGCGAACTGCCGTGTGGAGGTCTTCGACACGGGCAAGCCGTACGAGATTTACTTGTATTTCTCGACGTTTGCGTTTCCTCTGCCATCGGTTTCGCTGGTGCAAAACGAGTGTCATCAGGCGTACACGGATTTTTATACGCAGTTCAATCCAGGGCAGGCGCGGCAGCCGGCGACCGGGATTCCGCTGCATCTCTCGCGCAAGTGGGAGGGTCGGTTCGACGATCTGGTGATCTACACCGACCGCGAGGCCGAGCTGCTGGAGGAGGTTCTCGGCATCGTCAATCTGGCCCCGTTGCTGCGGGTTATGACGACGCGTCCGGACGAGGCTACGGGGCTGCCGGACTTTTTCTACAAGGATGGGCCGCCGTACACGACGAACAATCTCCTGGGCAAGAAGCGCAACGTGATCTCGCGGCTGATGGCGGATACGCATCTTCGCCGGGCGCTGGGCGATGAGGTGCGCGCGCGCGAGGCGGCTCTGACCTCTGCGCAGTTGCAGGCGTACTTCTGGGGCGTGCAGGCGCAGCTCTTGCATCCGGACCTTGATGAGGGGACGCCGGATTTTCAGTTGTTGCATCGGAAGTTTGCCGAGGTGTATCGACGCATTCAGGCCGAGCGGCCGGAGCTTTTGCCGAACGTCAACACGGACGTATTGCCGCACACAGGGGAGCAGGACAAACTAGCCTGGCTTCAGGCGCACGTTGCGGGTCTCGAGTGGCCGGCGCGCGACGCGTATGCGCAGCCGACGATCTCTGGTCTGGACCTGTGGCGCAAGCCGGTTGTGCACGCCTGATTGCCGCCGATGATCTGCCCGCAATGCCAGGTTTGGGAGCTTTTGCCGAGGGACAAAGTCTGCTCGTGGTGCGGTACGGTACAGGTTCAACCGGAGCCGGCGGGGGATTTGTCTCTCCCCTCTTTCTCGGTTGGTGCTGAGATTCGGGATCTTGAGCTGGCCGATCCAGCGGTGACGACTCCGACGACTGCGATGCCGGTGGCTGAGCCGGTGAGCCCGGCGGCAGCCAGTCGGCCGAGCCCACCGTTTGTCGGTGTGCCTCCTGTTTTGCCTCCGCCGCCACCGAGGCCGGCGGCGCCTCCGAAGGCGACGTACGTGCCGGCTGGCTCTCCGGGCCATGGTCAGGTGCTGCCGCCGTATCAGCCGGTTGCCTCTGCGCCGCGGACGCCGGGCTACACGGCGGCACAGTACCCAACCTATCCTCCGCCGCCGCCTGCCCGTCGCCGAGTATCTCCGGCTCGGCCCAGGGCTGGACGGAGGTTTGCGGCGGCGTTGTTTCTGATCCTCGTGACGGTGATTCTTTATGCTCTGATTACGCCTCCGTCGAAGCCGGCGGTGCCGACGCTTCTGGCAAGCCCTAACCCGATCCAACGCGGACAGCGAACGGTGCTGCATTGGTCGGCCAAGGGGTACAGCAGGGTCGATCTGGACGGCGCCCCGGTCGACCTGACGGGATCGCGCGCGGTGTATCCGAGCGCTTCGACGACGTACCGCCTGATTGGGACCGAGCGGGACGGCGCGCAGAGTGTCGCGGAGGCGCGAGTGATTGTGCAGAGCTCGTCGCGTGGGCCGGCGCGAAGATCGCGTTGAAGAACCGCCTCCTCAAGGCTCAGCCCCTCCGCTATCGATGTTTTGGTGCCGGCCTCGCATGCTAGCCTTTAAAGCAACGATCATGAGCGAAGAACTCCTTACCGAACCTGTTCTCTCCGAGGCGAGCCACGCACCGAAGTACACGCGCAACAACCCGTTTCAGGCGCAAGTGACGATGAACCATCTGCTCACCGCGGAGGGCTCGGAGAAGGAGACGCGGCACGTCGAGCTGACGCTGGACGACGGCATGCACTACACGCCCGGCGACGCTGTGGGCATTCTCCCGGAGAACCGGCGCGAGGCGGTGGATGAGGTGCTCGATGCCCTGAAGTGGACCGGATCGGAGCGCGTTCTGGATCATTACAAGGTCGAGATCTCGCTCGACGAGGCGCTACGGACGCGGCTGGCGATCGGCAAGCTGACGCGCGGTTCGGTGACCCAGCTGGCCAAGTTGGCGCCGGGCGTCGAGGGCCTGAAGGCGATGAATGGGCAGGAGAATAAGGCGCGTGCCGAGGAGTTCTGCTATGGCCGTGAGTTTGTCGATCTGGCGCTCGATTTTCCCGGCGTGATCACGGAGCCGCAGCAGCTGTTTCAGGTGCTGGCCCGGCTGACCCCGCGAATGTACTCGATTGCGTCGAGCCAGCGGAAGTACCCTGACACCGTCCAGACGACCGTGCGTGTGGTGCGGTATGAGTCGCATGGGCGTGGCCGGCAGGGGCTGGCGAGCGGACACCTAGGGGAGCGGGCGCCGGTGGGCGGGACGATGCCGATCTTTCTTCATGCAAATGCGAACTTCCGTCTGCCCGAGGACACGTCGGCGCCGGTGATTATGATCGGGCCGGGAACGGGCATAGCGCCATTTCGGGCGTTTCTGGAGGAGCGCGAAGCCAACGGCGATCCGGGCGACAACTGGCTGTTCTTCGGCGAGCAGAGGGCAGCGCTCGACTTCTTGTACAAGGACGAGCTTGAAGAGATGCGCCGGAGCGGATTCCTGACGCGGCTCCACACGGCGTTTTCGCGCGATCAGCACAAAAAGGTGTACGTGCAGGATCGCATGCAGGAGAACGCGGCCGAGCTTTACGCGTGGCTCGAACGTGGAGCGTACTTCTATGTGTGCGGCGACGCGACGCGCATGGCCAAGGACGTGGAGACGGCTCTGCTCGATGTGATCGCGAAGGGCGCCAACAGCACGCACGACTACGCCAACGAGTATCTGGCGGGGATGAAGAAGCAGAAGCGCTACCAGAGAGACGTGTACTGACGCGAGGAGAGACGATCTGCTTGCCGGATGTCGTTAGAGGTGACTTAAGGCATCCCTTGCCTGTACCATCGGTCCCCATGACGACTGTATGATCGGATCTCCGACGGTCGTCTCTGAGAGCTGCAAGCAGGGGCGGATGCAACGACAGAACAACTTCGATATCTTGCGATTGATCCTGGCCTGGATGGTTGTGGTGGTTCATTGCTGCAGCCTCAGTGAGAGCCCTGCGCTTGGCGGGATTCTCCGCAACCTGAACTCCTCGCTTGCTATCGAGGGATTCTTTGCTATCAGCGGATGTCTAATCGTATCGAGCTACGATCGAAGCCGATCTTTACGCGAATACGGGAAGCGGCGTGCGGAGCGCATTCTTCCCGCATATTACGCCGCCACGGTGCTGGCTTTGGTGGTGGGCGTCTCGATGACGACCCTTCCGCTGCGAGAGTTTCTGCTGTCCAAAGGGACGTGGAAGTTCCTGGGGGCGAATGTCATCCTCTTGAATGCCTTGCATACGGATCTGCCGGGAGTGTTTCAGCACAATCCCGCATTTGCCAATGTGAATGGGGCTCTTTGGACGATCAAAGTTGAAGTCGGATTTTATCTCTTTGTTCCTTTGTTTGTTCTGCTTTGCCGTAAGTTCGGCAACGCCGTAACCCTGATCTGCTTTTTTGCGGGATCGGTGGCGTATCGTTTTGCCCTGGCGAGAATGGGACACTGGGGCACGATGCATGGCAATGCGCTGGAGCGTCAGTTACCGGGACAGCTTGCATTTTTCATGGTGGGGGCCGCTGTTTATTTTTATTTGCCGTACTTTCTGAGGCACCCGGCCTGGGCATGGACGATTGGGATCACGTGCTACGCGGCGTCGATGATGATGGGAGTCTTTGCCTTGCGCGCGATCGGTCTGCCCATGCTGATCATGTGCCTTGGCTTCCTTTTGCCCGCGTACAAGGGACTCACGCGCTTTGGCGATTTCTCCTACGGCGCCTATGTCTATCACTTTCCCATTGTGCAGACGTTTGTCGCACTGGGTCTGTTTCGAGCCGCTCCCTACACGAGCTTGCTTCTGGTCGTGGCGGTTGTCGCTGTGCTGTCGGTCTTCTCCTGGAACTATGTGGAGAAGATATTCCTGCGGAGACAGCGGGTTCTGGCTACGGCGCTTGTGCCGGTTCCCGAGGCTTCCGGATCTCTCGCCGCTTGATCGGTCAGACGCGGTTGTTGTCGGCGCGCCACTCCCCTACGTTGAGCTTGATGTTTTTCGGGTCGAGGCCTTCGGTAACCGTACGTTTGAGCAGCTTGGGCAACTCGGCGTCCGAGGCGAAGCGAAGCGCGATCCTCTGGCGATCGGAGATCTGCTCGGTGTGCCGGAGTTGTTCGGGAGAGAGGAGGGCGGCGTAGCGGAGGCGCTCCTCGAGACGGATAATGCGGTCCTGCAGTTTAACGGCGTAGGTGCGTAGGCTGAGGGCCAGGGTGAAGAGAGCCAGCGAGACGACGATCCACCAGCCGAAGAGGTGGACGTGGTTTGGAAAGTGGCGGAGGAGCGTATAGATCGCGAAGAAGAAGTTCAAGAGCAGGACGGGCATGACGAAGTAGTGGAACTTCGGATCGACGCGCGTGTGATTCTTGTGAGTCTGTTCCTGTGCCATGCAGCAAAACCTCTCTCTCGCGAATGGGGGAATGGGTCTCGAACGTGTTCCGTGGGGCACGCATGGGACCTTGCTTTCGCCAGATGATACATGGATTGGGCGCTCGGAGCGTGAGCAGGCGGGCTTGCGGTAGGCTGACGGGATGGGTGCGGGTACCGAGGCAGCAGGGAAAAAGCGGATTGGCGTGCATCTGGGGACTTCGGGCGGTTGCTGGAAGGCAGTGGAGAAGGCGGCCGAGGTGGGGGCAAACAGCTTTCAGATCTTTTCGTCGAGTCCGCGCATGTGGCGCGCCACGCCGGTAAAGCCGGAGGACGCAGCGAAGATGGGCGAGCTGCGGGCCGCGCACGACATCGGTCCGGTGTCGATCCATGCGAGCTATCTGATCAATCTGTGTTCGCAGACCGAGACGGTGCGAGCCAACAGCACGGCGGCGTTTCGGGGCGAGGTGGAGCGCGCGCTCGCGTACGGGGCGGAGTTCCTGGTCTTGCATCCGGGGAGTTGGAAGGGTCTGAGCCGCGAGGAGGGTCTGCGGTTTGCGGCGCTCGGAAT
This sequence comes from uncultured Acidobacteriaceae bacterium, assembly GCA_964236945.1. GTDB lineage: Bacteria > Acidobacteriota > Terriglobia > Terriglobales > Acidobacteriaceae > Edaphobacter. Next base: position 95,324 of record CAXSGC010000008.1, on the reverse strand, counting down.
TGAGCGGGCGATCGACGGTTTGGCGTGGGAAGGCAAGCCGCTGCGGATCTTGATCGAGAATACGGCCGGGGCGGAGTTTTCGCTCGGCGGAAGTCTGGAGCAGGTGGCCGAGCTGGTGGAGCATCTGCGGCCGTGTGCGCCGGTCGATGTGTGTCTGGACACCTGCCACGTGCATGTGGCGGGATACGACATCGTTTCGGCGGAGGGGTATGCCGAAACGACGGCGCAGATCGGGCAGACGGTCGGTTTCGCGGCGGTGAAGCTGTGGCACTGCAACGATGCCAAGGCGGAGCGCGGATCGAAGCTCGACCGGCACGAGCATATCGGCGAAGGAACGATCGGGGCGGAGGCGTTTCGGCGGCTCTTGCGCGATGATCGGTTTGCGCACGCGGCCTTTATCGCGGAGACGCCGGTCGACAACCCCGGGGATGAGATGCGGAATGTCGGCGTCTTGCGGGCGCTGGCGGCGGGGTAGCGGACACTGGCGGCGGGGTAGCGAAGCTTGGCGCCGGGGTGGGGTTTACCGGAGGACTAACTCCGTGAGCACGCCTCGCTTGCCGTCGGCGAGGCCGAGATCGGTGAGGTAGGGGAAGGGGTTGCAGGCGAGCGACATGCCTTCGAGCGTTTTGAAGATCCAGTAGGGGAGCTTCCACTCGGCGACCTGCCCGGCGGCGGTGCGAACGGCCTCGAAGGCCTGGGCGACCTCGGCGGGCGGGAGGGGCGAGAGCATCCCGGCGATCGGGAACTCGGCGAGCGCGAGCACTTTGCCGTCCTGCACGGCGACGATGCCGCCGCCACAGCGGATGAGCGTGTTGACGGCGATCTGCATGTCGGCGGGGTTGCCGCCGCCGATGGCGAAGAGGTTGTGGGCGTCGTGGAGGTAGGTGGTGGCGAGCGCTCCGCGGAGCTGGGGCAGGCCCGCCTGGAGCGCGATCTGCGGCCCGGCGGCGTGCCGACCGTGCCGATGCTGCACGTAGAGGAGGTTGAGGTCGCCGCCGGCGGGGAGAACGACGCTGCCGTCTCGCACTTCGACGGTGGCTTCGCCCCATTGCGAGAAACGGACGCCTTCGATGGTGCGTACGCGGACCTGACCGTCAGTGATGCCGGAGACGCGGAGTTCAAACGAAACGATGCCCTGCGGCGCGAGGTGCATGGTGCCGGCGGGTGCGGCGACCTCCGGGGGCGTGATGGCTCCGAGCATCTCCCCGTCGCGGGCGGCGATCTGGCCGGAGACGTAGACCGAGTCGACGGCGAGCGTCTGGAGGTCGTTGAGCACGAGGATGTCGGCGATGCGGCCGGGGCAGAGCGCGCCGAGATCGCGACGGCCGAGGTGGAGCGCGGCGTTGACCGTCGAGAAGCGGAGGGCGTCGAGCGGAGGCATGCCGTACGCGATAAAGCGGCGAAGGACGTCGATGACGCCGCCCTTGCTCACGAGGTGGTCAGGCGGGACGTCGTCGGTGCAGATCATGATCTGGGACGAGAGGTGTGGCAGTTTTGAGAGCGCCTCGACGATGGGCGGCATGACGTAGTCGTGCGATCCGCGGATCTCGACGGCCAGGCCCGCGCGGAGTTTTTCAAGGAGGTCGTCGCCGGTGGTGATCTCGTGGTCGGAGCCGATGCCGGCGGCGCAGTAGGCCTGGAGGCGAGCTCCGGTGAGGCCGCGGGCGTGGCCTTCGACGAGCTTGCCGGCGGCGCGTCCGGCTTCGGCGATGGCTGTCGTGCGCTCCGAGCCGGCGAGCACGCCGTTCATGTCCATCATCTCGGCGACCCCGAGAACCTCGGTCCAGCGGAGCATCTCTTCCATCTCGGGGCCGCCGAAGCTGGCGCCCGCGACCTCAAGGCCAGGGGCGGACGGGACCGAGGAGGGCGCCTGGCAGAGGCATCGGAGAGGCAGGCCGAGCGTGCTGTCGACGGCATAGCGAACACCGGGGACGCCGAGGACGTTGGCGATCTCGTGCGGGTCGTAAAAGATGGTGGTGGTGCCCTGCGGGACGACGACCGAAGCGTAGTGGTAGGGGAGCATGTGCGAGCTTTCAAAGTGCACATGGGTGTCGATCAGGCCGGGGGCGAGGAGGCGGCCGGAGAGGTCGTGGACTTCCGCGGCGTCGGTGCGGCTTCCACGCGGGTGGACGCTGGCGATCATGGGTCCGACGAGGCCGAGGTCGGCCGGGCGGAGCTCGCCGGTGATGACGTCGACAATCTCGGCCCCAGTGAGCAGGAGATCGAAGGGGCCGTGGCCCTGCGCGGCCTGGACGGCGCGGGCGCGGGTGGCTGGGTCGATTTTGTCCCAATGGACGAACGGTTTCATTTGGCGGCGGGGAGCGGCCGGGGGTTGTGCGCGCCGGGCGTGGGGGAGGTGAAGAGCTCGATGAGATCGCGTTCCAGGCGAGGGGCGTCGACGTCGACCTGGGCGTGGACGATCTGGTGAGGGAGCGCGGGCTTGTCGAATTCGGACCAGGTAAGGGTCTCGCCGTAGAGTGCGCCGTGGTCGAGGTCGACGTCCATCAGGAGGTCACGCGCGTGGACGGTAATGGCGGGATCGATCCAGGTGGCGGCGGCGAGCTCGTCCCACGCAATGTCGGAGGCGCCGGTTTGTTTGTTGTACTGGAGGAGGTAGCGTGCGGGGATGGCGGGCGAGCCCTGCATGGCGGCGAGGACGCCGGACAGTTTGGTCTGGACCGAGGCGTCGACCGTGGTGACGGTGATGCGGGGCCAGGGGGCGTTCAGCGTGATGGAGGCGGCTTCGGGGTCGAACCAGAAGTTGAACTCGTGACGCGGGCGGTTGTACCACTCGTGGGCTTCGGTGCGCGGAGCGAGGCTGCCGCCCATGACCACGAGCTCCTGGGCGAGCTCGGCGAAGTGGGGGTCGAGGCGGACGGCCAGGGCGACGTTGGTAAGCGGGCCGGCGGCGTAGATGGTGACCTGGTGCGGATACTGGTGGACGGTGCGGACCATGAAGTGCGCGGCGTCTTCTTCGGCGGGTTGCGTAGTGGGCGCGCCCTCCTGAAGCGGGGAGGCCTGGTTTGAGGGCATGGGGTGCGATTCGCGCCAGGCGCCCATCCACGTGACTTTGCCGTACATCTGCTGGTTCAGGCGGGTCCAAGCCTGGGTGCGAACAAGCGGAACGGCGGCGCCGGGGTAGACCTTGACGTCGGTGCGGCCGACGGTTTCGAGCAGACGGAGCGCATGGGCGACCTCGTCGTCGCGACCGGCGTCACCGGCAACGACGGTGATGCCGAGCAGGTGGGCTTTGGGCGATTGGAGCAGCACGAGGAGCGCTGCCATGTCGGAGCCGCCGGGGCCAGAGGCGTCCTGGTCGGCAATGACGAGGCGTCCGCCTGCTGGAGGTGAGGTCGGGGGCGTTTGCGCGCGGCTGACGGTGACGCAGACAAGCAGGATTGCGAGGATCTGCCCAGCGAATCTGAGCTTGGGTCGAGTCATCAGGCGGCCTCCGAGGTGTGGTTTTTAAACCTTGATTTGAGCATAGACGCGAGCGCCCGGGCGTTGTGCCGGGATGGACGCGGACGCTTGAACGACGCCGCCGTTTTAGAAGAGGTACTTGAGCGCGAACTGGACCTGCCGGTTCTCGTGGACGGTAGTGGAGATGGCGCCAAAGGCAGCGTTGCCCAGGCCCTGGTCGGGGAGGCCGAACTGCGAATGGTTGAGGATGTTGAAGAACTCGGCGCGGAACTCCAGGTTCTGTGTTTCAAAGGTGGGGAATTTTTTGTAGAGCGAAAAGTCGACATTGGTGCGGCCTGGGCCGTAGCCCACAGTGCGCGGGGCATTGCCGAGCTGGGTTGCGCGCGGTGCCGTGAAGCAGGAGGTGTTGATCCAGTGGCTGACGGTTTCGGCGCCGGCGTAGAGGGAGCAGCCGGGGGCGAGGTCCGGGCGATTGGTGACGCCGGAGCCCGAGGTGTTGGTGGCCTGCGTGAAGGCGAGCGGAAAGCCGCTGTGCGAGGTGATGATGCTGTTCACCTGCCAGCCGCCGACGACCTGGTTGACAAGCGGGCTCGCGCCGCGGAGAAAGCGCTGGCCCTTGCCGATGGGCAGCGAGTAGATCGCGCTGGCCGTGAAGTTGTTGCGGAGCTGCAGCGAGGAGAGGCCGCGGTCGGCGTAGGGCGAGATGGGGTCGCCGCCGGGATTGTTGGGGTCGGAGAGCCGGACCGGTGCGCCGTGGTAGAAGCCTGGCCCAAGCGTGAGCGGGAAGTAGGTGGAGCCGGGAAGTGTGGTGACGGCCTCGGAGAAGCCGTTCGTGATCGCCTGCGAGTAGGTGTAGGCGCCGAGCAGGTAGAGGTTGTGCAGGCGCTCCTCCACCTTGGCCTGGAGCGAGTTGTAGACCAGCCAGCCGTTGGAGGAGATGTCGGCGATCGAGTTCAGCGTGGGAAAGGGACGGCGGCTGGCGGTGTTGTTGCCCGGGCCGGGAGCCGCTCCGTTGAACGATCCGACGTTGTTGAAGAGGCGGGTGGCGTGCGTTCCGGCGTAGGCCACGGTGACGACCATGCCTCGGGCCCCCTGCTGAATGTTGACGTTGTACTGCTGCACCAGACCTTGTTTGAAGTTGCGATCCTGCGCGACGAGCGATCCGGTGTAGGTGGTCGGGTTGCGCGGCTGGCTGTTGTCGGGGAAGCCGTTGTTGGGGGCGCCGGTGAGCAGCACGCGGGCAGGGTTGATGTCGTTGGTGGTGAAGGTGTACGTGTTGGTGTAGGGCGGATTCTGGTGGATGCCGGCCGACTGGCCTAGGTGCGATGTGTCGTGGAAGATGGCGTAGCCGCCGCGCAGCAGAGTGCTGTGCTCGGGGCCGAGCGGTGCTGCGGAGAAGCCGAAGCGCGGCTCAATATTGGAGTAATCCGTGTGGATGCCGGCGTATTTGTCGGACGGGAGGGTGCCGGCGTAGGTGTTGGCCTGCGCGCCGGCGACGAAAAAGGTCCCGGTGTTGATGTCGAAGTTCGCGATGCGCCCCTGGGCTTCCGAAAGCGGTGTGGTGACGCCGTAGGCGAGGCCGAGGTTCAGCGTGAGGCTGGGCGTCACGGTCCAGTTGTCCTGCGCGTATCCGCGATACTCCTTCCATCGCCGGCCGATGACGCCGCTGTTCACCTGGTTCTGGCGGTTGCCGGCGTTGGGGTATCCGAGAAGGAGGCTGGCGATGGGGTTGCCGTTCGCGCCCGTCTGGCCGCTGGCGCGGTCGGTGATGGTGGGAGCGAAGGTGGTGCCGGTGCTGTAAGCGGTGAAGTTTTTCGTAAAGGCCATCTGTCCGTGCAGGTAGGTTTCGCCGAGGCCGTTGTTCTGCATGGGTCGAAAGTCGAAGCCGAGGACGAGGTTGTGTTTGCCCTTGACGACGTTGAGCGAGTCGTAGAAATGGAAGACGTTTGTCCCGCCCTGGTAAGGCGAGTAGAGGCGGTCGCCGATGGGGTTGAAGCCGGTGACGTTGATCAGCGTCATGCCGGAGGTGGCGGGGTCGCCGAGGTTGGCGCCCACGATGCCGAGGCTGGCAGCCTCCTGCGTTCCGTAGCCGATGCCGCGGATGGTGTTGAAGTCGCGGTTGTAGCCGGCGGCCACCTGGTTGACGATGTGGGGCGAGAAGATGTGGGTCTCCGACAAGGCGAAGTTGCGCACGCGGGCGCGGAAGTAGGTGGTGCTGGTGTAGGAGGTGCGGGCGCCGAAGCCCGGCAGACCGGACGGGTTGAACTGCTGTCCGTTGTCCCAGCTGAAGCGCGCGAAGAGGCGGTCCTTTTCGGCGATCTGATGGTCGATGCGCACGTCGAACTCGTCGTCGTTGAGCGTGCGGGTCGGGCTCGACGTGTAGTTGAACGCGCCGGAGAGGCCCGGTGAGCCGGCCGGCAGAGGGCTGGGGTAGAGGTTGAGGATGGCCTGTCCGATGGGGCTGATGAGGCGGTCGGGGATGTGATAGGCCTTGAGCGTCGGGTCGTAAAAGCTGGTGCGCGCGGAGGCGTTGGGGGCGGCGAGGGTCGGCACCGGGTTGTAGATCGGGTTGCTGAAGATGTGCTGCGTGCGCTGCGCGTCGGTGGGCACGATGCTGAGCACGGGTGCGGCCTGGCGCACGCGATTGCCCTGGTAGTCGACGAAAAAGAAAGTACGGTCCTTCAGGATCGGGCCGCCGATCGAACCTCCGAACTGGTTTTGCCGATACTTGCCTTTCTTGATCGGGTCGAAGTAGTTGCGCGCGTCCAGGAGGTCGTTGCGGAAGAACTCGAAGGCTGAGCCGTGGAACCTGTTGGTGCCGGATTTGGTGGAGACGAGGACCGTGCTTCCGCCGCGCGAGCCGTACTGCGCGGAGTAGTTGAAGGTGAGGACGTTGAACTCCTGGATGGCGTCGATCTCGGGAAGAAAGCTGACGCCGCCGCCGGTGAGTTCGTTGTCGTCGATGCCATCCAGCCGCCAGTCGTTGGTGTTTTCGGCCATGCCCTGGACGGAAAGCGAGACCGAGCCGCGAAAGGAAACCTCGCTCGAGGTGCCCTGGTTGAGGAAGTCGGAGGTCTGTTCGCCGCGCGTCGTGCCGGGGGTGAGCAGGGCGAGCTGGGCGAAGTCGCGGCCGTTGAGAGGAAGGTCGGCGACCTGTTCGGCGTGGATGGTCTGGCCCAGGGTGGCGTCGCTGCGCTGCACGGTGGCCTCGAGGTTTTCGGCCTGCACGTCGACGGAGGCGCTTGCCGCAAGCGTGCGGAGCTTCAGATCGAGATCGAGCGACTGCTGATTTTCAAGCGATGTGTTCGTGAGTTCCAGAGGCTGGAACCCGGAGGCCTGGACACGCACCGTATAGACGCCGATCGGGAGGACGACAAAGGAGAAGGTGCCGTCGGGGCCGGTTTCGAGGTGGCGCTCGCGATTGGTGTTCTGGTTCGTGACGGCGACGACGGCGCCGGGGATGGCGGCGCCTGTAGGGTCGACGACGCGACCGGAGATGGCGCCGGTGGCTTGCGCGTGGGCTGGAGACGAAAGGAGGAGGAAGAAGAACGACAGCAAAGACAGGGACAGCGTCGACAGGACGGCGGCAAAGCGCTTCATGGCACCTCAGAGGGAGGGTTAGGAGATCTGGGTCTTCTGCTGCAGGGGTTAGCGTGACGTTACTGCGATCTGGCCGCTGCGTCAATGTAACTTTGGTGCGTCCCTGGAGGCAGCGGTGCGATAGAGTCAGTGAAACAGAGAGAGTTGATTGCGCAGGTCTGAGAATTCGGGCCGGGGTGTCGCTTCCGCGGGGCTCGGATGTGATGCTGGGCGACGGATGCTGAAGGGGAGGTCTGGTCAGAGGTGGCGCCGTTGGATTTTAGTCCGCGCTTGGTTTCGCATCAGCCGACACCGTCAGGCTCGACGCCTCCGAGCCTGTCGCGCGCGCTCGATCGCTGGTTCCACTTCTCCGATCGCGGATCGACGGCACGGCGCGAGATGCTGGCCGGACTGACCACCTTCAGCACCATGAGCTATGTGCTGGTGGTGCATCCTCTGGTGCTGTCGGCGAGCGGCATGGACCGGGGCGCTCTGATTACGGCGACGGCGGTGATCGCGGCCATCTTCTCGGTCCTCATGGGGCTGCGCACCAACTATCCGCTGGCGATGGCGCCCGGCATGGGCGTCAACGCGTACGTCGCGGTGCAGGTTTGCCAGGGCATGCACATCCCGTGGCAGGCCGCGCTGGGCATGGTGTTTTATACCGGCGTACTGTTTATGGTGATCTCGCTCACCGGCATCCGGCGGGTCATTATTGAGGCGTTTCCGATTGCATTCAAGCGCATCGTGGGCGCCGGCATCGGTCTATTCATTGCGTTTCTCGGGCTTAGGAACGCGGGCGTGGTTGCGGCGAATCCGCGAACGATTGTGGGCTTGGGCAATATGAGTTCGCCGACCGTGCTCCTGGCGCTGGTCGGGACGATTCTCACCATCGTGCTCATCGTTCGGCGGGTTCCGGGCGCGCTTGTGCTGTCGATCATCCTGGCGACGGTGGCGGGTCTGTTCCTGCCCGGTCCGCCGGGACACAAGCACCTGACGGACTTGCCGGCGCATTTGTTTTCCTGGCCGAATTCGATGGCGCCGATCGCGTTCAAGCTCGACCTGCGCTACCCGCTCGATCATCCGGCGCAGTGTCTGCCGATCGTTCTCGCGCTTCTGTTTACAGACCTGTTTTCGGCGATGGCGGTGCTGTTCGGGATCGGCACGCGGGCGCACCTGACGGACGCGGAAGGCAACCTGCCGAAGCTGCGGGAGGCGCTCTCGGCCGACGCCGCGGCGGCCTCAGGCGGGGCTCTGCTGGGAAGCACGACGGCGATTATCTATCTGGAATCGGCCGCCGGTGTGGAGCAGGGTGGGCGGACGGGGCTGGTGAGTGTTTCGGTCGCGGTGTGCTTTTTGCTGGCGCTGTTTGTGACGCCGCTGATCGCGGTGGTACCCGCGGCGGCGACCACATCTGCGTTGGTGATGGTGGGAGTGTTCATGATGCAGGGTCTGGCGGAGCTCGACCTCCGCGATGTGACGATCGCGGCCACGGCGTTGGTGACGCTGCTGCTGATGGCGCTGACGTCGGCGAGCGACGGCCTGGCGATCGGCTTTGTGATCTACACGGCAGTGCTTCTGGCGACGGGCCGGAGGCGGGAGGTGCGGCCGATGGCCTGGGGTCTGGTGGGCTTGTTCCTCGTGCACTACCTGTTTCGTTAGTGCGTGGGCGCAAGCGCGATCAGGCTGAGGCCCGCGAGAAAGAAGACGAACATGAGCGCGAGCAGCAGGTGCGTGGAGCGGGAGGACCGGCGGAACTCGCCCCAGATGAAGACGCCCCAGGCCGCCGAGATCATCGTGGCGCCCTGACCGATGGCGTACGAGACGGCCGGGCCGACCATCTGCGCGCGCGATGCGATGAGGTTGGATTGGAGGCCGGAGTCCCACAGCAGGCCGCCGACGATGCCCCACAGATGCCATGAGGGTCGTGCACCGGTGTAGCTCGTGAAGGCGACGGGTGTGCCGGAGAAGGGTCGGCGCGAGATGCGGAGGTTTACCGGAATGGCGCACAGCGCGACGCCGACCGCGAAGAACGGAACGACGGTGTAGGGTCCGAGAGCGTGCGGGCCTTGCATGGCGCGGGTGAGGATCGGGTAAAACGTTCCCATAAGCGCGCCGCTGATCAGGCTGAGCACGATGCCCAGGCGCGAGATGGCGGGTCGGTCCTGCTCACGGCGGCGGTAGGCGAGCGCGTCGACCACGATGGCGAGCGCGACCAGAACGACGCCGCCCGAGAGCAGAACGACGTTGGCGGCGGGCGCGAGGATGTAGTTGAGCACGACGCCTTCGACCAGGGCCAGGCCGATGCCGATCGGGAACGCGACCGCCAGGCCGGCGAGATCGATGGCGGCGATGAGGAGCTGGTTGGCGGCGTTGAAGACGATGCCGGCGACCACGGCGAGGAGGATGGCCAGGCCCGATGCTTGGCCCAGAGCGGAGAGGAAGCCGCCGCCGCCGCCGAGCGCAACGCCCCACAGGACGGAGCCGAGAGCGACGCCGATGACGTAATCCCAGTAGAAGGATTGGAACGACCATCCCGGGGTGAGTTTGACGGTGTTGGCCCACGATCCCCAGAGCACCATGCTCGCGAGCATGAAGCCGAGTTGCGCGGTGTAGGTGGCGGGCAGATACATCGTGTCGGGCAGGAGTCTTTCTTGGCGCTGATTCTTGTTGGGGCTGGTCGGCTCTCACACGCTACTGTGCTCATCCGGCGGCGTCAAGCGGTCTGACGTTGACGCGGGCGCGATGCAACGTCTCACGGACCCGGGCAGTGGGCCGATTGCGTTGTAGTAGAGATCAGGGCGCCACTTCGGTCCCGGTCGCGAGCGAGATCTGGTGGATCGCAAGCCACGTCTGGCTGTAAGCGGCAAGCGCGTTCGAAGTGACGGTGCGGGCCTCGCGCAAGGCGTCGAGATAGTCGATCAGAGCGAGGCCGCCGTGCTCGTACGCAAACTGCGCGATGTCGAGGACGTCCTTCGATTCGGCCAGGTAGTGGCCCTGGTAGCGGTCCGAGAGGACCTTCGCGATGGTGTAGCCCGCGACCACCTGAGCGACGTCCGAGCGCACCTGATTCTGCACGGCAGACGCTGCAAGCTGGGAACCGGAGACCTGAAATCGCGCGGTCTGCTTGTTGCCCTGGTTGCGGTCGAAGAGGCGCAGGGGAATGTTGACGGAGAAGCCGGCGGAGTTGTAGCTGCCGGAGCGGTCGTACTCGCCCTCGATCGTGGGGTCGGTGGTGCCGTTCGCAAAGGCGAGACGGAGGTCGGCCTCCGACACGCGGACCGCAGCCTGGGCGGCGATGAGGTCGGGGCGGGTTGCGAGCGCGGTTGCCTGCAGAGCGGCGGGGTCGACGGCGATCGCCGGTGGGAAGATGTCGCCGCGGATGTCGAAGACGTTGGGGTCGGGCGAGGGCTGGGCCGATCCGAGCAGCGTCTGAATCTGGTAGCTGGCTTGCGTCAGGTTGGTGCGCGCGGTGGCTTCATCGGTCTCGAACTGCGCCAGCTGGAGGTCGAGCCGCTCGAAGTCGAGCTTGTCGATGTCGCCCACCTGCAGACGGTCGTTGTTGATCTGGACCTCGCGCCGGAAGTCCTTGAGGTTGGCCTGTGCGAGGACCAGCGCGGCCTTGGCCATCAGCATGTTGGTAAAAACCTGGCGCAAGTTGAACAGGATCTGGCGCTGCTGGTCGAGCACCTGGGCGGAGGTCTGCTCGGAGGTGGCGCGGGCGGCGTCGAGGCGGTAGCGCCGCTTCTCGCCGCGTTCAAACAGGCGCGAGACCTGAACCGAGTAGCCCGGAGGATTGCCTTCGCTGCCGTTCGTGGGAAGCGTGACGTTGTTGCCGGCGACGGCGAGGTAGGGGTTCGCGCGAACGCCCGCCTGGATCTCCTGCGCGCGGGTCGCTTCAAGGTTCTGCCGCGCGGCGAGCAGATTGAGGTTCTGCGTCTGCGCCAGCGCGAGGACCTGTTGCAGGGTAAGGGCGTTGGGCGCCGACGGCGGCGTCGGAAGCCCGGCGGTCGAGGCCAGCCCGCTGACAGCGTTCGGGCCGTTGGAATCGGTCTGCGAAGTTCCGGGCCTCTGCGTTGTGAGAAGACCCGGGTCTTTGCCGGGGGCCAGGGCGGGTTGCCGCTGCTGCGGGGCAGGTGGCGTTTGCGCTGCTGCGGGATGGCCGGCGAGCAGGATCAACGAGGTGCCGAGAAGCGAGAGAGCATGCCCCAGGAGAGGTCGCCGAGAGCCCTGAATCGGACGCGAAGTGGAGATGGCTCCAGTCAATTCTCGAACTCCAGTTCCGCTTCCGGCAGGACGTCGGTCGGTCGGGCGACCCACACGTACAGCGTCGGGAGAAGGAACACGTTTATGGCGAGCGCGCCGATCAGACCGCCGACGATGACGATCGCAAACGGCCGTTGCGAGTCGGAGCCGATGCCGTGCGAAGTGGCCGCCGGAAGCAGGCCGAGCGTGGCGACCAGCATCGTCATCATGATGGGTCGGAGGCGGAGCACAGCGCCTTCAACGGCGGCGCGTTCGTAGTCGAAGCCGTGCACGCGGAGCTGGTTGATGTACTCCAGCATGATGACGCCCGTCTGGACCGAGACTCCGAACAGAGCGAGGAAGCCGACGCCCGACGAGACGGAAAAGTGCGTGTGCGTGAAGAGCATGGCCAGCAGACCGCCGATAGGCGCCATGGCGACGTTGACGAGGATGAGCAGAGCCCATTTGCCGGAGCGGAACATGGTGTACAGGATGACGAAGATGATGAGGATCGTGATGGGAAGGACGATTAGCAAGCGGCGCTGCGAGCGCTGTTGACTGGCGTACTCGCCGGCCCAGTCGAGGTGGTAGCCGGCTGGCAGTTTGACTTGTTGATCGACCTTGGAGATGGCCTCCTTGACGGTCGATCCGAGGTCGCGGCCGCGCACGGAGTACTTGATGGCGACGTAACGCTGGCCGGCTTCGCGATAGATCTCGGCGGCGCCGTCTTCGGTGCGCGCGGTGGTCAGCTGGTCGAGCGAGACGCGTTCTCCGGAGGGCGAGACGAGGCGGATGTTCTTAATGGCCTCGGTGGTGTCGCGGAAGGGCGTCTGGTAGCGCGCGGTCAGATCGTAGCGGGCTTCGCGCTGGAGCACCTCGGAGACGGCGCTGCCGCCGACCGCGGTCTGAATGGCGTCCTGGATGTCGGAGACGTTGATGCCGAACCGCGCGGCCGCCTCGCGATTGACCGTGAAGTTCAGGTTGGGCTGGCCGATGACGCGAAACAGGCCGAGATCCTTGACTCCCTTGACGGTTCCCATGATGCCGACGACCTGGTTGCCGAGGGTTTCGAGCGTCTTGAGGTCGTCGCCATAGATCTTTACGGCGAGCTCGCCCTTGACCCCCGAGACGGCCTCTTCGACGTTGTCGGAGATGGGCTGGGAGAAGTTCCAGATCACGCCGGGCATCTTGATCAGTTCGCGATCCATGGCCGCGGTGAGCTCCTCCTTGTCCTCATGGAAGACGGGGCGCCACTCTTTTTTTGGCTTCAGGTCGACGAAGTATTCCGTGTTGAAGAAGCCGGTGGTGTCGGTGCCGTCGTCGGGCCGGCCGACCTGGGAGGCGACCTGTGTGACCTCGGGAAAGGAGGCGAGCACGACGCGCGCGCGGTTCATCACGGCGACGCTGTTGGTCGGACCATCGGAGGGAGCGAGCGTGCCGCGCACCCAGATCGCGCCCTCGTCGAGGTGAGGCAGGAACTCCGACCCGAGAACGCCCGAGAACAGCAAGAACGCGGAAAGGGCGAGAACCAGGCCGGCTCCTGAAAAGGTGACCATGCGGTGCTCGATGGCCCATGTGGCGGCGACGCGGTAGCGCGCGGTCAGCCAGACCAGAACCGGGTTGTGCCACTCCTTTGCGCCCTTTGTGAAGAGAAACGACGAGAGCACAGGGGCAAGCACCATCGAGAACAGGAGCGCTCCGAGGAGAGCGAAGGCGACCGTCCAGGCCATGGGTCGGAAGAGCCGGCCTTCGACCGCCTGCAGCGTAAAGATGGGCAGGTAGGCCGAGATGATGATGCCGATGGCGAAGAAGACCGGGCGCTGCACCTCGTGGGTGGCCTCGCGGATGATTTCGATCGAAGAGCGGCCGCGTGGGTTGGGCTGATTCAGGTGCCGGACGATGTTTTCGACGATCACGACGGCGCCGTCGACGACCATGCCGAAATCGAGCGCGCCGAGCGACAGAAGGTTCGCGGGGATGTGGCGGAGATCGAGACAGATGGAGGCGAACAGGAGCGCAAAAGGAATGGTGAGCGAGACGATGATCGCCCCGCGCACATTGCCGAGAAACAGAAACAGGATGATGACGACCAGGATGATGCCTTCGGTCAGATTATGGAGGACCGTGTGGGTGGTGTAGTGGACGAGGTCGGAGCGGTCGAGGTAGGGGACGACCTTCACGCCCTTTGGCAGAACGTGCTCGTTCAGGTCTTTGATCTTCTCGTGGATGCCATCGAGCGTCGGGTCCTCGTCTGCGCCTTTCTGGAGCAGAATGATGCCGTTGACGGTGTCCGGGTCGTCGACGATTTTGCCGTCGTCCCGGCGGCCCGCATAGCCCATCTGCCCCAGGCGCACGCGGTTGCCTTCGACCACGGTGGCGATGTCGCCGATGCGGATGGGCGTTCCGTTCTGCGCGCGCACGACGATCTGGGAGATGTCGGGCAGATCCTTCACCAGCCCCACCTCGCGGACGTTGATCTGCTGCTGGCCTTCCTCGATAAAGCCGCCGCCCGCGTTGATGTTGTTGTTGGCCAGCGCCTGCTCGACCTGCGCGATCGTGATGCCGTAGGAGATGAGCTTCTCGGGGTCGATGTTGACCTGGAAGTTGCGCGTCTTACCGCCGAACGAAGAGACGTCGGCGACTCCCGGGACGGACTTGAACTGCTTTTCGAGCGTCCAGTCTTCGAGCGATTTGAGTTCGGTGTTGCCGTACTGCGGGTTGGTCGAGACGAGCCGGTAAAACAGGATCTGGCCGACGGGCGAGAAGTCGGAGCCGATCTGCGGTTGCAAACCGCTGGGCAAGGTGACCTGCTGGAGGCGTTCCAGCACCTTTTCGCGGTTCCAGTTGTCGGAGCTCTCGTCGTCGAAGATCAGGTTCACGGCGGAGAGGCCGGCCAGGGTGGTGGAGCGGAGGTGCGCGAGGTGCGGTATGCCCGCCATCGAGATCTCGACGGGGACGGTGACCTGCTGCTCCACCTCTTCGGCGGCGCGACCGGGCCACTGCGTGATGATCTGGACGTAGTTGTTGGCGACGTCGGGGTACGCCTCCACCGGGAGGTTATGAAACGAGAGCACGCCCCAGCCGAAGAGAAGCACGGCAAAACCGAGGACCAGCCATCGGTTGTTCAGCGCAAAGTTGACGAGACCTGTGATCATCCGTGTCCTAAGCTGGCCTCGATCTACTGACTGATGGCGTTTTGCAGAGCGAGCGCCTGCACCACCACGGGCTGCCCGGCCTGGACGCCGGAGAGGATCTCCTGCTGGGTTCCCATGATGGGGCCGGCGCCGACGGCGATTCTCCGGAAGTGGCCGGAGCCTGTGGGAACGAAGACCCAGTCACGATCCTGCAGGTGAAGCACGGCGGTTGCCGGAACAAAGGTGTGGACCACGCCCTGCGTTCCGTTCAGGGTTGCGGTGGCAAACATGCCGACGCGCATCAGGAGGTGGGGATTGGGAACCTGGATGCGGACCTTGGCGGTGCGGATAGTGGGGTCGAGCACAGCGCCGATATCGGACACGGTGCCTGTGATCGGCGGCTGGTTCGGGTAGGCGTTCAGGCGAATGTCGGCGGTCTCGCCCAGATGAACGCTGCTGAGGTCGTTCTCGTACACGTCGCAGATCACCCAGACATGGGAAAGATCGGCGATGGTAAAGGCGGTCGAAGATCCGGAGAGGCCAACGCCCGCGGCGCCCGCGCTGGTGACGTTCTGCGCGATGATGACGCCGGTGGCCGGGGCGTATACCTTGACGGTCGCGCCGGGGTTATTTTTATCGATGCCCAGCACGCGAAGCTGCTGCTCGGCGGCGCGAAGATCGGTTCTGGCGTCGAGTTCGCCGGTTTCGGCGATGTCCAGCAGCGACTTCGGCGTAGCGCCCTTCGCGTAAAGAATTTTGGAGCGCTCCAACTGGCCGCTGGCAAGGCGCTCGTCATTGACCGCCTTGATGTACAGCGCCAGCGCGCCCGAGACGTCGGTGCTCTGCACTTCAAAGAGAAGCTGGCCCTTGTGAACGAAGTCGCCCAGGCGCGCGTGAACATCGACGACGCGTCCATTGGCCAGCGAGATGACGGGAATGGTGCGGGAGATATCGGCCGACACCTGGCCGGTGACGTTGAGGGTGGACTTGGTCGACCGCGCCTGCACCGGTGTGGTGACGTACTCGTCCGGATGATCGACCGAGATCGGCCCGTCGCCGCCGGCGGCCGAGACGACCACCGCCTGCGGTGGGGCTTCCGCGCCTGGATTCGACTTCGGTTTGTTGCACCCGGACACAAGCACCAGAGCAGCGGCGGTGAGGGTCGTCCATCGGACGAGACTCCACTTCATCGACAAAGACCTTTTCCAGCGGATCGAAGTTGGTCTTCGAGAAGCCGGACCTTCCCTCTTAGAGGTTAGCAAGAAGGATGTTTGGAACTTGTAAAAGGACCGGATATTCGTCAGCGAGCCGGCGCACGGGAGTTGTCGCCGCCTCCACCTGGACGTTCGCCTCCACCTGGACGTTCGCCTCCACCTGGACGTTCGCCTCCACCTGGACGTTCGCCTCCACCTGAACGTTCAGGGTCAGATGGGAAGAGACACGCGAAACGCGGTACCGCTGCGGTCCGCCCGTACCGTACTGCGATGCCGGATGCGGCCACCGTGGGTTTCAAGCATCGCCTTGCAGGCCCACAGCTTCGGACCGGCGCGCTTGCCCGCCTCCGGCGGATGCGCAAAGGGGTCGAACAGCAGACCTTCGCGCGCGGGATCGATGCCGGCGCCATTGTCGGCGATCAGAATGTGCTGGTGCCCCTTGGAGTGCTTGGTCCGGATGTGGAGCACACCGCGCTCGGGCAGGCTTTCGATCGAACAGATCATCAGGGTCGAAAGGACATGCAGAAGATCGGCCGGCGAGCCCTGGACCGCGGGCATGGACGGCAAATTCAGGCGAAGCTCGATTCTTTTTTCACGGATTTCTCGATGGAGAAGCCGCAAGGCCGCCTCAATCAAGTGAAGCAGGTAGATACCCTTTGGCCCCTTTTCGGGCTGGTGCAGCGGCAAGACCCGGCCGGCGATCTCGGAGATGCGGGCGAGCTGACCTTCAGCGATCTGCAGATATCGCCGCACAGCCGCTTCGTCGTCCGCGTCCTGAACGGCGAGATAAACGAGGTTTCCCAGGGCTTCGAGTGGCCCGGCTACTTCGGCCGCAACCGAAAGTGCGAAGCGGCTTGCCATGGCCTTTTGCTCGCTCTGCAGCAGCGCCTGCTCCGCTCGCCGAAGGCGCTCTTCCAACTTTTCGCAATCGGCTGTTTTCATACCCTCACACGCAATCTGGCAGTACAATCGCTGAGAACGTCACCGGAATGACCTCTATTAGGTGTGATGCACGACAGGCGACATAGGTGAGTACGGCGTGTTAGTCACAAAGGCTCCCAGGCGGCAAAAAGATCACACTGGCGGGTAAGCGAACCGCGATGGCTCCCATATATGAAGGACCTGTTGCACGATAAAAAACCGGCTTCCCGGGCGCTTCTGGTCGGAACCGAGGCGGTCCTCCTCGAGTCGCGCGAGGCGCTTTTGATGCGCGAGCAGATCGACGCGTTGTGTGCGCATCCAGCCGAGGTTTGTGACGCTCTGCGATCCAACAAGTTCGATGTGGTGATCGCCTGCCACACCCTGTCTCAGGCCGAGGCTGCCGCGGTGCTCGAAGCCATCAGGATGACCGGCTCCCAGGCGCGGGCAATCAACTTCAGCAAAGTGGGATCGCAACCGACCCCAGGCTACCAGGCGACGGTGTGGTCGCTCGGTGGACCGCCGGCATTTCTGGCCACGGTACGGCAGGTTCTGGCCGGACCGATGGGCCAGCCGCCGGTCGATGATGCCGTCGCATCGGCCTAGAGCGACCTCTTCGCGGGCCGGTTTACCATGACCGTGAGATCTGTTCGGTGATCGCGGCCAGGGCGTCCAGATCGCGGAGGTCGATGACTTCTCCCGGTGAGTGCGAGTAGCGCAGCGGCCAGCCCAGAGCGACGTCGGTCGCGCCGTAGCGGACAAAGGTCGCGCCGTCGTTGCCTCCGCCGGTGACGCCGAACTGGAAGGGAATATTGTTCTTTGCGGCCATCTGCTCCAGCCGGCGGACTTCCTCCCATGGAGCGATGTTGGAGTTATCTACCGCGCGGATCACAAATCCTTTGCCGAGCTCTGCGTCGGCGAAGCGGGACGACTCGATGGGCGAGTCGGACGAGACAAAGGTGTCGATCGCAAAGACGGTGCGGGGCGTCTGTCCGGCTTTGGCGGACGCCAGCGCAAACTCGCCAGCACCGAGCAGACCGAGCTCCTCCCGGGTGGACCAGACAAAAGCGACATCGCGGTGAAACTCGGGGCCCAATGTCCAGACCGCGCGGACCATGGCCGCGCAGCCGACGCGATCGTCGAGCGACCGTGCGGAGACGCGCCGATCGAGCAGGGTGCGGTAATCCTTGGGGATGGTGACCGGGTCGCCCACGCGGATGCCGAGCGCCTGTACCTCGGCCGGAGTCCGCGCGCCGAGAAACAGCGTGGCCGCGACGCGGAAGTCGGCAGGGAAGTGGAAGCCCGCGGTGTTGTAGTTGTCTGGAAGGGTGAGGACCGCGTCGCGATCGCCGGCAGCCGTGTGGACCAGGGCGGGATGGCCCCAGAAGAAGGCCGGCGAGCCGCCACCCTTGTTGGCCAGAGCGAGCGTGCCGTCCGGGTGGATGGCTTCGACACGGAAGCCGAGTTCGTCGGTGTGGGCCACGATGACGATGCCGTGCGGCGTGGGGCTGGCCGGCGCGTTGCCGAAGTGGAGGACGAGATTGCCGCCCGGGTCCGTCGACGTGTGGGCCCACGGCGGAAGCAGACGCTCGACGGCCTCCCGCGTCAGCGTTTCGCGCTCACTGACACCGTACGTGAGGATGAGATCCCGAAGGATCCGATCAGTGGCCGGGGTCGTCGTGGGCCTGGGCAGCAGAGGCGGAGAAGGTCGGGGCGCGCGTGCGGCGATCGGCCGAGGCGGCGCCGGCGGCTGGCCCGACACATACGCCCCGAGCAGGCCGGCGAGTTGATCGAGATCGGTCCCATCGAGCGTTTCGGCAGCAGTCAGCGGCCACCGAAGAGGAATCGCGAGGTGCGCGGTTCGGGCGGGAAGGTCGACCGGCGGACCGTACCCCAGCGGTAGAAACGGGGCCGCCTCGCCCGTCCCGAGCGTCGGAAGAATCTGATGGAGGTCACCGCCGAGCGAGGTTGGCCGCACTGTGTCAGGCGAGGCGCCGGCGAGGCAGACGCCGGTGCCGAGAGCGGCCGTGGCGCAGGTCTTGGTGCCGGCTATGTCGGTCGTGCTGAGAGCTCGGACGGTCGTCTTCGGCTGCGCGGGTGCGAGTGCCCGGCCGATGTACACGAGCTCGTCCGGGTGTTCCGCGACAAGGATGCGTGACAGCCCGCGACCGCCGGCCCACTGCTCGGTGACAAACGCGAAGGTGGTGGTGCCGGGGAGCTTGGCCGGATCGAGGTATCGGAGTACCCGCAAGAGAGCCAGGGCGCCGAAGCGATCGCCGATGGCCGTCGAGCTCCAGTCCGTCTCCCCCACGGCGAGGAGGTGACGTTCGGCCGCGATGGGGCTCAGGTTCTCGATGCCCGCGGCCTGGATCTGCGCCGCGCTCGAGGCTCCGGCATCGATGTAAAAGTTGTCGAGGTCATCGGGGTCGGGCGGGCTCTTGCGACCAGGTTCGAGGTGGATCGAGAGGCCGGCGGCGATCGCAGGGAGAAGCTTGCCCGACGTCGTCTCGACCAGCATCGGCTGTGCGTTGTTGAGTTCGTTGTAGTGCGGCGGAAGACCGTACGTGCCACCGCCCTGAGGCAGCCGCTGCACGCGCAGGTAGCCCTCCGGCGTCACGTGGCTGACGATGTACCCGGGCTCGTCGATCGGCGCGGCGAGCAGGCGGTGCGGAGCTCCGCGTCCCAGCGTCACGGTGAGATTGCCCATCGGATCGCGCTTGGGATGCCAGGCCGCGAGCTCCCGCTCAAGCAGATCCGCGAGGTGCTGCTCGTACCCGGTGACTGCGATGGTCTCGGTCAGAGCGGCGAGATCGGACGCTGTGGTCGGCGCGGACGCCCGGGCCGGAGAGACTTGCGCGCCAGCTGCATGGAGAGGCAAAAGGCTCCACATCATAAGTCCGGCCAAGGCGGCAGACCGGCGGCGCGGCGATCGAACGGGAAAGATCGAGCTCAGGGGAATTGACATCAATTTCCCTGAATATTAGCGTAGATCTCACACCGACATCTTTCCCGCGGTCCGAACGGCTGTTCCAGCAGCCGAGGACCCCGCCGCCACTCCAGACGTACTACCGGCGTTTTCCCGATCTCAACGAGGCCCCATGCGACCCTGTGCCGTCCCTTTTTCTCTGTCCACCCGCCTTTCGCTTGCTTTGGCTTTGCTCTGCGGTGCGTCGGTTCTTCATGCGCAGTCGACCGCCACGCTGACCGGAACCGTGATGGACCCGACCGGCGCCGTTCTTCCGGGAGCGCGGGTGACGGCGCACGAGAACTCGACAGGTCTCGACCGCACGGTGTCGACCGACTCCGCGGGTCTGTATGCTTTGCCGTCGCTTGCGCCGGGGGAGTATCGCCTGCAGGTCACCGCTCCCGGGTTTGGGCTCTACACGGTCCAGACCCTGACGCTGAACGTCGATCAGCGCACCAACCTCAACGTGGAGCTGGCGCTCGCGTCCGCCGGCGAGACGGTGCAGGTGGAATCGACCGCGCCTCTGATCGATGCCGGCACGATCACCGTCGGCCAGGTCATCGATCAACGCACGGTGCAGCAGATTCCACTCAACGGACGGCACTTTCTCGACCTGACGCAGCTTGTGCCGGGATCGGTGGTGCCGCCGGTCTCGGGAAGTCTGACGACGGCGAGCCGCGGTCTCGGAGCGAACTCGTTCATCACGGCCGGGCAGCGCGAGGACTCCGCCAACTTCATGATCAATGGCGTCAACCTGAACGATCTCGCACAGAATCAGATCACGTTTCAGCCCTCCATCAACACGACGGCCGAGTTCAAGATTTCCAACTCGACCCTCAGCGCGGAGTATGGCCGAAGTTCAGGATCGGTGGTGAATGTGCTGACGCGGTCGGGCTCCAACGCCTTCCACGGCGAGGCGTTTGAATATGCGCGCAACAACTACTTCGACGCGCGCAACTTCTTCAACCGCAAGCCCGCGCGGATGAACGCGCTTCGACGCCACAACTTCGGCGGCGATCTCGGAGGTCCGGTGTGGAAGGATCGGACGTTCTTCTTTCTCAGCTACGAAGGTCTGCGGCAGTCGCAGGACATCCTGCTCAAGAGCACGGTGCTGACGGCGGCACAGCGGGCGACGTTTGCGGCAAACGCGAACACCGCCTACGCGAAGCTGCTCAATTTCATCCCGGTGGCCAACGACGCCAGTGGAAGCGTATTCACGGGGTCCTCGCCCGGCCGGTGAAGACCGACCAGTTTACCGGCGATCTTTCGCACAAGATCTCGGACACGGATAACCTCCACGCCTACTATGCGTACCAGCAGGACGCGCGCACCGAGCCGAATCTGCAGGGCAACACGGTCACCGGCTTCGGCGATCACCGCACGGCGCACCGCCAGATCGGAACGATCAACGAGGTCCACATCTTTTCGGCCAACGTGGTAAACGAGGCGCGGCTTGGCTTCAATCGCGTGGCCATCGGCTTCTCCCCCAACACGCTCGCGAACCCACAGATCTACGGCATCAACACGGGCGTGACCACCGGCAGCGGCTTGCCGCAGATCGGCGTTCCTGCGATCGGTTTGAACTTCGGCGGACCTGCTGGATTTCCGCAGGGTCGCTTCGACACCACCGGCATCTTCTCCGATTCGTTGAGCATCACGCGCGGCAAGCACACCATCAAGACAGGCGGGGAGTTTCGGCGTTTTGTCGGGTCGAGCTACAGCCAGGACACCGGCAGCATCAGCTTTTCAAACGTGAACAACTTCATCGCCGGTCTCGCGAACACCTTTGCCGTGACGCCGCAGAACGTCAACAGCCGCGTCTTTATCGGAGCGGCGGGCGGCTTTGTACAGGACAGCTGGAAGATCGCGCCGCGGCTGACGACAGAGCTGGGCTTCCGCTACGAGTGGAATGGGACGCCGGCCGAGGGCGGACATCGCTTCGTCAACTTCCTCCAGGGGACGCACTCGCTCACGCCCGTCGGCCAGCCCTACGCGCAGAACAATAATTACGAGCCGCGCGTCGGCTTCTCGTGGGACGCCTACGGCAACGCGAAGACCGTTCTGCGCGGCGGCTACGGCATCCTGGTCGATCAGCCCACATCGAACGCCGTTACGGGACTTACGGCCAACCCGCCGTACGCGACGCCCATCAGCGTCTCTTCCGTCCCGGGACTTGCCGTCGGAACTCTGTTCCGGAGCCAGGCGGCCAGCTTCGGACCCTCCGCCATCAATCCGAAGTTCCGGAATGCGTACACGGAAAGTTACAATCTCAACCTCCAGCAGGAGCTTGGCCGGGGCACGGTGATGCAGATCGGCTACATCGGATCGGAGGGCAAGCACCTCCGTCTCCGGCGCAATCTCAACCAGTTCATCTACCCGGCGGGCGTGGCTCTGCGGCCGTATCCGACCAACGCCGCGACCAGCACGGTCGCTCCCGGCGCGGCGCTGCAGAACATCAGCTACGTCGATTCGGACTCGTTTTCCAACTACAACGCGCTCTGGTTTACCGTCCGCAAAACCCTGTTCTACGGCATCTCGATCAATTCGTCCTACACCTGGTCGAAGTCGATGGACCTGAACTCGCTCGGGTCGCAGGGCGGGTACGTCTTGCAGAACAACTTCAATCCGCGCGGCAACTACGGTCTCTCGGACTTCGATGCCCGCCAGCACTTCGTCTTCAGCGGAACGTGGGAGCTGCCCTATCGCGGAAATCGCCTCAAGGAGGGCTGGATGATCGCGAACATCACGCAGCTGCAGTCCGGCAACCCGCTCAACATCACGACGACGTCGCTCTATAACGGAACCTCGGGGACGATTCGTCCGACGCTCGTCGGCAGCTATTCGACCGGTCGCGGAGCTTATACGAACCTCTCTTACGTGCAGTTCATCCGTGGGCTTGGATGCACGGGAGCCTCGGCCGCCGCAACGCCTGGGTGCGTGTTTTATGCGCAGCCGGCGGGCTTCGGATCGCTGCATCGCAACGCTCTGACCGGGCCCGGATTTGCCGATTCCGACATCTCTCTGCAGAAATCGACGCGCATCTTCGAGCGCGCAACGTTTGTCCTGCGGATGGATGCCTTTGACTTCTTGAACCACGCCAACTTCGGCAACCCCAACACCAGCCTGGCGTCCTCTACGGCAACCGGCAACAGCAGCACCGGGACATTTGGGCAGATCAGCACCACGCGAACGGCCGTCGGCGATGCCGGGTCGTCGCGGCAGCTGCAGCTGGCGGCGAAGTTTACGTTCTAAAAGGCCTGACTCAGCAGCAAGGATTGAGGCCTGGATGGATTCCGCTGTCCGGGCCTCTGCTATGGTTGTGGACTCGCGCGAGGTGTCAACCGTATGGCCCAGACTGTGTCCTGTATGGCTCGAAATGTGTCCCACATCGCTCTGTCGGCGTCGGCTTTTCTCGTGGCGATCTTCTGTTCCACGCAGCTTCCGGCGCAGGACTCGGCTCCGGATTTTGCGGCGACGGGCGCACCACTCGTCGCCCAGCCGGTGGACCCGCGCATCGCCGGTGCTCTGGCGCAAATGTCGCCTGAGAGCGTCCGTCGAACCGACGAGAAGCTGGTCACCTTTCGCAGCAGAAGCACGCTTGCGAGCATGGAGAAAGGTCTGCCGCCCGGCGAGGGCATTCTCGCCGCCGCCGACTGGATCCACGGACAATTTGAGGAGATCTCGGCCGCGTGCGGGCATTGCCTCACCGTCCACGAAGATCAGTTCACGCAGCAGCCGACCGAGCCGGGATTCGGCGGCGGCAAATCGCGCTTCGCCCAGCCCACGCTCCTGCGCAACATCTACGCCATTCTGCGCGGCTCCGACCTCGCGCAAGCCAAGCGCATCTACCTGGTCACCGGCCACTACGACACCCGCGTCACCGACGTGATGAACGCCCGCGCCGATGCTCCGGGCGCCAACGACGACACCAGCGGAACCGCCGTGAGTCTCGAGTGCGCGCGCGCGCTGTCGAAGCTGCGCTTCCCGGCCACGATCGTCTTTGTCGCCGTCGCCGGGGAAGAGCAGGGCCTGAACGGCAGCCGTCACATGGCCGATCTCATGGGCCAGATGGCTAGATCCGAGGGTTGGCTCCTCGAGGGGGTGCTGAACAACGACATCGTCGGTGGCGACACCACGCCCGGCGACACCTTGCAGCAGAAGTCCCTGGTTCGAATCTTCTCCCAGGGCGTCAACCCCAACGCACCTCTGGCAGACATCAAGGCGACGCTGGCGCTCGGCGCAGAGAACGACACCTCGTCGCGAGAGCTGGCGCGCGCCGTGCTCGATGTCGCGAGGACGTACACCGGAGGGCAGGGAGGTGGAGCCCTCCGGCCCGTGATGGAGCTGCGGCTCGACCGGTATCTGCGCGGCGGCGATCATAGCTCGTTCAGCGCCGCGGGTTTCCCGGCCGTGCGGTTTACAGAGTGGCGCGAAAACTACAATCACCAGCACCAGGACGTGCGCACCGAGGGCGGCGTCGAGTTCGGCGATCTCGTGAAATTTGTCGACTTCGGCTACGTCGCCCGTGTGGCGCGCCTGAACGCGGCCACGCTCGCCACCCTCGCGAGCTCGCCCGGAACTCCGCAAAACGTCCGCGTGGTCACACGAAATCTCGACAACAACTCGACACTGAAGTGGGACGCGCCCGCGGCGGCCGGCCCCGACGTGCGCTACCAGATCCTGTGGCGCGAAACCTCCGCCACCGACTGGCAGTTTGAAGGCGATGCGGCACGCTATAGCGCCGCCCCTCCCTCGGGCGCCACCTGTACCGCCACCCTGCCGATCTCGAAAGATAACGTCTTCTTCGGCGTGCGCGCCTGCGACGCCGCAGGGCACTGCTCGCAGGCCGTCGCCCCGGTGCCGGAGCGATAAGCGACCGCTCCTAACCGATGCGATAAGCGCCGCTGCACGTAGCAATTTCAACTCCCGACCGCGCCGGCACAGAGCAAACTCCGGCCCTTGCGGGTATAACTATGGGGTCGCTCGGAGCGGTGCTGCGTCTGTGCTGAAAGCAGCGCGCTCCCAGCGAACAGAAGAGGAGTGACCCGTGATTTCAACTGCTGTCCAGGGAAGCACGTACACGCGTGAGCCGGGATCGACCGACGTCCGTGCCATGTCGATTGCGACCATGCTGTTCTTTATGTGGGGATTCCTGACGTGCCTCAACGACATCCTGATCCCGCACCTCAAGGGCATCTTTGAGCTGAGCTACGGAAAGGCCTTGCTGGTGCAGTTTGCGTTTTTCACGTCCTATTTCGTCTTCGCTCTGCCGGCGGGCAAGGTCGTGGAGTGGCGCGGGTACAAGCAGACCATGGTCATCGGCCTCCTCGTGATGGCGGTAGGCGCTCTCCTGTTTCTGCCGGCCTCGGCGATGGCATCCTTTGCCATGTTTCTGACGGCGCTCGTGGTGCTGGCGGCGGGAATTACATGCCTGCAGGTCGCGGCCAACCCGTACGTCACCAACCTCGGACCGCAGCGCACGGCAGCGAGCCGGCTCAATCTGTCGCAGGCCTTCAACTCCCTCGGAACCACCATCGCGCCCATCTTCGGCGGCTGGCTGATCCTGAGCGGGTCGACCATCACGCCCGAAAAAATGCACTCCCTGTCTGCGGCACTCTTGCAGAGCTATCGGCAGGAGCAGGCATCGTCCGTGCGTCTGCCGTACTTCGGAATCGCGATGGCGCTGATCCTCCTGGCCGTCGCCATCGCCCTCGTCAAGCTGCCGCCGACCGACTTCACCCGCGACTTCCGGCCCGGCGAGTTGCAGACGGGCGCCGGTACAAGGAGCATCTGGAACGAGCCGTACCTCCTCATGGGCGCGCTCGGGATCTTCGTCTACGTCGGCGCGGAGGTCTCGATCGGCAGCTTTCTCGTCAACTACTTCGGCCTTCCCGGCGTGGGCGCGCTCAGCGAAAAATCCGCCGCGCACTACGTCGCCTTCTACTGGGGAGGCGCCATGATCGGGCGCTTTATCGGCTCCGCAATCCTCCAGCGCGTGCGTGCGGGCGTTCTCCTCGGCATCGCCGCCATCGTCGCCTTCCTTCTAGTCGTCACCTCCATCGTCACCCACGGCAACGTGGCGATGTGGAGCATCATCGCCGTCGGTCTGTTCAACTCCGTCATGTTTCCGAGCATCTTTACGCTGGGTCTCGCCGGCCTCGGTCCGCTCACCAGCAAAGGTTCGAGCCTCATGGTTGCCGCCATCGTCGGCGGTGCGATCCTTCCGCTCGCCGAAGGTATCCTCGCGGATCACATCGGCGTGCAGCACGCATTCACCTTGCCGGCCATCTGCTACATCTACATCGCTCTCTTCGGCTTTATCGCCGCCCGGCGCGGATCTCTGGAGCCGGCCGAGACGCCGGTGATGGAGGTCTGAGCATCTCCATCACCTACTTCGCGGCGCCTTCGAGGATCGCCGCCGAGCGTTGCAACGCTTCGGTCAGCACGGCCATCTGCGCCTGTGCGCGCGGCCCATCCGGAACGCTGATCCCCTCGTTGACGCCCGGAATCACCACGGCGGCATAGCCGGTAAACTCGCCTGGAGCGTAGATCGTGTGCTTGAACCAGGAGCGGCGCGGCAGACCCTCAGGCGCCAGCAGAGCACCTTCAGCCGCTCGGAGCGCCACGTTCAGCCGCGCTGCATCCGCGGGCGGATTCATCTGGCGCGCGCGCACCGCCTGCCCGGCTGCCTGGAACCGCCGAGCCGCCGCGTTGGCGCCCGAAAAGTCGAGCTTCAGGTTCGCTGAGCCCGCATCCTTCTGCGCCTGGTCGAGGTACCGGACGATCTCGCGCCCATACGCCTCGTAGTCGTACGGAAGCACGTCGGCGTCGGCCATGTGGAGGATCTCGAGGCCAAAGATGCGGGCCTGCTGCTGCTCCAGCACAAAGGTCGGATCGGCGTTCTTGATGAACCAGTTGTAGTTGTCGAAGACCGAGTGATACACGCCGTACGGTCCCTCCGAGCCGATGTCGGTCGACGGCACGCCGAGGTGCTGGATGAACGGCGTGTAGTCGGATCCGGAGCCGAGATCGCCCACGTGCACGGCATCATCAGCGCCGCGCGTCGCGCCCACACGGTCGGCCGTAAATGGAGTCGCGTTCCGCCGCCCCTTCCCCTCAGCCTGGTCCTTCTTCCACTGGTCGTACACGGTTCCGCCCTTGGGGCTCGGGACCTCGCGGCTGACCTCGCGCACAAACTCCTTCAGCGACGGAACGGCGGCCGCGTTGAAGTTCGGCCCCGAGACGCCCACGTCGGTGTTCAGGTAAGCGACCGCGTGCACGAGATGCTCGGCGTTCTGCTCGGCCCACTCGGTCGATCCGATCAGGCCCTCCTCCTCGGCGTCCCACGAACAGACAACGATGCGCCGCTTCGGCTTCCATCCCTGCTTCAACAGCGCGCCCAGACCATGCACCGATTCGAGCATCGCCGCGGTGCCGGAGTTGGGATCGACCGCGCCGTACACCCATGCGTCGCGATGATTGCCCGCCACCACCCAGTTCTCCTTCTGCACGGGGTCGCTGCCCTCAATGGTGCCCACGACGTCCCAGATAGTCCGCAGCGCCGTGTCCTGCACCAGCTTCATGTGCACCGAAACCGCTCCGGTGCCGCCGAGATGGTAGGTGAACGGCAGGCCGCCCTGCCAGTCGTGCGGTGTCGCCGGCCCGCCCATCGCGCGCAAAATCGGCGCCGCGTCCTTGTACGAAAGCGGATTCGCCGGGATCGACGGCTGGTTGTTCTGGAGCTTGTCGATCGGGATGCGTTTCGAGTCGGGCAGCTCCGGCGTGGACGCGATCCCCGGGGTCGTCGCATCCCCCGGATAGATCGGCAGGAACTGCACCGATCCGCGCTGCACCGCGCTCTCCGGCCGCATCGGACCGGCGGGATACATATCGCCCTTGGTGTAGCCGTCGTCGGCCGGGTCCGAGTAGATCAGCACCCCCGCCGCGCCGTACTGCTGCGCGATGTACACCTTCACGCCGCGGAAGTTCGAGCCGTAGCGGACCAGCACGATCTTGCCCTTCACCGAAATATTGTGCGCGGCGAGGTACTTGAAGTCGTCGAGAGTCCCATAGTTCGCGTACACCACATCGCCGGTCACCTCGCCCGAGGGCGACGATCCGTTGAACGCCGGTGTAACGCGCGGGTCGTCCTGAAAGGGGTCGCCGCCGTGGTCATGCGCGTCGACATGCTCGGGCGACGGCCCGGACATCAGCTTCTTCCCGGCGCTGTCGGTCGCCTCCACCAGGATGCTGACGGGCTTGTTCAGCAACACCTTGTACGGCACGATGGTCGTCTCGAGACCCGCAGCCTTGAACTTTTCCGCAACGTAAAGCGCCGTCTTATAGTCCTCGGGCGACGAGGCCCAGTGCGGCTCGGCGGTAAGCGTCTTCAGGTGCTGCCCGGCAAGCGCGGCGTCGGGAACGGCGAGAAAGATCTTGTCCCAGCGGGCCTGCTGGGTGAAGTTGCGGTAGCCGAAGACGGCCGGCGTGGGCGTCTGCGCGTGGAGGCTGAAAGAAAAGACGATCGCAAGCGAGACGGCAGCGACGCGGACGAGGCAGCGGAGAGGGGACAAGGAAACTCCTGGGTGCTAGGGGTGACAGACCACTAGGCGCGATAGACCACAGAATACCGGATGTTTGTGGGGAGCAACCGGCTCACGCGCAGAGAAACAGTTCGCCCTGGAAGCCTTGCCCTACACCGGCTCCGCACAGAACTTGCACCGCGTCGCCTGGAGCGGAATATCGCCGAAGCACTGGGGGCACGGCCTGGTCGTCGACGGTGCCGGACCGCGCAGACGAAGCATCAAGGCGTTCACCGGCGCCACAATAAAGAAGTAAACCACCGACGCAATCAGCGCGAACGAGATTGCGGCGTTCAGAAAGTTGCCGTACCGGATGATGCCGCCGTGGACCGTCGCCGTAAGTGCGGAAAAATCCGGTTTGCCGACGATCGCCGCGACCAGCGGGTTGATAATGTCGGCAACCAGCGAGTTGACGATGGAGGTAAAAGCCGCGCCGATAATGACGGCGACCGCCAGATCGATGACATTGCCGCGAAGGATAAAGTCGCGAAAGCCCTTGAGCATGGGTGTACCTGGAAGAGGGAATTCGAGTCCCGGCGAGTCTACCACCGGTTCTCTTCAACAGAGAAGTGGCTCAGTGCGTCCCGGAAAGCCACGTCGCATACGGGTACAAAAAGAAGAAGAGCAGCATGCTGAGGATCATAAGGTCCATGTAGACGCACAGGAGAACGCCGCCGTGGTACCAACTCCACTTTGGGCGCATGCACCGCACGGTATCGACGGTGCCGATGGCGGCCGTCAGAAGCACCACTCCCAGCAGCGGATTTGCACGGTTCCGAGGAAAATCGGCGAGCACAAGCGCCACGAGAAACGACAAGACAACCAGAAGATTGCCCCGGAGGAGCGATCTCCGGCGCGGATTGAGGAGATCCGGCATCACCTTCCAGTAGGATTTCACGGCCGAAGGCCCGCGAGGGAGCGGACGTGCTTGCGATTCGCGGCTATGTCGAGCGGAGTGAAGGATCATAGGCGTATTTGTTTGTATCGACGGGCCAGGAGCCCGCTGCGCGGAGATCGACTGGGGTCGGATCAAACCAGATCGGATCGATCCTGAACTTGCCGGCCCAGGTCAGGCGAGTGTCAGCTCCTGATCCGTCTCCTGGGAAACGCCGTTGGCGATCGCCTCGGCGAAGGGTGCTCGCAGCACCCCGCGCTCCGTGATGATGGCCGAGATGTACTTCGCGGGCGTCACGTCAAAGGCAGGGTTCTCAATCGCGACACCGTCCGGGGTCATCTGCCGCCCATTCGAGTGGGTCACCTCGCGCGGGTCGCGCTGCTCGATCTCGATGTCCGATCCATGCGCCGTCAGGAGGTCGATCGTCGCCCAGGGCGCGGCGACGTAGAACGGAATGCCATGCTCGCGGGCCAGGATCGCCAAGCCGTAAGTGCCGATTTTATTGGCCGTGTCGCCGTTGGCGGCGATCCGGTCGGCGCCGACGATCACTGCCTGGATCCGGCCCTGCTGCATCAGCGAAGCCGACATGTTGTCGCACAAGACCGTCGTCGGGATGTTGTCCTTCATCAACTCCCACGCGGTCAGCCGGGCGCCCTGGAGAAACGGACGAGTCTCGTCGGCGAAGACATCGATCTCGTGCCCGCGTTCCACCGCGGCGCGAACAACGCCGAGAGCACTTCCATAACCGCAGGTCGCGAGCGCGCCGGCGTTGCAGTGGGTCAGCACCGTGCCTTTCAGCGGCAGCAGATCCGCCCCAAACGCGCCCATCTGCTTACATGCGGCGATGTCCTCGTCGTACATCTGCCGGGCCAGAGCGACGCTCTGCCTTTTGATCTCGGGAATGGGAGCGCCGGCCGCCGCAAGAGTGTTGAACAGGTCGCGGACCTTGCCGATGCCCCAGAAGAGATTGACGGCCGTGGGCCGGGTGTTCGCCAGAGTCGAACAGATCACGTCCACCTCGGACGTAAGCTCGGCAAGGTTGGTCGCAGCGGACCGCTCGATCCCAAGCGCAACCCCCATGGCTCCGGTTACGCCGAGCGCCGGCGCCCCACGCACCACCATCTCGCGAATGGCCGCCGCCACCTCGGTGTAGTCGGTCGCAAGAACGTAGGTTTCTTCCAGGGGAAGCTTGGTCTGATCGAGAAAGTTGACGCCGGCAGGGAGCCATTCAAGGGTAGGGATCATATCCCTTTTAGTTTACTGAAGTCTCTCGGCCGTGGCGGCGGCCTGTTCGTCTCTCGAAGATCTCCGGCGCTTCCTGGCAGTGTGGTCGACGCCCTCGCCCGGGGGAGAGGAGAGCGACGACCGACCTTTAACTCGGGTACGATCGCCGCTCGCAGTAGAGGAAAACCACAGAGATCGCTCGCGAGGCTGGCTCGGCGAGCACGGACGTTCAGCAGATCAAGCGCGACAGGTGGTGCAGGGGTGGCGGGGTTCGCCGTACGGCCTCTTTGGTGCGGGGGCCTTGGATTTCACGGTAAGGCCGGGGCGGTCAGCGGGCTATACGTCAAAGGTGGGAGAGTTCTCCCAAGGACGTGGGAGAACTCCGAATGGGGCTCTATGCGTCAGGCGCCCGGGTGTGGAGATCCCTGTGGGAGGCTCGGATATCCTCCGCCGTGAACAGCGCGAAGATGGGCGCACCTCCAGCCACGGCCTCGATCCGGGCTCGCCCCCCCTGCTCGCGATCGACCAGGCAGAAGACGCCCGCGACCTGCATGCCTGCCTCGCGCACGGCCTCGATGGCCGTGATGGTGGAGCCTCCGGTGGTGCAAACGTCGTCGACCACGACCACGGCAGCACCAGGCTCGGAGAAGCCTTCGATGCGCCGGCCTGTGCCGTGTGCCTTTTCAGACTTGCGCACCAGAAAACCATGAAGAAGCTGAGGGGATGGCAGGGGTGAAAGGCCGATCGAGGCGTCCAGGTCGGTAGTCTGGGCCGATCGAAGGGCGTGCCACGCGCTCGCGGAGGCGACGTTGGAGACCAGAGGGTCGGCGCCCATCGTCAGTCCGCCGACCGCCACGGCGTCGGGAACATGCCGGCGAATCATGTCATAGAGCAGCAGCCCGGAAAGCCGTCCGCCCTCGGCATGGAGCGTCGTCACGCGGCAGTCGATGTAGTAGTTGGACTTTTGTCCCGAGGCGAGCGTAAAGTCGCCAAGACGAAACGAATGTGTCGCAAGCAGGCGAAGCAGGGATTCTCGGCCGTTTGCTGTCCCTTGCGGGTCGGGGTCGGCAAGCAGATCTCCACCGGCTTGGGGGCGCATGAGGGTCAGTTGCCTGGGAGAATCAGCTTCGAGGTCTGACGCGCGATCGAGAGCGTGTTTTCGATCACCGCAAGGCGCACATCATGGTGATTCACCGACCGCGAAAGGTCTTTCACCTCGGCGGAAAGCCGCGTCAGTTCCTCACTCACCAGGAAGATCTTCTTGATCACCGTAAGCAGCTCGCTTCCAATGGTCATGCATGCTGCTCGCTACGTTCGTGGATCTCCGCGAGGTTCTGCTGGACCTCGGCGCGAGCGGAGCGGATCGAGTCCAGCGCAGCATCGAGAGCCTTGTTCATCTCGGCAAACGCTGCTTTCAACTCCTGTTCCTCGTTCGGAGCGGACGCGGTCTGGTAAGCTTCGATCGATCGCCGGACAATCTCGCTGGCAGAGACCCTCTCCCTTCGCGCCATCTCGGAGAGATGCTTTTTCTCGTCGGGGCGGAGAAGCACGACTGTCCGGTGGGTTGCGTTTTGGTGCGTCGCTAGAGTCGCCATAAACCCACCATAACACACAACACATGCCCATACCATGTGCATCTTTACCGAACGTGCGATGGTAGAGGGTTAGTGGGGAAAGCGATCCAGGTGCCGGTAGCCTCCGGTCGCCATAAATGCCGTGAAAAAGATAGCGAAGTTGTAGCTCGCATGCACCACCGTCGAGGCAGCCACCGAGCGAAGACGCACACGGACGTACGTCAGCATCAGCGAAACCAGAAACAGCAAAAACAGGACGGGCCAGGTAAAGGCGATCTGCTTGCCGTGCAAAAGTGCAAACAGGATGCTCGAAGATACGGCGGAGAACAGAAGCGCGCCCCCGGTGAGGACGTTGGACGAACGCCAGCTCTCCCGTGCGGTTTCGGTACGCGGCAAGGACAGCCAGTCGTACGCAATCGCAAACGCGGGAAACAGAAAGCCGCGAAAGAAGATCTCCTCAAACACCGGTGCCACGAGCGTGCCGAAGACCGTGATCAGCCAGACGTCCGAGCGCGTCCGAAAGAAGTCGTCCATGGGAATCGACTTCGGGGTCGGAAGAAAGGTCGAGATCCCCTGGACAAGAAACGAAACGATGATCCCGAGCGGAATCAGGCGATACAGGTTGCGCACGGCGGCCGAAATGTTCCACTCGATCCCCATGCCGAAAGGCCGCTTCCAGAGCATCGGAAACAGACCGGCGGCGGCCAGGATCGTACCGACATAGGTGAAGGCCTCGGCCGCGATCAGGCGCTTGGGCTGCAACAGTGCCTCGGTGGCCACGGCTGCTCCACGACCCAGCGCCGGATGCGATCCGCCCAGAAGCACGGCTTGCGCCAAGAGCAGGAGCAGACCCGTGATCGCCACAAACAGGAGCGCGTGGCCGAGGTGAGGAACGCGCGTCGGCGGATCGTCGTCGGACGAGTTCGGGGTTTCATCCATCGGCGCGAGCGCCACCGCTTCGCCCGGCGCAAGCACGGGGGCAAGCGGAGGTCCCAGCGGCGGCAGAATGGGGTCATCCTCATCCGCCAGGCGCAGGGCGGGGCGGGCCTCTCCTTCGCGCCCGGAACGCAGGGAGGCGAAGGTCGGGTTGGGCGTCAGGTCTGGACCGAGGCTCACGAGGCACGCCTTCCTGAAGGGGCTTTGACGGCAGCTTTGGCGGCGGACGTTTCAGGCTTCGGCGCGGTCCGAGCTTCGGTCGGCTCGGCGCCCTTTCGACCGGAGGCAGACTTCGCGGATCGCCGCTTCTCAGCCGGTGGCGTGGCACTCGCCGTCGGCACGCCCGTCTTCTTCTCCGGCGCGACAAACTTTTTCTTTTCTCCGCGTACCGCATCGGCTGCCGCGGCGATGCTCTCCGGCTGCGCACCCGCAAACTCCGGACAGAGCGCGACCGCAGCGCCTGTGCGCTCCCGATGAGCCCGCCTGAGAAACGCACCCGTGTGCGATCCCTCAACCGTCGCGACCTCCTCCGGCGTCCCGTGCGCGATAATGCGTCCGCCGCCCTCGCCGCCCTCCGGTCCCAGGTCCAGCAGATAGTCGGCGTTTCGGATCACATCCAGATTGTGTTCGATAATCACAACCGTATTCCCCAGATCCGTCAGCCGGTGCAGAACTTCGAGCAGCTTCCGAACGTCGTCGAAGTGCAGCCCCGTCGTCGGCTCGTCCAGAAGATACAGCGTCCGTCCCGTCTGCCGCTTCGAAAGCTCGCGCGCCAGCTTCATGCGCTGCGCCTCGCCGCCCGAAAGCGTCGTCGCGGACTGACCGAGGTGAATATACCCCAAACCAACATCGACCAGCGTCTGCAAACGCACGCGAACGTTGGGGATGTCTTCCAGAATCGGCAAGGCATCGGCGATCGGGAGATCCAGCAGATCGGCGATCGAGTGGCCGTTGAACTTCACCGCCAGCGTCTCCTGATTGTAACGCCGACCGTTA
Source organism: uncultured Acidobacteriaceae bacterium (assembly GCA_964236945.1). Classification (GTDB taxonomy): domain Bacteria; phylum Acidobacteriota; class Terriglobia; order Terriglobales; family Acidobacteriaceae; genus Edaphobacter. The sequence continues at coordinate 61,642 of CAXSGC010000008.1, read as the reverse complement.
CAAACATCGCACAGCACATAAACATCCGGCAAGAAGTTCATCTCGATGCGCCGCTGTCCCTCGCCCTGGCAGGCCTCGCATCGGCCGCCCTGGACGTTGAACGAGAAGCGCCCCGGCTTGTAGCCGCGTTCGCGCGACTCCGGAAGCATCGCAAACAGATCGCGCATCGCCGTAAACACACCCGTGTACGTCGCCGGGTTCGAGCGCGGCGTCCGTCCGATCGGCGACTGATCGATCTGCACCACCTTGTCCAGCTGGTCGATGCCCACCACGCGTCCGTGCTTGCCCGGATCGTCGCGCGAACCGTACAGCTCGCGAGCCAGAGCGCGATACAGAATGTCGTTGACCAGCGTCGATTTTCCAGAGCCCGAGACGCCCGTCACCACCGTCATCACGCCCAGAGGAAAGTGCGCCGTAACATTCTGGAGGTTGTGCGAATAGGCGTCCTCGACCGTGATCCACGCCCCCGTCAGCGGTCGCGGTCCGGTCAGGCCAAGAGCATTCTTCGGCCGGTTCAGAGCGTCGAGCTTGCCCGCCAGATACTGCCCCGTCACCGACGCCGGGTTCGCCATCACCTCGGCCGGAGTCCCCTCCGCCATCACGAAACCGCCGTTCTTTCCCGCCCCCGGTCCCAGGTCAAGCAGGTAGTCCGCGGACCGCATCGTGTCCTCGTCGTGCTCCACCACCAACACCGTATTCCCCAGGTCGCGCAGACGCTCAAGCGCCGCGATCAGACGCTGATTGTCGCGTTGATGCAAGCCGATCGACGGTTCGTCCAGAACGTACAGGACCCCACGCAGACGCGATCCGATCTGCGTCGCCAGCCGAATCCTCTGGCCCTCGCCGCCCGAAAGCGTCGCCGCCGATCGGTCGAGCGAAAGGTAGTTCAGACCGACCGCGTTCAGGAACTCCAGACGCTCGATCACCTCGCGCTGCAGACGGTCGGCAATCAGGCGGTCGCGCCCGGTGAAGTGCATCGACCGCGCCCCCTGGAGCGCGCGATCGAGCGGCAGCGCCGTATAGTCCGCGATCGAAAGATCCTTGCGCGCGCCGTTCTGCTCGCCCGCCGGGCCCACCGGGATCGTCACCGCCAGGCTCTCCGGCCGCAGCCGCCGGCCCCGGCAACGCGAGCACGTGGTCGCCGACATGAACTGCATCATGTACTCGCGGTAGCCCTCCGACCGGCTCTCCTCGAGATTCGACCGCAGATACGCAAAGATGCCGTGAAACCCCGTCCGCGACGCATCGGACTTCGGCGGACCGTACAGAAACAGGTCCTGCTCCGCCTTCGCCAAATCGGCAAACGGCTGCTTCAGATTGATCTTGTACTTGTCCGCCGCCAGCTTGATCAGCCGCAAGAGATACGCCGACGAAGATCCCGGGCCCATCGCTCCATCCAGCAGAGGTTTCGACCAGTCGGCGATCGTCTTCGCCGGATCGAAGTCGTAGATCGATCCCAGACCGTGGCACTCCGGGCACGCGCCGTAGTTCGAATTGAACGAAAACGACCGCGGCTCCAGCTTCGGCACGTTGATCCCACAGTCCGGGCAGGCCATCGACGACGAGTACAGCGTCTCCGCCTGCGCGCGCGTCTCCGGGTCCTGGATGCCGATCAGCACCAGCCCCGACGCCATCTGCAGCGCCTTCAGCACCGAGGTCTCCAGCCGCCGCGTGTCGAAGCGCGCCCGCGTGCTTGCGCCCGAGGGCGTCGCGAGCGCGGCATTCGCGTTCTCGGGCGTAGGATCGGCAAGCGGCTTCAGAATCACGCGATCGACGATCGCCTCCAACGTATGGTTCTTGCGCTTTTCGAGACGCATCCCGTCCGTGATCTCGGTCACCTCGCCGTCGATCCGAACGCGAAATCCCTGCTTGTCCAGCGCCTCCAGCTCCTCGCGAAACTCCCCCTTGCGTCCGCGGACGATCGGCGCATACACCGTAATGCGTTCGCCGGGCGCGAGCGCCGTGATGCGCTCGATGATCTGCTCCGCCGTCTGCCGCGTGATCGGCCGGTGACACTCCGGACAGTGCGGCTGCCCCACCGACGCCCACAAGAGCCGCAGGTAGTCGTAGATCTCGGTGATGGTGCCGACCGTCGACCGCGGCGATCGCGAGGTCGTCTTCTGCTCGATCGAGATGGCCGGCGACAGGCCGTCGATCGCGTCCACGTCCGGTCGCTCCATCTGATCCAGAAACTGCCGGGCGTAGGCCGAAAGCGTCTCGACATACCGGCGCTGCCCCTCGGCGTAGATCGTGTCGAACGCAAGCGAGCTCTTGCCCGACCCGGACAACCCAGTCACCACCGTCAGCGTGTTGCGCGGAATCGCGACCGAGATGTTCTTGAGATTGTGCTGCCGTGCCCCCCGAACAGTGATGTGCGAGATGCCACGCGAGGCGCGCTGCGAGAGACCCGGAAGGGAAGTGGGATGCGTGGTAGCCAAGACTCTAGAATACGGCATCCCCGGCCCACATCCCCGCCCACATCCCGGCCCGGATCTCGCGCCGCATATCCCCCCTGCAGAGCGCGCCCAGGCTGGGGGCGAAGAGCGCGCCCAGGCCTGAACCGCATTCATCCCCCATCTATAATGAAGCCACATGCCTCCCCCGCTCGGCTCCGCCAACTTCGGCTCTCACAGCATGCCCGCGGCCGACCGTCCCTCGCGCGGCACCGGCCGGGCCACCGCTGCCGATCTCACCGCCTCGCGTCCCAAGGCCAGCTTCCGCAAAATCCTTCCCAGCATCTGGAGACTCGTCCTCCCCCGACGCTGGCTGCTCGCCGGCTCCTTCGCCGTCATGATCGTCAATCGCGCCAGCGGCCTCATCCTTCCCGCCTCCACGCGCTACCTGATCGACAATGTCTTCACCAAAGGCCAGCTCAATCTCCTGCCCTGGATCGTCGGCGCCGTCGTCCTCGCCACCATCGTCCAGGGCCTCACCTCCTTCACGCTCACGCAGGTCCTCTCCAAAGAAGGCCAGCGCCTCATCGCCGAGCTCCGCACCGAGGTCCAGTCCCACATCGGCCGCCTCCCCATCGCCTTCTACGACGAAAATCGCACCGGCACCCTCGTCGCCCGCATCATGACCGACGTCGAAGGCGTCCGCAACCTCATCGGCACCGGCATCATCGACTTCTTCGGCGGCGTGCTCACAGCCATCTTCGCGTTTTGCTACCTCATCCACCTCTCGGTGCGCATGACGCTGCTCACCTTTGTCATCCTCGTCCTCTTCGGCCTCATCCTCCAGCGCGCCTTCAAGACCATCCGCCCCATCTTCCGCGAGCGCTCCAAGATCAACGCCGAAGTCACCGGACGCCTCACCGAGTCGCTCGGCGGCGTTCGCGTCGTCAAGGGCTATCACGCCGAGCAGTCGGAGGCCAATGTCTTCGCCGCGGGAGCCCAACGTCTCCTCGCCAACGTCATCTCGTCGCTCACCGCGCAGTCGCTCATGTCGCTCGCCTCCACCGCCGTCCTCGGCCTGGTCGGCGCGCTCATCATGTGGATGGGCGCGCACGATCATGCCGCCGGCCACCTCACCACCGGCGAGTACGTCACCTACGTCATGTTTCTCGCGTTCATGATCGCGCCCATCGTGCAGCTCGTCTCGATCGGCACCCAGCTCACCGAAGCCGTCGCCGGGCTCGACCGCACCAACGAAATCCTGGCCGAGCGCGAGGAAGATCGCGACCCGGTCCGCACCATCAGCCTGCCGGTGCTCCACGGCGACATCCGCTTCAACGACGTCTCCTTCTCCTACGAGCCCGGCAAACCCGTCCTCCACGGCATCTCGTTTGAGTCGCTTCCCGGCACCGTCACGGCTCTGGTCGGCTCCTCCGGCTCGGGCAAATCCACCATCATCTCGCTCCTCTGCGGCTTCCACACGGCCACCGGCGGAGAGGTCTCGGCCGACGGCAACGACCTCGCGCACGTCAAGCTCGCGACCTACCGCGCCCAGCTCGGCGTCGTCCTCCAGGAAACCTTTCTCTTCGACGGCACCATCCGCGAGAACATCCTCTTCTCCCGCCCCGAGGCCACCGAACCCCAACTCATGGACGCCTGCCGCATCGCCCGCGTCGACGAGTTCGCCGAGCGCTTTCCCGAGGGCTACGACACGGTCGTCGGCGAGCGCGGCGTCAAACTCTCCGGTGGCCAGCGTCAGCGACTCTCGATCGCCCGCGCCATCCTCGCCGACCCCCGCGTCCTCATCCTCGACGAAGCCACCAGCTCACTCGACTCCGAGTCCGAAGCCCTCATCCAGACCGGCCTGAACTACCTCATGCAGGGCAGAACCACCTTTGTGATCGCGCACCGCCTCTCCACCATCCGCCGCGCCGACCAGATCCTCGTGGTCGAAGCCGGACACATCGTCGAACGCGGCACCCACGAGCACCTGCTCGCGCTCGGCGGCCGCTACTTCGAGCTCTACACCCGCCAGCACGGCCTCGAACGAAACCTCTTCCTGGCCCCCGGCGAAGGCGACAAACTTACCCTCGAACCCGTCGCCGCCAAGGCTTGATCGGCCATGTACACTATGTACATGGCGCTCCACATCAACAATCCGATGGTAGAGCAAAAGGTCCGGGATTTAGCTGGCGTCACAGGCGAGTCGATAACGGACGCGATCGGCTCCGCCGTCACGGAAGTATTGGAACGTCTCAGACCGAGGAAAAACACGAAAGCTAAGCCGTCCTTCGAAGAGTTCAAAGCGTTGATTAGCAGCTACAACCTCCATCCGATCAACAACAATCTTTCTGACGACGAGATCCTCGGCTATGGCCCGGACGGTATTCCGGAGTAATGGTCATCGATACATCGGCGCTCGTAGCAGTCATTTTGGAGGAGCCGGATGCATCCCTCTACTATTCTGCTATGGCGAACAGCCCTGTATGCCTTGTATCCGCAGCGTCGCTGGTGGAAGCTTCGCTCGTACTCGTGGGCAGAAGAACCCAGGGAGCGACTGCGCTCCTGGACGCGCTTCTCATTCAATTCGAAATGGAAGTAGTCTCTTTCGACCAGCAGCAGGCCCAAATAGCCCGCGAGGCCTTTCGTCGCTTCGGCAAAGGCTGCCATCCCGCCGGCCTCAACTTCGGCGACTGCTTCTCCTACGCCCTCGCGAAGCAAACCCGGCAGCCGCTCCTCTTCAAAGGCAGCGACTTCTCGAAGACCGACATCCTCGTCGCCTGACCCGCGCATCGGCCTCCGCTCCATCGGATCCCTCCAGCAAACCACTGAGGACATCCCTCGATCCGGGCCGCTGTGTTGCATCGATTGCTAAGTCGGTTTGCAATCCGGCTCAGAAGACAAATCGCCCTGCTCGCATCGTATTTATCAGGGATGGCAGCTCAGACGAAATGCTCGCCGGCGCCCCCGTATAAGGAGCTCTTATGAAGCAATCCGTTCCTGTAAAGCTAGCCAGCGTACTCCTCATCCTTCCCCTGCCGATGCTCGCGCTGTCCCCGAGCTCGCAGGATTCCGCACCTCCTCAGACCGCCGGTCAGCCCGGCGCGAACACAGCGACGCGGATGGTGGCGGCAAGAGGATATCTGGTCAACACCCTGGATGCAAAAAAGGATCAACAGGGCGCTACCTTCACCGTCAAGCTCAGCAAAGCCGTCCAACTTCCAAACGGCCCGGAGCTACCGAAAAATACGCTTCTTCTTGGCAAAGTCGCCACCGATGACATGAAGGTGGAAGGAAAGTCGAAGCTGAGCCTCCTGGTAAACCAGGCCAAGCTGGAGAATGGCCAGATCGTTCCAATCAAAGCGACGATCGTAGGCATCTTCAAGCCCAGATCGACCAACTTCGAAGACAATCCGGTCGCGCCGGGCGATGAAGTTCCCAACAGCTGGAACGACGGCACGCTCCGCGTCGATCAGATCGGCGTCGTCTCAGACACGGATCTCCACAGCAGGATCTCCAGCGCCAACTCCGGAACCTTTGTGTCCAGCAAAAGCGACGTCAAAATCGTTGGCGGAAGTGAGTTCCAATTCGCCGTAGGTACCCAGAGACCGTCCGGCGGAGACGCCGTCAGCAGCAACACGTCCCAGAACTAAGCATTACCTACGTCCCAGAACTAAGTTCTAAATACGTCCCAGAACCAAGCTCCACATCAGCCCTCCCCCATGCCATCGGACGATCTCGACGACCCCCCAAAGCGGAGCGTCGAGATCGTCCTTGGCCTTCACCTGAAGCCCTGAACACCCAGTTCCCGCAGCAAAAACGCATAGTCAAACGCAATCTCCTTCAAGTAGTCGTATCTACCTGAAGCCCCGCCGTGCCCAGCCTCCATATTCACGTGCAAAAGCAGTGGCGTTGCGCCCGACTTCAGCGTCCGCAGCTTGGCCACATACTTCGCCGGCTCCCAGTACATCACCTGCGAATCGTTCAGGCTCGTCTTCACCAGCATCGCCGGATACGCCCCCGCCTGGAGGTTGTCGTACGGCGAGTAGCTCAACATATACCGGAACGCCTCCGCCTCATTCGGATTGCCCCACTCTTCATACTCCGCCACCGTCAGCGGCAGAGAAGCGTCCAGCATCGTATTCATCACGTCCACAAACGGCACATGCGAAAGCACGGCGCGAAAGAGCTCCGGCCGTAGATTCACGACCGCCCCCATCAGCAGACCGCCCGCGCTTCCACCCTCGATCGCCACGCGATCCCGCGCCCCATACCCCGCCCGCACCAGATGTTCTGTCACCGCGACAAAGTCCGTAAAGGTATTCCGCTTCACCATCATCTTTCCAGCGTCGTGCCATCGGTCGCCCAGCTCGCCGCCCCCGCGTACGTGCGCATACGCCATCACCACCCCGCGGTCGAGCAGCGACAGCCGGGTCGCCCCAAACCCGAGCGGCAGCGGATACCCATACGACCCATACCCATACACATACATCGCATTCTTCCCGTCCTTCGCAAACCGATCGCGCCGGTACACGATCGACACCGGCACCTCCACCCCATCCTCCGCGCGCACCCAGATCCGCTCCGATCCATACCGCGCCCGATCGAATCCGCCCGGAACCTCCTGCTGCTTCAACAGCGTCGACTCACCCCGCCTCACGTCGTACGCATACACCGTCGCCGGCGACACCAGCGACTGATAGCTGTAGCGAAACTCCCCCGTCTCGAACTCCCGGTTCACATGCGGTCCCGCCGAGTAGGCCGGCTCCGGAAACCCGATCTCCTTTGCTTCGCCCAAACTCTCCCCCAGAGCGTCTCCCGCAAACCGGATCACATCGAGCGTCGGCAGCCCCAACCGCCGCCGGACGCACACACAAAAATCCCGAAAAAGCTCGAAATCCTCGAGCGGCGCCTCCGGGTCCTCCGCGATCAGCTCCTTCCACTCCGCTCGGTCGGCCACGCCCACCGGCACCGTCACCACACGGAAGTTCTTGCCGGTATCGTTGACCCGCAGATAAAACTTCCCCCCGCGATGATCGACGGAATACTCCTGCTCGTCCACCCGCGGCGCAATCACCTGGAACTCACCCTCAGGCGTCGCCGCATCCAGAAACCGGCTCTCGGACGTCGTATGGCTGCCGATCTCGAGGATCAGATACCGCCCATCCCGCGTCCGGCCCACGCCCACGTTGAACCGCTCGTCCGGCTCCGCAAACACCACCTCATCCTGCTCCACCGCATCGCCCATCCGATGACGCCAGAGATGGTCGTGCCGCTTGGTCTCCTCGTCCTCCGTCGTATAGAACAGCGTCCCGCCGTCGGCCGACCACACCACCGACCCAACGCGCTCCGCCGTGTCCGCGAGATCCTCGCCCGTGCGCAGGTCTCGCACATGCAAGGTGTACTGCCGGAAACCCGTATTGTCGGTCGAGTACGCCAGCAGATCTCCATCCGGGCTGATGCTCATCGCGCCGACCGCCATGAAGGCCTGCCCCTCCGCCAGCCGATTTATATCGAGCATCACCTGTTCAGGCTCGGCCTCGCTCCATCGCCCGTCCGCCCCCGCCCGCCGTCGACAGTGGATCGCATACTGGCTTCCCTCGACCGTGCGCGTCGTGTAGAACCAACCCCGGTACGGGTACGCGACCGACTCGTCCGTCTCCTTGATGTGCGACAGCATCTCCCGGTAGAGCTCCGCCTGCAGCGCCTCCGTCCCCTCCATCTGCCCCGCCGTGTACGCGTTTTCGGCCTGGAGATACTCGATCACCGCAGGGTTCGACTTCTCTCGCAGCCAGCCGTAATCATCGTTCAACATCTGCCCGTGCAGCATCTGAGAAGTCGGCTCGCGACGTGCCGCCGGCGGAGTTCCCTGCTTGATGTCATCAAAGTCCATAGCTTCAGAATACAAGGGGCCCGCCGTCGGGAAGCAACCTAGCCCCGCCCGCAGACACCAAACTAACTGCGGCACATTGCTCGGTTTGAAGCGCCCGCTACCCACTCGCTTGCCACACGTCGAGCCGGCTGCAAGAGACTGAAATGAATTCGGAACAGAAGCAAGCAACCAGAGCGGTATCCAGAAGCAGCATCTACGACCAGGTTTCTCAGGAGCAAATTTCATGACTTCAACACGCATTCACGCAATCCTTCTCAGCAGCGCCGTTCTTCTCGCCCCGGCCCTTGCCCAGACCAACACCAACAACGGATCGGGCGGCAACAGCACTGCTGGCGATACCAGCATGTCGAGACCGTCTGGCTCGAGCATGAAGGGCTCCGCCAAGGACAAGAAGTTCCTGATGACCGCGGCGCAGGGCGGCTTGGCCGAGATTCAACTCGGACAGCTCGCCACGCAAAAGTCGAACAACGATCAGGTAAAACAGTTCGGCCAGCAGATGGTCACCGACCACACCCAGCTGAATGCCGAGATGAAGCCCATCGCGGAGTCCATGGGCGTGCAGGTCCCGACCTCGCCCTCGCCCAAGGACCAGGCCGAAGCCAACAAGCTCAGCGCCATGTCCGGTGACGCCTTCGACAAGGCGTACATCGCTTACATGGTCAAGGATCACCAAAAGGACATCCGCGATTTCAAGGCTGAGTCTGCCTCCACCCAGAACCAGACGCTCAAGGCCGCCGTCGACAAGGGCCTCACCGTCATCGAGGGCCACCTGCAAATGGCCGACAATCTCGCCAAGACCAACGGCGTCAAGACCGTCCAGACAAACCACTCCACATCGCCCGCCGGCGAGTAATTCGATCCAACGCAAAGCACCAAAAGGGGAGAGACAATCGTCTCTCCCCTTTTGATCTGTGTCGCGTTTGATCTGCGTACCACCCTTGCTTCTCCTGCCCTTCTGGTTGTCATTCCCGCCAGGAAATCTGCGTCTGCACTTGCCCTCTTGTCCGTCCTCACGACCCCGGCGCGTATCATAGAGATCGATGAAGCTGACGCTCCGATGGTTCGTGTACTTTGTTTTGTTCAGCGCATCTGGAGCCTTCGGACCGGCCTCCCTTGCGCTCTTTGCCGAAAAAGTAGCCGACCTCCCCGCGCCCACCGGCTACGTCAGCGACTTCGCCCAGGTACTTTCCCCCGAAACCCGATCCCGCGTCGAAGATCTCTGCACCGAACTCGACCGGCAGGCGCACGCCCAGCTCGCCATCGTGACCATCAAAACCCTCGACGACGATCAGTCCATCGAGGAGTTCACGACCGATCTGGAAAACAAGTGGAAGGTCGGCGCCAAAGGCACCGATCGCGGCGTCCTTATGGTGCTGGTCATGACCCCCCGCCGCGGCCGCATCGAGGTTGGCTACGGCCTCGAAGGCATCCTCAACGATGCCAAGGTGGGCGACATCGGGCGCTCCATGGTCCCTGACGCGGAGCGCGGCGACTACAACGAAGCCATCCCGCTCGGCGCCGACGAGATCGCAAAGGTCATCAGCACCGACGCCGGCGTTACGCTAACCCCAATCACGCACCAGTACCGCCGCGTTCCGGCGGGGCAGGGGCAAGCGGCGCCACTCACCCTCGGACGTCTGCTCGTCTACGGTGCCGTTGCGCTTTTTGTGCTGTTCCTCCTCTCCCGCGGCGGTGGCGGCGGACTCGTCTGGTTCCTGCTCGGCAATCTCATGGGAGGCGGCTTCGGTGGGGGCCGTGGCGGCGGCGGCTTCGGTGACGGCGGAAGAGATCGCGACGACAACGGCGGCGGCGGTTTTGGCGGCTTCGGCGGTGGAAGCTCGGGCGGCGGCGGCGCCAGCGGCGACTTCTAAGCCGACCCCCGCGCCCCGTCCCCCGCGTAAACTAAAGCAGATCTCAGGATCCAAAAGCAGCAAAAAAGAAAGACAAAGGAAAACTATGAAGCCAATTTGGGCCTTGCTCGGTGTCGTCGGTCTCATCATCCTGGTCGCTCTGTTCGCCGGCGGCAGCTACGTCTCGGCCAAAAACACGCTCGTCCAGAAAAACGAAGACGTCACGCGCGCCTATTCGCAGGTCGACATCGTCCAGCAGCGCCGTCTCGACCTGATCCCCAACCTCGTCGCGTCGGTTAAAGGCTACGTCAATGAAGAGTCGACCGTGCTCACCAACATCGCCAATGCCCGCGCCGGCGTCATCGCGGCGGGCTCGGACCGCTCCTCCAGCATCCAGGCCAACAAGCAGCTCGACGTCGCCATCAGCCCGCTCCTCAGGCTGCAGGAAAATTACCCCAACCTCAAGGGCAACGAGCAGTTCACGCGGCTCGAAGACGAACTCGCCGGAACTGAAAACCGCATCGCCGTCGAACGCGGACGCTACAACAAAACCCTCGAAGATTACAACGTCTACGTCCGCCAGTTCCCCAACAGCATCTGGGCCGGCATCGCCGGGTTCCACTACCGCGACGAGTACTTCAAGGGCAACCCTGCCAACTCCGCCGCGCCCAAGGTCGACTTCGGCAAGTAGCTCAGAGTCTCCACACTCCAAAGAAGCGAGGCCGTCGCAACCCAAGCGACGGCCCCTCTCTTTTCATTTCTGCTCCTACAAAAGCTCTTACTTCGTAAACGAAGCGATCGCCGTCGCCTCATCGTCCTTCACATCGAACACCGTGTACAGCTTCGTGATCTGCAGGAGGTCGTGGACCTTCTTGGTCAGGTTCAGCAGCTTCAGCTCGCCGCCGCTGTTCTTCACGGTCGTAAACGCGCTCACCAGCTCGCCGATCCCCGAGCTGTCGATATAGCTGATATCCCCAAGATTCAACAAAATCTTCTTGTTGCCCTTGGCCAACACATCGCGAACAGCATCCCGAATCGTCACGCTGCCTTCGCCGAGCGTAATCCGCCCGCTCAGATCGAGAATCGTGATGCCGTCCACCTGGCGGGTCTTCACCTTCATGCTCATATCTAGAAATCTCCTTAGACTCCCGGCTGTGCGGGAGATCGATGTTTGATTAGAGTCAGTTCCGTACCTGGGCTGAGTTGCCGAAAGTGTACCTCATCCATGAAGGATCGGATCAGAAAGATGCCGCGGCCCGATCCGCGCAGGACGTTCTCCGGCAGAAGCGGGTCCGGAATCGTCTCCGGATCGAGCCCCAAACCCTGATCCGAAATGCGGACAATCAGCGAATCCGACGTCGTCTCAAACAGCACCGTCATCCGCTTCCTGGGGTCGTACCCGTTGCCATGCAGCACAGCATTCACCGCCGCCTCGCGCACCGCCATCGCGATCTGCGGCACGGTATCCTCGTCGAATCCCGCCTGCGACGCGATCTGCTCCGCCGCCGCCTCCGCCTGATTCACACAGTCCAGGGTCGACTCAAACGTATAGCTCGCACGGCTTGTCGTGAAGTCCGCCAAAGCTGCTGCCTCGATCCCGTCCCGCCCAGCAACGGTCTGGGAGTGTAGTCGCAGTGTCCTTCGCCTTCCCAGGAATGTCAAGACATCTCGGCTTCCCCTCGGGGAGGATGTCAAGCTGGAGTCGACCGAGAGTCGTTGTTCTCGCTCACTCGAGCTTGTTACAGTCAAAGCTGCTCCCCGCGAGGCGGATCCGCTCCGTCCCGCACGCGCCCATGCCCGACCTTCCACCCAGAACGAGCGTCTCCACCCTGCTTGGGACCGCCGTCACCGACATCCACGGTGCGCTCTTTGGACACGTGTGCGAGTTTGCCGTCGCCCCCGTCACCGACGCGTCCAACGTCTCCAGCCTCGCGATCCGCCGCCCCGGCGCCCGCCGCTCCGACCCGCTCACCCTCGTCGCCACCGCCCATCTGCAACCGGTGCCCGGCGGCAGTCTCCGTCTCGCTCCGGACGCTGTCGCCGATCTGCTGCCCTTGGACAACACCTATCTCCTGCTCGAACGCGACCTGCTCGACCAGCAAATCATAGACGTCCACGGTCACAAGGTCGTCCGCGTCAACGACGTCGACCTCCGCTGGGAGCACACCCACGGAGCATCCCCCGGCGGCCATCCCGTCCTCCGCATCCAGGAGGTCGAAATCGGCCCGCGCGGCGCCGTCCGCCGTCTGCTCAAAGGCCTTCCCCCCGCCACCGTCGATCGCCTCGCCCGCCACTTCCGTTCCACTGCCATCCCGTGGGAGTTCGTCGACCTCATCGATCGAGACCCCGCTCGCCGCGTCAAGCTCAAAGTCGAAGGCGACCGCCTCGCCCACATGCACCCCTCGGATCTCGCCGACATCCTCGAAGATCTAGCCCCCGCCGAGCGCCAGGCTCTCTTCATCTCGCTCGACGAAGAGGTCGCTGCCGACGCGCTCGAAGAGGTCGAACCCCGAACCCAGCAGGCCATCCTCGAAGACCTCAGCTCCGGACACGCCGCCGATATCGTCGAAGAGATGGACCCCGGCGCCGCCGCCGACCTCCTCGCCACCCTCCCCGATGAGCGCTCCGAGGCCATCCTCGGAGAGATGGACCCCGAAGAGCGCCAGGACGTCGAAGATCTGCTCGAGTTCCGCGAAGACTCCGCCGCCGGCCAGATGACCACCGACTTCGTGGCGCTCTCCCAGGCCGCGCTCGCCGCCGCCGCCCTCGACGCGCTCCAGACGTTTGAAGGTGACGCCGAAACCATCACCGACCTCTACCTGCTCGACCCCGCGCACGGTGGCCGGCTCTGCGCCGTCATCCCCGTCGTCCATCTCCTCTTCGCTGCCCCCACGGCCCCTCTCTCCGAGCTCCCGCACGGCCACCTCGTCACCTGCACCACCGATACCTCCGGCGCCAAAGTCGCCGAGCTCTTCGACAAATACAACCTCCGCTCCCTCCCTGTCCTCGACCGCGAGCAGCACCTCGCCGGCGTCATCCACGCCGACCAGGTGATCGCCCTTCTCCGCCGCCGACACTAGCCCGTGCCGTCGCCGTAGCCCTTCTGGTTGTCATTCCCGTAGGGAATCTGCGTTTAGCCTTTCTTGATTGTCGTTCCCGCAGGGAATCCGCGTCTGCACTTGCTCTTGCTGTTGTCCTCGCACTAGCCGTTGCCGTGCACTAGCCCTTCTGGTTGCGATTCCCGCAGGGAATCTGCGTTTAGCCTTTCTCGGTTGCACTTGCGTTGTTTCTCATAACTCCGTTTCGCTTAAGGGCACGGCTTCAGCCGTGCCGTAAACGGTTGTTTTGCAGAGCGGCTTTAGCCGCTGAGGTACCGCTCTCGCCTGAAGTTGTTACTTTTGAACAAGCATCAAGAAAATCTGCGTTGAGCCCCTTGCTCTTGCCTTTCCAAACACACACCGCCCCCATGAAGATCCTCTACGCCGCCGGCCTCGGCCCCTCCGAATCCTCCCTCTACCGCCTCTGGGCGCTCCAGCGCCTCGGCCACACCGTCGTCCCGCTCAACGCCCACACCTACCTCCCCCGCCATCCGCTCCTCCACAAAATCATTCACCGCCTCAACGCCGGACCGCAGGTCAACCGCCTCAACCGCGACCTCCTCGCCCTCGCCCGCACCGAAAAACCCGACGTCGTCTGGGCCGACAAACTCCTCTGGATGCAGCCCCAGACCCTCGACCAACTCCGCGCCCTCGGCATCCTCACCGTCTCCTACATGATCGACAACCCCTTCGGCACCCGCAACGACCCCGGCTGGCGCCTCTACATGAAATCCATCCCGCACTACGACCTCCACGTCACCCAACGCGACCGGAACCTCCTCGACTACCGCGCCCGCGGCGCCCGCGACGTCCTCAAAATCCAGACCGCCTACGAGCCCACCATCCACTTCCCGCCGCCCCCCGTCTGGTCCGACCAGGACCGCAACCGCGACGTCTCCTTTATCGGCACACCCTACGACAACCGCGCCGGCATCCTCCGCGACCTCAGCCGCCACGCGGAGTTCGGCGTCAGCATCTCCGGCAACCGGCGCTCCTGGCAGCGCGCCCTCGACTCCGCGAGCTTCACCGCGCTCTACCGCGAAGGCGAGCTCTACGGTCAGCAGTACCGCGAAGCCATCTGGCGCTCGCGCATCAACCTCAGCTTCCTCACCCACGCCAACGGCGACGAGTTCGTCCACAAAAGCTTCGAGATCGCCGGTTGCCAGGGCCTCCTCCTCGCCGAACGCTCCCCCGGTCACCTCGCCCGCTTCGTCGAAGAGGAAGAAGCCGTCTTCTTCTCCACCCCCGACGAACTCCTCGCCAAAATCCGCCGCTACCTCCCCGACGAACCTACCCGCAACCGCATCGCCCAAGCCGGAGCCCGCCGAGCCCAACGCGACGGCTACCACAACGACGCCCAGGTCGCCCTCATCGTCGACCGCGCCCAGCACCTCCTCCAATCAAGCCCAGACCGAACTAGCTAACAGCTAACAGCTAACAGCTAGAAGCTCAAAAGATCGCAAACCGCTCATCATCGGCTAACCTGAACAAGCGCCCGCTCGCCTCGCGCCAGAGCTCACACTCAAGGAAACCCCATGTCCCTCTGGCGCCGCTGGCGACTCCGCCTCATCCTCTTCTTCGCCGTCCTCGGCCCCGGCTTCATCACCGCCAACGTCGACAACGACGCTGGCGGCATCCTCACCTACTCGCAAGCCGGAGCGCAGTACGGATACTCGCTCCTCTGGACCATGATCCCCATCACCCTCGCCCTCATCGTCGTCCAGGAGATGTGCGCGCGCATGGGCGCCGTCACCGGCAAAGGCCTCTCCGACCTCATCCGCGAAGAGTTCGGCCTCCGCGTCACCTTCATCACCATGATCCTGCTCGTCCTCGTCAACTTCGGCAACGTCATCGCCGAGTTCTCCGGCATCGCCGGCTCCCTCCAGCTCTTCCACATCTCGAAGTACATCTCCGTGCCCGTCTCCGCCTTCCTGGTCTGGGCGCTCGTCGTCAAAGGCGACTACAAAAGCGTCGAAAAAATCTTCCTCGTCGCCAGCATCTTCTACATCGCCTACATCGTCACCGGCGTCCTCTCCGGCCCCAACTGGCACCTCGCCCTCGTCGAAACCGTCAAGCTCCCACCCCGCTCCGTCTGGCGCGACCACCAGTACGTCTACATGACCGTCGGCATCATCGGCACCACCATCGCCCCATGGATGCAGTTCTACCTCCAGTCCTCGGTCGTCGAAAAAGGCATCACCGTCCGCCAGTACCCCGCCTCCCGCCTCGACGTCATCGTCGGGTCTGTGTTCACCGACGTCGTCGCCTGGTTCATCGTCGTCGCCTGCGCCGCCACCCTCTTCACCCACGGCATCCGCAACATCGCCGTCCCGTCGGACGCCGCCGAAGCCATGAAGCCCCTCGCCGGACAGTACGCCTTCATCCTCTTCGCCGCCGGCCTCTTCAACGCCTCGCTCTTCGCCGCGTCCATCCTCCCGCTCTCCACCGCCTACACCGTCTGCGAAGGCCTCGGCCTCGAATCCGGCCTCGATAAAGGCTTCAAGGAAGCTCCATTCTTCTACTGGTTCTACACACTCCTGCTCGCCCTCGGCGCCGCCGTCGTCCTCATCCCCAACTTCCCTCTCGTCTCCGTCACCATCCTGTCGCAGGTGCTCAACGGCGTCCTCCTTCCCGTCATCATGATCTTCATGCTCCGCCTCATCAACCGCTACGACCTGATGGGCGCCCACACCAACGCCCGCTGGTTCAACGCCATCGCCTGGACCACCGCCGCCATCGTCATCGGCCTCTCCGTCGTCATGGTGGTCAACACGCTCTGAGCTGTCTTGACCAGCTCGCCCCGCCCGGAGTATCTTCGCGCCAAGTTGGACGACAATCCGTTTTGTGCACCGGAGGAGCTACTCCCCATGCGATCCAAGCTGCTCGCCCTGCTCGTTGTCCCTGCCTTCTACGCCGCCCGCACCCAAGCCGAAACCATCACCTACATTACTTCGATCAACGCCAGCGGTTCCATCGCGCCCGACTCATACAGCCGGCCCACATTTACCTTCACCAACCAGCTCGTCTCAGTCACCCTTATAGGGGAACACCGGCAACGTCTTTCTAGGTCCAGTAAACAGCATAGTTTGTTGTCCACCCGACGTAGTCTATGAGTCTGAGCTGGACTTCCTATCTTATAGCGGTTCATTGACCATCAACATCCCCGGATATGGCACGGTGACCGATACGACCTACTACCCTCACTTCCGCGCCAAATACGGCCAGATGGAGAACCTCCTCTACATGGATACGGTCCCGTATCCCCGTTCTGGGGACCACCCTTATTTTTCTCTGGTTCCCGACGCTGCCTTTGAAGCCTGGGATGGTGTCTCCTCACTAGGTCCGCTAACACTCCCGTATTACTCTGGCGGTGGAGGTGCAAACACAAACGCTGGCTTCCTTGGCTTTATCCCTACCTCCTCAACAGGAACCTTTCAGGCCATCCTCGGTCCACCAACCGCATCGACTGTTCCCGAGCCCTCCACCCTTGCCCTCCTCGGAACCGGAGTTTTAAGCATGCTCGGCGTATTGCGGAGAAGACCTAATACCCAAGCCCGTCGCTCCCACCTAATATGTCGACCTCGTAAATACGTATCTTAGAGTGAGCCTGGCTTTATGGCGTGAATTTCCAGTTGATCTTGGTTTGTTGCGTATTAATACGCCGATTCCAGGCGTCGGCTTGCTGGGTACCTTGTAGAGCACTACTCTACAAGGTACGGTACTAGGCACCCACGAAAACTTTAAAAGTTAAGATGAGCGGGAGATCGCGTGTCTCTCGTAATCTCCAGCCACGTCGCAAATGGCACGGAATGGTGGAAAGCGGACATGCCGTTATCAAAAGTCCCGGTTGGAGAACTACCGAGAGTTACCAGTGTGGGAAGGCCGTCTTGATCCACTTCCTTACGGTGTGAGCAGGGTCTATCAGGACCTTTGCAGCGTCACCTCGGATTCCCCACCCCGTTGAGTATTTGATCGCGAACTTTGGGAATTAATGCGTTATCGCCGCCTAAAACTTTGCCGTCGCGTACGATTTCGCGAACGTCGACGTGGAACATCTTCTCAGGAAATACAAGCGAGAGGCCGTTTGTAGCCAAGATGATAGCTAGATCGGTCGCGATCTGAGCAGGTACCCAGTCCTCGCGAGACTCGCAGTCAGCATACTGCTTTGCAATCTCTTGTCCGCCTTGTTCTACTTGCTGCTTGAGTTCGTCGAGCTTCGTATACAGATCTATTACGACCCCGCTGACAGCCTGTTTATGAGGGTCTCCTCCAGCTTTCTCTATAGCGACTATATTGGCTTCTATCCAGCTATAAAGGGATCATAGAACTCACTAAGCGTCTTGACCGCCTCGTCCCGGTAGTCGTCACACTTGCTCATTGCAGCCTCTCTTAAGTTAAGTCGACCCATGAAGATGCGAACAGTACTCGGGATTGTTATTAGCCTTGTCTGTCGAAAGCAAATCCGGGATGGAACGTCTGCCTTTCCGGCGCCCACGATTTATGCCGGTCCGGCTGTCGCCGCACTCACCACGCGTCAGGCGAGCGCATCTCTTCCGCCATGGCCGGGAGCACGGTGAACGCGCTCGTCAGTGAGCGGTTCGCCAAGCGTCAGCAGATGCAATGGACCAAACGCGGCGCTGATTTGCTCCTTCAGGCCCGCACCCGTACGCTCGATGGCACACTTCGGCCCACGTTCGAACGCTGGTATCCAGTGACTTCTGGGCGGTCAAGAAGTCCCAGCTGCCGCATGAAACCACGGTTCCTTATGCTCGCCTAGTCTAAATCGCCTCGGAACACAGACTTGGCCGTCTAGGAACTTGTTGAAATAAACCGCCTTGCTTAAGGGCACGGCTTCAGCCGTGCCGTAAGTGCAATCGACGCAATGCGGCTTTAGCCGCTGAGGTACGGCTTTCGCTTTCCAATCTTGTTTTTCAACAAGCTCCTAGAGCAAAATGCTTCGCCCGTTTTTTGGTCCTTCCCACGGGAATCTGCGGTTTGCCCGTACATCAGCAGGTCTTTCCACTACGGCTGCGCCCCCGGACGAGAGGACAACCTTACAGCTATGAGGAATTTGCTGTAGCCCTTCAGCCGCCATGGTCTCCACTCTGCTGCGAGCTAGCTCTGGTCGGACAATCTCTCGCCCGCGCGAGACCCTAGCTGGCCCAACACCGCCGCGCTCCGAATCCTCCGCTGCAGATGCCGCTCCAGAAGCTCAACCGCAAACCGCAGCAGCTCCGCTTCATCGCCCGGCCGCACCGTGTCAATCGACTCCGCCAGAAGCTCCCCAATCCCACTCCGAAACATCCGTCGGACCTCCTCCACGTTCGCCCCCGAGAGCGCCCGGCTGAAACCCCTCCGGTCATCCGCGCACGTCACACCGTCGGCCGTCGGCGACCACCACACCGATCCGCCCCGCAGGTCCAACCCACACACCACGCAGTGCCCGAGCTCCGGCATCCACCCCATCAATCGGCTCATCCACAGGCAAAAATACACGATCGGCAGCCCCACCCGCCCCACCTCCACCTGATCGAGCACCGCAATCGTAAGCCGAAAGACCGCATCCTCCGCCGCCTGCTCGGGCAACGCCTCCTCGATCACCTCGGCCATCATCTGCAGCGCCGCCGTCCGCTCCCAATCGACCGGCCCGCGCAGCGGCGACGACACAATCTCAAACGCATCCAGCCGTACCAGCTCCTGCTTGGGCCGCTCCGCATACGTCGCCCGCACGTGCGTCATCGGCTCGAGCGCCCCGCCAAAGCGCCGCCGCGACCGCATCGCATGACGCGCCACACCTTTGACGCGCCCCTGCTCGCGCGTAAACAGACTCACCAGGAGATCCGCTTCCTGAAACGGCCACGTCCGAAGGACGATCGCCTCGCCTACATGCGCGACCACCCGGCCTTCAGCCATGCTTACCTCTCCTGAATGAAGAACAAGGATTCAGGCGGGAGATCTTTTGAGCGATTCTCCGGGGAGCGGAATTTACGCGAAGCTGGATCCGGAGCGACACGGGTCGGTTTTAGCAGAGGTGCTATCGTCCATAGTGCAAAGCGTTCTTCTCCTGAAAACTCACCCACTTGTCCGGCAGATCGTCCCCCGCATAGATCGCTGAAACCGGGCACACCGGAACGCACGCACCGCAATCGATGCACTCCACCGGATCGATAAACAGCTGCTCCACGTCCCCATAGTTCTTCTCGTCCTTCTTCGGGTGAATGCAATCCACCGGACACGCGTCGACACACGCCGTGTCCTTGGTCCCGATGCAAGGCTCCGCGATTACATACGCCATCTCTAATCTCCCCTTGCCGCACCAGCAACGGCGGCTTTTTACTGTGCTTTGAGACCTCGATTCTAGCAGGCCCCTCCCATTCACGGAACCTGGCCGCCAAAGTCCGGCTCGCCCGAATCGGTGTGTACCACCGACAGTTACTCGAACATGCTCACCGCCCCTCGGCCTCCTTCCGCCGAGCCGCAAACTCCGCCGGCGTCGGGATCGCCTCCATCCCGCGCCCTGCAAACATCTCCCGAAACAAGAACTCCATCTCGGCCGCAATCCGACCGTTGGTCGCCAGCGTCTCTCGGCTGTCGAGCGTAAACGTTCCTCCATCGAAGTGCGTCACCCGGCCCCCAGCCTCGCGTACCAGCAACACGCCCGCCGACGTGTCCCAAGGATTGAGATTGAACTCCCAGAAACCGTCCAGCCGGCCGCACGCCACATACGCCAGGTCGAGCGCCGCCGACCCCGCCCGCCGCACGCCATGCGATCGAAGCGTCATCTCCTGATAAAAATGCACATTCGGGCTCCGGTGGCGCTTATGCGAAGGGAAACCCGTAGCTGTCAGTGCCTCCTGCAGCTGAGCCGTCGACGAAACCCGGATCGGACGTCCGTTCAAAAACGCCCCACCGTCCTTCTCCGCAACAAACATCTCGTCGCGGAGCGGGTCGTAGATTACGCCTGCAATTATCTCGCCATCCGCCTCTGAAGCCAGCCCAGGAGGCCTCTGTTCCAGCCCAAGGACCACGCAGAACACCGGGAAGGTGTGCGCAAAGTTCGTTGTTCCGTCGAGCGGATCGACATACCAGCGAAACTCCCGGTCGAGACCGTCCCGCGTTCCCTCCTCGCCAAAGATCCCGTGCTCGGGAAACGCCGTCTGCAGACGATCGCGAATCAGAGCCTCGCTCGCCCGATCCGCCTCGGTTACGAGGTCGACATCGCCCTTGTACTCCGTCCGAACGCCGCGCTCATAAAATCCGCGCAGCAGACCGCCTGCCTCCCGCGCAATCTCCGCGGCCCTTCCCGCATACACAAAATCATCCACAGCCAGCCCGCTCTCCTCAGCCTCTTACCGTCTCTTATCGGCACATCGGCGAAATACTTTAGCGTTCGTCCGCATAATATCCGGATCGGTAACGTAACTGGACCCCGTCCCGCACCGCCGCGCCCTTCAGTCGGACTTGAATGCGCCGAAATGTCCCCTCAGCCGTCGAATCCGGAGCGTAGTACCCCAGCACATACTGGGTCCGCAGATCGTCCGAGACATGCGCAAACGCAGCCTCGAGATCGCGCGGATCGGCAACATAGTAGTACCGTCCGCCCGTGTCCGCCGACATCTGGATCAGCGCATGCTCCCCGCCCGTGTTGCGCCCCGCATCCGCCGCGATCGGCACGATGATGATCGAAAAAATCATCGCCCCCGCCCTCTGCGCCGCCTCCACCGCCTGCGGATACTGCGTTCCCTTTTTGGTGTCTCCACCATCCGTGATCAGCACCATCACGCGCCGCCGACCGGCCGCGGTGCTGGTCTGCCCCAGACGATCCGCACCCAGATAGATTGCGTCGAAGAGCGACGTCTCCGCCCCTCTCTGCATCTGCCCGAGCCCCGCTTCGATCCGCTTCTTCTGGTTCGTAAACGGCACCAGCTCCCGCACCGTATCCGAGAAGTCCATCAGATCCAGCTCGTCCTGATCGCGCAACAACGCCCGCACAAATCGCTTGGCCGCATCCCGCTCCAGCCGCTCGTTCGTGAGAACCGTCTCGCTCGTGTCGACCGCCAGCACAATCGAGAGCGGCGTCGAACTTTCGCGCTCAAAGACGGCGATCTTCTGCGGCTGTCCATCCTCGAGAATCTCAAAATCATCGCGTCCGAGCCCCGCCACCAGAGCACCTTTACTGTCGACCGCGTTGACCGCAACATTGACCAGCCGAGACCGCACCCGGATCGTCGGAACCTCGTCGCCGGCCGTCGCCGTCTTCGCCGCCGCTGCCCCGGCCGCCTCCCCCAGACCGGCCGGTGCCTGCGCGCCCGAAACCGTGGGCGGTCTGCGTTCCACCGGCGCCTGCAGTATCGCAAAACTCAGAATGGCCGCCACCCACATCATCGGATCGCCTCAGCTCCGCCACCCGACACGATCTCCTCGGGAAACGGCTCCCCATCCGCCCACACAGCACCGTCCCCAAACTGCTCCCGCTTCCAGATCGGCACCGTCTTTTTGAGCGTATCGATCAGCCATCGGCAAGCCTCGAACGCCGCTCCCCGGTGCGCCGAAGCCACCGCAATCAGAACGCTCGTCTCGCCCACCTCCAGCCGCCCCAGACGATGCACCAGAGTCACGTCCCGCACCCCGAACCGCGCCGCCGCCTCCGCCGCCAGCCCCCGCATCTGCTCCAGCGCCATCGCTTCATACGCTTCATAATCCAGGTGAAGCGTCCTCCGCCCGCGCGTGTTGTCGCGCACAATGCCGTCAAAGACGCACACCGCGCCGTCCCCAGCCGCCTTGATCCCGTCCACGAGCCGGGCCGACTCGATCCTCTCGCGCGTAATTTCGATATGCATCCCTTGGCTTAGACGGTGCAATACCCCAAATCGCAACCGCCACTCACCGGCGGCAGAAGCGCCACCTCGTCCCCCTCCGTCAGAGCCGTCTCCCGACCCGCGTACTCCCGATTCACCGCGACCGCCAGCCCAGCCAACACCCCATCCTCACCGAGCTCCGCCCCAACCGCCCGCACCACATCCCCCACCCTGGCCCCCCCCCCCCACCTGAGCTCTCGCCCCCCCGCACCCCCCCCCCCCCCCCCCCAAACTCCAAAAAACAGCCCCCGCACCCGCATGCTCCCAGAATACCCTTGAGCCGCTACCGATACCGGCCCGCCCGCCGACACCCCTACTCCGCCCCAAAACAGAAGAAACACATCCGCGCAACCCGACACTATCCTGTCATGCGCAAACAAATCTGCCGATCTCTGCCTTACCTCTTTCTCCTTGGCTCTTTCCTGTCTCTGCAAACCCTCGCACGCGCCGCCGAGTCCGCCCAAAATTCAACCTGGAGCGGCGTGCAGGCACTTCCCGCCGACACCCCCATACACATCAACGCCACCCATCAGCACCTGCTGTGCCAGCTGAAGACCGCCGATGCCGACTCCATCTCCTGCACCCGCAACCGCGGCTTCGGCGCCAAGGTCTACACCTTTCAGCGCGAGCAGATACAGTCCATCAAACTCTCCCGACGAACGCTCTCGACCCTCAGCGGCGTAGGCATCGGTGCGGGCGGCGGCGCAATCATCGGCGCCGCGCTTACCAACAGCCGCACCACCTGGTTCCGAGGCGCTGTGATCGGCGCCAGCGCCGGCATCGGTGCCGTCGCGGGCGGCGCCATCGGCTACCCCAGCGACTTCCTCGCCGGACCCACCGTCTACCGCGCCCGTTAGGCGAGCACCGGCTCCTTAAAAGAAAAGGGCCACCCATCCTCTGGGCAGCCCCCCGCAATCGCCGTGCCAAGCTCCTAGGCAGTCGCCTGCAACACCTCTTCCCGCACCACCTCGTCCTCGACCGCCTCACCCACCGACTTCGGCAGCGCCACCGCCAGCACGTCCTCAATCCGCGTCGCATAGTGAATCGTCACGCCCTCCGTCTGCGCCGCCGTCAGATCCTCCTCGACGTTGGTGCGCACATCCGCCGGCAGAATCACATCCCGCACACCCGCCCGCTTCGCCGCCAGGAACTTCTCCTTGATCCCACCGACGGGCAACACATTGCCGCTCAGCGTAATCTCGCCCGTCATGGCCAAGAGCGGCCGCACCGGAACGTCGGTCAGCAAGCTCACCAGCGCCGTCGCCATCGTCACGCCCGCGCTCGGCCCGTCCTTCGGAATCGCTCCCGCCGGAACGTGAATGTGAATGTCCGTGTCCTTCAACACGTCCTCATCCAGGCCCAGATCGAGCGCATTCGACCGCACCCACGTCAGCGCCGCCTGCATCGACTCCTTCATCACGTCGCCGATCTGGCCCGTCATCGTGAAGCCGCCCTTGCCCTTCATCTTGTTCGCTTCGATAAACAGCACGTCGCCGCCCGCCGGTGTCCACGCCAGGCCCACCGCCACGCCGGACCGCTTCGTCCGTTCCGCAATCTCCGTGTCCACGCGCACCTTGATGCCGCCCAGAAACTCGTGCACCAGCTCCGGCGTAACGACGACCTTCGCCGTCTCTCCGCCAGCAATCCGCCGAGCCACCTTGCGGCACACCGTCCCGATCAGCTGCTCGAGCTTGCGCACCCCGGCCTCCCGCGTGTAATGCCGTGCAATCAGCGCCACACTCTCGGTCGGGAACTCGATCACCTCGGCAAAACTCGGCACCGTCTCGGCCGTCGTCGCCGGCCCCGGCTCCACGTCCTGCGCGTTCTCCGTGGTCGGCGCATCCGCCTTCACCGGCTCCCTCGTCAGGCCATTCTCCTTCGCCTGCCGCGGAATCAAATACCGCTCCGCAATGTTGACCTTCTCCTCCTCCGTGTACCCCGTCAGCTCGATAATCTCCATCCGGTCGAGCAGCGGCGCCGGAATCGGATCCAGCTGATTCGCCGTGCAGATAAACAGCACCTTGCTCAGATCGAACGGCTGGTCGAGATAATGGTCGCGAAACGTATTGTTCTGTTCCGGATCCAGCGTCTCCAACAACGCGCTCGCCGGATCGCCCCGAAAGTCGCGCCCCAGCTTGTCGATCTCATCCAGCATAAACACCGGATCGTTCGCCTCCACGCGCTTCAAATGCTGGATAATCTGCCCCGGCAGAGCCCCGATATAGGTGCGTCGATGCCCGCGGATCTCCGCCTCGTCGTGCATGCCGCCCAGCGAAATGCGTGAAAACTTGCGCCCCAGAGCACGTGCGATCGACCGCCCCAGCGACGTCTTGCCTACCCCTGGAGGCCCGACAAAGCACAGAATCGGCCCCTTCATATCCGGCTTCAATCGACGCACGCTCAGGTAGTCCAGGATCCGGTCCTTCACCTTCTGCAGGCCGTAGTGATCCTCGTCCAGAAACGTCTGCGCCTTCAGGATGTCGACCTCGCCCGCCGTTCCCTTCGACCACGGCAGAACCGCCAGCCACTCCACATAATTGCGCGTCAGCGAGTAGTCCGCCGCCATCGGGTTCATCCGGCCCAGCCGCCCCAGCTCCTTCAACGCATCCTTCTTCACGTCCTCCGGCATGCCCGCGTTCTCGATCTTCTCGCGCAGCTCGGCAATATCCTTCTGCGTGTCGTCCTGGTCGCCCAGCTCCTTCTGGATCGCCTTCATCTGTTCGCGCAGGTAGTAGTCGCGCTGCGACGATTGCACCGAGTCCTGCACCTCGCTCTGGATCTTGTTGCGCAGCTGCTGCACCTCGATCTCTTTGGCCAGGTACTTGTTCACCCGCTCCATCCGCACCGCCACATCCGGCGTTTCCAGCAGCTCCTGCTTCTCGTTGGTCGAGAGAAAGGGCAGGCTGGACGCGATAAAGTCCGTCAATCGAGCAGGCTCTTCGATGTTGATCGCGATCGTCTGCAGGTCGTCCGACAAGGTCGGCGAAGCTGTCACAATCTGCTGGAACTGGCTGACCACGTTGCGCTGCAAAGCCTCCGCCTCGGGCGTCGCCGCCGGCTCCACCTCCGGGATCGTCTCACTCTCGGCCGTCAGAAAGGGCGTGCGTTGCACAAACTCGCCGAGCCGCACCCGCTCCGTGCCTTCCGTAAACACAAACAGGCTCTGATTCGGCATCTTCACGACCTTGTGCACCGTCGCGCGCGTTCCCACCGCGTGGAGGTCGGCGGCCTCGGGAGCGTCCATCCGCGGGTCCCTCTGCGCCACCACCAGAATGCATTTTTCTTCGCCCAAAGACTGAATGAGCTGGATCGAACTCTCGCGTCCCACAGTCAGCGGCAGGACGGCGTGCGGAAACAAAACGATATCGCGCACCGGAAGCACGGGCAGAGGTCGCCGCGTCTCCGTGCCCTCGGCCTCCCCACCCTTGGTGGCGGTGGGCCGGATAACGCTTACGAAATCACTTGGCATATGAGTGTCCTTCTATCAACTTTCTTACTATCAGATGCATCATCGCACGTTCGGTCGCAACCGACCCAAAATTCCTCAGCCGCCTTGGCGTACTTACTCCGCAAGATCGTTACACTGGAAGTAGAGAGTAAGAAACACCGCAACGCAATCCCTGAACCGTGGTATACGTCCTCTCTCGGAGCCTCCCTTTCACAAAGCTCTGGATGCACGAGAGTGGCCAAAACGAATAAAAATTCGCCCGGTTCCGTGTCGCATCTCTGTGGAAATCGCTGTAACTTGTTGAATCTGGCTATTTTGGACGTAAACCTTTTATTTACAACAGCTTACAGACACAGACGGCCTGTAACCCCTACATTCTAAAGCAGATACGCCAAGGCAACCCACCCTAAGAGGGGGGGGTACCCGCCGCTACCACGCCTCCCACGCGACAAAGTCGCTTAGCAACAAAGTCGCTTAGCAACAAAGCCCCACGCAACAAAGCCCCTTAGCAAAAGTCTTAGCTCCGAAAGCAGCGGATCTCACCGCCCCGACGTCCAACCTGTGAGGTCTTCGATGCAAAGCGACCGAATCCGCCTCGCCGACATGCTGCTTCGTCGTGCCCTCTCCTTCGCTGCGACAGCAATGCTGACCACATCGCCCCTTCTGGGACAAGCACGGCAAAAGCCTTCCGCGGCCGTGCCCTTCTCAACCCTTCCCGCGAACCCCAGCACCACTCTGGCCACCTACCCTCCAGAACACGTCCCGACCCAACGTGCCTCGGTCCAACGCGCGGACGTTGCCTACAGCGCGGGTCTGCTCACCGTCACTGCCGCGAATAGCAGCCTTCGCGACATCCTTCATGCAATTGCGAGCGCGACCGGCATGAAGATCACCGGCCTGGTCTCGGACGACCGCGTCTTCGGAAAGTATGGTCCAGATGTCCCGTCCAAGGTGCTCGACACCCTGCTCGACGGCACGGGAAGCAACATGCTTCTCGTCCAGGACGCCAACCAGAACCCGACCGAGCTCGTTCTGACCCCACAACGCGGCGGCGCAACACCGCCCAACCCGAATGCTTCCAACGCGTCCGACAACGATGCAGACGACGCAGTCATGAACCAGCCTCAACCGCAGATACAGCCGCCGCAGATACAGCCGCAGCAGATACAGCCACCGCAGATGCAACCGCATCACGGAAGGCCGAACATGAATCCGGCGTTCCTGGGAAACCGGCCGCAAAGCTCCAACACCGGAGGCGAGTTCAACCAGCCTGCCCCGAATCCAGCCGCGACCCAGCCCAGCTCATCGACGGAAACAGTCGTATTCCCTCCGATCGACGGGAACAGCACACCATCAACAGGCACCGCAACACCGAACGCATCCACCAGTCCGCCGGGATCCCAACCGGATACCGTCAAGACGCCGCAGCAGATCTTTGAACAGCTGCAAAAACTTCGCGAGCAACAGCAGAACAGCCCAACTTCGATCGCGCCGCAGTAGGCAGTAGCTTCAGAGCAAATTACCTGTAGGTGTATAGGGAGCCACAGGTATCAACGCCGTTTTCTCCCAAGGAAAACGGCTCTGCACGAACATTCCCGCTCCATAGCAACAGGTAATTTGCTTTAGCGTCAGGCGCGAGCGGCTGTCGTCGCGGCCTTCGCCGTCTGGCGCTCCGCACTCGCCTGCTCTGCATGGATCCGAAAGACGCGAAACAGCCAAACACAGACCGCATAGGCGAGGAGAACACCCGCGGCCAGCGACGCCAGTACCGCGCAGATCAACACTATCGAAATCACACGATCTCCAAAGAGGTTTCATGCGGCAACGCGGAAACAGCTCATGCGCGCCAAAGGCATTCTCACAGAAAGGATGCAAAAGCAGGTAGACCTCTTGCAAGGAGCTTGTTGCTCAGCTGGATACCCCGATCAGATGGGATGCAAAGAGAACACAGAAGGTCTTCCTAGACCGCGGCTTCTTTCACTTGCGCAAGGACGTCGGCGGGTTGCCACTCGTTGCTCGGAAACCAGGCGAGGATCTTGCCGTCCCTGCCGATGAGAACGGTCGAAAGTGAGTGGTTGAGGGAACGGTTGTCGCCGGCGGTGACACCGACATTGAAGAACTGCGTCATCGCGGGCAGCTCCTTCGCAAACGGCGCCGCAAAGTCCCAATGGTCGAAGCGCTCCTTGGTGAAGCGGCCCGTGTACGCGCCTCCATACGACCGGAGGACAGCCGGCGTGTCGTACGCGGGATCGAACGAGATGCTGAGCAGATGCGTGGTGTTGTAAAGCTTCGGGTCCTCTGCTAGCGCCTGGTCGATCTCCGCGAAGTTCCGGCTCATCCGTGGGCAGAAGTCCGCCATCGGACATCGCGTATAGATAAAGGTGAGGAGAACAGCCTTTCCGCGGAATTGAGACAGGTGGATGACCTTGCCGTTCTGGTTCAGCAGTTTGAAATCGGGCACCGCGTCGCCAGGCGAAGGGACGTGATACTGCACGGCGGGCTTGTAGTCCGGACGAGCCTGCGCGATGACGACGATCTGGTCGAGCTCGGCGTCGCGGAAGCCGCCATCCGGATCGCGGTGGACGAGCATCGTTGCGGTGATGCGATCGCCGGGGTGAAGCTCGGAGACGACATTTGGGTCTTGGAGCTTGTAGGCCATCGTCATGGCTTCCATGAAGCCGGGAATGGCCTCGTGGTCGAGCGTAACGTGGCTCTTATCCGTGGCAACCACGCGGCCTCGAACATGAAAGGTCTTGACGTCTGCGGAGCTGTGCGCGACAGGCGGTCGACTCTGATGGCATCCGATGAGGGTCGATGTGAGAAGGACGGATAGCAGGAGCGTTCGGGCGCGGATCATCTCCTGTCGATGATAGAGCGTTTTGTGGTGTGTAATAGCTAGCGGCGTGCACACCTCTCAGGTGGCGCGACCGGAGGTGAATGTGTGGCAGAGGTTGTGAGCAGGAGCGGCTCACCGCGGGAGCGATTCGCTCCGAGTGGACCGTTGATGCACTTCGGGTTTGTTCTCGCCGGTTTGGGCACGGCCCTGCTTGGACCGATCCTGCCCGTTTTGGCGCACGCGTGGCAGCTCGAGGATCAGCAGAGCGGGCTCTTGCTGATGGCACAGATGGCTGGATCGTTTCTGGGCGGACTGACGACCTCGGGCGATCTGCGGAGGGGACTTCTGGCCGGCATGGCGTCCGCGGCGGTGGGTTGGAGCGCGTTTGCGCTCGCTCCGGGATTGCCACTGGCCTGCGCGGCCTTGCTTCTGGCGGGTTTTGGCGTCGGTCGCATGATCGCTTGCGTCAACATCACCGCGGGTCGCAGGTACACGCAAAAGCGCGCCGCGGCGCTGGCATTTCTGAACTTCTCGTGGAGCTTCGGCGCGATGCTGGCGCCCTTGGGAGCAGCGTGGCTCTTGCCGCACTTCCACCTGCGTGGTCTGCTGTTTGTCTTTTCTGCGATGTTTCTCGTGGCAGCGATCGGCCTGCTCGCGCAGATGCGCGGTGCAGTCCCCGAGGCGCGCGCCTGGGAGGACCAGGTTGAGGCCGTCGGGCTGTCGCGGGGCGTGTTCGTGTACTTCGGGATGATGTTGCTGCTCTATGGCGGCCTGGAGACCTGTCTCAGCGGATGGTTGACGACGTATGCGCTTCGGTACGGAAGCCGAACTCTGCTAGTGAGCGAGTACACCACCCTGCTTCTGTGGATGGCACTGACGGTGGGAAGAGCGGGATCGTCCATGCTTCTGCTGCGGTTCTCAGAACGGAGTGTGCTGAGGTCGAGCCTGGGTTTGGCCGCGGCGTTGATTGTGGGTCTGTACTGGTCGCACACCACAAGCTCCATCGCGGTGTGTACGGTGCTTCTGGGGCTGAGTCTGGCACCGTTTTTTCCGGCCACGTTTGCCCTTGTAATGGCCAGAAAGCCGAAGTCCAGGGAGGCTGGCGTCATCCTGGCGGTATCCGGGCTTGGAGCAGCGGGCCTTCCTCCGTTGATGGGTTGGATCTCGACGAGAAGCGGATCGCTTGGACGGGCGTTGCTGATCCCTCTGGGAGCCGCCGGTGTGCTCTGGGCGATGAGCGTGCTGCTCCTGCAGCCGAGAGCGGAGGCGCGATCCGGGATGGATATGGCTGCGTGATCCTGGCCGGGCCCTACAACGATCGGGGCTGAATTTCCTCCGGCCCTCTGTGTATAAGGGAAGATATGGCGAAGACGAGCATGTCGCCCAACCCGACGGCGCGGGAGGGAGAGCGTCCGATCGATCTACGGGACGCCCTGAAAAGGGGCTGGAGCATAGTCGCGGCAACCGACCGGATTGCGCGAAATCTGCGGCAAGCATGGGATGACGAGCAACGTGCTACGACCGATGCTCGCCCGTGGCAGCCCGGCCCAATCCTGAGTTGGAGAGCTTGGATTGAGGAGATATGGCGTGGCCTGGTGATGGAGGGGGAAACCCGACTTATTTTGCTCAATGAGGCGCAGGAGGACGTTCTCTGGAGAGAGATTGTGGAGGCCGATCGCGATCCGGATCTGCAGCCGAGTGTATCGGTGACTTCAACCCGGAGCGATTTGGCGAGGTTGGCTGGCGAGGCTGCACGACGCGTGTGGGCGTTTGGGGCGGGAGACCGGCTGCGAAGGCTCGCGACCGACGGAGATGCTCTCGTGTTTCTGCGCTGGTTTGAGATGTTGGAGCGACGCTGCAAGGAGGAGGGCTGGATCGGTCGAGGCCGGCTCGAAAGCGTTCTGCGCGAGCTGGTCAGACACGCACATGTGCGGCTTTCGGGAGTGCCCAGCGTGGGTCTCTTCCTCGTTGGATCGGAAGACCTGACGCCCAGCGGATCTGCTCTGCTAGAGGTCTTCGAGCAGGTCGGCCTCCTGGTTGTCGAGCAGAGTATTGCTGGAGGTCCTGCGGAACGGCGAGTTCTGGCCTGCGCGGAGGACGAAGCAGAAGAGCTGCGTGGATGTGCCAGGTGGGTGCGAGCTTTGCTCCACGAGCGGCCCCAGGCTCGGGTGGCGATCGTCGTTCCGCGGTTGGACGAGGAACGGACGGAGATCGATCGGGTCTTCCGGGAAGCGATCTCGCCAGAGCTTTGCTTTGTCGGTCGAAAGCCGGGGACGGAGCCCTGGGACATCTCGCACGCGGTCCCGCTGACCGAGACCGCGATGAGCTCGATCGCGCTCACTCTGCTCGGCTGGGCGAACCGTCCGCTCGAAGTCGAACAGATCGGGCAGATGCTGGTTACAAGCGTCTTTGGAGGGGAACAGGAACGAGCAGCGCGCGCGGAGTTCGATGCCCGAGAGTTGCGGCAACAGCTGCGCCTTCGGCCGGAGCTTTCACTCGAAGATCTGACGCGGTCCGTGGATCGATCGAAGCGCGCGGATCGCTTGCCGGAGCTGCGGTCGACGTTGCGCCGGATGAGTCAGGCGGCGAGCGGGTTGCGGGGGGAAAAGCGGTACGTCGACTGGGCGCAAGCGATGGGTGAGTTCCTTCGGGCTGCCCGCTGGTGCGAGAAGAACCAGACGGAAGAGGTGGGAGCGCAGTTGGCGAAACGGTGGGAAGAGGCGCTGGACGCGTTGGCGAGCCTGGATCTGGTCCGGTCGACAAAGGTGGGTTTCAGAGATGCACTCGATGAGTTAGAGCGCATCGCGGATCGGACGTTTTTCGTCGCGTGGAAGGAAGGTCGGAACTCCCCGGTGCAGGTGATCGCGCCAAAGGATGCTGCGGGCGAGTCGTTTGACGCGGTCTGGTTTCTGCGTGCGGGAGATCGGGTGTGGCCGGAGAGATCTGCGGCCCATCCATTCTTACCTCTCTCGTTGCAGCACGAGTTCAAGATGCCTGGCGGCGACGTCGACAACGACCGTGTTGCTGCACGAGAGATGACGGGGCGGATCGTCGAGAGTGCCGGGATTGCGGTCTGCAGTTACTCCAAACGCTGGAGAGACGGTCAGCAGAAGGCTGCGAGCGTCGTGGTGGAGTTGCTCGGTGTCGAAGAAACGGAGATCGGCGAAATGGCTCCTGCCGATCTGGACGCGCCTGATGCGCCCGAGGTCGCGACAGAGTGGATCGACGATGTGGAGTCGGTCGGACCCTTGCCGGATCGAGTCGTGAGCGGCGGAGCGCGATTGCTGGAATTCCAAGCCGCCTGCGGATTTCAGGCGTTTGCCGAGGGTCGTCTTCAAGCGCATTCGTTGCGCAAGGCCGAATTAGGCATGGATGCAATGGAGCGCGGCAACGTGATCCATCGAGCGTTGGAGTTGTTCTGGAGCGAGGTTGAGACGCAGACTGCGCTTCAATCCATGAACGCAGAACAACGCTCAGACGCGGTTGAGCGAGCGGTGACAGGAGCTCTGGTGGAGTTTGCCCGAAGTGCGCAGACGCCCTGGGATTTGGCTTATATGGAGATGGCGGGGACTCGATTCAGGGCGCTCCTGAAGGCTTGGTTGAGAGTCGAACTTGACCGCGCCCTGCCGTTCATCGTGAAGTTGAGCGAGGAGAAGATGGAGGATGTTCGTGTAGGGCCGCTCCGGCTGAATCTGCGGATTGACCGCGTCGATCAGACCGAACGGGGAGAGGTGCTGATCGACTACAAGACAGGGATGAGTGGGTCCAGCCCTCGAGGTTGGGTTGGCGACCGGATGGACGCACCGCAGCTGCCGCTCTACGCGACTTTGCGGCGATCGCGAGCTTCAGGGGGTGTGGCAGAGCAACTCGAAGCGGTTGCGTTTGGCCGGGTTGTCGCAGGCACGGACATGCAGCTGCATGGGATGGAGGAGAGTCCCGGGACTCTGAGCAGACCGGAACCGATAGATGCTGAAGACCTCGGTTCGCAGGTGGAAGTTTGGAAACAGGTGCTCGAACAGTTGGCGGAGCAGTATGCCCAGGGAGACGCCCGAGTGAATCCTAAGAGCTTTCCAGGAACCTGCCGGTACTGTTCTCAGAGGCTGCTTTGCCGGGTAAACGCTGCGGCCCTTGAAGAGATTTTGGAGGAGAGTGAAGAAGAGATCGAGCTTGGCTGAGGTGCTGCAGTTTCCTCTGCTCTGGGAGCTGGAAGACGCTCCGGTGCAGGAGCAGGAGGAGATCGATGGGCAAGGCCAGTCGTCGCGCGACGCCGAACTTCGGCCAGAGCCGCTTTCGGAGCCGCCCGACGACGCTCCACCCGATTGGGGTGAACGGGAACGTGCGCTCGACGTGAGCCGGTCGTGGATTGTGGAGGCTCCGGCGGGATCGGGCAAGACCGGCCTGCTGATTCAGCGTTACCTGAAGTTGTTGGCCCACCCAAGTGTGTCTCACCCGGAAGACGTGCTGGCAATCACCTTCACAAGGCTTGCCGCGGCGGAGATTGAAGATCGTGTGTTGGAGCAGCTTGAGGCTGCGGCTGCAGGGACTCCTCTGAGCGCGTCTGCGAGCTCGTTTGACAAGATGACGCGCTCGCTCGCCGAAGCGGTACTCGAACGGGATCGCGCGATAGGTTGGGGTCTGCTCGGAGACCGACGCCGCCTTCGAGTGAGAACGATCGACAGCTTTTGCGGCGAGATCGTCGAAAAGATGCCGGTCCTGGCGCGTGTGGGCGCCGGGTTCGCACCTGCGAGCGAACCGAGGACCCTCTACGCCGAGGCGGCACGGAGGACAATGCTGCAGCTGGGCGGGGCGGATTCGGAGTTGACCGAAGCGCTTCGTCGGGTGCTTTTACATCGAGACGGCAGCCTTGCGGGCGTGGCAGGCATGCTGGCGGAGATGCTGGAACGGAGGGATCAGTGGGAAGACCTGATCCCGCTCGGAGAGGAACGGCTGGACGACAAGTATCTTGAGGAGGTGGTACGGCCGAGATTGGACCGCACGCTGGAGATCTCGATTTGCACGTGGCTTTCGCGGGTGATCAAAGCGTTTCCGGCTGGGCTTTTGGAAGATCTGACCGAAGCGGCAGCAGAGATGAGCAAACGTCCAGCGTCTGGCCGGGACGAGTCGCCCGTGGCAATCTGCCGCGAACTCCGAACCTGTCCCTCTGCCGCGACGGAGCATCTCGCACACTGGCGGGCCCTGGTTCACCTCCTCGTTCCATCTTCCGGTAAGAAGTGGAGGTCGGGGTTCGGGAAGAATCATATCTTCTTCGAGACGACCGTGGAGGACCGGCAACGGCTCAGGAATCTGCTGGAACAGTTTCGCGGTCGGGAGGACTTGCTCCATCTCCTCAGGGGCATTGCGTGTTTGCCGCCGGCCCGCTTTCCGGACGATCAGTGGGATGTGGCGAAGGCGCTGTTTCGCGTACTGAGTTCGGCCCTGCTGGAACTCCGGGCGGTGTTCCAGGCGAGGCGGGAAGGCGATTTTGCTGAGTTGGCCTCGCTTGCGCGAGAGGGTTTGCGGGCGAGTCGCAGCAGAGCACAGAGCGATCAGAGCAGGGAGGGCCTGCCCCAGCACCTGCTGGTCGACGAAATGCAGGACACTTCGACAACTCAGTACGGGCTACTCGTCTCGTTGACGGCGGGTTGGGAAGGAAGTGGACGTACCGTCTTTCTTGTCGGAGACCCAAAACAATCGATCTACCTGTTTCGGCAGGCGCGCGTGGAGAGCTTTGTCGAGGCCATGTTGAACGGACGGCTTGGCGGCATGGAGATCGGAGCCGTTCACCTGACCGCCAACTTTCGATCGCAGCGAGGCCTCGTAGACGACTTCAATGCTGGCTTCGAGCGGGTGTTTCCGTCAGTCCTCCTCCAGAACGCGGACGAGGTGCCGTACGTCCAGGCGACGGCAGTACGTGGGTCATCGGAGACGGCCGGGGGCATGCTCTGGCACGCGAGCCCGCTGCCTTACCTTTCGACAGACGAAGCTCGACGGATGAGGCAGCAACGCGGCCGGGACGAGGCCGAAGAGATCAGACGGGTTGTAATGGAGTGGAGAGCGAAGCCGCTCCCCACAGGTCGAAACGAGCCCTGGCGCATTGCGGTTCTGGTCCGGGCGAGAGCCGATCTGACTCACATCCTCGTTGCGTTGAAGGCGGATCGACGGGAGCAGGGACAGGGTGGCCCGGTTCCGTTTCGCGCGGTCGAGATAGAGCCTCTAGGGGGTCGACAGGAGGTTTTGGATCTCGTGGCGATCACGCGAGCTCTGCTTCATCCTTCTGACCGGGTCGCGTGGCTGGCGATCCTGCGTGCCCCTTGGAGTGGTTTGCCGCTCGCTGTCATCCATCTGCTCACGGGCGCGGATGATCCGGAGTTTGTGGAATGCACGGTTTGGGAGTTGATCGAGAGACGCAGACCCCTGCTGGCGACAGACGCCGGAGAACGGGTCGACCGGGTACGGCGGGTGATGGACGCGGCTCAAAGGCAGGCGCACCAGGTCGGCTTTGCGGCCCTGGTCGAAAGAACCTGGAAGTCGCTGGGGGGCGACGTCATTCTCGGCCCGGAAGAACTCCGCAACGCGAAACGCTATCTGCGGTCGCTTTATGAACTGGAGCGCGATTTCGGTCAGGTTCGGATGCAGGATGTGGAGCGGCGCCTCGATCAGATGTTTGCGGATGCTGTGGCCTCTCCGGACGCGGTTGATCTTTTGACGATTCACAAGGCGAAGGGACTGGAGTGGGATGTGGTGGTGGTGCCGGGTACGGAGAAGCCGGCTCCGCGGGTGCGGGGGAGGTTGCTGGATTGGGAGGAGGTGGGGGGGCATGTGGTGCTGGCGCCGATCGTGGGCAAGGGCGAGGAGTCACGGGAGCTGAACCGGTGGGTGCGCGGCTTGTATAGCGGGCGCGAGGCGCGGGAGCGGAAGCGGCTCTTCTATGTGGCGTCGACGCGGGCTCGGGAGGATCTGCACCTGTTTGCGTCGCCGACACGGTCCAAGGACGGGACGATCAAGCCGGAGGCGGGCAGTTTGCTGGAGGCGGCGTGGGAGGCTGCGAAGGTGCATTTTCCAGATAAATCGGGGCAGCTGCTGGAGATGCCGGTTCTTGAGAGGGGTGGGGGGGTGCTTGAGTCGCTGGCG
Source organism: uncultured Acidobacteriaceae bacterium (assembly GCA_964236945.1). GTDB lineage: Bacteria > Acidobacteriota > Terriglobia > Terriglobales > Acidobacteriaceae > Edaphobacter. The sequence goes on along the minus strand of CAXSGC010000008.1, from coordinate 26,135 downwards.
GCTTCGGTGGGTGCGAGCGAGGAGGAGGTGGTGGTGCGGCCGACGCGGTTGGAGCGGGTGCCTCGGGGGTTCGATCCGGAGAGGCGTTGGCGGGGGCAGGCGGAGATCGAGAGCCGCGCGGTGCGACCGCCGTTTGCTCGGGCGGAGGGATCGTTTGAGGCGCGGCGGTTTGGCACCGCAGTCCACGCTTTTTTGGAGGTGGTGGCGCGGCGGATGGAGGGGGGTGGGGGGGTAGAGGAGATGCTGGCGGAGGTGCGCGGGTGGGCGCCGAGGGTGGGGGCGGTGCTGCGCGGGGAGGGTCTGGCTGGGGCGGTAGCGGAGCGGATGTCGGGGCAGGTGTTGCTGGCTCTCCGGACGGCGGTGTCGGACCCGGTGGGGCGGTGGCTGCTGGGGCCGAGGGAGGGTGCGGAGAGTGAGGCGGAGCGGACGTCGTGGAGCGCCGATCGGGGGTGGGAGCGGGTGCGGATGGACCGGATCTTCCGGGGCGGGGCGACGCCGTTGGCGGAGGGAAGCGAGTTCCTGTGGATTGTGGATGTAAAGACGGCGACGCACGGCAGGTCGGGCGTCGAGGAGTTTCTGAGCGAGGAGCGGGAGCGCTACCGGGGGCAGATGGAGGTCTACGCCCGGGTGATGGGGGAGGAGCAGGTGCGGGTTGGGTTGTACTATCCTCTGCTCGCCCGTCTGGTTTGGTGGGTGCCCGAACCGGCTGTCCCAACGGTTGTCTGACCCCCCCCTCCCCCCGGCGTCATTTTGCGCAAAGTCTTCGAACGAGAGGACTTAGATCTAGATCTAGACTGGATCCAGACTGGATTTCGGTATGCGGATCAGCGTGGCTCTTTCTTCTATGCTCTGTTTCTATTGTAGGAGATTGGGGGAGTAGATGCGCCAGCCTGGGGAAAGAGAACTGCAGGTCTTTCCGCTCCCCCTTTCGACAAGCTCAGGCCCGGGTCGAGATGGACAGGCTGCAGGTCTCGCCGCTTCGGCGACGTGCGGCTCCGGTGGAGATGGGCAGGTTGGGCGAGGTCACGCGGTGGGTTTGGCGGGGGCGGGGAGGGTGGCGCAGAAGTCCTGGAGGAAGCGGTTGCTGTAGCTTTCGACGAGGTGCTGGACGCGCGCGGGGTCGGGGGATTGGACGAGGACGCCGGCGTGGTGATGTTTGTGGAGGCGAAAGACGACTTCGGGGTCGTTGAAGCGGGTGGTATCGGGTGTCTGCTGGCGGGCGAGACAGATGACGCTGCCGGCGTGCTCGCCCTGGAGCGGAGGGAGCCGGTAGGTCCGGTTGAAGATGAGGGCGGCTTCGATGCGGGCCCACTCGACCCAGGGATTGAGGCCGTGGGCGAAGCCGACAACCTCCGCGATGTAGGCTCCGCCGACGCGGGCGGCGGTTTCGAGGAAGAGGAACTCGCCGGTGGCATGGGAGCGGATGAACTCTGTGTGGGCGACGCCGTCTTTGAAGTCGAGCGCCCGGAGGACCGCATGGTGGGCGGAGAGGAGGCGGACGGTCTCGGGCGAGGCTGGGTCGAGGGTGCGTGTGGTGAAGACACCGCCTTCGTGCATGGTCTGCATGGGCGGCTGACCGTACGCGAACGGAGCGGCGAAGAGGACCCGTCCCTGAGAGGTGATGCCTTCAACGTGGAAGATGTCTCCGGGGACGAACTGTTCGAGGAGGTAGCTGGTCTGGAGGTCGGCGAGATCGTGAAGCAGGGGCCAGACCTCGTCGGTGTGGGTGAGCTTGTGGATGCCGATGGCGGAGGCGTTGGTGCGGGGCTTGAGGAGCCAGGGTCCGGGAACGTCCCGGAGAAAGCGGTGGACGTCGTCGTAGTGGAAGACGGAGGTAAAGCTGGGGACGGGGACGCCGCGGTCCTGGGCGCGGACGCGCATGCTGAGTTTGTCGCGGAAGAGGCTGGTTTGGGAGATGTCCATCCCGGGCAGGCGCATGTGTTCGCGGGCGAGGGCGGCGACTTCGAGGTCGAACTCGTCGAGCGCGACGATGCGCGTGACGCGGTGGGTGCGGGCGTAGAAGCTGATGGCGTTGAGGATCTGCGCGGGGGTGAGGTCGTCAGGCATGGTGAAGAAGCCGTGGAGGACATCGCGCGGCCAGTCTGCGTCGCGGAGGGGATCGACGGTGAGAAGGACGGGATGGAGGCCGAGGCGGGCGGCTTCGCGGAGGAAGGGCTGGCCTTTTTCGTAGGTGCTGAGGCAGAGGATGGACGGTTGGGCCTCTGTGGTCATGCGGTGTTTTTCTCGTGTAGGTGGGTTTTGGTGGAGGATACACCGGCGCTGTGCGATGTGGCCTGGGTTGGTCTCCTGAAGCTCTTGATCGAAGTTGCGGCAGAGCCGAAGACGTACCTCGGCTGCTCAATTTCCGCTAAGGATTCCCTGAATAAGGGCTCCCTTCCTGGCAAGCGTACCTCAGCGGCTAAAGCCGCCTTCAATGTGAGGCACGGACGGCACGGCTGAAGCCGTGCCCTTAACAGAGCGCGGCTTAGAGCAAATTCCCTGTCGGTGTATAGGGAGCCACGGGTATTGACGCCGTTTTCTCCCAAGGAAAACGGCTCTGCACGAACATTCCCGCTCCACAACAACAGGTAATTTGCTCTAGTCAGTGGTTCCCTAAGCAAAACGGAGTATTTCAACAGGCCTCTATCGCCCTGCGCCTACCGAGAAGCGACGGCGGCGGATGGGGCGAGCTTTTGCGGGCCGGGGTGGGGATCGGCGCTGAGGGTCTTGTGGATGCCGGCTTCGAGCGGGAGGAAGGTTTGGGTGTAGCCGGCGGCTCGGAGGGTGTGGAGGTCGGCTTGGGTGCAGCTTTGGTAGGCGGCGTGGAGGTCGGCGGGCATGGGGATGTATTCGATGCGTCCGGCGCCGTGGTGGTGGATCAGGGTTTGGGCGACGTCGTTGAAGGTGCGGGCGATGCCGGTGCCGACGTTGACGATGGCCTGGATTGACTGAGTGGACCGGGTGGGCGTGTGCGGGAGGAGATGGGCGAAGTGGAGGTTGACGCGGGTGAGGTCGTCGACATGGACGAAGTCGCGGCGCTGCTCGCCGGAAGCGTAGCCACCGGAGCCCCCGAAGATCTGGATGACGCCGGTGGCGAGGAGCTGGCGGTTGAATTGGTGGATGACGGAGCTCATGCGGCCTTTGTGGGCTTCGCGGGGGCCGTAGGCGTTGAAGTAGCGCAGGCCGACCACCGTGGAGGTGACGCCGGGGAGGAGGTGGCGGACGTAGTTGTCGAAGGTGAGTTTGGAGAAGGCGTAGAGGTTGAGGGGGCGCTCGTTTTGGGGGTCGGGGGTGAAGCTGGAGCTTTGGCCGTAGACGGCGGCGGTGGAGGCGTAGATGAAGGGGACGCTGTGGCTGAGGGCGTGCTGGAGGAGGAGTTTCGAGAAGGAGAAGTTGTTCCTCATCATGTATCGGCCGTCGGGTTCGAGGGTATTGGAGCAGGCGCCCTGATGGAGGATGGCCTGGATCCGGGTGCCGCGGAGGTGGCCGGCGCGAAGGACTTCCTCGAACTCCGATTTATCGAGGAAGTCGGTGAAGCGGGCGCCGGTGAGGTTGAGGAACTTCGGGCTGGGGGAGGAGCTGGAGTTGGGGGCGAAGCTGTCGACGAGGACGAGGTCGGTGTGGCCGGCCGCATTGAGGGCGTGGACGAGGTTGGAGCCGATAAAGCCGGCGCCGCCGGTGACGAGGATCATGCCTGGGGGGTGTGGTGCGGTGCGGGGATGGAGAGTTTGCTGACGAGGTTGGAGGTGGAGAAGCCCTCGACGATGGGGACGAGTTCGACGCGGCCGCCGTGGGCGAGGACCTCTTCGTGCCCGGCGATGGCCTCGACGGTGTAGTCGCCGCCTTTGACGAGGACGTCGGGGAGGATGGAGGCGATGAGGTCGCGGGGGGTGGGTTCGGAGAAGAGGGTGACGGCGTCGACGGCGGCGAGGGCGGCCATGATGCGGGCGCGTTCGGTTTCGCCGACGATGGGTCGGGAGGCGCCTTTGAGGCCGCGGATGGAGGCGTCGGAGTTGAGGCCGAGGATGAGTTTGGTGCCGAAGCGGCGGCACTGTTCGAGCAGGGTGACGTGGCCGATGTGGAGGAGGTCGAAGCAGCCGTTGGTGAAGACGACGGTTTCGCCGGCGGCGCGCCATTGGGCGACGCGGGCTTTGAGGGCCTGGGGCGAGAGGATTTTGTCGGCGGCGGGGAGGCTGGCGTTGGGGACGAGGAGGGCGGCGAGCTCGGCGGCGGAGACGGGGACGGTGCCGACCTTGCCGACGACGATGCCGGCGGCGAGGTTCGCGAGCTCGACCGCGGTGGGGATGGGGGTGCCGGCGGCGAGGAAGGCGGCGAGGGTGGCGATGACGGTGTCGCCGGCGCCGGAGACGTCGAAGACCTCGCGGGCGCGGGCCCGGAAGTGGGTGATGCGGTGGGGGTCGAGGATGCTGATGCCGTGTTCGCTCATGGTGACGGTGAGGAACTGGATGTTGTGCTCCACCGCGAGGCGCTGGCCGGCGCGCAGAAGGGCGGGGGTGTCGGTGGTGGGGAGGCCGGTGGCGAGGGCGAGCTCGTGGAGGTTGGGGCTGGCGGTGGTGCAGCCGGCGTATTTGGAGAAGTCGGGGGTTTTGGGGTCGGCGAGGACGGGGATGCCCTGGAGGCGGGCGGCGTGGATGACGGCCTGGGTGAGGCTGGGGGTGAGGGCGCCCTTGTTGTAGTCGGAGAGGATGACGGCGTGGACCTTGGGGAGGAGCTCGAGGACGCGGTCGTGGAGGCGCTCGGCTTCGATGGCCGGAGGTGTGTCGCGGGATTCGATGTCGAGGCGGAGGAGCTGCTGGTTGCGGCCGACGATGCGGGTTTTGGAGATGGTGGGGAGGGTGGAGGGGACGACGCCGAGGGTGTCGATGCCGGCGTTGTCGAGGATGTGGGCGAGGTCGCGGTGTTCGGGGTCGTCGCCCCAGAAGCCGGCGAGAAAGGCCTGGCAGCCGAGGCCCGCGAGGTTCATGGCGACGTTGGCGGCGCCGCCGGCGCGGTCGTAGCGCTGGACGTGGCGGAGCACGGGGACGGGGGCCTCGGGCGAGACGCGGTCGACGTCGCCGTGGATGTAGCGGTCGAGCATGAGGTCGCCGACGACGAGGATGCGGAGGTCCTGGAAGCCGCCGTGGAGGAGGTGGAGGAGGTGGAGGAGGTTGGGGAGATCGGGAAGCATGCTTGGGTCGATGGTAAAGCATGGCGGTTTCGGGCGGGTGGTTTTGCGGCGGAGGAAGCGACGGCAGGGGCAACGCAGATTCCCTTCGGGAATGACAACCAAGGGCCAGGGATGGAGCCCGGAGCAACGGCAAAGGCAGAGTCGGGATCGGGACGAGCTTAGGAGCGGAGGAGGTGTTCGACTTCGGGGAGGTTGGGCATGGAGGGCTGGGCGCCGGGTTTGGTGGTGGCGAGGGCGGCGGCGGCGTTGGCGAAACGGGCGGCTTCGACGGGGGATTTGCCCTGGAGGAGCGCGACGGCGAAGGCTCCGTTGAAGCAATCTCCGGCGGCGGTGGTGTCGACCGGATGGACGGGGAAGGCGGGGACGTGCTGGCTGACGCCTTCTTCGCTGCTGCCGATCTGGACGCCGTGGCTGCCCTGCTTGACGATGATGCCGGAGTGAAGGACTTCCGGTTCCTCCGTTTGGGAGGCGATATCCGTGGCGTAGAAGGCGAACTCTGTTTCGTTGGGGGTGAACCAGGTGATCTGGGCGAAGAGCGAGGCGGGAAGCCTCTGGGCGGGGGCGGGGTCGAGGATTAAGGGGACGGCGTTCTCGTGGCAGATTTGCGCGAGGCGCACGACGGTGAGGATGGGGATCTCGAGCTGGGTGAGGACGATTCCGGCGCTTTGGAGGAGGGGCAGTTGTTGGTCGAGGTCCTCCGGGGTGAGATGGGCGTTGGCCCCGGGGATGACGATGATGCTGTTTTCGCCGGCGGGGGTGAGGAGGATGACGGCGACGCCGGAGGAGCCGGGAACGGTGGTGACGGCGTCGATGTTTACGCCGTCGTTTTGGAGCGATTGGCGCAGTTGGTCTGCGAAGCTGTCCGTTCCGAGTTTGGCGATGAGGCTGACGGGGTGGCCGAGGCGGGCGGCGGCGACGGCCTGGTTGGCGCCCTTGCCGCCGGGGTGCATGGCAAAGGCTGTTCCGGAGAGGGTTTCTCCGGGGGCTGGGAGGCGGTCGACGGTGGCAACGAGGTCGAGGTTGATGCTGCCGACGACGACGATGGGCTTGGGTTGGCGGCTGGATGACATGGTTTGACGGCGCTTACTGGGCTGACGTGGGGCAGCGGGCGCCGTCCGTCACGGAGGTGAGGACCTGATTTTTGGCTTCAAGGGTCCGGCTGAAGCATCCGCCGTTGGCGCCGGTGTGGACGAACGAGGCGGTGGAGGTGCCGATGCCGGGGGCGAGCAGGGCTCCGGCGGCGCTGAACTGGAGGGTGTCGGTGGAGTGGACGAGTTCGTCGGTGGAGCCGATGTCGAAGGTGTAGGCGTCCCGGGCGGTGATGTCGGTGCGGAAGTTGCCTTGATCGACGGTGACGACCTGGGTGCCTGTGCCGTCAGGGTGGGTGACGAAGGAGTAGTCCACCGTGAGCGGGAAGGAGATGTGCTGGTCGAGAGCTTTGACGAGGAGGCCGTTGGCAGTGGCGGTGCGGGAGTCGACGGTGCTGGTTTGGACGGCGTTCTGGACGTCGAAACCGGCGTTGGCGTTGACGTTGAAGGTCTGTGTGCTGAGGAAGTTGACGGTTTCGGTGACGGTGGTGTCGACGCGACCGTGGGAGGTGTGGACGTAGCCGGAGATGAGGAACTGGCGGTTGGAGCCGACCTCGACCGTTCCGGTGACGGTGCCGGCGGCGTCGGTCGCGAGGTTTTCGGAGACCTGCGGCGTGGGCTGGAGGGTGAGGGTGTTTTCGACGAGAGCGCCGCCGGTCTGAGCCCGGCCGTGGTCGGTAAAGACGAGGAGGTTGGCGGCGGCGAGGAAGTAGCTGTTGGCATTGAAGACGCCGATGCCGAGCGTGTGCGGGTTGCCGTCGGCGAGGAGGCCGGCGAAGGGTGTGAGATCGACGCGATAGGGCTTGAAGTTGAGGGTCTGGACGCCGGGGATGGGTTCCCAGAGGTAGGGGTCGAGGCCGCCGGTGTAGATCCAGGGGAAGACGGGGGCGACGCCGGCGGGGGCGCCGTCGATGGTGATCTCGGTCTCGCGGAAGGCGGTGTTGCCGTAGCTCTGGAGCGCGCCGATCTGGTCGTTGGGGACGTTGAGGTACCAGAACTCGTCGGTGTACTGGCTTTGGGCGATGACGTCGAGGTAGGCACGCTCGACGTTGCGCGGGAGGTTGAGGGTCTGGGTGACCTGGTCGGCGGTGGTGTTGAGGGTCCCGGCGCCGTTGCCGGAGGAGACGGGGACGACGATGTCGGGGACGCGGGGCGCGGGGCTGGCGGCGGAGGCGGGGTAGAACTCGATGCGGGCGCTGACGTAGATGATGCCGGTGTAGGTGGAATTGACGAGGTTGCCGATGTTGGCGGCGCCGGTTTGCGGGGTTTCGAGGAGGGCGGAGAGGTCGGTGAGGTCGCGCTCGACGTGCCAGGAGGGGCTGAGGGTTCGGCGGGGTTCGGCGGTGGTGCCGTAGAAGAGGTTGGCGTCGCCGAGAAAGAATTGGGCGGTGCGGTCGTACTGCCGGCCGGCGGAGACGGTGAAGTCGGCGGTGAGGACGACCTTGGCCCAGGGGCTGGGGCAGGCGGCGGGCGGCGTGTAGGCGAGGGGCTTGGCGCTGAAGTCGGCAAAGGCCTGGTTTTTCAGCAGAAAGACGCTGCATGGACGGGTGGGCGGACGGGCGATGCGGGGCTCGGCGGTGACGGGGTTCGAGGAGCCGACCTGTGGCTTGGCGGGAACGGTGACGACCTGCGCGGAGGCGGCGCCGGCGAGAAGGGCGAGGGCGGAGAGGAGCGTGGGAACCAGACGAGGCGATAGGGTTTGGGGCACGGCGGTTAGGTCTCCGGGAGGATAGCGGAGACGATATCACACGGGCGTGTGTGTCTTTCTTTGTGAGCCGAGGATGGCTTGGAGGGCGGTGAGGACTTCGGCGACGGTGATCGAGAGGATGCAGCGTTTTTGTTCGACAAGGCAGGTTTCGAGGTTGCATCCCCAGCAGCTGACCTGGTGGTAGAGGACCTGGTGGTGGGGGCCGTAGGGGAACCAGACGCCGGGTTTCTGGCGGGCGGAGAAGATGGCGACGGTGGGTGTGCTGACGGCGGCGGCGAGGTGCATGGGGCCGCTGTCGTGGCCGACAAAGGCCTGGGCATGGGCGAGGGCGGCGCCGCTTTCGCGCGGGGTGAGCAGGCCGCAGAGGTTGAGGGCGAGGTGTCCGCCGGAGCGGTTCCAGGCGTCGGCGAGCTCCTGGCTGCGGTCGCGCTCGCTCGGTGCGCCGAGGATGGCGAGGGCGTGGCCGGGCCAGAGGGCGGCCATTTGGGTGACAAGGGCGATCCAGTTGGTCTGCTCCCAGTCGCCGCACTGGCGCTTGGTGCCGAGGGAGACGGCGAGGATGGGTTGGGGGGTGGTTTCGGGGTCGGCTGGGGTGAGGGTCAGGGCTGGGGCTAGGGCTGGAGCTAAGACTTCGGCGGCGCGGTCGAGTTCGGCGGGGGTGAAGCGGAGGTCCCAGGATTGGGGGCTGTCGAGGCGGGCGTCGCCGAGGGGGAGGAGGTTGCGGGCGAGGCGGGCGGATTCGGGCTCGTAGGTCCGGCCGTCGGGGAGCAGGCGATGTCGCTGCATGTCCTCGGTGAGGGGGACGCCGACGATCTCGCGGGCGCCGGTGAGTTTGAAGAAGGTTTGGTCGCGGCGGGCGACTTCGAGGCCGCGAGCGCCGGCGAGGTAGACGACGACGTCCGGTCGCCAGAGCCGGAGTTTGACAAGCAAAATGAGCAGGGTGAAGGGGTTACGGGTGGCGACCGGGTAGGGGATGTAGCCGTGGACGAGGTTGCTGCCGTCGAGGATGGCGGCGGCGGCGGGGGCTTTCTCGCTGACGGGGATGTTGGTGAGCATCCGGCGGTCGGCGTCGGGGAAGGCGCGGGCGACGAGGTGGAGGCTGGGGAGGGCGACGACGGTGTCGCCGAGGCTGCCGAGCCGGTAGATGAGGACGCGTTTGGCGGGGCTGGGCATGAGGCTTTAGTTTGCTTGGGGTTTGGGGCGGGGGCAAGTGGGGCGTTGCTGCTAGAGTTTGGCTGATGTCTGTGAGTTTTCCCCAGGCCGGGTTGGTTGCTGCGTTGCAGGATGGGGCGACGGCGGAGTGGCATCGCTCGGCGGAGTGGGGCGGCGGGGATGCGGTGAGCGAGGCGGAGCGGCTTCTGTTGGCGCAGCACCGGTCGAACTTTGAACTTTGGCACGAGGAGGATCGGGCGCGGGCGGTGGGGGCGACGGACGGGGAGATTGCGGCGGTGAAGCGGCGGATCGACGGTCTGAATCAGCGGCGCAACGACCTGATGGAGCGGGTGGATGAGCTCCTGTTTCGGGCGTTTGGGGCGCAGAACGAGGCGTCGCCGATGCACTCGGAGTCGCCCGGTTTGATGGTGGATCGGATGTCGATCCTGAGCTTGAAGATCTTTCATACGCGCGAGGAGGCTGGGCGCGGGACGGCGACCGAAGATCATCGGAGGCGGAATTGGGAGCGGCTCGGTGTGCTGGAGCAGCAGAGGAGGGATCTGACGAGGTGTTTGGAGGATCTGCTGTCGGAGGTGCGGACGGGGCGGCGGCGGTTTCGGGTCTACCGGCAGATGAAGATGTACAACGATCCGGATCTGAATCCGGCGATGTATGGTAGGGGCATACCACCTTTGGGTAGTTGACCGGTTGTCGGTGGGTGGGTATAAAAACCGAGACGAGGCGTCAGAGACGTACTTGCCTCTTGCACGCAAGGTGCGGGCGGGGCTCGTGGGGCAAGAGAGATGAGCATGATTCAGGGCAAGTCGGAGGCTGTTTCCGCGGTGAAACGATCTCCCCGGGTGTTGGCGGGGACGGTTCGACCGGCAGCGGATGGACCGCGAGCGGAGACGCTGGCGCTGTATGAGGTGGCCCTGCGGCTGATGCAGGAGGGCAAGTTCGACAAGGCGCACGCCGCGTTTGACCAGATGCTGACGACCAGTCCGCCGGAGATGCTGGAGCGGATCCGGATGTATATCAACGCCTGTTTGCTGCAGGTTGCCAAGGGTCAGGCGAACTTTCAGAGCCACGAAGAGCGGTACGATTACGCGATTTCGCTCTTGAATAAAGGGCAGTATGAGGACGCTCGGGAAGAGTTCAGGCACATTTTGCGGGAAAACAAGAGCGCCGACTATGCGTTTTACGGTTTGGCGCTGTTGTCGAGTATGACGGGCGAGTCGCACACCTGCCTGGAACACCTGACGGAGGCGATCCGGCAGAATCCGCGCAACCGGATCCAGGCGCGGGCGGACTCGGATTTTCAGGACATGGCGGACGACCCTCGGTTTACGGAGCTCCTGTATCCGGAGACGGATATCTGATCGGGTGCGACTTGCTCGCTGCCTTAAGGGCGCGTCGGGGTAATCTCGGAGAGGCCTCCGGGTAAGCGAAAGCGAGAGCGCGGCGGATGACTGAAGAGCAGCAGGTTGAAGGGACGGGCGGACGGGCGCTCCGGGTGGTCGCGATCGGCGGCGGGACGGGGCTGTCGACGCTCCTGCGTGGGTTGAAGAAGTATGTGGCGCGGCCGGCGGGGACGGGTGTGGAGGATGCGAGCGTTCTCTGTGCCGAGCCGCCGTGCCTGATCCGGGATCTGGCGGCGGTGGTGACGGTGACCGACGACGGTGGGTCGTCGGGCCGGCTGCGCGAGGACTTCAAGATGCTGCCGCCGGGCGATGTCAGGAACTGCCTGGTGGCGCTGAGCGAGGACGACCACCTGCTGTCGCGGCTGTTTCGGTACCGGTTTGAGCATGGGGAGCTCGACGGCCACAGCTTCGGCAACCTGTTTATGGCGGCGTTATCGGACATCACGGGCGACTTCGCGCAGGCGGTGCAGATGTCGTCGCAGATTCTCGCGACGAGGGGGCGGATCTACCCGGCGACCAACACCAATGTGACCCTGGCGGCGGAGATGGATGACGGATCGGTGGTGCATGGGGAGACCAACATCACGGCGAGCCGGCGCAGGGTGGTTGCTCTGCGGCTGGAGCCGGAGATGGCCGAGCCGTTGCCGGAGACGCTGGAGGCGATCGCGCAGGCGGACCTGATTACGCTGGGTCCCGGGTCGCTGTATACATCGCTGATCACGAACTTGCTGGTGCGTGGGATATGCGAGGCCCTGGTGAAGAGCAAGGCGACCAAGGTGTTTGTTTGCAACCTGATGACGCAGGCGAATGAATCCTTGGGTTTAACGGCTTCGCAGCATCTGGAGAAGATCATGGAGCACGCCGGGGCGGAGCGTTTGTTTGACTATGCGCTGATCAATACGGAGCTGATCTCGGCGCGGCGGCTGGAGCAGTATGCGCGCGAGGGGCAGAGTCCGATCGAGGCGGATCTTCAACGGGTGCGGGCGTTGGGTGTGGTGCCGGTGACGGCGAATTTTGTCCATGAGGGTGAGGTGCTGCGGCACGACTACGAGCGGGTGGCGGAGAAGCTGCTGGAGATCGGGTTCCGGGAGCGGCGGCGGGCTCCGCGGGTGGCGGTGGAGGTGTGAGCGCGGGCTCCGAAGAGCATCCGACGCCGGTGCTGGAGGGGGGCCGGGTGCGGTTGGAGCCGATGCGGGCCGAGCACTTCGATGCTTTGCTGGCTGCGGCCGCGGATGAGAGCACATGGCGATACATGGTGCGCGGGTTTGGGAGCCCGGCGGAGATGCGCGCGTGGGTGGATGCGGCTTTGCGGCTCGCGGAGGCCGGGACCGCGATGCCGTGGGTGACGGTCTTGCGGGCTGGCACAGGTTTGGGTGGGCGAGTGGTGGGGAGCACGCGTTTGGCGGACATCGACCGGAAACATCGGACGGCGGAGCTGGGGTGGACGTGGCTGGAGCCGGAGGTGCGTGGGACGGGCGTGAACGCGGAGGTGAAGCTCCTGCAGCTGTGGTATGGGTTTGAGCGGATGGGGCTGCGGCGGGTGGCGTTCAAGACGCATCATGAGAATGAGGCGTCGAAGTCGGCGCTGCGCAAGTTGGGGGCGGTCGAGGAGGGGAAGTTTCGGAATCACTACATCATGCCGGACGGGAGCGCGCGGCATTCGGTGTGGTTTTCGATTACAGCGGAGGAGTGGCCCGGGGTGCGATCGCGATTAGAGGCGTCGGTGGCGGAGGCGTGAGGGGATCGAGATCGACGGTGCGTTTGAGTTGGCCGCAGGCGGCGTAGATGTCGCGGCCGCGGGGGCGGCGGATGTAGGTGGGGATGCCGGCGGCGATGAGGGTTTGCTGGAAGCGGCGGACGTCGGCGGGGTTGGGTTGGGTGTAGGGCATGTCGGGGCCGGGATTCCAGACGATGAGGTTGACCTTGACGCGGGTGGGCGGGAGGTCGACGGAGGGATCGCGGAGGGGGCTGGTGGGGCTTTGGAGGAGGTGGAGGAGTTCGCGCGTGTGTTGGGGCTGGTCGTTGATGCCGCCGAGCAGGACGTACTCGAAGGTCACCCACTCGCGGGTGCGGAGGGGGAGGGTGCGGCAGGCCTGGAGGAGGGCCTCGATGTTCCATTTGCGCGTGATGGGCATGATTTCGGCGCGCGTGAGGTCGTTGGAGGCGTTGAGTGAGAGGGCGAGGTGGGGGCGGACTGGCTCAAGCGCGAAGCGGCGGATGCTGGGCTCGATGCCGGAGGTGGATACGGTCATGCGGGAGGTCGGGATCTGCATGGGGCCGGCGAGGAGGTGGACCGCGGCGATGAAGTTGTCGTAGTTGAGGAAGGGCTCGCCCATGCCCATGAAGACGAGGTTGATGCGTGGGGGTGTGGGGTTGCCGCGCGTGCTGCCGAGGTTGAGGTCGTGGCGATTGAGGACGGCGGCGACCTGGCCGGCGATCTCGCCGGGGGTGAGATTGCGGCGGATGCCGAGGCGGGCGGTGAGGCAGAACTGGCAGTTGACGGCGCAGCCGACCTGGGAGGAGATGCAGACGGTGGCGCGGCGGAAGTTGGGGGCGTCGGGGGTCTGCTCGGCTGAGGGGGCGCCGGCTTCGGCGTCCGAGGTGGAAGCGGGGGTGGGGAACTCGGTTGGGGTGCCGTCGCCGTCGGGCATCCAGACGGTCTCGACGGTTTCGCCGTCGGCCATGCGGATGAGGTAGCGCTCGGTGCCGTCGACCGAGGTGGCGGTCTGGACGATCTCGGGGAGGCCGACGGCGTGGCCGTGTTGGGTGAGGGCGTGGCGGAGGTCGGAGGGGAGCGTGGAGATTTCGCTGAGCGAGGTGGCGCGCCGGCGGTAGAGGGCGAGGGCGAGCTGGGCGGCGCGGAAGCGGGGCTGGCCGAAGTCGGCCATGAGGTTGGTGAGGTCGGCTTCGGATTGGCCGAAGAGCGGGGTGTGGGCGGGTTGGGGGTTGGTGGGGAGCATCGGGTGCGTGCGCTCTGGTTGAGCGTGTTTCTGTCAGGTTCAGTTTATCGCGACGCGGGCGGTACGGGGGCCCGATATGGGAGAATGGAGGTTGAGGTCTGGTATGGCGACGACGGTTGTGGAAGTGGGGACGGCGGAGCGGTTGAGTCCCGCGCGAAGCATTCGGAAGACGGTGTTGCCAAACGGTTTGACGGTGTTGACGGAGCAGATGCCGCAGGTGCGGAGCGTCTCGATGGGTGCGTGGGTGAACTCGGGGTCGAGGGACGAGGCTCTGGAGGTGAACGGGATCTCGCACTTTGTCGAACATATGGTGTTCAAGGGGACGACGTCGCGGTCGGCGCAGCAGATTGCGCGGGAGGTGGACACGATCGGCGGCAACCTGGATGCGTTTACCGGCAAGGAGACGATCTGCTTCAACATCAAGGTGTTGGACGAGAATGTTGATCCGGCGCTTGATGTGTTGTCGGACTTGGTGCTGCATCCCACGTTTGCGCCGGAGGATCTCCTTCGCGAGCAGGGCGTGATCCGGGAAGAGATCAAGATGGACGAGGACAGCCCGGACTATCTGGTGCACGAGACGTGGACGCAGAACTTCTGGAAGGACGATGCCCTGGGCCGGCCGATCCTGGGGACGGCGAAGTCGGTTGCGAGGTTCAGCCAGGACGTGGTGTTTGCCGAGTATGCGCGGAGGTTTACGCCCGGGCGGATGATTTTTTCGGCGGCGGGGAATCTCGAGCATGAGAGGTTTGTGGCGGAGGTGGAGGAGCGGTTTGGCGGTTTGAGCGCGAGCGGACCCGAGACGGAGGATGCGCCCGAGGTGCCGCGATCGACGGCCCATGTGACGCTGAAGCAGAAGAAGTCGCTCGAGCAGGTGCAGATGTGCCTGGGGGTGCCTGCGCCGCCGGTGCGGCATGAGAGCCGGTACGCGGTGTATCTGCTGAACACGATGCTGGGCGGCGGGATGAGTTCGCGGCTGTTTCAGACGATCCGCGAGGAGAAGGGTCTGGCGTACTCGATTTATTCGGAGATGAGTCCGTTTCGGGACACGGGATCGCTGTGCGTGTATGCGGGGGTGTCGGCCGACAACGCGGCACAGGTGGTGGAGCTTACGCTGGGCGAGATGCGGCGTCTGAAGGAGGAAGAGGCGAGCGCGGCCGAGCTGAAGCGCGCGAAGGATCAGCTGAAGAGCAATATCGTGATTGGGCTCGAGAGTTCGGGGAGCCGGATGGCGAATCTGGCTCGGCAGGAGATGTACTTTGGGCGGTTCTTCGGCGTGGACGAGATTGTGGCGGAGATTGAGCGCGTAACGCCGGGGCGCGTGCGGGAGCTGGCCGGGGAGCTGTTTGCGACGGAGAAGATCGCTTTGACGCTCTTGGGCAACTTGAAGGGCGTGAAGGTGGAACGGTCGGATCTGGTGTGTTAGGGACGTCAGTTTGGTAGATTCTAGGGCGAGGTTAAGGGTTGGCGATGATGAGACAGGTGCGGGACGGCCACAAGAGACAGATGCGGGCTGAGAGGGTTGCCGGCGCGGAGGCTGGATTTACGCTCATCGAGCTGTTGATCGTGATGTCGGTGATGCTGATCCTGATGACCTTGGCGGTGCCGCAGCTGTTGAAGCTGCGGAAGTCGGGCAACGAGACGTCGGCGATTCAGTCGGTGCGGACGATCGGGCAGGCGCAGCTGCAGTACAACTCGGCGTACCCGGCGAATGGATTTGCGTGTTCCTTGTCGTCGCTGGGCGGGAGTCCGAGCGCGGGGGCGCCGACGGCGCAGGCGGCCCAGCTGATTGCGCCGGACCTGACCGTCGGGCAGAAGGCGGGTTATACCTTTTCGATCACGAACTGCAACAAGGTGCAGGTGAACAACCAGGACATGTATACGTCGTACGAGATTACGGCGGTGCCGCAGTCGGTGGGCAAGACGGGCGATCGTGGATTCTGCTCGGACGAGAACAATACGATCCGGTACGACCCCGCGGGTGGGACGAACTGCACGCAGCCGATTCAGTGAGGCGGGTCCGGTCGGCGTTGCTGCTGGTGGTGCTGGGTGCGGCTTGTCTGCGTGCGGGTTGGGGGCAAGGCGCGAAGATTTCGGCTGCCGATCTTGCGCTGCTGAGCCGGGTGGATGCGCACTACAACCACTTGCGGACGCTGCGGGCGCGGTACACCGAGCGGTACAGCGGCATGGGCATGGACCGCTCGGAGACCGGGACGGTTGAGTTGAAGCGGCCGGGGCGGATGCGGTGGACCACCGATGCTCCCGCGGGCAAGGTGTATGTGCTGGATGGGAAGTTTGCGTGGAGCTACACGCCGGGCGAGGCGGAGGCGGTGAGGACGCCGGCGCGGGTGGTCGAGGATGTGCGGTCGCCGCTGCGGTTTTTGCTGGGGCACACGGAGCTGCGGAAGGAGCTGGAGGCGATCTCGGTGACGGCGGCCGAGGGTGGCAGGTTTGCGATCTCCGGGCAGCCGAAAGGTTTGGTGGATACAGAACGGCAGCTCCTGCTGACGGTGACGTCGGCTGGGGCGATCGAGCGTCTGCGGATGGAGCGGGTGGATGGTTCGGTGACGGAGTTTGTGTTTTCTGGGGTGGAGGAGGGGGTGGCTCTGCCGGACGCGGATTTTCGGTTTGCGGTGCCGGCGGGGGTGACGGTGGTGGATGGGCAGGCTCCGGTATAGAAACTTTTTCTTCTCACTATTCAGGTGATCTTTGAGCTGAAAGAAGGAAAAGATTCAATTTCCGCACTCTGCGTGTGGGCCATGGACAGCCTTCAGGAAGGAGTGCCAATGACGTTTGAGGAAGTAGCAAAGCTCGGAGAAGAAATAGACGCTGCTACCGACGCGAGCAATATCGCCACCTTGCAAAGCCTAGAAGAAAGGGCGGCTTTGCTCTGTGCTGATGAAAGTTCCCAACATGCTTCCTATGTCTGGTACTTTCGCAGCAACATCCACTCTGCGATCCAGGACATCCACGACCGTCGAAGTTGGCAGTGGCGCCAGCCTGACCGAGAGCGACAGATCCTGTACCTACGCCGCGCGCTTCAGCACTCCACATTCCTTCGTCTCGACCCCGTGATGAAGGCGTCGATGCTTGTGAATTTAGGGAACAGCCTAAGTTCCTTCGGGCGGGGTCTCGAAGCTATCGAACTGTATGACCTCGCGCTCGCACTCGTTCCTGCGTACGCCATGGCGCTCGGGAACCGCGGCGAAGCAATGCAGGCATTGTTGCCCAGCATTCCTGATTCAGGTCATGCCCGCCTACTTGCGGCCTATGCACACCAATACCTCCAAGCAACCCAAGCAGATAATGCGAACTGGGAGAACGGACAACCCTTTTGCAAGCCGTATTACAAAGAACTAGCCGATCGGATTGCAAGCAAGATTGATCCAGAGATAACACGATCAGAGAATCCCTTGGACAGGTTCTCCCTCGGTAGAGGAGAAGATGAAAGAGCGTATCGCCATTGGGCTCTGCGGAACAACTTATTTCTGAATCCCCTGAATGTGCTCGGGACACACTCTATCGCGGCCCAGGATCGGATGAATCTTCCGTCCTACATTTCTCCTGCCGGTGACCCGCCCGAGTTCATCGCTTGGTTCAACCAGATGAAGCAGGAATTTATAGTAGCTCGTTGGTTCCTGTATGAGGGAACCCGACAGCGCAAACAACATTATGCCGACCGGGGTGTATTCCTAACAAACACGCTCGATTATCCGGTATTCAGCCTGCAAACGGAGAAACTACGCACAGCTTTCCGCGTTGCCTACAGCCTTCTCGATAAGGTCGCTGGATTCATCAACTCGTATTACAAGCTAGGGATGAAGGCAAAGCGAATCGATCTGCGAAGCATTTGGAATACGAAGAAGGACGACTTAAGACCGGAATTTAGAGACAAGGAAAACCTCGCATTGCGTGGTTTGTACTGGCTCGCGTTAGAGATAATTGGGGAAGGTTCTGCCTACCAGGATTCGATAGCCCCCGAAGCTTCAGAGTTGAAGCGGCTTCGCAATCTGTTAGAACATCGTTCTCTTATCCTTCGCGAAATTGCAAGACCCAATCCGATGGGTGCAGTGGAAACAATGACGCTCGCAGAGTTCGAAACTCATACACTTCGCATTGTTAAACTTGCGCGTTCAGCCTTGATGTACTTAGCCTTCTCGATGCGTATCGAGGAAGAGGCTCGCAATCCACGCGGTGCCTTTGTTCCAGGCATCGCGCTTCCACTGCTTTGAGCGCGCTCGATTTAGCCCAAGGTGATTTTGCCGGTTTTGCCGAGGTCGATGGCGCCTCCCGTGGCGGCGGCGGCGACGTATTTCAGGCCGCGGAGGAGTTTTGAGGACGAGGCTTCCCAGTACTGGGCTTCGGAGATGTTGACGCGGAGGACGGTGATCGAGGGGTCGTCTTCGCCTTCTGGGAACCAGGCTTTGTACATGGGGTTCCAGAGTTCCTGGATTTTGGCGCGGTCTCTGGAGAGGTAGGCGCGACCTTTGGCGGAGACGAATTTGGAGTTGTCGGCGTCGGCGTAGAGGAGCGAGATGTGCGAGTCGTCCTGGATCTCGGCGACCTTGCCGGATTCGGCGCGGGTGAGAAACCAGACGTCGCCGTCGAAGTCGGATTTCTGGGTGACCATGGGGCGCGAGTCGAAGGAGCCGTCGGGGGCGGCGGTGGTCATCATGGCGATGCGGATGTCTTTGACGAGGTCGTTGATCTTTTTGAGGCCATCGGGGCCGCTGAGGTTTTTCTGTTCGCTCATAAAGGTTTGGATGCGCGGAGGAGTGGATCGGGGGGCACGCGGGGGGTTAACGGGAGTTGAGTGGATGTCCCGTAGAATGCGCTCTAACGTGAGCTTGAAAGGACAGGGATGGAGGACGTGGTTTTGGAGAAGGTAGAAGGCGAGGCGGGTGTGCTCAGTGCGGCGGAGTTTCGCGAGGCGGTGCTTCTCGCCGAGCCGCGGGTGGCGGTGTTTGACTGCGATGGGACGATGTGGTCAGGCGATGCTGGGTCGGCGTTTATGCGGTGGTCGATCGAGACCGGGCTCCCTTCGCGGGAGATGGCGGACTGGATTGGCGGACGGTACGAGGGGTATCTGCGGGGCGATGTGTCGGAGGCGGCGATCTGCGGCGAGATGGTGCAGATGTACAGCGGTCTCAGGGACGAGGAGATGCGGTGGGCGGCGGCGGTGTTCTTTGAGGCGCATGTGCGGCCGGGGATTTTTCCCGAGATGCTGGATCTGGCGCTCGAGCTGGGGAGGCTGGGGGCGGAGGTTTGGGCGGTGAGTTCGACCAACGACTGGGTGATCGAGGAGGGGGTGCGGGCGTTTGGGATCGGGGCGGAGCGGGTGCGGGCGGCGCGGGTGGAGGTGACGGACGGGCGGGTGACGGGCAAGCTGCTCCGGGTGCCGACCGACGAGGCGAAGGTCGCGGCGCTGGCTGGGGCGGGGGTGGTGCGGCCCGACGTGGTGTTTGGGAATTCGGTGCATGACGCGGCGATGCTTGGGATTGCGCGGCGGGCGTTTGCCGTGAATCCGACGGCGGCTTTGCGGGAGCGGAGCGCGGCCGAGGGATGGCCGGTATTTCTGCCGGGGAGATCGCGCACCGGCGGCTGAGGTTACTCCGGGGTGCTCCGCGGCTTGAGCCTTTTGTGTTCCGGCTCCCGTCTAAACTTCCAGCCGATGTGACGGGGATGTGAGATTTGAAGGAGTCGATTCGCAAGCTGGACGGGCGCGGGGCAGGGCCAGGCGAAGGCGATAGGCGGCCGGCGCGGCTGGTGGTGGCCGGCCTGATTGTGCGTTCGGGGGCAACGGAGATGGAGGTGCTGATCTGCCAGAGAAAGGCGGACCAGCCGATGAGCCTGAAGTGGGAGTTTCCGGGCGGCAAGGTGGAGCTGGGGGAGAGCTCGGAGGCGGCGCTGAAGCGCGAGTTGAACGAGGAGCTGGGGATTTCGGCGGTGATCGGGCGGCGGGTGGCTCGGGTGCGGCACACGTACCGCAACGGTGGAGCGATCGATCTGCAGTTTTTTCTGGTGCAGGAGTTTGAGGGTGGGATCGAGAACCGGATCTTCAACGATATGCGGTGGGCGGCGCTCCCGGAGTTGCCGGGGTACGACTTCCTGGCGGCGGACCTGGGTCTGATTCGGGACTTGTCGGAGGGGAAGCTGCTGTAAGTGGAGAGGCGCCTTGCGGCGGATGGCCTCATCTGCGGAGCCGGCGATCTCGGACTTTAGACTAGCGATTTAGAATCGGAGGATTGTCGCTGAGAGAAGAGGTCGGATGGCTGAGTTGGCCGCGAAGAAGGCGTTGACGTTTCAGGAGCTCTTGTTTCGTTTGCAGAGCTTCTGGGCGGAGCGCGGGTGTGTGTTGCAGCAGCCGTACGACGTGGAGGTGGGCGCGGGGACGATGTCGCCGGACACGTTTTTGCGGGTGCTGGGGCCGAAGCCGGTGCGGATTGCGTATGCGCAGCCTTCGCGTCGGCCGGCGGATGGTCGGTATGGCGAGAACCCGAATCGGCTGTTTCGGCACACGCAGCTACAGGTGGTGCTGAAGCCGCCGCCGGAGCGCATTCAGGAGATCTATCTCGAGTCGCTCCTTGCCATCGGGATCGACCTTGGCGAGCACGACATCAAGTTCGAAGAAGACAACTGGGAGTGGCCGGTGGGCGGTGCGTGGGGCGTGGGCTGGCAGGTGATGCTGGACGGCCTGGAGATTACGCAGTTTACCTATTTTCAGCAATGCGGGGGGATGGATCTGGACCCGATCTCGGGCGAGATTACGTATGGTTTGGAGCGGATGGCCGGGTTTTTGCAGGATGTCGACTCGATCTACGACATTGTCTGGGCGGTCGAGCCGGGGGAAAATGGAGCGCCTGATCGCGAGGTGACCTATGGCGAGATGCGGCTCGCCGAGGAGGAGCAGTTTTCGGCGTACGGTTTCGACTATGCGGAGGTGGAGCGGCTGTGGGAGCATCTGCGGCTGTACGAGGCGGAGTGTCTGGAGCTGTTGGGGCGCGGCGATGCGTTGCTCGCGGACGATGCGGCCGATGCGCTCCTGCTGAAGCGATTTCCGGTGTTGGGGGCGTATGAGCTGGCGCTGAAGTGCTCGCATCTGTTCAATCTGCTGGATGCGCGCGGGGCGATCTCGGTGACGGAGCGGGTGGGGGTGATGGCGCGGATCCGGACGTTGGTGGTGGGTGTGGCGAAGATGTATGCACGGCAGGTGAGTCGGCTGGAACCCACACTTTCGCGATGAGGCTGCGAGAGGTTGGGGCACCCGGGGTTTGTGGTGGTTTGGAACCCACACTTTTGCGATGAGACTGCGAGGTTGGGGCACCCGGGGTTTGTGGTGGTTCGGAACCCACACTTTCGCGATGAGGCTGCGAGAGGTTGGGCCACCCGGGGTTTGTGGTGAGAGGAAAGTAGAGGCTGATGTCTGAGTTTTTGTTTGAGATTGGGTTGGAGGAGGTTCCGGCGCGCATGATCGCGGGGGCCGAGGCGGAGTTGCGGCGGCGGGTGGTGGGGATGCTGGAGCGCGAGCGGCTGTTGGTTGCGGGGGCTCCGGAGACCGAAGGTTCGGTGCGGAATTTCGCGACGCCGCGACGGCTCGCGGTGCTGGTCTCGGGGGTGCTCGCGCAGCAGGAGGCGGTGCCGGAGGAGATGGTTGGGCCGTCGGTGAAGGTGGCCTACAAGGATGGTGTGCCGACGGCGGCGGCGGTGGCGTTTGCGCGCAAGGCGGGGGTTGCGGTGGAGGCGCTCGATCGGGTGGAGACGGCTAAAGGCGAGTACCTGCGTGCGGTGGTGACACGAGCAGGGCGGTCGGCGGTGGAGGTGATCGCGGCGGAGCTGCCAAAGGAGTTGTCGGGGATTTATTGGGCGAAGAACATGCGCTGGCGGACGGGGAGTACGGAGCGATTTGTGCGGCCGGTTCGGTGGTTGCTGGCGCTGCTCGATGCGGAGGTGGTGCCGGTCGAGTTTGCGGGAAAGACGGCAGGCGCGGTGACGTTTGGGCACCGGGTGCTGCATGGCGGGGAGCCGGTCGCGATTGGGGGTGCGGGGGCGTATGCGGCGGCGCTGGAGCGGGCGTTTGTGGTGGCGGATGTGGAGGTGCGGCGGCAGCGAGTTCGCAAGGGGCTCGATCGTGCTTGCCGGACGTTCGCAGGCGCGCGGTGGCGCGAGGATCACGCTCTGGTCGAGACGGTGACGCAGCTGACGGAGTGGCCGACGGTGTTGCTGGGCGGGTTTGAGGGCGAGTATCTCGCGCTGCCGGAGGAGGTGCTGGTTACGGTGATGCGGGATCATCAGAAGTACTTTGCGGTGGAGGACGCGGGCGGGTCGCTGGCACCGCACTTTTTGGCGGTGCTGAACACGGAGGTGGATGCGGCGGGGGAGGCGGTGATCCGGCATGGGAATGAGCGGGTGTTGCGGGCGCGGTTCAACGATGCTCGGTTTTTCTGGGAGTTCGATCAGAGGGTCTCGCTCCGCGATCGCGTGCCGCTGCTTGAGAAGGTGACGTTTCAGAAGGATCTCGGCAGTTATGCGGCGAAGTCGGAGCGGTTGCGGCGGGTCGCGGCGGAGCTGGCTCGGGCGGCCGGTCGGAAGGGGATTGCGGTCGACGGCGCGGCGCTTGATGAGGCGGCTCGGCTGGCGAAGACGGACTTGACGACCGAGCTGGTGAAGGAGTTTACGGAGCTGCAGGGGGTGGTTGGCGGGTTGTATGCGCGGGCGCAGGGCATCGGCGAGCGGGTGGCGGCGGCGATCTACGACCAGTACCGTCCGGTGGGGATGGAGGATCGGGTGCCGCGGTCGGCCGAGGGCGTTCTGCTGTCGATCGCGGACAAGGCGGACACGATTGCAGGGATGTTTGCGCTCGGGATGGAGCCGACGGGGTCGAAGGATCCCTTTGCGCTGCGGCGGGCGGCGAACGGAATTGTGAAGATGCTGGCGGCGGCGGAGGTGTCGCTGACCCTGCGCGAGGTGGCGGAGGCTGGGGCTGAGGGCAAGGTCGAGTTGGTTGGGAAGATGATGGCGTTCTTTGCCGAGCGGGTGGAGTTTTATTTGCGCGAGGCGCGGGGGCAGGCGTACGACGTTGTGAAGGCCGTGATGGCGGCGGGGTCGGGCGACGTGCGCGATGCGGCGGCGCGGGCGGAGGCGGTGACGGAGGTACGCGGGGCGGAGAGTGCGGGCGATTTTCTGGCGGTGAGCGCCGCCTTCAAGCGCATGAAAAACATTCTGGAGCAGGCGCGGGAGAAGGGGTTCGCGGTGCCGACGGAGGTGGATGAGACGCTGCTGCTAGAGCCGGAGGAGACGGCGCTGGCGGAGCGTTCGGCGGACCTGGCGGCACGGGTACAGGAGCTAAGCGCCGAGCAGAAGTATGCGGAGGCCTTGCGTCTGATCGCGACGCTGCGGCCGGAGGTGGACGCGTTCTTCGATGCGGTGATGGTGATGGTGGCGGACGAGGCTCTGCGGGGGAATCGGCTGGCCTTGTTGGCGCGGGTGGTGGGGGATTTTTCGCGGATCGCGGATTTTTCGGAGATTGTGGTGGCGGGGTGACGGGTCAGGGGACGCGGTGGAGGGTAACGGCGAGGGTGTAAACCGCTCCGCTGGCCAGGTTGAGCAGGAGCTGCGGCGGGGTCACGCCGGTCGCTGGCTGTAGGTTGGGAACGCTGGTGTCGATGCCCCCGCCGGGCGGCCCCAAGAGCAGATGGTACTGATTCGGGCTGGTGGCTGGCTGATAAGCGGCTCCGGTGACGGTGAGATAGACGTCGCGGCGGGGCGGCACGAGGAGAGGTTCTGTGCTGGAGCCGCTTCCTCGCAGGTAGCTGTTCGGGTCGCTTTTGAGGGAGAGCTTGTACATCATGGAGCGCACGGGCTGGCCGGTGTCTGCGTCTGTGAGCTGGACGTGGAGAATAGCGGCTTTGTAGGGAATGCGCACGTCGACGTGAACCCGGGTGCCGTCGCTGGGTACGGTCGTGACAGTTGGCTGCTTGGTTGTGGAGTACAGGCTGCTGAGGAGGCTTGGGTAGCCTTTTGCGGGGTCATCGGCGGTGATCATATTGGGACCGCCAGGGACGTCAAGCAGGCAGTAATGGCCCCCTACATCGGTTACGGCCATTGGGTATGGACCGGAGTGCCCGCCGAGGTAGGCTGCCGAGACTTTGACGAATGGGGCAGGCTGACCGGTTTCATTTAAGACGACGCCGCAGACAGTTGCGTTGGGGAACATGCTGCCCTGAGCGGACGCGGATGGGATGACGACCAAGGCGAGGGAGAGGGCTGTGGCAGTAATTGCCATCGCGCCAAGGGAAGCGGCGGAAAGGCGCATCGAGACCTCCTGCGAGCTGATGCGGGTACTTTATGCTGAGCCTGCGTGCGCTGCAACGCGCCGGCGTTACGTCATGCGCTCTATAGCGAGTCAGTTGAGGCGCTGGAGGCGGGCGATGAGTTTTTCGGCGAGGGGTTCGCCGGATTCGGTCCAGAGGAGGCGGCTCGAGATGTTGCAGTGCTTTTCGACCGAGAGGGTGAAGGCTAGGAGCATTTCGACGTTTTTCTGGATGTAGGTGGCGGCCTCGGTTTGGGGGTCGGGGTTGGAGGATGATTTCGGGCGGTTGAAGCTGAGGAGTTTGCCGGAGGTTGGGCCGGGGCCGGAGGTGTCGTCTCGGTCGGCTTCTTCGGCTTCGATTCCGGCGGCTTCGGCTTCCTCGTCGCCAAGGTCATCGAGGTCATCGAGGTCATCGTCTTCTTCGTCGAGGACCCAGGGGTAGTCCAGGCCGAAGTCGACGCGGATGTGGCCGTTCTGTTCGAAGGAGCCTTCGTCGAAGTGCGGTCCGAAGCCGATGACTTTGACGGTTTTGGGTTCAGGGCGCCAGAGCGTGTCGAGCAGGCTGGCGGCCTCGAGTTGGTCGGGGTCTGAGTTCGTGTCTTGGGTGTAGCCGGCCGATCCGGGGCCGGCGTCGGGCGTCCATAGGTTCCACTTCATCTCGAACTCGTAGGCCATGTCGTCGTGCAGATGTTCGGTGGCTTCGGAGACGGCGTTTTCGATGATGCCGCCGGCCGTGTCGGGCGAATCTTCGGCGCGGCTGTCGTTGACGTAGATGCGCTGGTAGGTCGGCGATTCGTTGAAGGAGATGGGGTAGGCGGAGGCGGCGGAGACGCGTTTGCCGGTCGGTGTGCCGCTGACGAGCGCGAACTGGCGAAGCACGGAGACGAGCGCGGCGGGGAGGGTATCGAGGCGGAAGTTGGGGAACCAGAGGCTCAGGTAGAGCTGATCGGCCATAGGGGTTAGTTTAGCGCTCAGGCGTTTCCCGGGATCGAGGACTGTTGCGCGAGACTCCGGGTGAGAAGATGGTGGGAGCGCATGAAGCGGTCTCGGGATGCTGGATGGATGGGTGGGGTTCGCGGCTGGTTGCTGGCGAGCGCGGGTGTGTTGCTCGTGGTGCTTGCCGGGTTTTTCGAGTATGCGCACGTGCGGGCGCATCGGCTGCTGACGGATCTGCCGCGGCGGCTGGGGATCGATCTCGTGCAGGAGACGAACGGGTATACCTACTCGCAGTCGGCGGGCGGTCGGACGATCTACACGATCCATGCGGCAAAGGCGGTCGAGCGCAAGGATGGGCGGTATACCTTGCATGACGTCGGGATCGTGCTTTACGGGAAGGCGGGCGACCGGGCGGACCGGATCTACGGGTCGGAGTTTGAGTACGACGGCAAGGCGGGGGTGGTGCGCGCGACGGGCGAGGTGTTTCTGGATCTCGAGGCGCCGGCGCGGGGGGCCGCTGAGGACCAGGCTCGGGTGATTCATGTGAAGACCAGCGGCCTGGTGTTTCAGCAGAAGCTTGGGGTGGCTCTGACGGACAGAGAAATCGAGTTCCAGTTTCGAGGGATGACGGGAAGGGCGAAGGGGGCGGAGTTTCGCTCGGACACGGGCGCTCTGGTGTTGCAGTCCGACGTGCATCTGGCGGGGTCGCGCGACGGGCGGCTCGTCAACTTGACGGCGGCGCATGCGGAGATGCGGCGGGGCGACGGCGAGGTGGTGCTTGGGCAGGCGAGGTATGTTGCCATGAGCGGCGGCGATGCGGTGGCCGAGACGGCGAGCGCGGACCGGGCGGTGGTGCACCTGAGGCGGGACTCCGCGGGATCCGATCGGAGGGATGGAGCTGCGGGCGTGGTGGAACGGATCGACGCGGAGGGCCGAGCGACGCTGGAGCGCGATGGAGAGCGGCTGACGGCGCCTCGGGCGGCACTCCTGTTCAACCGGGCGGGGCGGCCGGAGCGCGCGGAGATGTCGGGTGGGTTGGAGATGACGAGCGAGGGTGCGGGAGAGCATGCGCGGGGAAGGGCGTCGCGGGGGGATGCCGAATTTGATCAGGCCGGCGCGGTGAAGCGCGTGGGTCTGGTGGGATCGGTGCGATTGGCGGCGATGCTCTCGGGCGGTGCGGGGGCGAGTGGCCGGGGCGAGCGCGATCTGGAGGCGGAGTCGGTCGAGATGAGCTTTGGGCGGGCGGGCGCGGGCGGTCCCCAACTGCGGGAGGTGCGGGCGACGGGCGCGGCGCATGCGGTGTCTCGGATGTCGGGGAGCGGCGGTGGGGTGGCTATGACGGAGGTACGCGGGGATCGGCTCCTGGCGGAGATCCA